>NZ_AVSV01000015.1 GCF_000498355.1 Clostridium sp. Ade.TY | reverse complement strand
AATATATTTTTAAAATAAATTTATATTTATACTAAAAAAGACATAGTTAAAATAATTTTAACTATGTCTTTTCTCATTATTTTATTAAAATTTTTTAATTTATATTTTCCTTATAATAAACTTCTATATTTGCATCACCTAAATCTTTAGGAATTATATCACCTTTTATTTCTTTTCCATTTATCATTATTTTATTTTCTAATGCTTTTTTAACTTTTATATTATATTTTTCTGATTTATTATTTATTTTTATTTCAAATTCATCCCAATCTTTTGGAATACATGGTGATATTTTATATCCTTCTCCTTTATAAATTTTAAATCCTAATATATTTTCTAATCCAACCTTATACATCCACCCTGCTGTTCCAGTATACCAACTCCATCCACCTCTTCCGCCATGAGGCTCTCTCACATAAACATCTGCTGCCATAACATATGGCTCTAACTTATATCGTCTACAATCAAGTTCTGTTAATCCATGATTAATAGGATTTATCATATTAAAATATTTAAATGCCTTATCTCCCATTCCAAGCTTTGTTAATGCTAAAATCACCCAAGTTGCTGCATGAGTATATTGCCCTCCATTTTCTCTTACTCCTGCTACATATCCTTTTATATATCCAGGCTCCTCCTTTGATTTTTCAAAAGGTGGAGCTAAAAGTTTTATTAAAGCTAAATCCTCATCCACTAAGTTCTTATCAACAGCTTCCATGGCTTCTTTGGCTCTTTGTAATTTTCCTCCTTCTGATATTACTGACCAACTTTGTGCTAATGAATCTATTTGACATTCACCGTTTTCTCTAGAACCAAGTGGTGTTCCATCATCAAAATATGCTCTCCTATACCATCCTCCATCCCAAGCATTTTTCTCAAGGTTTTCTTTTATAAATTCTCTCATTTCTTTATATCTATTTGCTTTTTCACTATCATTCATTTGATTGCATATATCATCAAAGCTTACTAAAATTTTATATAAGAACCATCCAAGCCACACACTTTCACCTTTTCCTTCATTGCCTACTGTACTCATTCCATCATTCCAATCACCACTTCCCATTAAAGGAATATTATGTTCACCAAACTTCAGTGACTTTTCTATAGCTTTTATACAATGCTCATAAACGGTTCCTTCTTTTGTTGATTGATTAACTATTGTATATCTTTCATCCTCACCTTCTTTTAAAGGTTCATCCTCTAAATACGGAGCAAGTTCATTTAATATACTATAATCACCTGTAAAACTTATATATTCAGCTGTTACAAATGGTAACCATAATAAATCATCTGAAAATCTTGTTCTTATTCCACTATTTATTATAGGATGCCACCAATGTTGGACATCACCTTCTAAGTACTGTCTTGAAGCACTTCTTATAATTTGATCTTTTGTTATACTTGGATTTATAAGACCAATTGACATAGAATCTTGAAGTTGATCTCTAAATCCATATGCTCCACCTGATTGATAGAATGCTGTTCTTGCTAAGTATCTACAGCTATAATTTTGATAAAGTAACCAACCATTTAAAAGATAATCCATTGACTTATCCTTTGTTCTTACTTCTATATTTCCTAGGAAATCGACCCAATATTTCTTAATATTATTTAATTCTGCATCAACATTTTCTATATTCTCATATTTTTGTATTGATTTTTCTATTTGTTCTTCTGTTTCTTCTTCTCCTAAAAGTACTATTATCTCTTTCTTTTCTCCAGGCTTTAAACTTATATCACACTTTGTTACTAAACAAGGATCAAAAACACTTCCAACTGTTCCACTTAAATTCTCTTCTTCTAATCCATTTGGAGATTCTAAACTTCCTGATACTCCAATAAATTCTCTTCTATTACAAGTAAAACTTCTATTTTCTCCACCTAATATAGTTGAATAAGCTTTTAACTTCCCAAAGTATTCTGAATATGGATTTTGCCCATAAATATATTTATCTTTATTATAAGTTGTTATATATCTTGCTGTTTGATAATTTAAAACTCCAAGTACTAATTGTGCATAATAATATATTGATAAATGTTTATCTTTATCTCCTATATTTTCTAGTATTATTTTTTGAATTTTAAGTTTTTCTTTATTTGGAGAAAATGCTATCATTTCGCTTTTTATGTTATTAACTATATGCTTATAACTTGAATATCCAAATGAGTGTTTTATTATATATTCTCCATTATTTCTAACTGGCTCTGGAGTTATTGAAAAATAATTGAAATCATTATTATCTCTTACATAAATAGCTTCTCCCAATGAATCTTGCACTATATCATTATTCCATGGTGTTATTTTATTTTCTCTACTATTTTCACACCAAGTATGCATAGATCCGACTTCAGACGTATGAAATCCAAAATTCTCATTAGAAATAACATTAATCCATGGAGCTGGAGTATTATTGTTATCTTTAAGTACTATTACATAACTTTTATCTTTTTTATCAAATCCACCATATCCATTAAAAAAATCTAATTCATTTTTTAATTCATTATACTTGTTTATTTTATTTTCATTTTCTATTATTTTTTTATATTTTTTTTCTACTTTATTTTTTAATATATCTTCTTCATTAATATATTTAGAAGATTCTTGTTCTTTCAATTGTGTTAATATAGTTCCTTTAGAACTATCTATATAAATTGCAGATATTCCAATTAAAAAATCTCTTATTTCTTCATTCATTGTTGATTTATTATGAAGATAAATGCCTCCTTGTTTATTTAAGCTTTCCTCTCCAGATAATACATTAACTTCTTCCAATATATCTTTTTGAAGTGGCATTTCATAACTTGATTCCTCATTATTATAAATTACTAAATCAACTTTAAGTCCTCTATTTTTAAAGTATATATGCATTTTTATCATTGCTCTAACTATATCAATATCTTCATCATTATTAACGACTAACATTATAATTTTTATATCTCCTGATATTCCAAAAGCCCATAAATCTTTCTGATGCTTATTTATATTCCTTATGTAACTCTCTCTATCTTTTCTTCCATCATTTAAAAACAATATATATGAGGCTAAGCTTTGATATATATTAGCTTGTGATGATGTAATTCCAAAGTTTTTAAGTTCTATCTGCATAGCTCTTCTATATGTTTTAAATTCATTTTCTAATTTTTTAACATTACTATATTCCTTAGATAATTTTATAACTTCATCTCTTTCAGATGCTGTTCCTGTTATAAAATAAACTACTTTTTCTTCATTTGGTTCTAATCTTAATCTTACTCTAGTACTAATTATAGGATCTAATACTGTTCCTACTGTATTTTTTAAACTACTATCATTATCCAAAGCTAAAGGTGAACTTAAATCTCTATCTCTTCCAATAAAATTCATCCTTGAAGTTTCATAACTCATTATCCCTTCAAATTCTTCATCAGATATTGGCTTATGAAATATGTAAGGAACTTTTCCATTTTTAACTCTAGCTCTTCTTTTTCCTATTACTGTTTTTGTATCCTCATCAAATTCTGTTTGAATGAAAAGATTTGAAAAACTTGGATGTGCAGTATCAGCTTCCATAGTAGTTAATGTTACTTCCATATAACTTGTAACTTCTATACTTCTTCCTTTTTCCCCAACATTTTTTAATTTTAATTTTCTTATATCTATATTCTCTTCTGTTGATATAGATATTTCTAATTCACTTTTAATTGATCCACACTTTTTAACAAATCTTGCTTTATCCACTGAAAATTCTATTTCTGTTTCTTCACATTCTTTTCTACAAGGTTCAAATGTTGCACTCCAATAATCATTTGAATTTAAATTTTTAATATAGAAAAATAACCCGCTATTATCAATAGTACTATCACCTTTCCATCTATATAACAAACTATCTCCTTCTTTTGAATAACCGCTTCCTTGTAATGTAACCATACTAGAAAAGTTACCATTTGATAATAATAATACTTCTGTATTTTTCTTTATACTACTATTAAACCTTCTTGTAATAAATTGTTCTAAGTCTAGCTCTTCTCGATGAAGTGCCATATCTTCACTACGTTCAAATGTTATATATTTAGGTATTTTCTCCTTAAGTAATATTTCTGTTGCTTTTACTTCTTTTATATTATGAAATCTTTCTTGAAGTATATTGTTATTTAAAATATTATCTAAAGCTAGTAATGACATACCTAAATGATGGACCATATAACATCTTACTTTTTTACCCTTATATGTGTAATCTTTTATTTTATTATCTCTTCTGCCAGTAAAATCTACAGACTCTATAAAGCCATATCGTCCTACTGCACCTAAATCTTCTAAACGTTTTAAATTTTCTATTCCTTCATTCTTAATCCATGGTAATACCATAAGTGTTGAATACGGTGATATTACTAAATCATCTTCAAGACCTCTCTTTAAACCTATACCTGGAATACCAAAAGCTTTATATTGATATACTTCTCCTATATCAAACTTATAATAAGCTGATTCTGATATACCCCAAGGAACATTATTTTTCTTAGCAAATAGCATTTGTGCTTTTATAACAGATTTATATGTTTGATCTAGAAGAGTTTCATTGAAGCTTTTCATTATTAAATTGGGCATAAAATACTCAAACATAGTTCCACTCCAAGAAACTAAACTTTCCCCTCTGTATGCATTAGTCATTGCTCTTCCAAGATTAAACCAATGACTAGTTTCAACTTCATTTCTTGCTATTGCTAAAAATGAAGCTATCCTAGATTCAGATGCTAATAAATCATAATATGAATTTCCTAAAGAATCTTCCTCAATATTGTATCCTATAGAAAATAGTCCCCTATCTTTAGAATATAAAATTTTAAAATCCATCTCATTAGCAATTATATCTATATTTTTTATTAAGTCATCTATTCTTTTTTCAAAAGCTTCTAAACTTTTAATTTTCTCTTCCAATATTTCTTTAAAGTCTTCCCCTGATGCACTTGCAATACTTCTTATTTCCTTTTTAAGTTCTAGAAGTGATGGACTTTTTTTCTTTAAGTACTCTATTAATACTTTGTTTACCCCTTCATAAATATAATCAGAATACTTTATTTTATTTTTTATTTCTTTCTCTACTTTATTTAACCAATATTTAAATTCATCTTCTCTATTTATATTTTCTTCTTTTACTAATTCAATATATCGTAATTGTTCTTCTAAAATTTTTGTATAATCCTCGCCTTTTAAATTTTTTACTTTCTTAAAGTTGTTACTGTAATCTAGTCCTAATATATTGTATGTATCTATTAAACTTAAAACTTCCTCTTTTCTTATTAACGGATTATTTTTATATTCTAAAAGAGTTTCTTTTATAACTAATAAATAACCTAATAAATTTCCACTATCTACTGTTGATATATATCTTGGCCATAAAGGCATACAAGTTTTTGTATCATACCAGTTAAAATAATGTCCATTATATTTAGTAAGTTTATTCATTCCATTTATTATAAGCTCCAATCTATCAATAACTTCACCTAATGATATATATCCTAAGTCATATGCAGTAATATTAGATATAAGCCCCATCCCTATATTAGTTGGTGATGTTCTATTTGCAACACCTTTATATGGTTTTTCCTGATAATTATCAGGTGCTAAATAATTATTTTCTTCATTGACAAAATCCTCATAGTAAGCCCATATTCTTCTGCTTATGCATCTTAAATAGTTTTTTTCACCTCTTGTAAGCTCTTCTTTTTCTTCTTCTATTGTAGTACTTATTTTAAAAGCTATTAATGGTGTAAATAACCAAAGTATAGCTATTATTGTCATAAGTCCTCCTAATGTAAAAGAGGAATTGAAACCAAATACAATAAATAGACCACCTGCTAATACACAAAACCACATCTTACTATAATAATATCCAATACTATCTTTAACTGTATTTTCAGCTTCTTCTGCTGTTTGCCATTCTAACAAGTTATTTTTTGATATAAAAAGCCTAAACAAAGCAGTAAAGATTGCACCTAACATTATATAAGTTTGATATGGTATAAAACTTATAATAAGAATTACTTCTTTAAAGCTTTTTAAAGTTCCTATAAGTTTATTTTTGGGAGTAACTACAAAATCTGTAACTGTAAATAACAATGGAGTTGCTATTGCTAAGAAGAATAATATAGTTATTTCAACACCTCTGTTTAATGATAATAATGTTATTATAATCCCAATTAATATTGATGGTGCTAAAAGACTTCTTCTTAAATTATCAAATATTTTCCACTTAGAAAGTGCAGATAATTTCTTTGAAAATATCCAAGAAATTAATTGCCAATCACCTCTTACCCATCTATGTAATCTTTTTGCACTTCCTATATATGTTGATGGATAATTATCTATAAACTCACAATCCGTTACTAATGCGCTCCTTACATAACACCCTTCTAAAAGATCATGACTTAAAACTCTATTTTCTGGTATTTCATCTTTAAGTACATTATAAAATACATTAATATCTATAATCCCTTTTCCTGTAAATGAGCCTTCTCCAAATAAATCTTGATAAGTGTCAGAATATGCTGTTGAATATCCGTCTACTCCACTATCTCCACCAAATATTTTTGCAAATTGACTTGTATTTTTGCTCTCTAAAGATATTGAAACTTTAGGTTGCATTATAGTATATCCTCTTTTAACTATATTTTCTTTACAAATTGGTTGATTTAAAGGATGACTCATTGCTCCTATTAATTTTTTTATTACTCCTCTTGTTAAAAAAGTATCTGTATCTAAAGTTACAATATATTTAGCATCCCTAATACAATCTATGTTTGAGCTTATAACATTATATGTATGATTTTTTCCACCCTTTAATAAAGTTATAAATTCAATTATTTTCCCTCTTTTTCTTTCTCTCCCCATGAATACTCCCTCATGAGAATTATATATTTTTTCTCTATTAAAGAAGAAAAATTTATCATCTTCATCTCCTCTGCAATATTTAATATTAAGTTTTTTTATATCATTTATTCCTTTTAAATTTATTTCATTTTCATAGTCATTTGATTCTGTTTTACTATCTTTAAAATCTGCAAGTATTGCAAAATATAAGTTATCTTCTTTGTTAGCTAAATATGCAATTTCTAATTTTTCTAAAAGCCTTTTTATATCCTTCTTAGAATCAACTATTGTTGGTACTATTACTATAGTTTTTTGTTCTTTACTTATATTATTTAATTCTAATTTTGGTACATGCCTTATATCTACTTTTTTACTAACTACTAAATTTATTAATGTAACTATAACTTCACTTGCAGGTATTAAAAGTATTATTGCTGCAAGTATATATTGCCTTAAACTATAATTCGCACCTAATAAATTTCCTATAAAAAGTGTAGCTAATATTAAAAATAATGTCCCTAAAATATTTATTAAAAAGAATTTCTTAAAGTTTAATCTATTATTTATCTTATTTTTAATTCCAAGAGTCTCATTCAAATATTTAACTCCATCATCAATTAGGTAATATCCTACATGTCTTCTAAAATTATACTTTCCAGACTCCTTTGCTCTCTTTGCTAAAAACACTAACTTTTCAGCTACTAATATTTCATCAATATTATTATTTCTAGCTATTTTTTCGATTTTATGACGATAATAATCTTTTGATTCAAAATCCATATTATTATAAATATTATCAGAGTCTTCCATTAGAATTTTTTCTACCATAGAAGTTTCTTCAAAAAACCTTTTCCAATTTATACAATCTATTTCTCTTATTGAATTAATTAAAGAACTTACACCTTCTTCTAAGGATGCCTCTAATAATGTATTCATTATTATGTTTTCATCTACATAATATTCATTTAACTTTAATTTTAAAGTCTTATATAAGCTTTCATTTTCATAAGAATTATCTTTTAAAACTTTATACAATTCTTTATTAAAGTTTAATGATGATTTATTTATAATTTCAAAATAGTCATCTGATATTTCTTTTTCTGAAATTATTTTATAAGCTAACCTTTTAGCGTTTAATTTATCTGTATGTATTTCTTTTAAATTTTCAGTAATATTAGATAAATTTATAATTATTGATGCTCTAAGCATTAACGGAAATGCCCATAACTCTCCCATAGTAAGCTTTTTATTATTTTTTAATATAAATTTTATACAACCTTCTTCTGTTACTTTTCCTTTGCTTTCACTTAACATATTTTTTGCTAAGAAAAAAACACGTGGAGATTTTTCATTATTTAAAGTAACTTCTTTTAAATTTTCAAAGTATTCTTTAGGCATATTTTTCTTTATTGTTTTATATTCTTTTTCTATAAGATAAATATTATCTAAAAGCCATTGCCCTGATCCTATTATTTTTTCTCCTTCATTTGATAAAGCCTTTATATACTTATGAGTATCTTTTATTTTCATAAAACTAAGCTTTAGTTCATTAAGCACATTTTTTCTACTTGATGAGTTTTTGTTATTCACTTTAATCTTCTCCTTTGCAAAGTTTTACTTCTTCACTTAGTTTTTACCAAAATAATAAAAAAAATTACTTTTTATTTTTTATAAAAAATAAGAGCCCTAAAATTTAGGACTCTTAACTAATTTTTAAACTCAATATATTATTTACATCTTGCTTTAACTATTTTTCAAAATAAAAAAGACTAAAAACTATTATTATTTTTAGCCTTTTAGATTTCTTTATTATTTTAATTCTGATTTTAATCCATCAAGATTCTTTTCTTCAATAAATTCTTCAATGGTTTCACTACCGGATTTATCCTTTGCTAATATTATTGTTGATATTATTATAAAGATTGTTCCTAAAATTAATGCAAATGTTAGTTGTTCTCCAAATAATATTACTCCCATAACAATACTAACAATTGGTTCAAATGTTCCAAGTATTGAAGCTGAAGATGCACCAATAAGTTCTATCCCTTTTAGTAATAATATTATTGATAATATTGTTGATACAACTGATATTAAAATATATGATACAGCTAAATTAACTGTAAATGTCATAACTAATGAACCATCTATAAGTCCATAAATTATCATTCCAACAGCGGCACCAAATGATAAATACATTGTTACTACCCTATTATCAACATCTCTAATTTCTTCAAGTGCTAACATTATAATATTTCCTGCATAACTTATACCTGAAATTATAGCTAGTACTATACCAAAAGTACTTAATGTATTATTTTCAAATGCAATTAAAGCATACACTCCAATTCCTGCAAATATTAATGAAGCCAATTTATTTTTACTCATAAGCTTTCTAAATAAAATATATTCAAATATGCACACAAATGCTGGATAAACAAAGTGTAATGTTGTAGCAAGTCCTACGCCTAAATAATTATATGACATAAATAATGTTTGAGTAGTTATTGTATATCCAAATAAACCTGTAAAAAATAAATATAGAAATTGCTTTTTTGTAATTTTCACAGGCACTTTAGTTATAAGTAAGTATGCAAAAAGTAAAACTGCAGCTATTGAAAATCTAAAAACTAATACTGTAGTTGGATTTGAACCATTTTGATATGCAAATTTAGCAAATATAGGCATTAAACCAAAAGCAACTGAAGCTAATATTGCAAATAAAATTCCTTTATAATTTTTCAATTCCCCATCCCCTTAACATATATAATTACTAACTTTTGACTAAGTCCAATTATAGATTTTAAGAGTATATAGAGCTATTGTCAATGGCTATTTTCATTATTTTGGAATTTTCACTTGAAATATTGATCCTTCTCCCAATTTACTCCAAACAAATATATTTCCACCATATATATTTGTTAGTTTTTTTGCTATAGATAATCCAAGACCATTTCCTCCAGTTTTACTACTTCTTGATTCATCAACTCTATAAAATCTATCAAAAAGAAATGGTATATCTTCTTTTGGTATTCCAATACCTCTATCTATAACCTTCAATATTTTATAATTATTCTCTTCTTCAAATATTATATCTATATTTTTATTGGTATTTGAGTACTTTATAGCATTATCTAATAAAATTATAATAATCTGTTTCATATGTAATTCATTCATTGGAAAAGTTTTGATTCCATTATAATTAACTTTAATATTATAGTCTGATTTTATAATAGAAAAATCGTCTAAAATAGTTTCTAAAACTTCTTCTATGTCACAATTCCCACTTATTCTATCATTTAAATTATCAAGCTTTGATATATCAAGTAATGTTTTAACTAAATCTATTAATCTATCAACTTCTTCACTACTTGCCTTTATTGATTTATCTAATACTTCCTTATCATTTTTACCCCACCTATTTAACAAAGATAAATGTCCTTTTATTATAGTAAGTGGCGTTTTAAGTTCATGAGATGCATCTTGAACAAATCTTCTTTCTCTATTAAACGAAGCTTCCAAATCATCCATTAAAGAATTAAAAACTATACTAAGCTTTGAAATCTCATCTCTCCCTCCATTAGCTATAGTAACCCTTTTATCTAATCTTCCTTCATTTTTTATTTGTTCCATTGTATTTGTAAGTTCTCTTATATTTTTAAGAAATAATCTTGATATTGCCATTCCACCTATAATACTTATAACTAATCCAAGTACAGCTGTTACTATTATTAAATAGCCATAAGACTCAAATATATCATCAAATATTTTAAGTTCTATTCCATATTTATTTCTATGGTCTATAAACCAATCAAAAAACACTGCTGTTTGAGCTATTACAATAAATAATATAAATATAGAAAAAACTATTGCTGATGCTATTGTTATTTTCCAAAATATAGGTAACTTTTTATATTTACTCTTAATCATTATCTCTCATAACATATCCAACTCCTCTTACTGTTTGGATATATTTCTCCTTATCATCTTTATCTAACTTATTTCTTATATATCTTACATATACATCAACAATATTAGTTTCTGCTTCTGAATTGTAGCCCCAAACATTATCTAATAATATATCTCTAGTTAAAACTTTATTTTTATTTCTTATAAGAGTCAATAAAAGCTGAAACTCAGTATTTGTTAATTCTATAATATTATTATCCTTTTTTACTATTCTTCCCTCTATATCTAATGTTATATCTTTAAATTTCAATTCATTATTTGCATCTTTACTTTTCATTCTTCTAAATATAACTTCCATTCTAGCTAATAATTCTTCTATAGCAAAAGGTTTTGAAACATAATCATCTGCTCCATTTTGAAGACCAGTAACTTTATCCATAACACTATCCCTTGCAGTTAACATTATAATTGGTGTATCTTTTTCTTTTCTTATTCTTCTACATACTTCTAATCCATTTATTCCTGGTAACATTAAATCTAAAAGTATTAAATCATAATTATTTTTTAATGCAAGTTCTACTGCCTTTCTTCCATCATTCGCTACATCAACATCATAACCTTCATATTTAAGTTCCATTTGTATAAATGAAACCATATTTTCTTCATCTTCAACAATTAAAATTCTTTGCATAAAATTATGTCTCCTCTCTATAAATACTATTTATCTTCTAATACTATTTAACCACACTAAAAATAATTATATGTAAATATTTTAAAAATAAGAGAGAGAATTTTACCTTCCCTCTCCTTTTAAATACCTATAAATTTAATTATCACGATGATTATTATGGTCATGATGGTCATTATCATGAGAATTATTATCTATCTCTGTTATAGCTCCTGTTTTTCCATCTACATTGACTTCTTGTAGCATATTTTCCTTATCTTTTATTTGTATTTCATATTCTACAATTCCATCATCTACTTCTTCCTTTGTATTAACTATAGTTCCTGGAACCTTCTTTAAAGCAATTTCCTTTGCTTGGTCTAATGTATAATTTGGTGTTTCTGCAAATTTCATTTCTATATTTTCTTTTGCTTGTTCTATAGGATTATTATCTTTTCTATCCATAATTTCATGTGTTATAGCTCCTGCTGCTATTGTTCCACATAATAATACTCCTATTATTGAAAATCCTATTATTTTTCCCTTACTAATTTTTTTCTTAGTCTTTTTCTCTTTTGAATTTTCTTTATTCTCTTGTGAAGTCTCTTCATTATTATTTACTTCTATAAATTCTGTATCCTTTATATTTTTGTTTTCATTTATATTATTTTCTTTCATTAAAAAATCCTCCTAAAAACTTTAATATTCATCTTATGAATTAATAATACCAGTCTAAAATTAAAATATACTTTATATAAAATGAGAATTTTTTCATTTAAATAAAAAAGAGCAACTTTTAAAAGTTACTCTTTATAAAAACTAATTTAAGCTAAAGAATTTAGTGAATGCTTCTACTGAATAAAAATTATCTTTTACAGTTGCAAGTTCTCTTACTGAGTGCATTCCTAAGATTGGTGCTCCCATATCAACAACTGGTATACATAAATCTGCTGCTGACATTGGTCCTATTGTTGTTCCACCTTTTACATCTGATCTATTTACAAACTTTTGCATTGGAACATTAGCTTCTTTACATACAGCTTCAAATATTCCAGCTGCAACACCTTCTGTTGAATAACTTCCTGATGCTGCAATTTTAAGCACTGGTCCATTTCCAAGAACAGGTCTATTTGTTGGATCATGCTTTTCTGGCAAGTTTGGATGCACAGCATGAGCTAAATCTGCTGAAATCATTAATGAATTTGAAAGTGCTCTAAAGAATTCTTCTGTATTTTTATTAAGAGCAATTGAAATTCTTTCTAATGTTCTTCTTATTAAGTTTGAATTAGCTCCTTGAGCAGTTAAACTTCCTATTTCTTCATTATCTATGCATACCATAACTTTAGTTGCATTTATATCTGAACTATTTATTAAAGCTTTAATTCCTGCAAATACCATCCATTGGTCATCTAATTTTCCTGCTGATATAAATTCTTCGTTTACTCCCATTATGCATCCTTTTTCAAATTCATATAAGAATAAATCAAAATCTAATATATCTTCTTTATTGATTCCTAACTGTTCTGTTATAAGATTTACTAATAAATCTCCCTTTTCTAAACTTTCATTAACAAATCCAGCTAAAGGTAATGTATCCTTTTGTTTATTAAATGCATAACCTTCGTTTACTGATCTATTCATATGAATAGCTAAACTTGGTATTACTAATACTGGCTTATTTATATTTACTAATTTAACTTCTGGCTTTAAAGCTGATTTACCTTTAACAATTACTCTTCCAGCAATTCCAAGTGGTCTATCAAACCAAGTATAAAGTATTGGTCCACCATATACTTCTGTATTTAATTTTAAATAATGGTTTTCTCCTACCATTTCAGCATTTGGCTTAATTTTAAAACCTGGTGCATCTGTATGTGCTCCAATAAGTCTAAATCCATCTTTTTCTATTTCACCATTTCCAACAGTGAAAGCTATTACTGCTGAATCATTTTTCTTTAAGTAATATTTTCCGCCTTTTTTAACTTTCCATGAATCAGTTTCAAATAACTCTTCAAAACCTTCTTTATCTAACATTTCTTTTACTGATGTTGCAGCATGATATGCTGTTGGACTATTATATAAGAAATCTATTAATTCATTTGCTAATTTCTTTTGCATAAATTCTTCCTCCTAAAGTTAAATAACTAATTAATATATATTTTACCACATTTAACATAAAAAAATATTATAAACTAATCATTTAATAATTTATTAAATTCATATAATTTCAAAACATAAAATTTAAGCTTTTCACTTAAACTAAAAGTAAAGTATAAAATTAAAATTTAATTTATACTTAAACCTTATGTAAACCAAAAGAATATATTAAAGTATTTGCTTAAACTATCCTTATTATTTTAGGACAAAATTTATTTCATATAATGCAAGGCAATCTTCACTTTAATTTGATTAATATTTAACTCTAATATAGAATAAAAATATATATTTTAAATGGGGGTAATATTAATGGTTTCGCAATTTTTAGTACAAAAATTCGTAAAAGATAGTGAAAATACTAATAATAAAAAAGTTCGTAACTCTTATGGCTTTTTAGGTGGTATTATTGGAATTATAGTTAACTTTTTATTATTTATAATAAAATTTAGTGTTGGTACATTAGTTTCAAGTATAGCTGTTACAGCTGATGCCTTTAACAACTTGTCTGATACTGCTTCTTCAATAATAACTATAGTTGGTTTTAAAATGGCAAATAGACCAGCAGATGAAGAGCATCCTTTTGGACATGGAAGAATTGAATATTTATCAGCACTTATTGTTGCTTTTATGGTTATGCTTGTTGGTTTTCAATTTGTAAAGACATCATTTGATAGAATAATGAATCCTCAACTTATAAAATTTGAATGGATTCCATTTCTTCTTCTTGTTGTTTCTATATTTCTTAAATTATGGCTTTCATTTTTTAATAAGTTTATTGGAAATAAAATTGATTCAACTGCATTAAAAGCAGCTAGTGTTGACGCTCTAGGAGATGTATTTACTTCAAGCTGTGTTGCTATATCTTTACTTGCTGCTAAATTTACTAGTATTCCAATTGATGGATATGTTGGTATTTTAGTTGCTTTATTTATAATTTATTCTGGATTTTCTCTTGTTAAGGAGACACTAAATCCACTTCTTGGTGAAGCACCAGATCCAAAATTAGTTAAAGATATACACGATATGCTTTTATCATATGATTATATAACAGGAATGCATGATCTTGTTGTTCATAACTATGGTCCTGGAAGATGTATGGCTTCAGTACATGCTGAAATCCCTTCTGATATTGATATTATGAAGATTCATAATATTATAGATAGAGCTGAAAGAGAAATTTCTAAAGAGCTTGGAATTTATTTAGTAATTCATATGGATCCTATATGTTTATCAAATGATGAAATTATAGAAGCTTATCATGAAGTATCAAAAATTATTAAATATAATCCTTTAATTAAATCTATGCATGATTTTAGAATTGTTGGTGAAGGAAATCAAAAAAATCTTATTTTTGATATTGTAGTAAATTCAAAAGCATTAAATAAAGTAATAGATGAAAATACATTAAAAGAAGATTTAATAAAATCAATAAAAGAAATACATCCACAATATAATTGCATAATAACAATAGATCACGATTATACTTAATTGACTACTAAATATTATATTATGATGTGAATGTACGTATTTAATTTTACTTTAATACCTTTTTTGAGAGTAGTTAATAAAGCTACTCTTTTTTTATTTAATTACTCTCAAACAATGGAAGTTTATTAACTCCAAAGTTACTCTGAAATAATGAAATTCTAATCTCTCACTCAAATATATCTGTCACAAATTATCTAATATAATACTAAGTTTATCAATCTAAGTATTGAAATATATGTTGAATAATTTTTTTATGAGAATAGTTTTATTAACTATTCTCTTTTTTATTAACTCATTTCATTCAAACATTTCAGCTTTTTAACACACAAGTTACTACAGAAATTATGAATTTCTAATTGCTCATTCAAATAATACTTTACGCAAGTTCATAATATAATAATATGATGTGAATGTACGTATTTAATTTTACTTTAATACCTTTTTTGAGGGTAGTTACTAAAGCTACTCTTTTTTTATTTACTTACACTCAAACAATCGAAGTTTATTAACGCCAAACTTACTCTGAAATAATGAAATTCTAATCTCTCACTCAAATATATCTTACGCAAATTATCTAATATAACACTGAGTTTATCAATCTAAGTATTAAAATCTATGCTGAATAATTTTTTTATGAAAGTAGTTTTATTAACTGCTCTTTTTTATTTGTTTTTATCTAGAAGCTCTATAATTCTATATAGCATAGCTACTATTAATGACAAAAGAAATATTATTGTTAATGGCGTCGTAAAATCATTAAATGAAGGTTCAATTGTGTAATTTAATACAAGGCTAATTATAAACGCACTTATAAATACTACTGTAGAACTTGATTTATTAGTTTCCAAATACCTCTCTCCTTTATACAATTTGTTATTTTTATACTTTTATTCTATTTTATGAAAGGATATATTATTTTATTTAGAGAATTATATTATTATATACACTTTTTAAGGGAGTTTGATTTTATGAATATTATATTTACTTCAAACAGTCATGGAATTCTTAGTTTTCTTTTTGTTATAGCTATTATCTCTATTATTATAGTTGCATATAAATATTATAAATATAGAAAAAAATAATTATATTGTGGGGTGGGGTTTATATGATTAATAATATTAATGTTATTTCTAAAGTAGTTACTTCAAAACCAAGTTTTATAAGTTGGTTTGTAATTTTATCTTTATTAGCTATTTTTGTAATTGGAATAAGATATTATTTGGCTAAAAGACAATAAAGAAGGGCAGGCAATCTGTCCTTCTTTATATTTATACTAAACTTTTAAATTAAAATCCTTTTTACTTAAATTATATTTAATACTATTTTTCAATTAAAATTAATGCTGTTCTTCCTATAACTTTTACCTTATCTTCTTTTATAGATTTTATTCCATTCTCATTTACTTCATTACCATCTACAACTATAGTCCAATCTCCTTTTGGAATTTCTAATTCTTTATCTTCTTTATTTCCGTTAAATATAACAAGTATTTTCTTAAATTCATCTATTCCTTCTGAATCTATAGTATATCCTACAACATTTTTTTCTCCAAATTCTATAAAACTTAGTCTCTTACTTATTTCTTTTGAGCTATTCATTCTAAAAGCTTTATGATTTTTTCTAAGTCCTATTAACCCTTTATAATAGTTAAACACATATTCATATTTTTCTTTTCTTTCCCAATCTAATTTATTCACTAAATCACTTGATTTGAAGCTATTTTCTATAAGCCTTCCATTTTCATCACACTTTGTTCTAAGAAATTCCTCACCTGCATGTATAAATGAAATTCCTTGTGAAGTCAATATTATTGCTGCTATTAACTTATTCATTTTTATTCTTTCTTCTTCACTTTCATCTTTTGCAGTTATATAAAGCTTATCCCATAGAGTATAGTTATCATGAGCTGATGCATATGTTACTGTTTGATAAGGTTCATTTGCCCAAAATTTATCTGAATATATAACTTTACTATAATCTACTTGAGGATGATTTGTTGATGCAACTATTCCACATTTTATTGTTTCTTCAAAATCTTCTCCCCCATTTACAAATCCAGCTTTTTCTTCTATAAATACATCGCCCTTTACAGCATCTCTTATATCATCACTAAATGCAGCAATTTGCATATCTCCATATTGAATTGTATTTTTCTTTAATGCTCTATCTTTTTCCTTTAATGGACTATCTCCACCTGTCCATCCTTCCCCATATATTATTATTGATTTATCTATTTTATCAAGTTCTTCTCTTATAAGTTTCATAGTCTCTACATCATGTATTCCCATAAGATCAAATCTAAATCCATCTATATGATACTCATTAGCCCAATATTTTAATGAATCTATCATAAACTTTCTAAACATACTTCTATCTGATGCTGTTTCATTACCACAAGCTGAGGCATCTGAAAAATTTCCTTTATCATCTTCTCTATAATAATAATATGGAACTACTTTATTAAATAATGAGTTTTCTGTTTCGTAAGTATGATTATAAACAACATCCATTACTACTCTTAATCCTTCTTTATGAAGATTTAAAACCATCTCTTTAAATTCTTTTATTCTAACTTCTCCATCAAATGGATTAGTTGAATATGAACCTTCTGGACAATTATAGTTTTCTGGATCATATCCCCAATTATATTGAGGAATATTTAATTTTTTCTCATCAATTGATTTGTAATCAAATGTTGGTAATAAATGAAGATGAGTAACTCCAAGTTCTTTTACGTGATCTAAACATGTTTTTGTTCCATTTTTAGTTTTTGTTAAAGATTCAGTAATGCCTTTATACTTTCCTTTAAATTTTGCTCCTGAATTTTCATCTATTGAAAAATCTCTTATATGCATTTCATAAATAACAGCATCTGTAGCATTTTTAAATTCTGGCTTTTTATCATTTTCCCATCCATCTGGATTTGTATTATTTAAATTAACGACCATACTATATTCACCATTAGCCGATACAGCCTTTGAATTTGGATCTATTACATCATTTACTAAATCACCAATATATATTTTAAATTTATAATATATTTTATCTAAATCTCCATTTTCCTCGTAAGTCCATACTCCATTTTTTTCTTCTTTCATTTCTATATCTTTAATCTTTTTAAAATTATCTTCTCCTATACCTTTAGTAAATAACTGTAATATTACCCTTTTAGCAACTGGAGTCCAAATTCTAAATATAGTTTTATCTTCTGAATATATAGCACCAAGCTCTAAGCTTGTTGTATATTTTTCTTTAAAATCTTTTGAATTAAATATTTCTCTTATTTCATTTTTATTTTCATAAACATTTTTTATATCCATCTCAAAAATTCCAACTTTCTATATAAAATATTATAGTTAACTGCCAAAAGCCCTATAATTCTAAGATGGTTAGCCATAGATTATAGGACTTTTTATATTAATTAAAGATAAGGTTATGGGCTTTTTCTAAATTTTTAAAATTTCCTCTTATGCATTCATAGTAAACTCTTAGCATTTCTCCAACACCCCAAGCTTGGTTATAACAACCTCTTGCATTATGAGGGGCATCTCCATCGAATATTTCAGCAATACCTGCTAAACATTGATCTTCAATATGACTTTCCATTTCTTTTAATGCTTCGTCTACAAACTCTTTTGCTTCTTCTGAATAGCCATTAACCTTAAAGTATCCACTTAAAAATGCGCCTAGTGGAAATGACCATACTGTTCCTTGGTGATAAGCCATGTCTCTATCAACAAGCTCTCCTATATAAACCTTCTTATAATCTTCATTACTTTTATTTAAACTTCTAAGACCAAAAGAAGTGTATAATTCATTATAAATTTTTTCTATTACCTTCTCTTCCTTTTCTTTTGGAAGCATTGTAAATGGTAATGATATTGCATAAGCTTGATTTGGTCTTATAGCACTATCACTTTCTATATCATTTACAACATCATAAAGACATTCATCTTTTTCATTCCAAAACTTTTCATTAAAAGATTTCTTAACCTTCTCTGCAAGCTCTAAATAATCTTTATACTCTTCATCACCAAACTTTTCAGCAAGAAGTGCTGATATTTTTAGTGCATTGTACCATAATGCATTTATTTCAACTGGCTTTCCATGTCTTGGCGTAACAACTATCCCATTCGCTCTTACGTCCATCCAAGTAACTTGATCTAATCCACTACCTGCATTTATTAAATAATCTTTATCCATTTTTATTGAAAAATCTGTACCTTCTCTGTAAGCCTTTATTATATTTTTTATTGTTTTATAAAGTTCATTCTTTACAAACTCTAATTCATTTTCATCATTTTTATATAATAAATAAGTATAAATTGCATGAATATACCAAAGTGAAGCATCTACAGTATTATATAGAGGTTCTTGTCCAAAGTCTGGAAACATATTTGGTATTAATCCATTCTTTTCATATAAACTAAAGCTTCTTAAAATATCTTTAGTATCATCTAATCTACCTGTTGCCATTGCTACTCCAGTTAAGGCTATCATAGTATCTCTTCCCCAATCCAAAAACCATGGATATCCAGCAAGAACTGTCTTACTATTTATTGAATCTCTATCAACTATAAATTGGTCTGCTGATATTGGAAGTAACTTAGCTAATGTTCTATTATCATCTTTAAATGTATTTCTTAATAATGATATTCTTTCTTCTTCACTCTTTACTATATCTTCAGCATCAATACTTCCTTCTTCAATAGTACATACAAAATATACTTTCTTTTCTTCATAAGGATTAATATCTATTGTTAATTTTCCAGGTATATAATATCTATCTAAATAGTCATCACCTGTTGATTTATCAACATCATAAAATACTTCTTTAGTTATACTTTCATTTCTTGAAGATATTCTTCCATCAGTTATAAATACTTTAATATTTAAATCTTCTTTTAGTTTTGGATTTAATAAAAATCCACCTTTTATATCTTCTTTATTAAAGTTTAAATTACAATCTTCACTAATTTCTCCTGGATTTCTAAATGACATAAATGGTATAAGTTTAAGTTCTCCACCATTTTTATTTCCTTTTATTTTATACTCAATAACTGCAGTATTTTTTCCTTTTTGAAGAAATACTCTTTTATTTATAGTTGTACCATTAATAAAATATTTATATTCTGGAATACCGTCATAATTGAAGCTTTGAAGGTTTTTATACCCTTCAATAACTTCATCTTTATATTTTGTCGTTGTTAGAGGGTATTCTATATTATTTGATATAAATTTTTCTGATACTTTTGGAAGAATCATATATCTTTCATCTGGAGACTTTAAAGCTGCTATCAATATAGCATGATACTTTCTACTATTCGCTCCAATTATAGTACTTCCTGAAAATGCACTTCTTCCATTTGCAAGCATCCATTCTTTTTCTATACCTTTTTCATAGCTTGTAAAACTATTTTTACCAAACCTCATAACAATTTCTCCTAACCTTTTTAAAATTATAATGTATTTTTAGTAGGCTTAATGTTCCATATATCTTTGCTATATTCTAATATTGTTCTATCTGATGAGAACATTCCTGCATTACAAGTATTTTTAAATGCCATCTTAGCCCATTTCTTTTCATCTTTGTAAGCATCAAAAACTTTATCTTCTGTATCTTTAAAGCTTTCAAAATCAGCTAATAAGAAATATCCATCCCCTTCTGCTATTAAAGAATTATAAAGATCTTTAAAAAGACCTGTTCCTTCATCATCAAAAGTTCCATCTATTAATGAATCCACAACTCGCTTTATTGAAGGATTTTCATTATAATATTCCTTACTATTATATTTTCCTTTTAATTCTTCTATTTCTTCTACTGTTAATCCAAATATAAAGTTATTGTC
>NZ_AVSV01000014.1 GCF_000498355.1 Clostridium sp. Ade.TY | reverse complement strand
GCAGTCTATTTTTTTGCAATTTTATATTGATTTTCTCCAATGAGCTTCTAATACTGTAAGCTCTTGACCATCTTTATCTGTAATTTTATGCAATGTTGTTAATCCATCATCTTCTTTTATAACTTCTGCTGATACATGAATTTTATTTCCATAAGTTGTTTCTTTTTCAAATACGACCTTTAATTTATCTATTTCATAATCTTTAACTACTTCTATAGGAACTGATTCTATAGCCCATTCAATATATTTTACATTATTAACATGTGTATTAGAATCTATATCACTGTATCTTATTTGGAATTCCTTATAATGGTCTTCATTCTCTATTTTTCTTATTTTACCCATATCTATAGCTTTATCCATATCTCCAGACTCACCATAGAATTCATATTGCTCTTTAAGTATTCTTGCTGGTCTTCTTTTTTCTATGTTTATCAAGAAAAATAATGCTGTTGCCTCTGCTAGAAGTTCACCTTCTTCACTCTTTATCAAATATTTTCTAAATGCATAAAATTTCTTAAATCCTGCTGGAATTGTTGTTACAATTATTTTTTGTCTATACTTTGGATATTTATAAATGTTTATATCATATTTATAAAAGACCCAAGTACATCCATGTGATAATTGAAAATCTATTGAATCTCCAACTTCCTCTGCATGAATGTTACCAATATCACAGAAAAAATCTACCATAGATGCAAGTTTACATCTTAATTTATAGTCTGAATCTCTATACATTACTTCATATTGTTTTGTATATCCTTTAGTATATTCATTAGTCATCTTGCTCACACCTCAAAGTATTATTTAATATAATCCTACATTAATTTCATTAAACTTTCTATCTTCTGTATACTTATTAAAGTACTTTTTACAAATTATTAATTATATGAAAAATATAAATATCAATAAAATTAAAAGTGCTTTTTTAAAATTTATTATTTTATTATTCTTCAATAGTAAATACATTGTTAAACTACTCATTATTAACCCAATAAAAAACGCTATACCTTCTCCATTATTTAAATATACTCCAATTATAGCCCCAGGTAGCTCAAAAACAGCTCTTATTAGAAAAACTATAGATGTTATATTAAAACATCCAGTAAACCCAAACTCCTCTCTAAACTCATCCTTAGCCAATACAAATATAAAAGTAGTAAAAAATAAAATATTTAAAACTTCAAAAATAATTGCTAAGGTAATTGCAGTAATATTACTATCATAATATCCTCTTCTAATTGATAATATTGATGTAGATATTATAAGCATAAAGCAAGCCACTAAGGATATAATTATAGCTATTCTTTTATTTTTTCTTTTACATACCCTATTGTATTCATCATAATTTTTATAAACATATTTTTTTATTATGTTATATAAATTACTGTATTTTCTATTATTACTTTTTATTAAATTTTCTTCTTTTATCATAATAAATATCCCCCAAATATAAAATAATATAAACTACTTTTCTATTTATATTTACTAATGGTTCTATTTATTACTAACATCTTTAATATGTAAAACAATTAAAAAAAGCAGATAGTATAAACTATCTGCTAAATTTCAGAATTAATATTCTGCTCTATTGTTTAAAGCTTCTAATAAAGCTTCTAAGTTTAATCCGTGAACTCCTGCAGCTTCTTCTAATGTTTCAGCTTGAGCTGATGGACATCCAACACATCCCATTCCAAATGCCATTAAAACTTCTGCTCTTGTTGGGTCTTTTCTTATTATTTCACCGATTGTCATGTCTTTAGTTATCATTAAATCCACCTCTTTAATAATTTTATGTACATAAATATCATCTATAAAAAGATTATATTTTATGCATTTATTAAAGTCAAGTTTTCCAGTCGGAATTAAATTTCTTTAACTCTCATAGTTTGGTCTCTCTTTGGACCAACTGAAACTATAGAAACTCTTGTATCTGTGAATTCTTCTATTCTTTCAATGTATTTCTTTGCATTTTCAGGAAGTTCTTCATAGCTTCTTGCATCTGCAACGCTATCATCCCATCCATCAAATTCTTCATATACTGGTTCACATTTTGCAAGATCTTCTAAACTAGCTGGGAAGTAATCAATAACTTCTCCATTAAATTTATATCCTGTACAAACTTTTATTTTATCAAGTCCTGCTAATGTATCTATTTTTGTTACTGCAAGTGAAGTTAATCCGCTTACTCTAACTGATGTTTTAAGAATAACTAAATCTAACCATCCACATCTTCTTGATCTACCAGTAGTAACTCCATATTCATGACCTTTTTCTCTTATCCAGTCACCAGTTTCATCATTTAATTCTGTTGGGAATGGTCCTTTACCAACTCTTGTTGTATAAGCTTTAGCTATACCAACTGAATTAGTTATCATGTTTGGTCCTATTCCTGAACCACTAGCTACTCCACCAGCTGTTGTATTTGATGATGTTACATATGGATATGTTCCGTAATCAATATCAAGAAGCATTCCTTGAGCACCTTCAAATAATACATCTTTATTAGCTTTTATTGAGTCATAAACTTGAACTGATGTATCTTTTACAAATGGTCTTAATTTTTTAGCAAGTTCTTTATATTCATTGAAAATTTCTTCAAAACTTACAGGTTCTCCACCTAAAACTTTTGTTATATAAGCATTTTTAGCTTCTACATTTTCTCTTAACTTTTCTTCAAATACATTTTCATGCATAAGATCACAAACTCTTATTCCTGATCTTTCATATTTATCTGTATAACATGGTCCAATACCTTTTCCTGTTGTTCCAATGTCATTTTTTCCTCTAGCTTTTTCTTTTAATCTATCTAATACTTTATGATATGGCATTATAAGTTGAGCTCTATCACTTATCATTAATTTTTCTGGTGTTACTTTTACTCCAACACCTTCTAAATATTCTATTTCTTCAAATAATGCTTTTGGGTCAACAACTACGCCATTTCCAATAACATTTACTTTATCATCATATAGTATTCCTGAAGGTATTAAGTGAAGCTTATATTCTTTATCTCCAACAACTACAGTATGACCTGCATTATTTCCTCCTTGGAATCTAACGACAACATCTGCCTCTTCTGCAAGGTAATCTGTCATTTTTCCTTTTCCTTCATCTCCCCATTGGGCTCCTACTACTATAAATGCTGACATATTATTTGCCTCCTTTGGATTATAAGCCTTTTACTTTTAGACTTATTATTCACTACTTTATTATTTACATTAATTGAATAAATTAATATAAATTATTGAGATTTTTATAATCTCCATGAATATAGTAACAAACTGGAAGTTGTAAATCAATATATTCTCGAATATTTTTCTATAAATTTAATAAATAATTCGTATAACATTAAAAATGATAGAAAAATTAACAGAAAAAAACCTTAGACCTGTGGAATCTAAGGTTTTTTTCTCTTAATTTAATAATTAAGAGGAGTTTTTTCGCGTTAATGTTTTATATATGTGTGTTCTGTGTGTCCAGTATATAACCAATCCAAAAATTTCTTACGCTATCTAATTGATATTGATTATCACTAACTATAGTATATATTCTATTTTTATCTTTGTCAACAAGTAAAAATAAATTTATTACATATTTTTTGATTTATCTGCGCACTTATCCATTGCACCTATTATAGAATTTCTAAATCCAAGTTTTTCAAGTTCACATACTGCTTCTATAGTTGTTCCTTTTGGTGAGCATACCATATCTTTTAATTCCCCAGGATGTTTTCCAGTTTCTAATACCATCTTTGCTGAACCTAATACACTTTGAGCTGCCATTTTATATGCCTTGATTCTTGGAATTCCAAGTTTCACAGCTTCATCCGCCATTGCTTCTATAAACATAAATACATATGCTGGTGATGATCCGCAAAGTGCTATAAATCCATGAAAATCTCCTTCTGAAAGTATTTCATATTTTCCAAATGCATTGAACATATTACAAACATATTCTAATTCTTCTTTAGTAATATTTTTATTAGGACATATTGCAGACATACCTTCCCCTACCAAAGCTGGTGTATTTGGCATAGTTTTTACTATTTTATACTCTTCCCCTATCATTTCATGTAAGTCCTTTAAATCTATACCTGCTGCTATACTTATTATTATTTTATCTTTACTTATACTTTCTTTTATTCCGCTAATTACATCTTTATACATATAAGGCTTTACTGCAAGAATTAATATATCAGCAAAGTCAGCAACTTCTTTATTATCTATTGTTGCATTAACTCCATATTGTTTTTCTAATCTATTTTTTGATTCTTCACTTCTAGTTGAAACTATAATATCTTCCTTTTTAGAAAATCCTTTGCTTATTAAGCCACCAAGCATTGAACTTCCCATATTACCGCAACCTATAAATCCTATTTTTTTACTCATAATCAATCCTCCAATTTCAATTTATTATAAAGAAAACTCACCTACTACGGTGAGCTTTTTTATCCTTTATATTAGTCTTTATTATTTATTCTGTATGTATAGTATCCAAATTACCAAATTTACTGAATTGTCCAAGCCAAGCTAACTTAACAGTTCCTACTGGACCGTTTCTTTGCTTTGCTATTATACATTCCCCCACGTTTTTATCTTCTGTCTCTTTGTTATAGTATTCATCTCTATATAAGAACATAACAAGGTCAGCATCCTGCTCTATTGAACCAGATTCTCTAAGGTCAGATAACATTGGTCTATGATCTGCTCTTTGCTCAGGAGCACGAGATAACTGTGATAATGCTATTACTGGACATTCCATCTCTTTTGCTAATGCTTTTATAGATCTTGATATTTCTGATACTTCTTGTTGTCTACTCTCTGATGATGATCCTGACATAAGTTGAAGGTAGTCAATAAGTATTAAATCTATACCATACTCAATCTTTAACCTTCTACATTTTGATCTCATTTCCATTACAGAAACCCCTGCAGTATCATCTATATATATTTTAGCTTTAGATAATGGACCCGTAGCTCTCGCTATATTTTCCCAATCTTTATCATCTAATGCACCTGTTCTAAGCTTTAACATATCAACATTTGCCTCAGAACATAAAAGTTTATATGCTAATTGTTCCTTAGACATTTCTAGTGAAAATATAACTACACTTTTTCCTTCTCTAAGTGCTGCATATTCTGCAATATTTAACGCAAATGTTGTTTTACCCATAGATGGTCTGGCAGCTATAAGAACCATATCACCCTTTTGGAATCCTGATGTTTTTGCATCTAAATCTACGAATCCAGACCCTACTCCTGTTATTTCACCTTTATTATTGAATAGTCTTTCTATTTCAATAAATCCTCTCTCAAGAACTTGATTTAAAGGTTCAAAATCACTTGTAGTTCTCTTCTCCGCTATATCAAATATTCTCTTTTCTGCTGCATCTAATACATTTTCAACTTCACCTTGTTTATTATAACTTTCTTCAATAATAGAAGATGAAGCTTTTATAAGCTTTCTAAGAGTTGATTTTTCTTGAACTATCTTTATGTAAGAAGAAAGGTTAGCTGTAGTCGGCACTGATGATGTTATTTCTGTTACATATGTAACACCGCCAGCTCTTTCTAGCATATCATTAGCCTTTAACTCTTCAAGTACAGTAACTAAGTCTACTGCCATATCTTTTTTAAACATCTCAATTATGCTTTTAAATAAAACTTTATGACTATCTCTATAAAAGTCATCATCATCTAGCCCTTCTGCCGCTTGAGCTATTGCACTTCTGTCGATAATCATAGAACCAATTACTGATTGTTCTGCTTCTATACTTTGTGGCAATGTTTTATTAACTGTTGTTTCCATGCTTATACCTCCTTCCAAAATTTAATTTTATCATATAATTTAAAATAATAAAATAAAGTAAAGAAGATTAAAATCTTCTTTACTTTATTATTCAAAAACTAATTCCATTACATCTTCAATAGTTCTTGCAGTTTTAACTTCTATATCAGTCAATCCTTGTGGAATATCATTTTTATTATCTTCTGGTACAATTGCAAGTTTTATTCCTTTTCTTCTCGCCCCATAAATTTTTTCAAATATTCCTCCAACAGGTTTAACTTTTCCTCTTAATGATATTTCCCCGGTAATAGCAACCTCTTGTCTTAAAGGCTTATTTAATAAAGCACTTATTATACATACTGTTATTGCTGTACCAGCTGATGGTCCATCTATTTTTCCACCACCAATTACATTAACATGAATATCATAATCTTTTATATCTTTATCAGTAATTTTTCTTATTACTGATGCTGCATTATATACTGAATCTTTAGCCATGCTACCAGCTGTTTCATTGAATCTTACAGTTCCTGCACCTTTTTTCTTTGCTTCAAAAACTGATGCTTCTATTTCTAGCGTTGATCCTATAAATCCACTTACTCCTAAACCATATATATGACCAATTTCATATTCAGTATTATTATCTACTATTTCAAATGGAGTATATCTTCCTATTGATACTACTTCTTCTACATCTTTTAGAGTGATTTTAAGTTTCTTAGGCTTATTTTTTCTCTTATAAAGTGCAAATCCATATGCATCAGTAAGTATATTTACTGCTTTTCTTCCTTCTATAGTAAATCTACTTATATATTCTGGAACTTCTTTTTCTAATGAAACTCCAAGTTTTTTAGCAGCATTTCTTACTATATCTTGAATATCTTTAACTCCAAGTGGCTCAAAATAAACTTCTGTACATCTTGATCTAAGAGCAGGATTTATTTCTCCTGGTTCTCTTGTTGTTGCACCAATTAGTACAAAATCTGCTGGAGCCCCCTTTTCGAATAAATATTTTATATATTTAGGAGTTTTTTCATCATCTGGATCATAATATGATGATGAAAATTCAACCCTCTTATCTTCTAATACTTTTAAAAGTTTATTTTGAAGAATATTATCAAGTTCTCCTATCTCATCTATAAATAATACTCCACCATGAGCCTCTGTTACTAATCCTGGCTTTGGTTCTGGTACTCCAATATCAGCTAAGTCTCTTTTACTTCCTTGATATATAGGGTCATGTACTGATCCTAATAAAGGATTTGTTATTTCTCTTGGATCCCATCTTAAAGTTGTTCCATCCACCTCAACAAACTTAGATTTATCATCAAAAGGTGTAAATTCTAAATTTTTAGCTGCATTAAGAGCTATTCTAGCAGCAGTAGTTTTACCAACCCCTGGTGGTCCATAAAGAATTATATGTTGTGGATATGGAGATGACAACTTTGATATTAATGATTTTATAGCTCTTTCTTGACCTACTATTTCATCTAATGTTTCTGGTCTTAAAAAGCTCATTATATTTTTACTTGTTACTCTATCATCCAACTCTTTAAGTTCTTCATATTTTTTCTTTGTTTTTTGGTTTTCGCTGCCTTTTTCTTTCTTTATAATGGAAAGTCTCATTTCATCAATATACTTCTCTTGCTTTTCCATTATAGCTTTCTCTACTTTTGATTCTATCTGATTTTGAACATATCTTTTTGCTATCTCTTCTGAAATCCATACAACAGCATCTTCAATAACTTCATCTACTTTATCTTCTGGTGGTACTACTTCAATTCCAGCACCATCTGAAGCTATCATATTTAATGCATATGCTCTTTCAGCTACATTCTTTGACCCAATGTAATCTTTAAGCTTAAATCTTACTGTTCTAGCTCTTACAGCACCTTCATCTAATACATTTTTTAATATATCAAATAGAACATTTATTTGAGAATCTTGTGATAAATCACCTTTTATTATATCTTGCAGGAAACCAATTTCCTCGCGTAATTTCAAAATACTATTCCTCCTTAAGCTTGTGGAACAATAATAACTTTCATTTTTGTTGATACTTCAGGATATAATTTAACTTCTATATCATATCCTCCAGCTACTTTTATTGTATCCATAACAATCTTTTTCTTATCAATTTCAACTTTATAAGTTTCTTTTATTTTTGTAGCTACATCTTTGCTTGTTATAGCTCCGAATAACTTACCATTATCTCCTGTTTTAGCAGTTATTTTTATTTCTTTTCCTTTTAATTCTCCTGCTAATTTTTGAGCTGCTTCAAGTTCTGCAAGCTTTTGCTTTCTTTCATTTTCTTTTTTGTTATTTAAAATGTGTAAACTATTATTTGTAGCTTCTTCTGCAAGCTTCTTTGGGAATAAGAAATTTCTTGCATATCCATCTGATGTATTTACAACATCACCTTTTTTTCCTAAACTTTTAACATCTTTTAATAAAATTACTTTCATTTTATTCACCCACCCTTAAGTATTTTGTAATTGCCTCATTTAATTCTTTTAAGGCATCATCTATTGTTTTATTTGGCATTTTAGTACCAGCCATATTCATATGACCGCCCCCACCTAAAGCTTCCAATACTATTTGGACATTTATATCTCCAATAGACCTTGCACTAATATAAGTATGGCCATCAATATTTGCTAATACAAAGCTAGCTAAAACACCTGATATATTTAACAAATCATCTGCTGATTTTGCAATCATAACAGTATCATTAACATTTTCAGGACATATTGCTATTGCAATATTATCTTCTATCTTTGCTGATTTAATTATATCAGCTATTTGTATAAAGTCTTTTAAATTATCAGTGAACATCTTTTTAACTTCTGTTGTTTCTGCACCCATCTTTCTAAGAAATGACGCTGCATCAAAAGTTCTTACTCCTGTTTTAAAAGCAAATCCTTTTGTATCCATATATATACCTGCTAAAAGCCCTTCAGCCTCTAACTTATTTAAAATTACATTTTCAATCATATATTGTATAATTTCAGTTACCATTTCACATGTTGACGATGCATAGACTTCTATATAATTTAATAAAGTATCACCAATTATATCTGCACTTCTTCTATGATGATCTATTATAACTTTTCTCTTTGAATTTTCTATAAGTTTTAAATTATCAACATAATTTTTATTGTGTACATCTACAATTATTAGTAATGATTCATCAGTTATTTCTTTTTTAGCTTCTTCTGATGTTTCAAATAGATTAGCATATTTTTCATCTGTTTTCAATTGTTTTAAATAATATTCTACGGCATCTTTATTACTATCATCCAATATTATATTACATGGTTTACCAAGTTGTTTTACAGCACTTGCCATACCGACAGCCGCACCTAAGCAATCCATATCAAAATTCTTGTGCCCTAATATAAATACCTTATTACTTTCATATATAAGTTCTTTTATTGCATGAGACACTACTCTAGCCCTAACTTTAGTTCTTTTTTCTATTTCCTTACTGTTTCCGCCAAATATTTTCACACTATCTGGGCTCTTTACAACAACTTGATCTCCACCTCTACCTAAAGCCAGTTCTTTTCCAACAGAAGCATACTTATAGTTTTCTAAAGGTGAAATTCCACCTCTTCCAACTCCTATACTTAATGTAACTTCTATTTTATTTCCTTTATTTATATTAGAAATTTTATTTAGTACATTAAAATTATTACTCATTTCCTCGTCAATATATTTATCTTGAATTGATAATATATATTTATTGTTCTGATACTTCTTTATCATAGCCTCGAGATTATGAGCATAACTATTTAATTCTCTATCAATTTCTGCAATAACTAAAGGTTTATCTGAATCAATTGTTGAATCTAAAACTTCAGTAAAATTATCTACCTCTATAAGCACTACACTTTCTTTTGTAGTATCTACTCCTATAAATTCACTTATGTCATTAAAATAAATTAAATATAATTCCCTATCTCGTCTTGATAATTTACTACTATAAACATCATATAGTCTATTATTTAGCTTTAGTTTTTGATGAATTCCTTTATCAGAACTTAATATATTATTTAATTTTAGTCCCCTTGCTATACTAAGTATATTTTCACCTATAAAACTTCTCCGGCTATCTAACTCATTAAATACATTATTATTCCATTCTATAATACCCTTATTGTCTATTAAAGCTATCGGTAATATTGTATTTTCTACAGTATTTTTAACAGCCTTGTTTATCTCTTTAGTAAATTGATTTATATTTTCTTCCTTCTTCCAATAATTATTTAATTGATAAAAATTATCTATAAAATATATTATTGCTATTAATAATCCAATTTGACTATATCCTAATAAAAAGAATATTACAGAAGATAAAATTAATCCTACGGGCTTTATGAGTTTTTTAAATAATTTATCTATATTCATAAAACTCCTCCTATTTAATTATTAGTCTCTTCTGTTTGAAATATACTCCTTAAGTTTACTCAAGCTTTTTCCTTCTTTTTCAACTTCATCTTCTGCTCTTATTCCAAAATCAAGCTTCTTTTTCATCTCATGATCTATTTCTGGTAATGAATATCCTAGTTTTTCACCTAATACATATAATATTATTATGGCTCCTGCTATACATTCAACAATTGCTTCTTCAGCTATATTACTTCCTCTAGTCAATAATGTGTAAAAATCACCTATAACTCTTATTAACTGAGCCTTTAAGTTTTCTATGATTTTTACATTTCTCATAATGTTTAAATCTCTCTTTCTCATAAATACCCCTCCCACAAATACCCTGTATGTATATTTTAATTTTTTTCTAATACTAATGCAAGGAGCTGATAATTTTTTCAAAAAAATAAGAGTACTACAGAAATATAAATTCTGCAGTACTCTTTTAATTATTACTATTCAGTTGTAAATGGTAATAATGCTATGTTTCTTGATCTCTTGATTGCAGTAGTTAATTGTCTTTGGTGCTTAGCACATGTTCCTGAAATTCTTCTTGGAAGTATCTTTCCTCTTTCAGTTACATACTTTCTTAACTTAGCTACATCTTTGTAATCTATTGATTCAGCTTTTTCTACACAAAAAGCACAAACTTTTCTCTTAGATCTTCTCATTCTACCAGATCTTCTGTTGTTTTCTCTCATCACTTAAACCTCCTTACCTTGAAAATCTCTAAAATGGCATATCTCCGTCATCGACTGGAGTCATGTCATCATCGAAACCACCAAACGGATCGTTTGCTGGTTTTGAATAATCAGAATTATTTCCGCCGAAATCATTATTAAATGATCCTGCGTTGTTGCCACTCTTACCACCAACGAATTCAAAGCTTTCTACAACTACATCAGTAGTGTATCTTTTTGAACCGTCTTGTGCATCGTAACTACCAGTTCTGATGTTTCCAGTAATTGCGATTTGGCCACCTTTTGTAAGATATTGTGCTATTGTCTCAGCTTGCTTTCCAAATGCTACGCAGTTGATAAAGTCAGCTTCATCTCTCTTGAATTGTCTTGTAACAGCAAGTGAAAATCTAGTAACTGCGTTACCGCTTCCTGCTGCAAATCTTAATTCAGGATCTTTTGTAAGTCTACCTAAAAGTATAACTTTGTTCATTACAATATCACCTCTCTTACGCTTCCTTACTTACTACGATGTGTCTTATAAGACCATCAGTAATTCTGAATACTCTTTCTAATTCTCTTGGTAATTCTGGGTTTGCTGTAAATTCTACTAATGTGTAGTATCCTTCGCTAACTTTTGAGATTTCGTAAGCAAGCTTTCTCTTACCCCAAACATCAACGTTTTCTACAGTGCCTCCACCATTTTCGATTACACCTTTGAACTTTTCGATGTTAGCTTTAACTACCTCTTCGTCAAGTGATGGGTGTTGTATGAATATAGTTTCGTACTTTCTCATCATTTTCACCTCCTCCCCTCGGACTAACGGCTGTGCTTTGCACAGCAGGGATTACAATTTATAATTCTATCATTATAACTTTACTTTTTCAAGAACTTTTATTAATTTTCTGCCTTATGAACTATTTTTTTTGCACCTTTTTGGAATTTACTTCTTGGTATCATGATAATTCTTCCACAACCGACACATTTTATCTTTACATCGGCACCAATTCTTGTTATTTCAAAATTTTTTTCTCCACAAGGATGTTGTTTTTTCATTTCAACAATATCGCCTAAATTAAAATTTTCTACCAATTATATTCCTCCATTCTATAAACCTTAAATTTATTATTGCTCATTTTTAACTATTATTTCTGTTTTATTATAAGGAATTTCTATATTAGCTTTATCTAATGCTTCTTTTATCTCTTTTCTAAGTTCTCTTTCCATAGACCACTGCTCCATTGGTTTACTAAATCCAACAACTCTTATATTAACTCCTGATGGTCCAAGAGCAGTTACTCCCCATATATCAATTGGATTTGGAACTTTTTCTTTATATTCCTCTTGAAACTTATCACAAGTTTCTCTTATTACTTTTAATGCATTATCTATATCTTGCTCATAAGCTATAGATACATCAACAATAAATCTAATATTATTTCTTGAATGATTTGTAACTTCTTTTATAGTTCCATTTGGTATAAGGTGTAAATCACCATTAAAGTCTTTTAATATAGTTGTTCTTATTCCTATACTATCTATTATACCCTCAAAATTACCTATAGTAACATAATCTCCAACTCCATATTGATCTTCAAATAAGATAAAAAATCCATTTATAATATCTTGAACTAAGCTTTGCGCTCCAAAACCTAATGCAAAACCACCAATACTAGCAACAGTTAATGATACTCCTTTAAATATATCTGATAATATTACCGCAATTCCTACAAAATAAACAGCATATTTTAATATACTGTGCATTACAGCCCCAACTGTAATTGCTTTTTGAGGATTCATTGATAATCTAGAATTTTGATTGTTAACTTGTCTATCAACAAACTTCTTTATTGCTCTATTCCCTATCTTTATACTTATAAACATTAAAAATATTACAATAACAACTTTTATTCCTTTTGATAATACATAATCTAATGTATCTATTGCCGCCTTAGAAAACTTTTCCGTCCAAAGCGATGAATCAAAAAGAAAATTTTCCATATATCCCACTCCCTATAAAATTAATTACATTTCTTTATATCCATCTTCATCTTTACAGTATACTTTTTTATACTCAAAATTTTCATTTTTAACTTTTTCAATATCTATTCCATCTTCAAATCGTACACAAATACCACAACTTTGAGTTATTAAAGTTGGTGTTGGCATTATTCTAAAAGTGTATCCTTTTTCTTTTAAATATTTTTCTCCAGCCATTGCATCATGTGTATTTTTAAATACTACTATATAATATTTCATAACTCTCTCCTTTTTAAAATATATTCTAACTTATATTATATATATTTTAAAAATTTTATAAAGAAATATAATAGTCTTTTTATGCAATTTTAATGAATTGTACCAATATTTGTTTTATAATAAAATACATAACTTTATAGATAGAAGGAGATTATTATGATACCTATTATAAAAGCACCTTTTGTTGGTTTTCTATCGGGCCTTTTCGCATCAATCCCTCTTGGTCCTGCTGGACTTGAGGCTGTAAACAGATCTTTAAGTAAAGGTTTTTGGAGTGGCTTTAAAGTATCTATAGGTGCACTATTTGCAGATTATACTTACTTACTAATAATAAATTTAGGATTATTTAGTATATTCAATAGCAATAAATTCTCTGAAGGATTGTTTTGGCTTATTTCTGGTATAATACTAATTATATTTGCTAGATTTTCTAAAAAAAATAAAGTTTCCACTAAGCTTGTAAATTCAAGTAAGTCAAAAGGATTCATTTCAGGATTTGTCATTACACTTATTAATCCATTAACTTTTTCTTTTTGGTTAGCCTTTAGCGGAACTGTTGGCACAGTTTGGAAAAGCTATGGTTATGTGTTTTTTTGTATAGCTTTATTGTTTATGGTTATTGGAAGTATATCTTGGCTCATAGCATTAAATGTATTAGCTTCAAAAGGACTTAAATTATTAAAAAAAGATGTTAATAATAAAGCTTCAAGCTTATTGACTTATATTTTATATGTTATCGGCATATGTTTTGTTATTTATGGAATATATGTAATATTATAGAAAAGGGTGTCGAAGTATGAAAGTTTATTTAGATAATGCTAGTACAACTTTTCCCAAACCAAAGGTTGTTAGCGATTCAATTTATAATTACTTAGTTAATGTTGGTGGAAATGCAAACAGATCAAATCACTCAAATGCATTGGAAAGTAATAGAGAGCTATTTTTGGCAAGAGAAAGAATAGCTAAATTTTTTAATTATGATAAATTTGAAAATGTAGTTTTTACTAATAATATAACTATGTCTTTAAATATTCTTATAAAGGGAACCTTAAAAAGAGGAGACCATGTTATAACTTCATCATTAGAACATAATTCTGTAGTTAGACCAATAATTTCATGTAAAGAAAACCTTGGAGTTGAAGTTGATTTTGTTAACGCATCCAAGGATGGATTTATAAATCCTAATGATATAGAAAAACTTATTAAAAAAAATACAAAATTAGTAGTAGTTACACATGCTTCTAATGTAATTGGTACTATTCAACCAATTAAAGAAATCGGTGCGATTTGTAAAAAACATAATATATTTTTTATAATAGACACTGCTCAATCAGCAGGTACAGTTCCTATTGATTTTTATGATGTAGGAGCAAATGCTTTAGCCTTTACTGGGCATAAAAGTTTATTAGGGCCCCAAGGTATAGGTGGCTTTATTATAGATGATAAATTAAACGAAATATGCGCTCCTTTATTAGAAGGTGGCACTGGTAGTTTATCGCACGATATACATCAACCTAATTTTATGCCTGATAAATTTGAATGTGGGACTTTAAACATACCTGGAATAGTAGGACTTTCTAATGGAATAGAATTTATAAATAATATCGGATTAGAAAATATTAAAAATAAAAATTCAAAACTTTATAAGAGATTAATTAAAGCAATAAATTCAATAGATAGATATACTGTTTATGGTGATATTAGCGGAAATAATTCAACTACATCAATATCTTTTAATTTAGATGGAGTAGAAACATCAGAATTATCATTTTACTTAGAGTCAAACGGTATAAGTAATCGATCTGGTCTTCACTGTGCACCTATGTGTCATAAAACTATAGGAACTTTTCCTGAAGGAACTGTAAGACTTAGTATATCATATTTTAATACAGATGAAGAAATAGATTATGCAATATCTATCTTGAAAAAAGCTCATGAAGAATTATAAATTATAAGAATAAAAGCCTCCCATTTTGGAAATAATTCCTAAAAAGGAGGCTTTTATGTTGGATAAATTTTCAGTAGATAGTGCACTTAATAATTCCTTTATTGAAATAGGAGAATACCTTTATAATAAATTAAAATCAGAATTTATTAATAATAGAACAATAATTTTCTTATGTATAGGCTCAGATAGATCAACTGGTGATTCATTAGGCCCATTAGTCGGACATAATTTAAAAAACTTTAGAAATAATTCAAAAAATATATACGTATATGGCTCATTAGATTGTCCAATTCATTGTCAAAACTTAGATGATACTTTAAATAAAATATACCTTAACTTTGATAATCCATTTATAGTTGCAATTGATGCTGCATTAGGCGCTTGTCAAAATGTAGGTAAAGTATTAATATCTGATTCACCACTTTTGCCAGGATTAGCATTAGAAAAAAATTTAACTCCTGTAGGTAATATAAGTTTAATAGGTGTTGTTAATATATCTAGTAAATCTCAGTTTATTATTTTACAAAATACACGTTTAAATACAGTTTTTCACTTAGCTGAAGCCATCTCAAAGGGAATATTATATTCTATAAATAAATTAATAGAATATAATTCACCTTCTCTTTTTTCAAATAATATATAAAAAAAATGTACTTTATGAGCTTTACTCATAAAGTACATTTTTTTACTTACTATTCATAGCTTCTTTTAAAACATGAGCTTCTTCTTCTGATAACTCATATCTTGATATTCCTTTATCAACTGGTTTAGCATATGTTGTACTATCATGTCTTCCATACAATCCAGTTAGTATTATACCGTCATTATATCCATCTAATATAGCTATTGAGAAACTTAAATCACTTCCAACATCTTCGAATGCCTTGTATCTCATTATACCAACTTTTTGTACACAACCTTGCATCTCAACTTTTAAAGCTTCACAAGCTGTTGCAGCTACATTAGCAGCATTAGTTGCTTCTTCTACATTATCTAACTTACTATTAATTAATTCTTCTAAATTTTTAGTAGTAGTTCCTCTCATTAATCTTCTAAATTTACCTTCTAGCTTACTCATTGATCTCCATAATACAATAATTAAGATAAGAAGTAATAATATTATTATCCCCATTCCAATTATTATGTAAGGTAAATAATTTGCTAATGATGCTATTAAATTTTCCACTTTTTCTTCCGTCCTTCCTTTAAAAGTGTTTCACGTGAAACATGTTTCACGTGAAACATTACATGTTTATTAATTCTAAAATTCTATTCAAATCATCATCTGAATAATATTCTATTTCTATTTTTCCTTTTTTATTTTTTGAATTTATATTTACCTTTGTTCCAAAATAATCTTGAAGTCTATTTTGAACATCATTTATATAAGGATTTTCTTCCTTATCTATATTCTTTTCTTTTTTCTCTTTAGATAAGTCTTTAATTAACTTTTCTACCTCTCTTACTGAAAGATTTTCGTCAATTATTCTTTGTGCAATCTCATATTGCAAGTCCTTATTTTCTATAGCAAGTAATGCTCTTCCATGACCTTCTGAAATAACACTTTCAATAAGATACTGTTGAACTCTTTCATCTAGATTTATAAGTCTCATTGTATTTGATATTGCAACTCTAGATTTCCCTATTCTTTTACTTAATTCTTGTTGAGTCAACTTAAAATCTTCTATTAGCTTTCTATATGCTAAAGCTTCTTCTATAGGATTTAAGTCTTCCCTTTGGATATTCTCTATTAGTGATATTTCCAAAATTTCCTTTTCACTTAAATCCATTATTATTGCTGGTACCTCTTTAAGTCCCAACATCTTAGATGCTCTCCATCTTCTTTCTCCAGCTATTATAGTATATTTAGTTCCATCTTTTTTAAGTATTAATGGTTGGATTATTCCGTGATTCTTTATAGATTCAGCTAATTCAGCTATATTATCGCTATCAAAAAATTTTCTTGGTTGCTCTGAATTATTTACTATTTTATTTAATGGTATAAGTGTAGTAGAATTTTTTTTATCATTCTCTTTTTCCTTTGATTTAGCTTCAACTTCATCTGGAATTAAAGCCCCTAACCCTTTTCCTAAACCAAATTTCTTACTCATTTATTTATCACCCTTCACCACATTCTGTCTCTTTAAAAATTCTTTTGTTAATTCAGAATAAGCATCAGCACCTTTACATTTTTCATCGTAAAGCATTATTGGTAAACCAAAGCTTGGTGATTCAGCTAATCTAATATTTCTAGGTATCTTATTTTCATAAACTACATCACCAAAGAAATTTTTAACTTCTTTAAAAACTTCATTACTTAAATTAGTTCTATAATCATACATAGTCATAATTACTCCCTCAATTTTTAAATTTGGGTTTAATGACTTATTTATAAGCTTTATTGTATTTATAAGTTGTCCAACTCCTTCTAATGCATAAAATTCACATTGAATTGGAATTAAAACTGAATCACAACATGTTAAAGCATTTATTGTTAATACTCCTAATGATGGAGGACAATCAATAAATACAAAATCAAATTCTTCTCTAACTTCATCTATTTTATCTAAAAGTATTTTTTCTCTATCATTTTTTCCTATAACTTCAACTTCTGCTCCTGCAAGTTCCATTGTTGATGGTGCTATATATAAGTTTGAAATAAGATCACTATGTATAATAACATCTTTTAAACTTGCATCAGATGTTATAACATCATACATTGAAGCCTCCAGACCTCTTTTATCAATACCTAGTCCACTAGTAGTATTACCTTGAGGATCAATATCAATAGTTAATACTTTATAGCCAGACATAGCAAGATAAGCCGCTAAATTAATGTTTGTGGTTGTTTTTCCAACTCCACCCTTTTGATTAAATATACAAATTGTCTTCATCCACAGTTAGCCCTAATCATTCTTAGAGCCTCGCACCCCCTCTCTCTCATAATATATTATATATTTTTTTATACTATATTAAAAGATAAAACTATCATCTTAATACTTTCTTCAGCTTTTATTTTTTTTAAATATAAATATAATATTTTTAAAAAGTAAATCGCTAAATTTTATATAAAATTTAGCGATTTACTGTAAAATTTTTACTTTTTTTGCTTTGGAATTCTTACCTTTATTTCTATATATTCATCAGAATCATCAACATTATATTTAGCAGGTATACTAAATTTATCAAATACTTGTTTTATAGTATTAACATATAATTTTGCCGGAAATACTGCTTTTATTTTTTTCTTATATTTTCCATTTAATTCTTTACCTGCAATTTTTAAAAGTTCTTTATTTATAAGTTCTTCTGTTTGTCTTACATTTAAATTCCCTTTAATTACTTTTTTCAATATACTTAATTGAAGTTTCTCATCTTGAACAGAAAGTAAAGCTCTTGCATGTCTTTCTGTTAAATTATTAAGCACACATAATTCCCTAACTTTATCACTAAGCTTTAATATTCTTAACTTATTTGCTATAGTTGATTGCTTTTTACCCATACGTCTAGCTAATTGTTCTTGAGTAAATTTATGATCATTAATTAAATTATAATATGCTTCTGCTTCTTCTATAAAATTTAAATCTTCTCTTTGCAAGTTTTCAAGAAGTGCTATTTCTGCTGATTCTGTATCATTAATATCTATTATATTACAAGGGACTTCTTTAAGCTCTGCAAGTTGTGCTGCTCTCCATCTTCTTTCCCCAGCTACTAACTCGTAAAAGTCTCCTCTTTTTCTTACAGTTATCGGTTGAATTATTCCATGCGTTTTTATAGATTCTGATAATTCAATTAAAGCATTTTCATCAAAATATTTTCTTGGTTGATATGTATTAGGGATTATATCCTTAATATCAATTTTTAATATCTCATTATTCATATTGACTCTACCCATCCCTTATAAAAATTACAGTAATATTCAAGTATATATTAAATTCGCCATATTACATTTATTTCCTCTTTTTATAGCCCTATTTCTACTTTAATAAATGACAAAGTTTAATTACTCTTTATATATTTATTTATAATAATTTATTTTATTGGTTTCTTTGCTACAGTTCCTGCTTTTCTAGGATACACCTTTGGACATTGTTTTATCTTTTCAACAATTACTATATTATGATTTAAATCTGTTCCTTCAACAACAGTTTCATCAACTCTTAATAATCTTCCCCCTAATGTCTCTAGAGCTTTTTCACTATTTGCTAATTCCTCTTCTATAGCAGGCCCTTTTAAAGCTACAAAATATCCAGATACTTTTACATAAGGTAAACAGAATTCTGATAATACAGCCATATTGGCAACAGCTCTTGATGTAGCTATATCAAACTTTTCTCTTAACTCTTTTTTTCTTGCTCCATCTTCTGCTCTTGAATGGATAGTTGTTACGTTCTTTAATCCTAACTCCTTAACAACTAAATTTAAAAAATTTATTCTTTTATTTAATGAATCTAGCAATGTAACTTCTATGTCGTCTCTTAATATAGCTATTGGCATTCCTGGAAATCCAGCTCCTGTTCCAACATCTATTATAGTTTTAGCATTTTTAAGTTCATCACTCTTAAATGCTTTTATGCAATCTATAAAATGTTTTTTTATAAACTCCTCATCCTCTGTTATTGCAGTAAGATTTATTTTTTGATTCCATTCTTGCACTAATCTCATGTACTTAATAAATTTATCATACATCTTTTCATCAAACTGTATGTTAACTTCATCAGCAGCTGTTTTCATAATATTATAAAAGTCCATATTTTCCTCCTTTATGGATACCTATATATCTTGTTTTTCTTTTTTACCATAATGATATTCTAAATATATTAATAACACAGATATATCAGCTGGTGATACCCCTGATATTCTTGATGCTTGACCTATACTCATTGGTCTTATATCATTTAACTTTTGTATAGCTTCTGTTCTTAAGCCTTTAACATCAGTATAGTCTATATCTTTAGGTAATAATTTCTTTTCAAACTTCTTAAACTGTTCTACTTGCTCTAATTGATTTGTTATATAACCTTCATATTTAGCCATAATGTTTATTTGTTCACCAACATTATCTGGATAATCTGGTCTTTCTGAATCTAATTCTACTGCCATAAAGTAATCAAGCTCTGGTCTCTTTATAAGTTCATAGAAACTTATAGGTTTCTTAAGTTCTGTACTACCTAATTCAACTAATAAATTATTATTTTCTACTTTATTCGTTATTTGAAGATTTCTTAATCTTTCAAGTTCTGATTCTATATTATTTTTTCTTTCTAAAAATCTATTATATCTTTCATCTGTTACAAGACCTACATTATGTCCAATTTCAGTTAATCTAAAGTCTGCATTATCTTGTCTTAAAAGTAATCTATACTCAGCTCTTGATGTCATCATTCTATAAGGTTCATTAGTACCTTTTGTAACTAAATCATCAACTAATACACCTATATATGCATCTGAACGAGTTAATATCATTGGTTCTTCACCTTTTATTTTTAATGCAGCATTAATACCTGCAACTATTCCTTGTGCTGCAGCTTCTTCATATCCTGAGCTACCATTTAATTGTCCTGCTCCATAAAGTCCTTCTATATTTTTAAATTCAAGTGTTGGTTTTAATTGCATTGGATTTATTGAATCATATTCAATAGCATATGCAGATCTCATTACTTCTGCATTTTCTAATCCTTTTATTGTTCTTAACATTTTAATTTGTACATCTTCTGGAAGTGATGATGAGAATCCTCCAATATATAATTCATCTGTATCATCACCTTCTGGTTCTACGAAGATTTGATGTCTTCCCTTATCTGGGAATCTCATTACCTTATCTTCTACTGATGGGCAATATCTTGGTCCTATTCCTTTTATTGACCCATTATATATAGGAGATCTGCCTATATTTTCATTTATAACTTCATGTGTATCTTCATTTGTGTAAGTTAAATAACATGATACTTGTTCTCTATCTATGTTATCACTCATAAATGAGAATGGAACTATTTTGTCGTCGCCCTTTTGTTCTATCATTTTTGAAAAATCTACTGATCTTTTATTTACTCTTGGAGGCGTACCAGTTTTAAATCTTCTAATCTCTACCCCTAGATCTAATAATGTTTGTGATAAATCATTTGCTGGTAGTAATCCATTTGGTCCACTATTATAACTTACTTCACCAATTATTATTTTAGCTTTTAAATATGTTCCTGTAGCTAATATAACTGCTTTACATCCAAATATTGCTCCGTTTTTTGAAACAGCACCTTTAATTTTCCCATCTTCAACAACTAAGTCTACTATTTCCACTTGTCTTACATAAAGATTTTCTTGAGTTTCTAAAACTCTCTTCATTCTTTGTTGATATTTTATTTTATCCGCTTGTGCTCTTAATGAGTGAACAGCAGGTCCTTTTGATGTATTAAGCATTCTTGATTGTATGTAAGTATTATCAATATTAACTCCCATTTCTCCGCCTAATGCATCTATTTCCCTAACTAAATGTCCTTTAGCTGTTCCTCCTATATTAGGATTACAAGGCATCATTCCAATTGCTTCTAGATTAATTGTACATATTAATGTCTTTAATCCCATTCTTGCAGATGCAAGAGCTGCTTCACATCCAGCGTGTCCTGCCCCTACAACTACAACATCATACTCTTCAGCATTGTATCTCATTTTTTTCCTCCTATTTACCTACACAGAATTCACTAAATATCTTATTAACTAAATCTTCTTCAAGTTCTGATCCTGTAATTTCTCCTAACGCTCTTAATCCAGATGTTACATATATTGATATAAGATCTAAGAACTCATTCATTTTTAATCTACTCTGTGCATTCTCACAATTTTCTAAAGCTCTATATAAAGCTTGCTTATGTCTACTATTAGTTATTATTAAACTTTCATTATCTACTTCACCATTAAAGAATAAACTCTTTATTTCATTCTTTAAATCCTCTAATCCAAAACCTGTCATAGCTGATATTTCAATAAAGTTATCTAATTCTTTCAATTCATCTAATTCTATTTTACGCTCTAAATCAACTTTATTTAATAGAACTATTACCTTTTTATCTTTTATTGACTTTATAATATCTCTATCTTCTTCTTCTAACTTTCTTGAAGTATCAAGCATTAATATTACTAAATCCGCTTCTTCTAATTTTTCTCTTGATCTTTCAACACCAATCTTTTCAACAACATCATTAGTTTCTCTAATTCCTGCAGTATCTGTTATTTTTACAGGTATTCCCCCAAGATTTATATATTCTTCAATTACATCTCTTGTTGTTCCTGGAATATCAGTAACTATAGCTCTCTTTTCTTGAAGAAGTGCATTCATAAGTGATGATTTACCAACATTAGGCTTACCTATTATTGTTACTTTAAGACCTTCTCTTATGATTTTACCTTCATTAGCACTATTTATTAATTTTTTCATTTCTGTTATAGCACTTTCTAAACTTTCTGAAACTCTTATAGGAACAGTTTCATCTGGTTCTTCATCATCTTCTGTAAAGTCAACTTCATACTCAATAAGTGCAAGAACATCTAAAAGATATGCTCTAAGCTTATTTATTTCCCTGGAAAGTAATCCTTCACTTTGCATAACTGCTGATTTCATAGCTAAATCAGTTTTAGCAGTTATTATATCCATAACAGCCTCTGCTTGACTTAAATCTATTCTACCATTTAAAAATGCCCTTTTAGTAAATTCACCAGGTTCTGCAATTCTAGCTCCACTTTTTACTACTTCCTCAAGAACTCTATTAGTTGAAACTACACCACCATGACAGTTTATTTCAACAACATCTTCTGCTGTAAAACTTCTAGGTCCTTTCATGTAACTTATTATAACTTCATCTATAACTTCGCCAGTTGAAAGTTCAATAATATTACCATACTTCATAGTGTATGTCTTCATAGTATTTATATCAAAATCATTTATACCTTTAAATATTCGTCCAACATTCTCTAATGCCTTACTTCCTGAAACTCTTATTATTGCAATACCACCTTCACCTTGTGCAGTTGCTATTCCGCATATAGTATCAAATTCTTTCATTTATAATCCTCCTTAAAAGAACTTTCTTTTGTTCAATATAACCGAATTAAGACTAATATCAATTTTACAGAAATCTACTTAATAAGTCAAAGCTATATATTGTATCTTTTGGATTATTACTATATAAAAAAAGACGTACAAATTCCAATCTTTATACACCTTTTTTTATATAATATAACCTTATATATTTTATATTAATCAATATTAAATATATATATAATTTTTCAAATAAAAATAGTGCCAATATATTGGCACTATTTATCATTATTTAATGCTATTACAACTCTTCTGAAAGGTTCATCTCCTTCACTACGTGTAGAAATCTTTTCATCATTTTGTAAAGTAGCATGTATTATTCTTCTTTCATAAGGATTCATTGGTTCTAATTTTAAAATCCTTTTGCTTTTTTTAACTTTGTTAGCTGATTTTAAAGCAACTCTTTTTAAAGTTTCTTCTCTTTTAGCTCTATAGTTTTCGGTATCAAGTATAACCTTTTTGTAAGGGATATCATGACCTTTATTGACTACTAAAGATATTAAATATTGAAGAGAATCTAAAGTTTCCCCCCTGTATCCTATTATTATCCCCATTTTAGGACCAGTAAGATCAATCTTTATAGTATCATTTTCTTCACTTATTCTTATCTCAGCTAAGACTCCCATTGAGTCTAGAACATCTCTAACAAACTTTCTAGCATCTTCTATATAGTCTCTTTTTAAAGTTACCTTAACTTTAGCAGGTTTTACACCTATAAGATTTAAAAAACCTTTTGAACCTTCTTCTAATACTTCAATAGTAACTTTATCTTCAGTAACATTTAATTGTTTCAAAGCAGAACTTACTGCTTCTTCAACATTTTTTCCATCAACTTCAATAAACTTCATATACCCTATTCACCCACTCTCATACGATACTAAATAATATTAAATTAAATACTATTTCTTTTTCTTCTTCTTATCATATTCTTTAGGCATAGAAAATTTATTTTTATTTTCTACCTTTAATGCCTCTTCAGCTTCTTGTTTTCTCTTTGTTTCCATTACTGGTTTAACATTTAAGAAATAAGTTTGAACTAATTGATATACTCCACCAACAACCCAGTATATAACAAGTATTGAAGGGAAGTTAAATGACATAAATCCCATCATTAATGCCATACCAATGTTCATTGGCATCATATTCATACCAGATGACTCTGCAGCTGGATTAGCTTTTGTCATTAAATATGATGGTATAAATGTACTAAGTGCTGCAAGCACTGGTAATATATAATAAGGATCTTTTCCTGCAAGGTCTGGTAACCAAAGGAAAGATACACCATTTAATCCTTGTACTCCATACATAAATGTATAATAAAGAGCCATTAATATAGGAAGTGGAATTAACATAGGTAAACATCCACCAGTCATACTAATGTTATTTTCCTTATATACTTTCATCATTTCCATATTAGCCTTTTGAGGGTCATTCTTGTACTTTTCTTGAATTTTCTTAACTACAGGTTGAAACTCCTGCATTTTTCTTGTTGATTTAACTGATTTTATACTAAATGGTAAAACAATTGTTTTTATTATTACTGTTAATAAAATAACTGCTAAAACATAAGCCCATCCTGGATCCGTTATGCCAACATTTATAATTAGTTGATGTAACTTATCGAAGATCATAGTGAAAAAATCAATTATCGGTTTAAACAAAGTCATCATAAATTTTTTCCTCCCATACTCTATTTAACAGGATCATATCCACCTTTACTTAAAGGATTACACCTTAAAATTCTCCAAATAGCCATAAGTCCACCTTTTAAAGCTCCATGTTTTTCAACTGCTTCAATAGCATATTGTGAACATGTAGGGGTATACCTACAGCAGGGAGTTTTTAATGGCGATATATTTTTCCTATAAAATCTAATCAGAATTAGAATTATCTTCTTCATTATATAGGCCTGCTTTCCTAAATAAATTTTTCATAGCTCTTTCAACTTCATGAAAACTTTTATCCTTCATATTTGTTCTTGCAATAAATATGAAATCAAACCCCTTTTTTATAGAAGCTTCATTTAACCTATAAGATTCCATGATTAATCTTTTGCTTCTACTTCTAACTACGCTATTTCCAACTTTTTTACTAACAGACACTCCTACTTTATTATAAAGATTGCCATCTATATTTCTATTTCTTCTATTATTATAAGTATATAATACCAAAAGATTATTCGCTATGGATTTACCTCTTCTATATACTGTCCTAAATTCATTATTCTTTTTTAATCTGTATATCATGGGTATTTAATACTCCTTTTTTTCCTACATTGTAGAAAAAAGGCCACTAAAATGCGGCCCTTATGCTGTTAATTTTTTTCTACCTTTTTGTCTTCTTTTTCTTAGAATGTTTCTACCTGATGCAGTTTTCATTCTCTTTCTGAAGCCATGTTCTTTTTTTCTTTGTCTTTTTTTAGGTTGGTATGTCATGAACATTACACTACACTCCCTTCAATAAAAAATTTATATAGCAAAATAACTATACTTATCATATTTTAGATTTACCTTATCATTATATATATATACCTTTGTTATGTCAAGAATCTAGGTAATTGTTGATAATTGGTAGTAGTATATTTCAAAAATTGTGGATAACTTATTGAATCCCCCTATTTACTTATGGTATCATAATTAATATATTGTGAATAACTTGTTATTAAATGGAACTTATCCACAGCTGTGGATATATCTGTTGATAACTTGTTCTTTTTTTCTCAAAATTTTTAAAACATATCTCTTTTTTTTGTTGTTTTATGCGATTTTGAGTAAATTTAAACTGTTAAAAACTTAATAGTTAACATATGTTAATAAATTTAATTTTAATATTTGAATTAACATAATTATCAACATGTGAATATTTTTATATACATATTTTTCTATGACTCGTATTTTGTTAATAAAATGTTGATATGTTGTTATTATTATGTTATTTTAATGCATTTTCAAAAAAATAAAATAAAAAAATTTTTAATGGAGGATCGGAAATGGATGCAGAGCTGAAAGAATTATGGGAAAAGACACTGAATATTATAAAAGGCGAATTAAGCGAAGTCAGTTTTAATACATGGATTAAAAGTTGCGAACCTATTTCTATGTCTTCTGACACTATCAAAATCAGTGTTCCTAACGCATTCACTCAAGAAATACTTGAAAAACGATATAAAGATTTAGTAGCCAATTCAATAAAAGCTATTTGCTCTAAACTTTATACAATTCAATTTTTAATAGCTTCTGAAATTCAAAACACTGAAGAAGAAATTAAAGATAAAAAGCAAAAAGGAAGATTGAATGACGATAAAAAAATCATAGTAAATGATGAAATGAATACAAATCTTAATCCAAAATATACTTTTGATTCTTTCGTAATAGGTAATAGTAATAGGTTTGCTCATGCTGCTTCACTTGCAGTTGCTGAATCTCCAGCAAAAGCCTATAACCCATTATTTATATATGGTGGAGTTGGACTTGGTAAAACTCACTTAATGCACGCTATTGGTCATTATGTTTTACAAAATAACAAAAATGCAAAAGTTGTTTACGTTTCATCAGAAAAATTTACTAATGAATTAATTAATGCAATTAAAGATGATAAAAACGAAGACTTTAGAAATAAATATAGAAATGTAGATGTACTTTTAATTGACGATATTCAATTCATAGCTGGAAAAGAAAGAACTCAAGAAGAGTTTTTCCATACATTCAATGCATTACATGATGCGAATAAACAAATAATTCTATCATCAGATAGACCACCAAAAGAAATTCCTACATTAGAAGATAGATTGCGTTCTAGATTTGAATGGGGTCTTATTGCTGATATTCAAGTTCCTGATTTTGAAACTAGAATGGCAATATTAAAGAAAAAAGCTGATGTAGAAAAACTAAATGTAGCTAATGAAGTAATGGTATATATAGCTACAAAAATAAAATCAAATATTAGAGAATTAGAGGGTGCTTTAATAAGAATCGTCGCATATTCATCTTTAACAAATAGAGAAATAACAGTAGATCTAGCATCTGAAGCATTAAAAGATATTATTTCTAAAAAACAAAACAAACATATAACTATAGAAATAATACAAGATGTTGTTGCTAATTATTTTAATCTAAGAGTTGAAGATTTAAAATCTCAAAGAAGAACTCGTAATGTTTCTTATCCAAGACAAATTGCGATGTACCTAAGTAGAAAACTAACAGATATGTCTTTACCTAAAATAGGAGAAGAATTTGGTGGTAGAGATCATACTACTGTTATACATGCCTACGAAAAAATATCAGATAACTTAAATAGAGATGAAAGTTTACAACATACAATTGATGATATTACTAAAAAACTAACTCAAGGTTAAATTTTCGACTTTTATCAACAATTGTAGATAATAAGTCTATAATAACATGTGGATAACTATTTAAATAAAATAGACTGTGAATAACTGTGGATAAGATGTATAAAAAGTTACGGACTTATCCACAATATTTTTTTATAGAATCATGTTGATTTTACTGGCTTTAAAGTACTTATCAACATATCCACAGTCCCTACTACTATTATTACTATATAATTTATATTTATCTAACTAAACTAAACCAATCTTATCTGTGAATAAGTAAGGAGGATATTAAATGATATTTATATGTGAAAAACAAAAATTACAAGAAGGAATTTCAATAGTACAAAAAGCTATTACAGGAAAATCAACAATGTCTGTATTAGAAGGTATTTACATAAATGCTAATAAAGAAGGCTTAACATTAATTGGCTCAGATATGGATGTAAGTATAGAGACTAAAGTTGAAGCTGATGTAATAAACGAAGGAAGTATCGTAATAGATGCAAAAATATTTGGTGAAATAATACGTAAGTTACCTAACTCAGATATAAAAATAGAAACTATGGATAATGATACTGTTCAAATAACATGCGAAAAATCAGTATTTAACGTAGTTTATATGGGTTCTGATGAATTCCCAGAACTACCAAGTTTAAATGAAAATATGCAAATTGAAGTACCACAAAATATATTAAAAAATATGATTAAGTGTACATCTTTTGCAACTGCTCAAGATGAAACTAGACCAATTCTTCAAGGAGTTTTATTTGAAGTTAAAGAGAGAACTTTAAATCTTGTTGCATTAGATGGATACAGATTAGCAATAAGAAGCGAATATTTAGATACTGATTTTGATATAGAAATTGTAATTCCTGGCAAGACTTTAAATGAAGTATCAAAAATATTAGAAGATGTTAATGATTTAGTTCAAATAACATTTACTAATAATCATATTTTATTTAATTTAAATAAAACAAGAATAATTTCAAGACTTTTAGAAGGAAAATTTGTAAACTATAAATCATTACTTCCTGAAGAACATAAATTATTAGTTACAGTAAAAAAACAAGATCTTCAAAATGGAATAGAAAGAGCATCTTTAATGGCTAAGGATGGAAATAATAATCTTATTAAATTAGATGTTCAAGATGATGCTTTAATTATAACTTCTAATTCTCAATTGGGAAAAGTGAGAGAAGAAGTTTTCATAAATCTGCAAGGAGATAAAATTCAAATTGCATTTAATTCAAGATACTTAATTGATGTTTTAAAGAATTTTGAAGATGAAGAAGTTGTAATGGAAATGACTTCAAGTGTAAGTCCTTGTATTATAAAAGCAAAAGATGCTGATAATTATAAATATTTAGTATTACCTGTTAGACTAATAAGATAAAAAAGGAGGAAAACCTATGCATAAATATTAAAAAATTATGCATAGGTTATGAATAATTATGCAAGAAATTAAAATAAATACAGAATTTATAAAATTAGATGCGTTCTTAAAGTGGGCAGGTATTGCATCTTTAGGATCAGAAGCAAAAGTATACATATTAGATGAATTGGTTAAAGTAAATGGAGAAATTTGTACTCAAAGAGGAAAGAAAATAAGAGTTAATGATGTAGTTGAATTTGATGGAGAAAGTTATAAAGTAATATAAATCTGTCTATTGCTATATAACTTACAATCTTATAAAGATAAGCTTTTATTGTCTTAATATGATATAATTAATATGGGTGTTTATAAATGTATGTAAAAAAGCTTAAATTAATAAATTACAGAAACTATGAAAATTTAGAAATAGATTTAGGAAGACACGTTAATGTTTTTATGGGCGATAACGCACAGGGCAAGACTAACATATTAGAAGCAATATATTATTGTGGTTTTGCTAAATCACATAGAACTTCACGAGATAAAGACCTTGTAAATTGGAATAGTGAAGTGGCATTTCTAAGTGTAAGTGTTGGTAAAAATCGATTAGATAAAAAAATAGATATTAACATCCTAAAAGACGGCAAAAAAGTTATAAAAGTAAATTCTATAAAAATAAATAAAATAGGAGAATTGTTTGGGAACTTTAATGTTGTTATGTTTTCACCAGAGGACTTAAAGATCATAAAAGATTCTCCAGGAATAAGAAGAAAATTTATAGATATGGAATTATGTCAGTTAGACTCTAAATATTATTATAATTTGGTTCAATACAATAAAGTAATGAACGAAAGAAATATAATTCTAAAAAATAGAAATCTTGATTTAGAGATGTTAGATATATATGATATTCAGTTATCAAGCTTTGGATCATATATAATTGAGCAGAGATTATCTTATTTAAAGTCTTTAAATGAATATTCCAAAGAGATACACAAAGATATTACATCAGGAAAAGAGATTATTGAGTTTAAGTATAATTCTACAATAAAAAATCTCGATGATATCCAGAATGATTTTTATGAAACATTAAAGAAGAATAGAAAACGAGATATGGATAAGGGGATAACTAGTCATGGACCTCATAGAGATGATTTTTCTGTTTATATAAACAATGTTGATACAAAAAGCTTTGGGTCACAAGGTCAGCAAAGGACAGCAGTTCTTACTATGAAATTTGCATCTTTGAGAATTATAAAAGAGAAAACTGGTGAATATCCGGTACTTTTATTAGATGATGTATTATCGGAGTTAGATTTTAATAGAAAAAGATATGTTCTTAGTTCTATTGGAGAGATACAAACAATAATAACATGTACTGGTATAGAAGATTTAAACAATTACTTAGATGAGGATTCAAGGTTATTTAAAGTAAAAGACGGAATAGTCTCAAAATAGAAGGAGGAATTCTGAATGTTTTTGCACTTAGGTGAGAATGTTGTAGTGCCTATAAAAGATGTTATTGGAATTTTTGATTTACAAACAACAATGTATAGTTCTGATACAATTCAGTTTTTAAGAATGGCAGAGGAAGATGGATTTGTGGAAAGAATAACAAAAGATAAACCCAAATCATTTGTTATAGCGGAAGTTGATAAGAAAAGTAAAATATATTTATCCCCTATTTCTTCATCAACATTAACTAAAAGAACAGACTTAGATTATAATCCATAAATCAAAGATACCTTCGCTTAGCGGATTCAAAATAAAATTTTAGGAGGAATCTATGTTGGAACAAAAAAAACAAAGTTATGATGAAAATCAAATACAGGTTCTTGAAGGATTAGAAGCAGTAAGAAAAAGACCTGGTATGTACATAGGTAGCACTAGTTCAAGAGGACTTCATCATTTAGTTTATGAGATAGTAGATAATAGTATAGACGAAGCATTAGCAGGATATTGTAAAAATATAAAAGTTACTATAAACGAAGATAACTCAATAACAGTTGAAGATGATGGTAGAGGTATGCCTGTTGGTATGCATCCAAAGATGGGTAAACCAACTGTTGAAGTTATAATGACTGTACTTCATGCTGGAGGTAAATTTGGTGGAGGCGGATACAAGGTATCGGGTGGTCTTCATGGAGTTGGTGCATCAGTTGTTAATGCACTTTCAGAAGAATGTTCAGTAACAGTAAAAAGAGAAGGTAAGGTTTGGAGACAATCTTATCAAAGAGGAAATGTTGTTAGTGATTTAGATATAGTTGGAACAAGTGAAAGTAATGGTACAATAGTATACTTTAAACCAGACCATGAAATATTTGATGAATTAACATATGATTTTGAGGTTCTTGCTCAAAGGTTAAGAGAACTTGCATTCTTAAATAAAGGTATAAACATAACATTAATTGATAAAAGATATGATAAAGAACAAAGCTATCACTACGAAGGTGGTATAAAATCATTTGTTGAATACTTAAATAGAAATAAGCAAGTACTTCAAGAAGAGCCAATATATGTTGAAGGTTTAAAGGATGAAGTTATGGTTGAAGTTGCACTTCAATATAATGATGGATATAACGAAAATATATTTACCTTTGCTAATAACATAGACACAATAGAAGGTGGTACTCACTTAGTCGGTTTTAAAACTGCACTAACTAGAGTATTTAACGACTATGCTAAAAGATTTGGGCATTTAAAAGAAAATGATAAAAATCTTTCAGGAGATGATATAAGAGAAGGATTAACAGCTGTAATATCAGTAAAAATTGGAGAGCCTCAATTTGAAGGCCAAACAAAAACAAAACTTGGAAATAGTGAAGTTAGAGGAATTGTAGATTCAATAGTTGGAGAAGGTGTTGGAACATTCTTAGAAGAAAATCCAAACATAGCTAAAACTATAATAGATAAAGCTTTAATGGCTGCAAGAGCAAGAGATGCAGCTAGAAAGGCAAGAGAACTTACAAGAAAATCAGTTCTTGAGAGATCAGCACTTCCAGGTAAACTTGCAGACTGTTCATCAAAAGACCCAATGGAATGTGAAATATATATAGTCGAAGGGGATTCAGCCGGTGGTTCAGCAAAGCAAGGAAGAGATAGAAAATTCCAAGCTATTTTACCTTTAAGAGGTAAGATAATGAATGTTGAAAAACAAAGATTAGATAAAATCTTAAATTCAGATACTATAAGATCAATGGTAACTGCATTTGGAGCTGGAATAGGCAAAGATTTTGATATATCAAAAATAAGATACCATAGAATAATAATAATGACAGATGCCGATGTTGATGGAGCACATATAAGAACATTATTATTAACTTTCTTCTATAGATACATGAGAGAATTAATAGATGGAGGTCATGTATACATTGCACAACCACCATTATATAAGGTTTCAAAATCTAAGAAAGATTACTATGCTTACTCAGATAGAGAACTTGATAATATCTTAGAAGAAGTTGGTGGAAAAGATAATTCAACAAATATTCAAAGATATAAGGGTCTTGGAGAAATGAATGCAAGTCAGCTTTGGGAGACAACAATGGACCCAGAACAAAGAGTATTATTAAAGGCAACTGTAGAGGATGCTATGGCAGCAGATGAAATATTTACAATACTTATGGGTGAAAAGGTTGAACCAAGAAGAGAATTCATCCAAGAAAATGCTAAACAAGTAAGTAATTTAGATATTTAGTACTAAATACGAGGTGAAGTACATGAGTTTTAATGAGGGAAGAGTTATACCCGTAGATATAAAAAACGAAATGAAAAAGTGTTATATAGACTATGCTATGAGTGTTATAGTTGGTCGTGCACTTCCAGACGTTAGAGACGGGTTAAAGCCAGTTCATAGAAGAATATTATTTTCAATGCATGAGTTAGGATTAGCTCCAGAAAAGGGCTATAGAAAATGTGCAAGAATAGTAGGGGAAGTTTTAGGTAAATATCACCCACATGGTGATTCATCAGTTTATGATGCATTAGTTAGAATGGCTCAAGACTTCTCAATGAGATATATGCTAGTTGATGGTCATGGTAACTTTGGTTCTGTAGATGGAGATAGCGCAGCGGCTATGAGATATACAGAAGCGAAAATGAACAAAATAGCATCTCAAATGATTAGGGATATAAGTAAAGATACAGTAGACTTTATTCCAAACTTTGATGGAGAAGAGAAAGAACCTTCAGTATTACCTTCAAGATTTCCTAATCTTTTAGTTAATGGTTCATCAGGTATAGCGGTTGGTATGGCAACTAACATACCACCTCACAATTTAGGTGAAGTTATAGACGGAACAATAATGCTTATAGATAATCCAGAATTATCAATATTAGATTTAATGACAGTTATAAAAGGACCGGATTTCCCAACTGGTGCAACTATAATGGGTAAATCTGGAATAAGATCAGCTTATGAAACTGGTAAAGGAAAAGTAATAGTTAGAGCGAAGGCTGAAATAGAAGAAGAAAATAATAGACATAAGATAATTGTTACAGAAATACCATACCAAGTAAATAAAGCTAAACTTATAGAAAATATAGCAGATCTAGTAAAAGATAAGAGGATAAATGGAATATCAGACCTAAGAGATGAATCAGATAGAGAAGGTATGAGAATTGTTATAGAACTAAAAAGGGATGCAAATCCTAATGTAGTTTTAAATCTTCTTTATAAGCATACAAAGATGCAAGATACATTTGGTGTAACAATGCTTGCATTAGTGGATAATGAGCCACAAATATTAAATTTAAAACAAATACTTAATAATTATATAAAGTTCCAAAAGGAAGTTATAACTAGAAGAACTTTATTTGAATTAAATAAGGCAGAAGCTAGAGCTCATATCTTAGAAGGTTTAAGAATAGCTTTAGATCATATTGATGAAGTTATAAGTATAATAAGAAATTCTAAGACATCAGAAATAGCTAAAAATACGCTTATGGAAAGATTTAATCTTTCAGAAAAGCAAAGTCAAGCTATATTAGAAATGAGACTTAGAAGACTTACAGGACTTGAAAGAGATAAAATTGAAGAAGAGTATAATGCACTTATGAAAGAAATAGAATACTTAAAGTCAATTTTAGATAGTGAAGAAAAGCTTCTTTCAGTAATAAAAGAAGAACTATTAGAAATAAAAAATAAATATAACGATGAAAGAAAAACAGAAATAGAAGCAAATGTAAATGAAATAGATGTTGAAGACTTAATTCAAGAGAGAGAAATTGTAATAACATTAACTCATTCAGGATATGTTAAGAGAATTGCATCTGATGTTTATTCAGCACAAAAAAGAGGTGGAAAAGGAATTCAAGCAATGTCTACAAAAGAAGATGATTTTGTAGAACATGTAATGGTTACTTCAACACATGCTGATATATTATTCTTCACAAACAGAGGAAGAGTATACAAATTAAGAGGATATCAAATACCAGAGGCAGGAAGAGCTGCTAAAGGAACAAACTTAATAAATCTTATTCAAATAGAAGCAGATGAAAGAATAGAAACTGTACTTACTGTAAATGATGTTTATGAAGATGGATATCTATTTATGGGAACTAAAAATGGTATAGTTAAGAAAACAAGTCTTTCAGAATTCAAAAATTTAAGAAAGAGCGGACTAATAGCTATTAACTTAAGAGAAGGTGATGAGCTTCTTAAAGTTAAAATGACTAGAGGAGATGCTAATATAATAATGGTTACTCAAAATGGTTTAGCAATTAAGTTTAATGAAACAGATGTTAGACCAATGGGAAGAACTGCTTCAGGGGTTAAAGCTATAACATTAAATGATGATGATATAGCAGTATGTATGGATATAGCTGTAGATGAAGAAGATTTATTAGTAGTTAGTGAAAATGGATTTGGTAAGAGAACACCTATAACTGAATATAAAGTTCAAAATAGAGGCGGAAAAGGCCTTATGACATATAAAATAACAGATAAGACAGGAAAAGTAGTTGGAGCGACAGTATGTAGAAGCGAAGACGAATTAATGTTAATAAATACTAGTGGTGTTGCTATAAGAATTAACATAGAAGATGTATCTGTTACTGGTAGAAGTACAATGGGCGTTAAGCTTATGAGAACATTAGAAGAAGAACAAGTAGTTGCTATAACAAAAATCAGCAATGATGGATCAGAAGATGATAATGAAGAAGTTCAATCAGAATTAGAAATAGATGTTGTTGAAACTGAAGCTAATGATAATTCATTAGATGAATTAGTAAATAGAGCTACTGAAGATCAAGAATAATATTTATAAATAAAGCTTATGAAAGACTAAATGTAATTAAAAATATTACATTTAGTCTTTTTTATATATAAATTGATTAAATTAAAAGTAAAAATAGCAATTTTAAAATGATTTTTTCATTGATTTTATAGTATATATATGAAAATACAAAGTAATCTTATCCTAGTGTATCATTAATAGAAAAATAAAGAAAAATATAGTAAATAAGAGAAAAATAAAAATAATTTTATAAAAATAAGTAATGTAAATGATATATATGTTATTGTCTATGGTATTATAAATCTCGTCGCTGATGACGTATCGAAACAACTCAGAAAACTTCGAAAAAAGTTTTTAAAAAGTTGTTGACAGAATACAAAATGAGTGATAAGATGTAATAGTCGCTTGAGAGCGACGAGATAAAATGGTCTT
>NZ_AVSV01000013.1 GCF_000498355.1 Clostridium sp. Ade.TY | reverse complement strand
TGCAATTTTCAGAGAACAAATTTAATAATCCGCGATAGCTCAACGGTGGAGCACTCGGCTGTTAACCGATAGGTTGGAGGTTCGAATCCTCTTCGCGGAGCCAATATAAATAAGCTTAAGGGCTTATTTTTTTTTGCATAAAATATTATATTAAACGTTATAAAATAATATATAATTTAAATTAAATATTAACGTATATAATAAGACAAACTATTACAAAAATGTAATAGATATTAATTATTTTGTAATAGCCAAAAGGGTTTTATATAAGTATACTTATATAATATAGTATGAGAAAAACTAGGGGGAAAAGTTAGGGATGGCTACAAGAAGAAATTCGGGAGAAAAGAGTATTAAAATAAGAAAAAAACAAAGATTATTAATTTTAGGAATTACTATTATTTTAGCAATTGGTGGAATAGCAATTTATTCTGCAACTTCGTTAGATGGTAAAAGTGAAAAAGCACTTGCTCAAGGTGATAGTGAGGAAAAAGAAAATAATGAAACTTCATCTTCAGGAAATAAAGAAAATAGCAATTTAGATAATTCAGGATATTTAGTATTAGGTAAAGATCCAAATGCTGATGATGCTGCAGTTGTAGCAAAGAGAACTCAAGGTCTTATGAAAGGGGAATTACATTATCCTGTGAGAGATGATGGAAAAAAAGTTGTATATTTAACTTTTGATGATGGACCATCAACTACCAATACTCCAAATGTTTTAGATATATTAGATAAATATAATGTTAAAGCAACATTTTTTGTTACAGGTAAAAGTATTACGGCAAAGCCTAAAGAAACTAAAGACATTTTAAAGAGAATGGCTTCAAGTGGACATGCTATAGCAAATCATAGTTATAGTCATGATTATAGTTATTTATATCCTAATAGAGTAATAAATACTGATAATTTTATGGAAGAATATAATAAAACTAATAATTTATTAAAAGAATATTTAGGAAAAGATTTTTCAACTAGAGTTGTTAGATTTCCAGGCGGATATTGGTCTTGGAATGGAAGAGAAAAAATAAGACCTATATTAGATAAAGAAGGAATAGAAATAGTTGATTGGAATGCTTTAAATGGAGATGCAGCCAATGGTGGAAATAAAAGTACGAAACAATTATTAGTTGAGACAAAGGATTCAGTAGAAAAATTAGGTGATAAGGCAGATAATGTTGTATTTTTAATGCATGATACTTATAAGAAAGAAACAACAGTGGAATCTCTTCCAGAAATAATAGAGTATTTTAAAAGTAAGGGATATGAATTTAGAACAATTAAATAGATTATATTTACTTAAAGTAGTTAAGTAAAATAATTGTATATTAAGAATAAAAAATATGGATTATAATAATAGAAGAAGCTTAAATTATATTAAGCTTCTTTTTTAAAATTAGAAAGAGGTGTGGTTAATTTTGGCTAAAATATTATTAGTAGAAGATGAAGTGAGTATAAGAGGTTTTTTAAAGATAAATTTAGCTAGAAATGGATTTGAAGTAATTGAGGCTAGCAATGGAGAAGATGGTATAAAAAAAGCTATGGAAGAAAAGCCAGATGTTGCAGTTTTGGATGTTATGTTACCGGGGATAGATGGATTTCAAGTATGTAGCAAGTTAAGAGAAGAGTATAAGGATATGGGAATAATAATGTTAACTGCAAAGGGTCAAGATATGGATAAAATAATGGGATTAGAGTATGGTGCCGATGATTATATAGTAAAACCTTTTAATCCGTTAGAGGTTGTTCTTAGAATAAAAGCTATTCTAAGAAGAATTGAGGGTAAAGAAGGCAAGGCTATAAATGAATTAGTAAATGGACCATTTGTTATAAATTTATATTCTCAAAAGATTACAAAAGATGGTGTAGAAATAGAACTTACACCTAAGGAATATTTAATTATGAAAACATTTATAGAAAATCCTAATAAGGCTTTTTCTAGAGATGAATTATTAAATTCAGTATGGGGATATAATTATTTTGGTGATCCTAAAATAATAGATGTAAATATTAGAAGATTAAGAGCAAAAATAGAAAAAGATGCATCAAATCCACAATTTATAGAAACTGTTTGGGGAATAGGATATAGATGGAAAGGATAGCATATGAAAAGTATAAAAAACAGGATAATAAGAAATTTTATAATAGTTGTATTTTCAACAATAGTTATATTAGATATATTATTAATGGTATTTGTTAGGCAATATTATTATAAGAATATACAAACAATATTAACTAATCAAATAGATTTGGCAATAAACTTTTATGATAGATATTATTCAACTACATCATTAGAACTTAATGTTTATGATAATGTTGATGCTTTTTGGAATCAAACTACCGCTCAAGTTCAAATATTTGATAATCAAGGACGTCTTATTATGGATTCAATAGGAAATAATGATTTATCAGAAGAAAATAAATTGGATGTAAAAAAAGCACTACATGGTGAAAGTAGTGAATGGGTAGGAAAAGTTAAATATTCATCATATAATGTTATGGCGGTTACAAAGCCTATAGATGTAAATGGTAAGATAATTGGAGCTATAAGGTATGTAACCTCTTTAAAAGAAGTTAATGAATCTATTGCATCTATAATGGGTTTCTTTGTTGGAATATCAGTTTTAGTATTAATTATAGGTGTTATTATAAGTATAATAATGGCTAAAAACATAGTTAATCCTATTTTAAAACTAAAAAATATCGCTAAGAAAATGGCTAGTGGAGATTTAAATCAAAGAAGTAATTTTGATTCAGAAGATGAGATTGGTCAGCTTGCAGATACTTTAGATTATATGGCAGAAGAGCTAGATGAAAGAGAAAAAATGAAAAATGATTTTATATCATCTGTATCTCATGAGCTTAGAACTCCACTTACTGCTATAAAGGGATGGGTTATAACTTTAAATAATGAAAATACTGATAGAGAAACTTTAAAATTAGGTTTTGATATACTTGAAAAAGAAACTGATAGATTATCTGTAATGGTTGAGGAATTATTAGATTTTTCAAGACTTATAAATAATAAAATATCTCTTAATAAAACTTTAGTGAATACTACTCATTTTGCTAATTATATAGAACTATATATGACTCCAAGGGCAGAAAGAGAAAATATAAATTTTCATGTATATAATTCAATAAAAACTCAGTATATGAATATTGATATAGATAGAATGAAGCAAGTTATGATAAATATAATAGATAATTCATTTAAATTTACTCAAGAACAGGGATTAATAGAGGTAAAATTCTCAGAAGATATAGAAAATATAATAATAGAAATTATCGACAATGGATGTGGAATAAGTGAAAATGAATTAGAAAGAGTTAAGGAAAAATTCTACAAAGGAAGTAATACAAATTCAAATGCTGGTATAGGTTTATCTATAGCTGATGAAATAGTAAAGCTTCATAATGGAACATTATTAGTAAGTAGTGAGTTATATGTTGGGACAGAGATAAAAATTAGTATTCCTAAAGAAAGGGATGAGGATGAGTTAAATGAGATTTAAAAGTATTAAAATTCTGTTTTTAATAATATTAATGTTTTCTTTAACTGGATGCAATAGTATAGATATTAATAATATGATGGAGCTTCAAGCCCCTCAAAACAATGATTTAATTGTATTAGGAAGATGGCAGATAACAGATTATAAAGTACTAGATAAAAATATCTATTCGTCAGGAAAGGTTGAGGATCTTCAAGATAAGTTTATAGATATTGGAGAACATAATATAAATATAGATAGTACAACATATGATAGTGTTAAGTATAAATTAAAAGTTGTAAAGGATGATTATGTTATATCTTATCAAGATAGTTTTACTGTAAGGGATCTTGGTATTAATGATAATGAATTAAGTGTAATTTCTGCATCAGATAAAAATAATAGTATATTTGAATTCTTTTATTATACAAAAGATAAAAGCTTTATATACTATCAAGGTGTTTTATTAAATGTAAAATGGGTAAGTGATATTTCAGAGGATGTATTTAATAAATTAAATACATCAGATATGAAAAATGTTAATAAGAATGATTATAATACAGATAAGGGACTTTATATAACATTTAAAGAGCCAAGGAAATTGCAAGATGATGGAACCTATACAGATGAAAAATATAGAACACTTTGGATAAGTTCTAAAAATGGGAAGGTTCAACCTATTGAAGCGGTTAATGGTATAATATTCCCAAGGCAATCAGGAATATGGACTTTATCAAAGAATAGTATTGATAAGAATGGATATCATAAAGAGTATTTTGTGGCAAGTTCAATAGATAAAAAGGGTCAAATGACGATGACAGATAAAGAAAAGCAATTTATTAATGAAAAATCTAATGTTTATAGAGGATTAAATTACATAGGAGATAATTATATATCAACAGAAGTTTATACAGGAAATAAATTTAAAAATAATTATACTGAATATGAGATGATGCCAATAGACAATTTATTTTCAGATAAGTCATTAGTTTTTCAAGATATATTTTCTAAAAAATATAATTCAAATTATAAGAAGGATTATGTAAATGCTTATCATAATTTGACAAAGTCTCAAACTGATAAAGTTAGAAAGTATATAGATTATAGTAATTTTGGAGTAATTAGGGAAAATGGTAATTGGAGAATGGTAGGAAGAATATCTCCACTTAATCCAGATGGCATAAAGTATGACTATAGAATATCACTTCAACCGTCGATTAATTTAGTAAGATACGATTCTTTAGTAATGCCATGGAAAATTTTAAAAAATGAAATACCTTTAATAAAGGATATTTATACATCACCAGATGGAAAATTAGCTATTGTTATAGTGGATAATAAATTAATAGTATATAATATTTCAAATAATAAATTATCAAATCCTGTTGAAGAGTTTAAACTTAAAGATGGCGAGGAAGTAATAATGGCACAATGGTGCGAAGGTGATTATGTAGATTATTGGGGAAATACATTTAAAGAATATCAAAAGCAAGTAAATAAAACAGGTAAATAGAATGATTATTTTAAATAAGGAGGGAAATAAAAATGTTATCAAAAGAAACTATAGGTCTTGTGTTATCAAAATGTATGATAACTGGAGGAGACTTTGCTGAAATTTATGAAGAGGATAGTATAAGCAATTCGCTTAGTATTTTAGATAATAAAGTTGAAAGTGCCATAGGTGGAAGAAGTTATGGGGTTGGAATAAGAATATTTAAAGGATTAAAAAGTGTTTATGCATATACAAATGATAATTCTATTAATAGTTTATTAGATACAGCTTATAAAGCAGCACTTGCACTTGGAGAGTTACAAGAAGAAAAAGATATAATTGTTAATGATTCTATATGGGTTCCTAATAAACATATAGTAAAATATTATCCAGAAGATATTGAATATGCAAAAAAAATAGGGATAATGAAGCTTGCATATAATAAAGCTAATGATTATAGTGAAGAAATAAGCAAAGTAAGCGTTAGTTATGCAGATAAAGATCAGAAGATTTTAATAGCCAATACAGAAGGTGTTTGTCTTCAAGATAGAAGAGTTAGAACAAGACTTGGTATAAGTGCTGTTGCATCAAAAAATGGCGAAAATCAAATGGGTTTTGAAGGGCCAGGAAGATCAAAAGGATTTGAGATGTTTAAAGAAGAAATAGATCCTGAAATGTATGCATTAGAAGCAGCAAGAACTGCTATTACAATGTTGAATGCAAAGGATTGTCCAGCTGGAAAAATGGCAGTTGCAATTGATAATGGATTTGGTGGAGTATTATTTCATGAAGCATGTGGACATTCATTAGAAGCAACTTCAGTTGCTAAAGGAAATTCAGAGTTTGCAGGAAAAATAGGTGAACAGATAGCATCTACTAAAGTAACTGCAATTGATGATGGAACTATTGAAAATGCATGGGGTTCTATTAACATTGATGATGAAGGTACAAAATCAAGAAAGAATATATTAATAGAAAATGGTATATTAAAAGGATATATGATTGATAAATTAAATGGAAGAAGAATGGGAATGGAGCCAACAGGAAACGGAAGAAGACAAAGTTATAAATTTGCTCCAACTTCAAGAATGACAAATACTTATATAGCTGCTGGTACTGATAAACCAGAAGATATAATAAAGTCAATAGATAATGGTCTTTATGCTAAAAAACTTGGTGGAGGATCTGTAAATCCTGTAACTGGAGAATTTAATTTTTCAGTATCAGAAGGATATTTGGTTAAAAATGGTGTAATAACAGAGCCAGTTAGAGGTGCAAGTCTTATAGGTAAAGGTAGCGAAGTATTAATGAATATTGATATGGTTGGAACAAATATATGTCAAGCACAAGGTATGTGTGGATCATCATCTGGAAGTATTCCTGTAAATGTTGGTCAGCCGATGATTAGATTAAAAGAAATAACAGTAGGCGGAAGATAGGAGGTGCAATTATGGAGTTTAATGAATTTAAAAATAAATTATTTGATAAAGCAAGAAAAGAAGGTTTAGATGAATTTGAAATATATTTTTCAAATAAGGAAAGTTTAAGTATAAACATATATAAAGAGGAAGTTGAAAAGTATAATTTAAATAAATCTTTTGGAGTTTCATTTAGAGCAAAAGTGAATGGGAAAATGGGATATTCTTATACTGAAATAATAGATGAGGATGCTATAAGTATGCTTGTGAAAAATGCAAAAGATTCTGCATTATCAATAGAAGATGAGGATATTCAATTTATATATGAAGGTGATAAAGACTATGAAAAAGTAGAGAATTATCATAAAGATTTAGAAAATATTGATGCTAAAGAGCTTATTGATTTAGGACTTTCAATGGAAAAGGAATGTAAAAATTATTCTGATAAAGTTGTTAATTTCTTAGGATGTGGAATAAGTTATGTAAATGTTGAATATGGACTTATGAATTCAAAAGGATTAGAACTTAAAGACAAATCAAATCTTTTAACAGCATATGTTGTACCTGTAATTGATATAGATAATAGAAAATATGATGGATTTGGGTATTCAATGGCTAAAAAAGTTTCAGAAGTAAATCCTAAAAAAATAGCTAAACAAGCTGTGGATGAAGCAATGGAGAAAGTTAATGCAAAATCAATTAAATCTGGAAAATATAAAATTGTAATAAAAAATGAAGCTATGGTTTCTTTATTACAATCATTTTGGTCAGTATTTGATGCAGATTCAGCTCAAAAAGGAATTTCTCTTTTAAAGGATAAAGAAGGAGAGGTTATAGCATCAAGTAAAGTTACTATAATTGATAATCCATTAATGAAAGACGGATTAGCATCAGTTGGATTTGATGATGAAGGTGTTAAGACTGTTAAGAAGGAATTGGTATCTAAAGGAGAACTTAAGACATTACTTTATAACTTAAAGACTGCATATAAAGCGTCAGTTAAATCAACAGGAAATGGATTTAAGAGCTCATATGCTTCACCTGTAAGTGTTGGTCCTACAAATTTTTATATAGAAAATGGCAATAAAAATTTTGATGAACTTTTAAGTGAATTAGGTGATGGGCTTATAGTAACAGAGTTTTCAGGATTACATGCTGGAGCTAATGCTATAACAGGAGAATTTTCATTAGCAGCCAAAGGATTTATGATAGAAAATGGTAAACAATCATATCCAGTTGAACAAATAACTGTTGCAGGTAATTTCTTTAATTTATTAAAAGACATAGAAGAGATTTGTGATGATATAAAATTCCCAATGTCTAGTTTTGGATCACCATCAGTGTTTGTAAAGGAATTATCAGTAGCAGGAGAATAAAGAAAATTTATAGGATTGTTTCAAATTTAAATTTGAGACAGTCTTTTATTTTTTGTTTATTATACGGTCTTAAATTGTTAATAAATATACAATAAATAAATGATATATTGGAATAGGGAGGTGTATAAATGAATTTTATAGCTATTATAGAACATTTTGCAGGTAGATTAGGATATATCGGTGTATTTATAATGAGTATATATTTACCAACAGAAGCTTTATTACCTTTTATTGGATTATCTATATCAAAAGGAATTTATAACTTTCAAATGGCTTTATTATTCACATTTCTTGGTGAATTATGTGCATCAATATTTAGTTATAGTTTAGGATGTTGGTTTGGAGAAAAAATAGTAAATAAATTTAAAAATAAAAATAAAAGAAATAAAAATATTTCAGACAAGGTTGAAAAAATATTTGATGAATATGGTAAATATGCTATTTTAATAGCTAGACTTATTCCATTTGCACGTACTTATATAGCAGTATTAGCAGGTGCTAATAAAATGAAATTAAGATCATTTATTAAATATACTATATTTGGTATTTTATTAACTAATGCGGCATTATTAGTTTTTGGTTATTATATTGGAGTAAATGAAAGTTCAATATGGAATTTTGTACATAAGTATGCAATAAGCTTAATAGGTGTTATTTGTTTTATAATTATGATTGCAATATTAAAGAAAAAAAGAAAATTAAAAAGTAGAAAATAATAATTAATAATAAAAATAGGAACTACGTTTAAAGTAGTTCCTATTAATTTTTAGTTTTTACTCATATTAAAATAATCTGCTCTGATCATTTTATCAGACATTTCAAGTGAACCTTCAATTAATTCTAATTGTTTTTTAGATAAATCCTTAGTATTACCAATTATTTTACCATTAGTTAAAACTGCATAATCTCTATTTGTATTTAATAAGTTTCTACCAAGGGCAGTATCTTGATATTTATTGGATGGTATGCCAAGTGTATATAATAAAGTTGGCATTATATCAATTTGTCCACCAATTGTATCAAAAGTCTTACCTACAGTTTTATCTTTATTATATACAATAAGTGGTATTGTTGGAATTCCATTATTTGAATACCAAGCTTCCTTATGTGATAAGTTATCTATACTATGTTGATAATATTTATGAACTCCAGTATGATCACCCTCTATAGCAATAACAGTATTATTTAAAATTCCTGCTTTATCAAGAAGGCTTAAGAAGTAACCAATTTGTGCATCTGTATAGTGAACACTTTCAAGATATCCACCAAGTTCACTTTTATCAAGTTCTGGATCTAAGTTAAGTTTTCTCATACTTTTTGGTAAATCAAATGGTCCATGATTTGTAAGTGTTACAGTAAATGCATAGAAAGGTTGTTTTAATTTTTCTAGCATTGGTACAACTTGTCTGAAATAAGTTTTATCACTTAAACCCATTCCTATAATTTCATCTGGATTAAATGAATAAAAATCAGTAAATTTATTAAAACCTATTGCAGTTAATCCATTCTTATAGTTCCAGAAAGAACCTTTATCTGGATGAATAGCTTCACTTGTATAACCTTCATTACCAAGTATTAATGGCATTGAATTGTAAGCTCTATTTGGATATCTAAAGAAAGTTGAGCCTCTTCTAAGTGGTAACATTGATGTATTAATCATTAAATCAGAATCGGAGCTTGTACCTTCATTAACTTGTTCACATATGTTAGGGAAGTACATACCATCCTTTATTAATTTATCCATAACAGGAGTTAATTTTTTTCCATTAACAGTTTGTCCTAGAACAAAGCTTTCAAGTGATTCAACTTGTATAACTATTAAGTTTTTACCTTTATACATTCCGTAGTATTTATTATTAGGTAAATTTTCATTTTTAAAGTTGTAGTAATCATTTATTTGAGTTTTATCTTCTTCCGTTAATTTATAAGGTTTTGAATCTTTATAAACATTAATAGCGTCAATTATATGATAACCGACTGATGAAAAATATTTAACTGTATTTGTTGGGTCATAGTTATCAAAAAGATAAGCATTTTTAACATCTTTATTACCTAGTACGTAAAGATTAAAAGGAACATACAGTATAAATATTATTGGAAGTATTAATGTTAATAAAAATGATTTTATAGCTCTTTTTTGAACTCTAACGTAAGATTTTCTTGTGAAGAATACGTATATTCCAAGAACAACAAAATCAATTAAAAATAAGAAATCATAATTACTAAACATTGAAAATATACTACCAGACATATTATCTAAGTTTGCAGTCTGAGTTAGTATAAGAACAGATGGAACAGTTAAAAATCCTCTAAAATATGTGATGTCAGTTAAAATTAATGCAGTTAAAATTGCATCAACTACAAAAAGATAAATAACTCTTCCTTTACCCTTAAATAATAATGAAAAACTTAAAAATATTAATGTGAAAGCATAATAATAATCCAAAAAGTTGTTAGCATTTAAAAAACCTAAATGAAAGTCTAATTCATAAGGGTTTTTGCTGCTTACAAAGCATTGAAATAAAATGCCTTTTAATACTATTGAAAACAATGGTATTAAAAATAATATAAATCTGAAAACGGTATCTTTATTTAAAGAAATGTTTAATTTCTCAAAAAATTTTTTCATTTAGTCACCTCTCAAAACATAATCAATTTAAATTATATTATATAGGGTATATATAATCAATAAATGTCGAATAGTGTTAAAATATAACAAGTAAAAAATAATATAAAAAATAGTGTATAATATTATTATTAATTAAAAAATAGAGAGGTGTTTGGTTATGAAAAATATTAATTGTATTGGACTTGCATGTCCTAAACCAGTTATTGAAACAAAAAAATATTTTGATTCAATAGAAAGTGGGGAAGCTGTTGTAACAGTAGATAATGAAATAGCAAATACTAATGTAACAAGATTTGCTGAAAATGCAGGTTTTACTGTTAATAGTGCGTTAGAAGGAGATCTTTTTAAAATAACAATAGTAAAAGAATTAGTTGAAGAAAAAAAGGAGAAAAAAGATACTTTTTCAATAATAATAACAACTGATAAAATGGGTGAAGGTGACGATAAACTAGGAGAAACTCTTATGAAGAGTTATATGTATGCTTTAACAGAAGCTACAGATATTCCAGAAGAAATTGTATTTCTAAATAGTGGAGTTAAATTAGTTACAGAGGGATCAGAAGTTATAGATAGTATAAGAGAATTAGAAAAAAAGGGTGTTAAAATAGTAAGCTGTGGTACATGTTTAGACTTCTATGGATTAAAAGATAAGTTATTAATTGGTGAAGTTTCAAATATGTATACAATAGTTGAGATTATGAATAGTAAGAGAGCTATTAAAATATAAAAATAGATGGAGTGCACTTAATATATGAAGCATATTTTTGTTATTAATCCTATAGCAGGGAAAGGAAAAGCTATATCTTTTGAAAATAAAATAAAAGATTTATTTAAAAATATAGACGAGCCATATGAGATATTAATTACAAAAGAATCTGGTGAAGCTACAAAAAAAGTGAAAGATATAGTAAGTAAAGAAAGATGTAGGGTTTATTCCATTGGTGGTGATGGAACTCTAAATGAAGTTTTAAATGGTTTAGTTGGGTCTGATAGTTCCCTTGCAATAATTCCAGCAGGTTCTGGAAATGATTTTGCAAGAACTTTATATGGTAATTTAGAAGTTTGTGGTATTTTAGAGAAATTAATAAGTGGAGAGGAAAAACCAATTGATGTTGCAAAAGTAAATGATAGATATTTTTTAAATATATCATCTGTAGGTTTTGATGCATGTGTAGTTAATAATGCTAGACAATATAAAAAGTACAAGCTTATTACAGGTCCAATGGCTTATGGAATTTCTCTTATAAAGACTTTATTTACATTTGGACATATGAATTTAGAGTTTGAGATAGATGATAAAATAATAAAAAGTGACATGTATCTTATTGCTGTTGCTAATGGTAAATGCTATGGGGGAGGAATAAAAATAGCTCCAAATGCAATAATAGATGATGGACTACTTGATATATATGCAATAAAAAAGCCAAGATTACATAGACTTATAAGATTTTTACCTAAGGTTGTTACTGGTAAAGATGTTACTGGAATAGAGGAAATAATTTATACAAGAATTAAAAAGATGAGAGTAAAATCAAAAGATGATATTATAGTAAATATTGATGGTGAAATATTAGCTTTAAATGATATAAATTTTGAAATAGTTAATAAAGCTATAAATGTTGTAATTCCAAGAGAAGAAATAGAGTTAAGTAATAAATAAGGAAGTGAAGTTTAGTTTGAGAAAGTACGATTTAGTAGTTGTTGGTGGTGGAATAGCAGGTATGACGGCTACTCTTGCAGCTTTAGAAAATGGAATAAAAAAAGTATTACTTATAGAACGTGAAGAAGAGCTTGGTGGTATATTAAAGCAGTGTATTCATAATGATTTTGCAAAGAAATATTTAGATTGTTCTGTTACAGGACCTGAGTTTATAGAATTTATTAGAATAAAATTATCTAAGTTTGATTTTGATATTAAGAAAAAGACTACTGTAGTAAATATATCAGAAGATAATGTAATAACTTATGTTAATGAAAGAGAAGGAATATGTGATGTTTCAGCTAAGGCAGTTATTTTAGCTACAGGATGTAGAGAAAGATATACTGGCAATGTATTGACTCCAACTAATAAATTTACAGGTATATTTACTATAGGAAATGCTCATAGATTTATAAACTTTGAAGGATTACTTCCAGGAAAAAATCCAGTAATAATAGCAAAAAATAAATGGGCTTTAATAGTTGCCAGAAGAATAGAAATAGAAGGTGGCAAAGTTGCAGCACTTGTTATTAATGAGGAAAGTGGATTTAAAATAACAGAAAAGGATAGAGAAATAATCGAGGACTTTGATATAAATGTAATAGAAAATGCAAAGCTTATAGATATTGATGGAAATAAGAGAATAAATAAAGTTAAAATCTTTAATAGGATAAGTGAATGTATTGAAGAAATAGATTGTGATTCTTTATTTTTATCAGTAGGTTATTATCCAGAACTTGGTTCAGTAAGTAAGCTTAATCTTAAGATGAACAATGAAATGAACACACCTATTATAAATAATTATGAAACATCTAAAAAAGGCTTATTTGCTTGTGGAAATATAGTATACGGCGATAAGTGTATTAATATGAAGGACATAGATGGATATGATGCTGGAATAGCAGCATCAAAATACATCCAAGAAACAGTTTAATAATAAGGTATTTCCTTTTATATTTAAATGAATACCATCTAAAAATATCTTTTCAGATAATACATGATTTTTAGTTAAAGTATAAAAATCAATATATTTGAAAGGATATTTTTTTTGTAAGTTTATAATGGATTCTCTAAGAGAAGAGAGATTTTCATCGCAGTTTTTATAATAATTAGAAGGCATGAATAAAGTTTCGGCTAAATCTTTTATTATTATTGGAGGAATTCCAACAATAATATTAGAAGTATTTTCTAAACCTTCCTTAATCATAATTTCTATATTTTTTACTATATAATCAACATTTCTGCCAGATAATAAATCATTAGTACCACCCATAATAAATATATTTTTAGGTTTTTTAATTAAAACATCTTTATAATATCTAGTTAACATAGATGAAGTTGTATCTCCATTTATACCTTTATTTAATATATTTTTATAAGGATATTTTTCTTGAAGTTTATAAACCCATGAATCTTTTTTAGGAACACCATAACCAAATGTTAAGCTATCACCAATTAAAACCAAATCTACGCTATTTTGATTCATAAAATCATCTCCATTTAAAATAATTTATTAAAACAACTTTTGCATATTAATGTTTTACCCTTATTTGCTTTTATAGAATCATTTAAAGAAACTTTTTTATTACAAATTTCACAAGTATTATTTTGAGAAATTGTTTCTTCTTTTTTATTAATAGATTTATCTTTTTCTTTCTTTTTAATAGGAGATTTTTTTAGAGAATAGTATGTTGTAGGTGATAACTCGTCCTCTCTTTCCTTAATAGAAAAAGATAAAGAAAATTTACTTAATGGATAAAGTTCAAGTTCAAATCTTGGATCTTCTTTATCATAATATTCTTCAACTATTATTTTAACGATTTGAGCATCATTAACTATAAGACCACTTTTTTCAATACCATCAAATATACTTTTAGATATATTTATAGTATCTGGATGTCTTTTTTCACTTTTATAATAAACTTTAAGTATTGCAATTAAGCTTTCTGTAAATACAACAGTTGGATTTTGAACTCTAGCTACGTATGCTATTTCTTGTTCATATAATGCATATCTATCATGATATTTACCAGAATTATAAGGTAGTATAGCTCTTCCATCTTTATTATGAAGTTTAAAGTTTGATTTAGTTATTGGAGAGCCTTTAACTACAACTTTTGCATATGATGTCATAAAATAACTCCTTTGCTTTTTAATAAAATCTTAAGATGATTTTATTATAATTTTAATTTAAAAAATGTATAGTTTTAATATACATTAATAAATTTTGCTAAACAAGGGTATCAGTTTCATTGATAATAATTTTGTAATGAAGTATAATTACAAATAGTTGAAATTTATATGATTATACAAAAAGAGGGAGTTTCTATGGAAAATAAATTAATTTTAGCAATTGAATCAAGCTGTGATGAAACTTCAGCTGCTGTTGTACGTAATGGTAGAGAAGTTCTTTCAAATATCATAGCATCTCAGATAGATACACATAAAAAATTTGGTGGAGTTGTTCCAGAAGTTGCATCAAGAATGCATACAGAAGTTATAAATGGAGTTGTTAAAGAAGCTTTAGAGGAAGCAAATGTAACATTAGATGATATAGATGCTATAGGTGTTACATATGGTCCAGGTCTTGTTGGAGCTTTACTAGTTGGACTTCAATATGCAAAAGGTCTTGCTATGGCGACAAATAAGCCACTTATAGGAGTGAATCACATAGAGGGACATATTTCAGCAAACTACATACAACACAAAGAATTAAAACCACCATTTGTTTCATTAGTAGTTTCAGGTGGGCATACGTTTATAGTTTATGTTAAAGATTATGGTAAATATGAAGTAATAGGTCAAACTAGAGATGATGCAGCTGGTGAAGCTTATGATAAAGTAGCAAGAGCAATAGGACTTGGATATCCAGGTGGTCCTAAAATAGATAAGCTAGCTAAAGAAGGAAATAAAGATGCTATAAAATTTCCAAGAGCTAAATTTCATGATGATACATTAGATTTTTCTTTTAGTGGATTAAAATCAGCAGTACTTAATTACATAAATAAAGCTAAAATGAAAAATGAAGAAATAATTCCAGCAGATATTGCAGCATCATTCCAAAATGCTGTAGTTGAAGTATTAAAGGATAATGTTTTTGAAACTTGTAAGAAGAAAAACTTAGATAAAATAGCTATAGCTGGTGGTGTTGCATCAAATTCAGCATTAAGAGAAGCGTTAATTGAGGAAGGTTCTAGAAGAGGAATAAAAATATTATTTCCAGCACCTATATTATGTACAGATAATGCAGCTATGATTGGTAGTGCTGCATATTTTAGATTTATAAATGGTGAGGAATCATCACTTGACTTAAATGCTAAGCCTAATCTTAAACTTTAATAGCATATAGGAGGAAAAAGATGAAATTATTATCTAATTCTAACAGTTTGCATACTGTAAATATGAAAGAGAAAATTCCAAAATTTATGCTTTTTAAAAGAATAGTAGCAATAATATTAATTGTTATAATTACAGGAATAGTAATTCAATGGGGGTATAACTTTTATACAAATGAAAAGTCTGCTTCAAGAATGTCCTATACGAGAGTTAATGGAAAGAAAATGGAGTATAAGGTAAATGGAGTTGGAGATTATACAGTAATATTTGATGGTACTACTGGAGCTACCGCAGATGAATGGAACAAAGTTGCTAAAGAGGTTTCAGATAATTTAGGCGTAAAAACATTTGTATATAATAGAAGAGGTTATGGAGAAAATGATGGAGGGAGTTTACAGACTCCTAAAGATCAGGCTGAAGATTTAAAAATACTTCTTAGAAAAGCTGCAGTTAGTTCACCATTTATATTAGTTGGAGAAGGATATGGTAGTTTAATTATTACTAATTTTGCAAATCTTTATCCAGACTCAGTAGCTGGTGTAGTTTTAGTAAATCCTTATGATGAAGCTAAATTAAATGAAAAAGGTGAAGGAGTTTCAGGAATTGCAGATTTAGTAAGAAAAAAAATAGAAGCTATTGGATCTAATGTTTCTCTAACTTTACTTATGGATAAGATTGGACTTGCAAGTAATCTTAAAGATTTTGAAAATAACTTATCAGAATCTGAAAAAGAACAATTTAACTATAGAAAGAATCAAAGTAATTACAGAAACGCTGTATATAATGAAACTAAAAATATATACGATAGAGAAAGTAATAGTCAAAAAGATGGAATGTTTAAAGATTTACCATTTTATATAATAAGTAATCAGGATGATAATTCATTAAAGAGGCTTGGAAGTAGTGATTTAACATTTCAATATAAGAGTAATTATGATGGAGAGGTATATTCACTTATGGATTCAGGTAGTGTTGAAAATGCTATAAAGAAAGTTATAGAGATATCTAGAAAAACTCAGAAATCTACTACGAAAGATAATTAATAGAAAAATATATGGTTATAATAGTACTGAATGAAGTAATTCATTCAGTATTTTTTTTGAATTAATTAAAAATTTTTTTATATGCCATATAGTTGACACAAAATATTTTTATACTAATATTAAGAAATGATAAATGAATAATATAGGAGGTAATTAATGAATACTGATCAAAATATAAATAATGAATTTAATGATGATTTAAATAATCAAAAACCGAAAAGAAAGAAAAAAAGCAATACGGTTATTATGGTTATAGTTGTAATAGCGGTTGCAATGCTTGCAGGGATATTCAGTAGCGGTATAACATATATGATTATGAGAAAAGGGGAGCAAAATATAAATACTCAAAGTGAAACACCTTCAAGTTTTAAGGAAGTATCACAACTTAGTACAGAACAAGCATTTAATAAAGTTGCTCCAGCAGTTGTAATAGTATCAACAAAAAGTTTAAGTCGTCAAAATGGAATTATTCCACAAGAAGTTGAAGGAATAGGAACAGGATTTATTATAAATGATAAAGGCGATATATTAACTAATTACCATGTTATAAAAGGAGCACAAGAAGTTACTGTAACATTAAGCACTGGAGAAGAGGTAAAAGCTAAAGTTGTTAATTATGATGAAAATCAAGATATAGCAATGATTAGAATGCAAGGTAATTTTAAAGTTCCAGCTATAGCAGAACTTGGTGATTCATCAAAACTTAAACCAGGTGAAGAAGTTATAGCAATTGGTACACCTCTTTCAAAAGATTTTGCTCAAACAGTAACTAAAGGAGTTATTAGTGCTGTTGGAAGAACAGTTAATACTGAAACAGGAAAGCAAGTTAACTTAATTCAAACAGATACAGCTATAAATCCAGGAAATAGTGGCGGACCTTTAGTTAATTCACAAGGTCAAGTTATAGGTATAAATACTATGAAACTTGCAGGTGGAGCAGAAGGTATAGGATTCGCAATTCCTATAAATGAAGTTAAACAAAAACTAGATGTTTTATCAAAACCAATATTAACTTTAGGAGTAAAGGTTAGAGAAATAGATAAGGCTTTATCAAAACAATATAACTTACCAGAAGGTATATATGTTGTAGAAGTAGACCCATTTTCACCAGCTGAAAAGGCCGGTATTAGAGCAGGAGATACAATTACTGAGTTTGGTGGAAAGAGAGTTAAGACTCTTCAAGAATTAAATGAGATAAAAAGTAAGAAAAATGCTGGAGATACAGTAAAGGTTAAAGTTGAAAGAGATGGAAAAAATGAAACTTTAAACTTAACATTAGAAGCCTAATTATTAATAAATGTGCACTAATTTATATTTTCGATTAAATTAGTGTGCATTATTTTTTTATTTATATTAAAACAATTACATATATAGTATAATTGTTTTAAATTATTCAATTAAAGGAAGGGTTTTATGAGTAAAATAAATGAAGTCTATCAAGCTTTATTAGATATTCAATCTAAAAATAATTCTGGAATAAAGGCTCAAGAACTTAGTGAGTATATGAAGCTAAATAGGGCAAATGTATCAAGATATTTAAATAGTTTATATAGTGATGGTAGAGTAAAAAAAGAAGAAGGGCGTCCAGTAAAATATTTTATTATAGATGAACTTAAGGCTGATGATGAAGTAGAGAAAAAGAAATTAATTAAAATGAATTCAGGCGAAAATAGCTTAGATTTAATGGTAGGAGCAAATCAAAGCTTACAAGTTCCAATACAACAAGCAAAAGCAGCTATGTTATATCCACCTAGAGGATTACATACTTTAATACTTGGTGAAACTGGTGTTGGAAAATCAATGTTTGCAGAACTTATGTATCAATTTGCAAAGGAAGAAAATCTTCTAAGTAAAGATGCACCTTTTATAAGATTTAATTGCGCTGATTATGCAGACAACCCACAACTTGTAATGGCACAAATATTTGGTGTGAAAAAAGGTGCTTATACAGGGGCAGATAGTGATAAAGATGGATTACTTAAAAAAGCAAATGGTGGAGTTATGTTTCTAGATGAAATTCATAGATTATCTCCACAAGGACAAGAAATGTTATTTACATATATAGATAAAGGTCACTTTAGACCACTTGGTGACACTGATAATCCAATATATTCAGATGCTCAAATTATTGCGGCAACAACAGAAGAACCGAAGTCATATCTTTTAAAGACATTTACAAGAAGAATTCCTATGACAATAACTTTACCTTCTTTGAAAGAAAGAAGTGCTTCAGAGAGATATCATCTTTTAGAGCAATTTATAAAAGCTGAATCTCATAGGTTGGGAGAAAGTATTTATTTTAATAAGAATGCTTTAATATCATTTTTATTATATGATTGTCCAAATAATATTGGGCAATTAAAGAGTGATATTCAACTTGCTTGTGCAAAAGCTTTTTTAAATTATAAGGCAAATAGTAAGGAATTTATAATAGTAGATCAAAGTGATCTTCATCCAAGAGTTAATAAAGGATTAATGAAATTACAAGAGCATAGAAATGAGATAAATGAACTATTAGGAAATGCTCCAGATATTTTAAGATTTTCTTATAATGATGATAATATAATAGATATAAATGATGAAGGAGATAATTCTAAGGGAGAATATTTCTACGATATTATAGAAAACAAACTTGAATATCTTAAAAAGAGGGGTATGGAAGAATCGGAAATAAGTGAAATAATAAATATTGATATAGAAAGTTATTTTAAAAAGTATATAAGAGATTTACCAGAAGAGGTAAGAAAAGATGAAATTACTAAGATTGTAAGTGAAGATATAGTTAATATAGTTGAAGAAATATTAGATATGTCATCTAAAAAGTTAAATAGGCATTATGATGAAAAAGTATATTTTGGATTAGCACTTCATTTACAAGGAAGCTTAGAGAGAATAAGACAAGGTAATAAAATATATCATCCTAAATTAAACTTTGTTAGGGTACAATATGCTGATGAATTTATGGTAGCAATGGAGTCTGCTAAAAAAATAGATGAAAGATTTAATGTTGAAGTTCCATTAGATGAAATAGGATATTTAACAATGTTTTTAGCCGCAAGACCATATGAAATAGATGAAAAAAAATCCAACAAAGTTGGAGTAATTGTAATAATGCATGGGCATTCAACAGCATCAAGTATGGTTGAAGTTGCAAATAAATTAATTGGAGAAGAGCATGTACATTCCTTAGATATGCCATTAAGCATGAAGGCAGAAAAGATGTATGAACTTGCAAAAGAAAAAGTTAAAGCATTGAATGAAGGAAAGGGTGTATTATTACTTGTTGATATGGGTTCATTAACTAATTTTGGAGAAATGATTAAAGATGAGACAAACATAAAAGTTAAAACTGTTGATATGGTAAGTACTCTTACTGTAATTGAAGCTGGAAGAAAATCTTTAAATGGAAGAAATTTAGAAGAAATATATAGGTCTTGTCAAGAAATTAGTAGATTTGGAGTTAATAGAGGAAGTGTATTAGCAAATAAAAGAGAAAAGTTAATAATAACAACTTGTTTTACAGGAGAAGGTTCAGCTAAAAAATTAAAAGAACTTATGGTTAACAAGATAAATAATAATATAAAAATAAAGGCTTTAAATACATTAGATAGAGATGATTTTGTAAAGACAGTTGATATGCTTAATGAGCAATATCATATAGTTGCAATAGTAGGATCTATTAATTTAAATATAGAAGGTATACCATTTATAGGAGCTACTGATATATTAACTGGAGAAGGCATATATAAAATAAATGAATATATAAGTGAAGAAGAAGACTTTCAAAAAATATCAGTATCTATTGATTCTCAAATTAAAGAAGTAAACGGGAATAATTTAGTAAAATCATGTAGAGATGCAATTTATGAAATAGAAGAAAATTTAAATATAAAAATATCTCATGAAGTTACAGTTGGTATTGTAATTCATATTTGTTTCTTAATTGAAAAAATATTAAAGGGCGAAAAGAGAAAAGTTTTTGATGATTTAAATGAGTTTAGAAATAAATATAATAAGGAATTTATATTAATTAGACAAAGTATACGAAAGTTAGAATTAGATTACAATGTTAAAATAAATGAAGATGATTTGGCTTTCATTGTAAAAATGCTAATAGAAAATGATGAGTCTGTGTAGAGTGTAAATAGTGTGTAAAAATAAAATATCTGTAGTGTGTAAAGCAAATGCACACTATAGATTCTTTTTATATCTTCTGAAAACCCTTACATAATGACGTTTTTTAGAGATTTATATTTAAAATATATTTTTAGAAAAAATATATCATATTTTGGCATGCAATTTGCTTTATATAAAAGTGTAAAGAAAAAAGTTAAAAAGAAAATTTATTATAAAGATATATAAGATTTTATCTTAAGGAGGAATAGATTATGAAAAAAATAGTATTATGTTGTTCAGCAGGAATGTCAACTAGTCTTTTAGTAACTAAAATGGAAGCAGCAGCTAAAGCACAAGGTATAGAATGTGAAATAAATGCATACTCAGAAGCAGATGTTAAAAATCATGAAGATGGAATGAATGTATTATTATTAGGACCACAAGTTAGATTTTTATTAAATAAGATGAAAGAAAAATATAATCCAATGGGAATACCAGTAGAAGTAATCAATACAGTTGATTATGGAACAATGAATGGAGAAAAAGTTTTAGCACACGCATTAAAATTAATTGATGAAAAATAATTTTAATACTAACAAAGGGAGTAAAGATATGGAACAAATAATTTTAAATTTAATCATGCACAGTGGAGAAGCTAGAAGCTATGCAATGGAAGCTATATCACTTGCTAAAACAGGAAATATAGAAGGTGCTAGAGAGTTAATAGAAAAGTCAACTCAGGAATTAGGTGAAGCACATCATTCTCAAACAAGCTTAATACAAGCAGAAGCAAATGGAGAAAAGGCTGAATTTTCATTATTATTAATTCATGCACAAGATCACTTAATGACAACAATGACATTAAAAGATTTAGCCAATGAAATAATTGACATATATGAAAGGTTATAATTAAAATTTTTATTTTGAACTCTAATGGTTGCATTAGAGTTCATTCACTATATGTTAAAGGGAGATAAGAATTATGAAATATATTATTGGTGTTGATGGTGGTGGAACTAAAACAGAAGCTGTAGCTTATAGCTTAAATGGAGACGTTTTGGATATAAGTTTAAAGGGATTTGGAAATTTACTTAATGATGAAATTAAAGCGTTAAATAATATAACGGAGTCAATTAATGATTTAATAAAAAAAATTGGAAAAGAAAATTTACAAGGAATATATCTTGGTATAGCTGGAGCAGAAGCTAAGGGAAATGAAGAAAAAATAAAAAATTCTATAAAAGAAAAATTTGATATGGAATCAGTTGTTATAAATGATGGACATTTGGCTTTAAAGGCTTTATTAAAAGGTGAAGATGGAATATTAGTTATTGCAGGTACTGGCTCAATAGCATTTGGAATAAAAGATGAAGAAGAAGTAAGATGTGGTGGTTGGGGTCATATTCTTGGAGACGAAGGTAGTGCTTATAAAATAGCAATAGAAGCTTTTAAAAGGATGATTTATGAATATGATTTTGGTCTTCAAAAAAGTAATCTTTCAAAGGAGCTTTTAAATGAACTTAATGCAAATGATGTAAATGAAATTATAGGATTTATTTATGAATCAACTAAGGATGAAATAGCAAGTTTTGCAAAAATTGTTTCAAAGCATGCAGAAGACGGAGATGAGTATGCTAAGGAATTATTAGAAAAAGAAGGGATAGCTCTTGCAAAAGATGCAGAAAGAGTATTTAGAAGATTGAAATTTAAAAGCTGTAAAATTGGACTTGTTGGTGGAGCAATAAGAAGGTCAAAAATATTAAGAGAAGCTTTTGAAAATTATTTAAATGAAAAAATAAATGTAATTGAGTTTGTAGATGATGATAATGTTTCAGCTGCAAAAGGTGCATATTATATACATATGAAGAATAATTAAAATTTATGGAGGGTATAAATTATGAAAAGATTTGGTATTTCAGTATATCCAGGACATTCAGAGATGAGTGAAATATTAGATTATATAAATCTTGCAGCTAAATATGGTTTTAAGCGAATTTTTACTTGTCTTTTATCAGCAGAAGGAAAATCAACTGAAGAGATAGTTAAAGAATTTAAAGTTATGTTAGATACTGCTAATAAAAATGGAATGGAAGTTATAGCAGATTTAGATCCAACTATATTTAATAATTTAGGAGCAAGTATAACAGATCTTTCAGTATTTAAAGAGATGGGGCTTAGTGGAATAAGATTAGATATGGGATTTGCAGGAAATGAAGAAGCTATAATGACTTTTAATAAATATGGATTAAAAGTAGAACTTAATATGAGCAATGGTACAAAATATGTAGATAATATAGTTTCATATAAACCAAATATAAATAATTTATATGGATGTCATAATTTTTATCCACATGTTTATACAGGTCTATCATATGAACATTTTATGAAATGTAGTAAACAATTTAAGGATTTTGGAATAAATACGGCAGCATTTATTAATTCAAGTGAAGCAAAATTTGGACCGTGGCCTGTATCAGAGGGGTTATGTACATTAGAGATGCATAGAGACATGCCTATAGTTGTTCAAGCTAAGCATTTAATAGCTACAGGTTTAATAGATGATATTATAATAGCAAATTGTTTTGCATCAGAAGAAGAACTTAAGTCATTAAGTCAATTAAATAAAGAAATGTTAGAACTTACAGTAGAACTTGAAAATGGTATACCAGAGCTTCAAAAGAAAATAGTTCTTGAGGAATTTCACTTTAATAGAGGTGATGTATCAGATTATGTTATAAGATCAACTCAAAGTAGGGTGAAATATAAAGGTGAAAGTTTTGAACCATTTAATACTGTAGATATGAAAAAGGGTGACATATTAATAGAATCAGATCTTTATACAAGATATGCTGGTGAACTTCAATTAGCTAGAAAAGAAATGAAAAATAGTGGTAAAACAAATGTTGTAGGAAAAGTAATTGAAGAAGAACAATTCTTAATGGATTACATTGAGCCATGGGGTAAGTTTGGCTTTAAAGTAAAAGAGGTGTAGATATATGAATAACAAAGGAATAAAGATTGTTACTATAGGTGGAGGTTCAAGTTATACTCCAGAATTGGTAGAAGGATTTATAAAAAGATATGATAAACTTCCAGTAAGAGAATTATGGCTTGTTGATATAGAAGAAGGAAAAGAAAAGCTTGAGATAGTAGGAAATCTTGCAAAGAGAATGGTTAAAAAAGCAGGAATTCCAATGGAGATACATTTAACATTAGATAGAAGAGAAGCTTTAAAGGATGCAGACTTTGTTACAACACAAATTAGAGTTGGACTTTTAGATGCAAGAATTAAAGATGAAAGAATACCATTAAGTCATGGAATAATAGGACAAGAAACCAATGGTGCAGGCGGCATGTTTAAAGCCTTAAGAACAATTCCTGTAATATTAGATATAGATAAAGATATGTCAGAACTTTGTCCAAATGCTTGGATTATAAATTTCTCAAATCCAGCAGGTATGGTTACAGAAGCATTAATAAGGTATGGAATAAACAAAAAAGTTATAGGACTTTGTAATGTACCAATAGGAATGGAAAAGGCAGCAGCTAATATGTTAGGTGTTGATCATTCAAGAGTAAGATTTGATTTCTTTGGATTAAATCATATGGTGTTTGGTAAAAATATTTATGTTGATGGAGAAAATGTAACTAATAAAGTTATTGATGCGATAGCTGAAGGAAAATTAGGATCAATAGTTAAAAATATAAAAGACTTTGAATGGGATGCTGATTTTATAAAATCATTAGGAATGATGCCTTGTCCATATCATAGATATTATTTCCAAACAGCTGATATGCTTGAAGATGAATTAAAAGAATTTTCAAAAGGTGAAACAAGAGCTGAAGTAGTTAAAAGATTAGAGGCTGATCTTTTTGAATTATATAAAGATGAAAAATTGGATGTAAAACCACCACAACTTGAAAAACGTGGAGGAGCATATTATTCAGATGCTGCTTGCAGATTAATATATTCAATTTACAACGATATGGGAGATATACAACCTATTGATGTAAGAAATAATGGGTCTATAGAAGGGTTAGATGATGATTCTGCAGTTGAGGTATCATGTATTATAACAAAAGATGGGCCAAAGCCTATAGCTATGGGTAAAATACCAGTAGAAGTAAATGGATTAATACAAACAATAAAATCTTTTGAAAGATTAGTTGTTGATGCAGCAGTAAGTGGAGATTACAATAAAGCTTTAATGGCTCTTTGTATAAATCCATTAATACCATCAGAAAAAATGGCTAAAACTCTTTTAAATGAATTATTAGAAGCTCATAAAGATTACTTACCACAATTTAAATGGTATTTTGATAAATAAAAATTAAAGTTTAAAAGATGCAATTAATATTGCATCTTTTTTTAGATTAAATATAAAAATTTTATAATAAGAATAAAATTATTTAAAGAATATTTTAATTGATATTATAGAGTTTTTTAATTAAATGATTATGATATAATTTTATTTATATAATTTTAATTATAAATTTTGGAGGTAAAAATGAGTGTAAAAGTAGTAACTGATAGTACTAGTTATATACCTAAAAATATTAGAGAAGAATTAGGTATAGAAGTAATTTCATTAAGTGTAATATTTGATGGACAAGGTTATAGGGAATTAGATTTAACAAATGAAGAATTCTTTAAAAGAATGGATGAAAGTGGAGAAATACCAACATCATCACAACCTACTGTATCAGAAGTGAAAGAAACATTTGAAAACATTATAAAACAAGGTGATAAAGTTGTAGGAATATTTATATCATCAGATATGAGTGGAACTTATCAATCAGCCAAGATGATTAAAGATATGATATTAGAAGAATATGAAAATGCAGAAATAGAAATCTTAGATTCAAGAAGTAACTGTATGCAAATGGGTTATGCTGTAATTGAAGCTGCAAAGGCTGCTAAATCAGGGGCAGATATATCAGAAGTTGTAGCTAAAGCAGAAAATGTTATTGAAAATAGTAGATTTTTATTTATACCAGAAACACTTAAATATTTAAAAAAAGGTGGAAGAATTGGAGGTGCTGCTGCACTTTTTGGAACTATATTAAAGATTGTTCCAATACTTACTGTAGTAGATGGTAAAACTACAGTTTTTGAAAAAGTTAGAACAAGAAAAAAAGCAATAAATACTATGATAAATCAAATGTTTGAAGATATTGAAGAAAAAGAAATTGGTGGAATTACAGTACATCATATAAATTGTATAGAAGATGGAAATAAATTAAAAAATGAAATACAAGATAAGTTAAAAGAGAAAGGTATAGAAATAAATATAATTGTACAATCTATTGGACCTATTATTGGATTACATGTTGGTCCGGGAAGCATAGGTATTGCATATTATACTAAAAGTTAGAAATAAAAAAGGGGGGGCTAGAATGAATAAAATATTGAATATAGATAAATCATTTTATAAAAAGGTTGCTATTATAGCACTACCTATTGTTATACAAAATTTTATAACATCATCTTTAAATATAGTAGATACTATGATGATTGGTAAACTTGGAGAAAATGAAATTGCAGCTGTTGGAATAGCAAATCAATACTTTTTCTTACTTAGTATATTGATGATGGGATTATTTAGTGGAATAGGAATTTTTATATCTCAATACTTTGGAAAGAAAGATGATAAGAGTATTAAAAAATTAGTTGGGATAGGAATTATATGTGCAATTGTAATAGGTAGTATATTTACTATAATAGCTCAAATGTTTCCAGAAGGAATAATGGGAATATTTAATAAGGATTCAGAGGTTATAAAACTTGGAGCCGATTATCTTATAATAGTATCACTAAGTTATATATTTACTACAATTACATTTAATTATGGAATAGCACTAAGGTGTATAGAAAAAACAACTATACCTATGATAGCAAGTTCAATTGCCTTAGTAACAAATACTGTGCTTAATTATATACTTATATTTGGACACTTTGGAATGCCAGAACTTGGTGTTAAGGGTGCAGCAATTGCTACATTAATAGCAAGAATAATTGAGTTTTTAATAACTATAGGTTATGTTTATTATAGTAATGATATTTTATCAGGAAAGTTAAAAGAATTATTTTTATTTGAATCATCTTTCGTAAAGAAAGTATATTTAACAGTTCTTCCTGTTGTTTTAAATGAGGCATGTTGGGGATTTGGAGCTGTTATGTATAATATTATTTATGGAAGAATAGGAACTCAAGCAATTGCATCAGTACAAATAGCTACAACTATAAATAATTTATTTATGGTAATTATTTTTGGTATAGGAAATGCTGCTTTAGTTATGGTTGGAGCACAAGTTGGAAAGGGAGATGAAGAAAGGGCTGATGAGTACGGAAAAAATTGTATTAAGCTTGGATGTTTAATAGGACTTATTATAGCAATAGCATTATCTCTTTGTGCAAATTCAATTATATCTATATATGATGTTTCAGAACAAGTTAAGATTTGGTCAAGGTATATAATATATGCAACATCTATAGTTATGGTAATAAGAGTTTATAATATAATATCAATAGTAGGAGTAATGAGAGGTGGAGGAGATGTTAAAGCTTCATTTCTTATAGAAAGTATAACTATGTGGTGCATAGGTGTACCTCTTGCATTGTTAGGAGCATTTGTTTTTAAATTACCAGTTTATTTAGTTTATGCTCTTTGTACATTTGAAGAAATAACTAAGGGGATTGCTTGTTTCAAAAGAATATCTTCAAGAAAATGGATAAAAAATTTAGTATCTGAAGGATAAAGTTAGAAGAGGGGTTTATGGAAAATATAATATTATATATAATTGCTGTTTTTTTTATAATAGGAGCAGTTGACTACTTTTTAGGAAATAAATTTAAACTTGGAATATGCTTTGAAGAAGGCATAAAAAATATGGGAGCTTTAGCTATATCAATGGTTGGAATTATATCTTTAACTCCAGTTATTGCAACTTGGATTCAAAATGCATTAACACCAATTTCAAATTATATAAGTATAGATCCATCTATATTTGTATCAACTGTAATTGCTATTGATATGGGAGCATTTAGTATAGCAAATGATATAGCACTAAATAGTAATATGGTTTATTTTTCAGGAGTTTTAATGGCGTCTATATTAGGGTGTACTTTAAGTTTCACCCTGCCACTTGCTCTTGGAATTATAAAAAAGGATAGTTTAAAAGAATTTTTCTTAGGAATTATATTTGGTATGTCAGTTATTCCATTAGGATTATTTTTAGCAGGACTATTTTTTAAAATACCTATCAATATTATATTATTAAATTTAATTCCATTATTTGTAATTTCATTTATTATGATTATAGGTATAGTTTACTTTAAGGATTTAACAATAAAAATATTAAGCAAACTTTCAAAAGGAATTTTATTTTTAAGTATATTTGGATTTGCTATTGTAGGCTTTCAACAAATATCAGGTGTTATTATTTTTAAAGAATTAATGCCACTTAAAGATACGTTATCCATAGTAGGGAATATTGCTATATTTTTAGGCGGAGCATATGTAATGTTAGAAATTATAAATAGATGTTTAAATAAGTATTTACAAAATATAGCTAATAGATTTTCAGTAAATAAATATTCTATAACAGCGTTAATTGGAAGCTTAGCATCAGCAATAATAATATTTACTTCATTTGATAAGTTAGATAATAGAGGAAAAATATTATGTAGTGCTTTTTCAGTTAGTGGGGCATATGTGCTTGGTGGACAACTTGGCTTTGTGGCAAGTGAGGCAAAGGAGGTTATAGGAATTTATATAGTCACAAAATTATTTTGTGGAATATTAGCATTGATTGTAGCTATGATATATTTAAATAAAAAAGTTAAATCATAGTTTTAGAAGGGTTGATTTTATGAATAATAAAGTAAAAACTGTAATAATAGCTATAATTACAGTAATTGTTTCTATACTTATAATAAACTTTTTTAGTAGAGATAGAGAAAATATTGTAAGTGGAACTATGACTGTAATTACTGATAGTAAGACTAATGAATATGTATCTAATCTAGCTGAAAGTTATATGAATGGACATAGTAAGACTAAAATAAATGTTGAGCGTATAGATAATATAAAAGATTTAGAGAATAAAGTTAAAGCAAGTAAAGATGAAAATTCTCCTAATATAGCAATCTTAAATAGTGATGAAACAAATTATTTGAAAAAAAATTATAATATAAATTTTGAAGGTGAAGGTGATTTGTTAAATACATATAAAAGAAATTTTACACAAAGTAGTCTTCAAAAAGTAACTATTGATGGAAAAGAAGTTGGAATTCCATTAACAACTAATCCTTTAGTATTATATTTAAGAGAAGATATATTAAAAGAGTATGGATATACAAGTTCTGATATAAATACATGGGATGATTTTATAAAAATATCAAAAAGTATTTACGAAAAAAGCAAAGGAAAGTATAAGGGATTAAGTGTAATAGGTAAAGATTATAACGACCTTATAGAGCTTCTTACTATGCAAAACATGGATTATTACAGTAGTAAAGAGGATATTATAAAAGCTGTAAAAAAAGATTATAAAAACTTAAATGATAATAAAGTGTTAGCAAGAGAAAATGATGATTTTTTTGCGATAGTTTCATCAATAAATACTATGAAAATACTTAAGAACTTAGATAAAAAATGTGAATGGACTGCTAATGATCCTCCTGCTTACAAGATTGGTTCAAATAAATTTTTTGTATCAGATGGATATAGTGCATTTGTTATAAATAAAGATGAAAAAAATAAGGATGTTATTGAGAGTTTTTTAGAATATATGATTACAAATACAGATATAGCTTTAGATTATGCTATTAAAGGAGATTTATTTCCAAGCTATGTTTATGCTTATAATAGTAAAGAAATAGAAAATGGAATGAAAAATTTCATAGGAAAGAGCCCTCTTGTTGTTATGAGTAACATATCAAAGAAGGCTCCAAAAATTAAAAATTATAAGTTATATGAAGAAATAAAAAAAGAATTATTGAATTAAAGATTTTAAAACTTCTTCATAAGCATTAAGTGTATTAAATGCTGTTTGCCTCCAAGAAAATTGGAGGCTTCTTTTATATGCTTTTTCTTCTAGTTTAACTCTTTCTTCTGTATTTTCTAGAAGTTTAAATATATTTTGAGATAAGCTATCATTGTTTGCAGGATTAATAAGGATGGCACAGTCATTTGTAACTTCTGGTATTGATGTTGTATTTGATGTTATAACTGCAGTTTTGCAACTCATTGCTTCAAGAGGAGGAAGACCAAAGCCTTCGTAATAAGAAGGATATACAAATAAGTCAGCACCGCTATATAAAGTTGGAAGAAATGAATCTTCAACAAAGCCTGTAAATACTATATCATCAATAATATTTAAATCCTCGGCATACTTTTTCAAATTAAGTCCTTCATCTTTTAATGAACCTACTAATAGTAGTTTATATTTTTTAGTTAGGTCTCCTTTTATCCTTTTAAATGCATCAAGTATTCCTTTTACATTTTTTCTAGCACTAAAACCTCCTATATACAATAAATATGGAGTATCAAAATTATAGTTGTTATTCACAATTTTTCTTGATATTTCCTTATCACGAGGATAAAATTCGGAATTTGTGGATAAATGAGTAACAAATATTTTATCTTCTGGATAACCTTTGAAAAATTTTAAAATATCTCTTTTGGAGTATTCTGAAACTGTAATTATACCTTTCGAATTTTCTATTATATCTGGCATGGTTTTTAGAAATCTTTTTAAATATGATTGTCCAACTGTTTCAGGCATTATATATGGAATTAAATCGTGAATTGTAACTACAGTATTTATGTTTTCAGTTAATGGTGAACCAATGCCATTTTGAGGAATATGATATAATTCTAAATTTTTTTCTAATATAAGATTTGGAATATAATATTTATCAAAAAAGTTAGAGTGTCTTCCTGAACAATGAACAAGTTCTGTATTATTGTTTATAAAGCTTGAATCAACTTGCCCTGTCCATATAAGTGTAAATAATGAGTCTTTATCTAAATTAATCATTTCAGAAATTAAATTTTTAGTATAAGTGCCTATTCCTGTACCACCATGTAAATTAATACTTCTAGAATCTATACATATTTTCATTAAAACACCTCGAATTAGCTATATATTATAAAATATTATGAATAACATATTTTGTGAATGAAATCACATTAAATTAAATGAACTCATATAATGAAAAATGAATAATCACTGGAGTGTAGTTTATGTGTGAAAATAGTGTGAAGTTAGTTATTGAAAGGGAATATGGAATAGAAGTTAAAAATATTGTAAGACATAAAAATACTTATAAAATAAATGGAGATAATGGGTATTGCTTTAAAGTTTTAAATTATGAATTTGGACATTCATATTATATAATCTCATCTATAAAACATTTAAATAATAAAGGCTTAGATAGTGTACTCAATATAATTAAGACAAATAAAGGTTTGGATTATGTTGAATTAGATGATGGGGGATATGGATATTTAACAGAATGGTTTGAATCAAGAGTAAGCAATCATAACGATTTAAATGAGCTTAAAAGTTTATCTAAAGAATTATCCAAATTACATTTAGCAAGTAGGGATTTTACTATAACTCCTAGAATGAGACCAAGAATATATTGGTTTTCATGGATTAATGTATTTAAAACTAGAAAAGAAGAAATAATTGATTTTGCTAATATAATAAATAGAAAAACTTATAAAAATAAGTTTGATGAAGTATTTTTAGAAAATTTAGAAGAACAATTAGAAATTGCAGATAAAAGTATTAATGGGCTTATAAATAGTAATTATGTTCAGATAATGGAAAAGCATATGTTAAAGAGAGAGTTTTGTCATCATGATTATGCAAATCATAATGTTTTAATAGGAAAAAATAATGAAATTAAAATAATAGATTTTGATTATTGTATATTAGATAGTCATATTCATGATTTAGCATCATTACTTATAAGGGCTATGAAATATAATAGATGGGATGAAAAGAGAGCAAATTTAATATTGGAAAGTTATTCAGAAAATATAGAGGTAACTGGAGAAGAATTAAACCTTATAAAAGAATTTATAAGATTTCCTCAAGATTTTTGGCAAAGAGGACTTCAAATGTATTGGGAACAACAACCATGGGGAGAGGAATTTATTTTAAGTAAGCTTAATAAATATTTAGAAGACAGAAAATATAGAGATGAGTTTATAGAAAAATTTTTTTGATAAGGGGAGAAGTGAATGAATGAGATAGCTTTAAAAAATTATTTACTAGAAAAAGATGTATATTTAATTGGAGATTATTTTAAAAAGAGTACTTCTAAAATAAATGTATCATCACAAATTGATGTAATTATTAAATTACAAAATGTTCTTATGGGATATCATGCAATAGAAAAAAATAGTATATTAAGTGAAATAGGTAAAAGAGTAGATAGGCTAATTGTTACTAATAAAAAATTAGAAAATGCTATATCAAAAAATGATTTTTATGGAAGATTAGTACTTGCTAGGACAAAAATTGAGCTTGATAAATTAGATAAGTTATACCTTGAAAATATATATAAAAGAGGTATGAATAAAGATGAAATGTGTATAGAAAAAGTTGATGAGGCAAATTTAAGAGTAACGGAAAAGGTTGAAGTTGGCAAAATTAAAAAGATTTCATTTAATATAATTGAGGAAGATTTTATAAATTACCTTTTAAAAATAAAAAAGAGATTTAAGAAAGATGATTTAATAGCTTATTCAGAAGAGTATGTGAAAAAGAATAATTTAAGTAAAGAAAGTTTTGACTATATAAATTGCATAGTTAATATTCCGCATGAGAGCATTAAATATTTATATAAAAATAGATTTAATTTAAATGACTGTAAGGATGATATTAAGAAGATTGTAGAAAAGGAACTTGAATTTTAAGGAGGACTATTATGGGGAAAGATAGATACTCAGAAAGAAAAAATCTTTGTAGATATGACCTTAGTAAAAAATTCTTTGATGAAATTGGAATAAATATTTTAGATGTTACACCACTTAGAAAATTATTTATGTTAACAACAGAAGATGGTAAAAAACTTTTAAAAAAAGTTGATTATAATGAAGATAAAATAAACTTTATAGGAAGAGCTATTGAATATGTTCATGATGATTTTAAAAATATAATGAGTATGAATAAGCTAAATAAAGATAAGGAATTTATAAATTGGAATGGTGAAAATTATATATTAATGGATTTAATAGAAGGAAGAGAGGCATCTATAAATAATCCTTTAGAACTTGAAATGTGTATTGATGCGGTTGCAAAGCTTCATAAAGCATCTTATGGAATAACTAATTATTTAAATACAAAAAATACTATGTGTATATATGGAGAGGATTTATTTAATTATTATAAAGAAGCAGAAGAAGATTTATTGGATATAAAAAGATGGGTTAAATTATATAATTATAAAAATCAGTTTGATGAATTATTTATTGAAACTTGTGATGAATATATATTTGAATTATCAAAAGCCAGAGATATGCTTTGGATTAGTGAATATGAGAAGCTTATAGAAGATGATAAGTTTATATCCCTTTGTCATAATGATCTTGCAAATCATAATTTTATAATAAATGATTCAGGAGTAAATATAATAGATTTAGATTATTCAACAGTTGATTTAAGAGCGTTAGATATTGCAGACTTTATATTAAAGTGGATAAAAAATAGTGCATTTAGTATTGAAAAGTGTAAAAAAATTATAGATACTTACAATAAAACAATACCACTTACAGAAGGAGAGTATAAATTAATTTATATATTTATGAGTTTCCCAAGAGATATATATTCTATAATAAAATCTTATTATCATAAAAATAAGGAATGGGATGAAGAAATATTCCTTCATAGATTTAAAACAAAGTTAGAAAATGATATATTTAGAATAAAGTTTTTAAATGATTATAAAATGCTTTATGAAGAAGAATTATCTAAATAAAAAGGGTGCAAATTTGCACCCTTTTTTATTCGTTTATTATAGTATTATATGCAGCTAAAGTATTTTTAGCTGTTTTTTCCCATGAGAATTGTCTGCTTCTAGTAAAAGATTTTTTTACCATAGCAAGTACAAGTAGACTATCGCTTAAAACTCTTTCCATAGCATGGCTTAATTCATGAGGATCATGAGGATTTATAAATAATGCAGAATCATAACATACTTCAGGTAATGAAGTTACATTAGAAGTTATAACTGGAGTTCCACAAGCCATAGCTTCTATTGGAGGTAGTCCAAATCCTTCATAAAAAGAAGGATAAACTAACATTTCAGATGCATTATAAAAATAAGGTAAATCTTCTAATTGAATAAAATCTGTAAATATAACATCATTATAAACATTAAGTTCTCTACTTCTATTTAAATAAAGGTTATAGGAAAATCCTTTTTTCCCTGTTATAACTAACTTAGTATTTTTTCTATAAGGTTTAGGTAGTAAAGAATATGCTTCTATAAGTCCTAATATATTTTTCCTAGGGCTAAAACCACCAACATATAATATAAAATCAGATTTTATACTATATTTGTTTTCTAATATTCTTTTACATTGATGTTTTCCAAGTGGTCTATAAATTTCTTCCGCAGCTAAATGAGTAACAAATATTTTTTCATTTGGGAAATTAAATTCTTTATGAATATCACTTTTTGAAAACTCTGAAACTGTTATAATTCCATCACATTGGTCTAATATTTTTGGCATATCATCATTAAAAATTTTTAAATATTTCTTACTAACTGTTTCGGGCATTTTAAGTGGAATTATATCATGTAATGTAATTACCTTTTTACAATTTATATTATCTGATAGTCCAACACCATTTTGAGGAACGTGATATATTTCCATGCTACTACTTGATAAAATATTTGGAACTCTAACCTCATCCCAAAAATTTTCGCTAAGTAATTCATCAACCTTTTCAATTTTAAAGTTTCTATTTAAATTTTTAAGTTCAGGATTTTCAGGGGTAAAAATCAAATAATCATTATTAAAATCTATATTATTTAAGCTTTGTATTAATTGGTGGGTATAAGTTCCTATTCCAGTACCTCTATACCATTTTGCAGCTCTTCCATCAATTCCAACTCTCATGATTGAATCCTTTCAAATTGTTGTTAATTTTATTATATTTTTATAAGGTAAAAAATGTTAATAAAATAAATATAATGTACATATAAATATTAAGGGGGTGGTTAAAATGATGAGAGAGTTTGAAATAGAAAGACAATTCGACATAGAAATAGAAACTCTAAAGGCAAGCAAAGGCGTATATTATTTAAAAACAAATAAAGGTGAAAGGTGTTTAAAGAAAATAAATTATGGACCACAAAAATTATTATTTGTATGTGGAGCTAAAGAACATTTAATAAAAAATGGATTTGATAAAATAGATAGATATTTTTTAAATACTGATGGAGAGCCTTATGCATTAGTAAATGAAGATTTATATACACTATCTAATTGGATTGAAGGAAGAGAATGTGACTTTCATGAAATAGAAGATGTTAAGATTGCTGCAAAAACATTAGCAAAATTGCATGAAACATCAAAAGGATATGATCCACCTGAAAATTCAAAATTAAAGAGTGATTTAGGAAGATGGGTAAATCTTATGCAAAAGAGAGTTAAATCACTAGACAAAATGAGAGATATGGTTAGAAAAAAACATCATAAAAGTGATTTTGATTTGATATATATTAAATCAATGGAATTTTATAAAGAAATGGGAAGAGAAGCATTTAAAACATTAGAAAGTTCAAATTATATGGCGCTTTGTGAAATTGCTGAAATGGATAAGAGTTTTTGTCACCATGATTTTACTTATCATAATATAATAATTGATAAGGATGATAATGTTAATGTTATAGACTTTGACTACTGTAAAAGAGAAATAAGAGTATTTGATATATCAAACTTTATGACAAAAGTTTTAAAGCGAGTTAATTGGGATTTTGAATATGGAAAGGCTATAATAGAATCTTATAATATGGTATCTCCGTTAAGAGAAGATGAATATAAAGTTTTATATGCATACTTACAATTTCCACAAAGATATTGGAGATTAGCAAATAGATATTATTATAATGAAGTTAATTGGGGACAAAATACTTTTGCGAAGAAACTTCAAAATATAATAGATGAAAAAGAAAATTATTTAAGTTTTCTAAATAAATTTAAAGAAGAATATGATATTAAATAAAAAAGGGCTGTTTGATAGCAGCCCTTTATTTTAATTTTATAAAAACATAACATTAGGTTAATACATATAATAAAATGATAAATAATATTTAAGAGGAAATTATGGTTGTAGGAGATGTGGTTGTAAGAAAATCATATGATAAAGATATAACTTTCAAAGTTATAGATATAAAAGAAGAGGACGGAGAAATACGTTATATATTGAAAGGAATTAATATACGAATAATTGCAGATGCTAGTGTTGATGATTTAGAAAAAGTATCAGATGATTATTCAGGGGAAAAGGATAAAATTTTAAATAGTAGAGTTAATGCAGCATTAAAATCTGCAATATCATCAAGAGGAGAAATTGCAAAACATGGTATGTTAAGAGCAAGTAAAACTATAAAAAAAAGTAAAAGTAGTGATGAATTAGTTTTTGGAAGACCAGGAAAGATACTTCATGTAGATGGGGATAAGGAATATATGGATACTTGCTTAAAAGTATATAAACAATTATCTTTAGATGCAGTTGGTGTATCAATACCAGAATGGGAACAACCTAAAAAAATAGTTGAATTAGTTAAAAAGATAAAACCAGATATAGTAGTTTTAACAGGTCATGATGGAGTTTTAAGGGGGACAAGAGATTATTTAGACTTAAATAATTATAGAAATTCAATTTTTTATAGAGATGCAGTTAAAGCACTTAGAGATTATAACTCTAGTTATGATGAATTAATAATTTTTGCAGGAGCGTGTCAAAGTTGTTATGAATGTATGTTAGATGCTGGTGCAAATTTTGCATCATCTCCAAGTAGAGTTTTAATTCATTGTTTAGATCCTGTATTTGTTTGCGAAAAGTTAGCCTATACAAAAATAACAGAAGTAGTTTCTATAAAAGATGTTATAGAAAATACAATAACAGGAATAAAAGGTGTTGGAGGATTACAAACAAGAGGAAAATATAGAGAGGGTTATCCAAAGTCAGAATATATAATATAAAAGGGGAATTTTTTAATTTCCCTTTTTATTTAATTAAATTTAATATGTATAAAATGTATGACATATACAAACAATAAAAAAGTAAGTGAAATATTAAAAAAATATTGACAATATAAAAGTAAAGTGTTAAAATTAAAATTTTACTTGAAATCAATTCAAAAAAATGGTATAATATTAAAAGAAAGAGGGTGTTTTTTTATGGAAAGTATTAGAACAATTGCTTCAATTAAAAAAAGTATTGAGGGACACCTTGGAGAAAAAGTTACTTTAAAGGCCAATGGAGGGAGAAAGAAAATCCTTGTTAACGATGGTGTTTTAGAAAGTATTTATCCAAGTATATTTGTAATAAGATTAGATGACGACACCCAAAGAACCGTGACATACAGTTATTCAGATGTGTTAACTCAAACAGTACAATTACATTTTCCAGGTTAGAAAAAAACTTCGATTTAATTCGAAGTTTTTTTATGCAAAAAAAAAGAAAGATGGTGGGTTTCCATCTTTCAACTATGGTATAAAAGGGTATTGAGAATTTATGAGAGGTTATATGGTCAATAACCATTTACTATATTACGACAAAAAAATACTTTTGTCAACAAAAAAACGAAAAAATTTTTTGGCGAATTATATATATAAATTTTTCCCTTAAATAGGATATTATTTTATTTATTTTATAAAAATAATCATCACATTAGTAATAGATTTTGAATATTTTTATATACATAGTAGTAGGAAGTTTATAGGGAGGAATCAAGATGTCAAAAATAGATGTTATAAAAGAAAGTGTTCAATTTGAACAGTTATTAAGAGAAAGCAATACTACAACTATGTTAAATGAAGAATATTTAATTCCAGATACTCATCCAGATGTTGAAAAAGTTCTTATGGTAGAAGCTAATCCTTATATATTATCTAAAGAAACAGTTGGAGATAAAATTAATGTAGAAGGCAAAGTTGATTATACTGTACTTTATTTAGCAAAGGAAGAAGAAATGGTAGTTTCATCTGTAAAGTATTCTCAAAAATTTAATAATATTTTGGATCTAGATGAAGCTGAACATAGATTAGTGTGTGAAGTAGAATGTAAAGTAGAACATATTGAAGCTCAAATAATAAATGAAAGAAAAGTTTCTATTGATGGAGTCCTTAATTTTAATTGGGAAATATATAAAGGTAGAGAATTAGAATTAATAAAAGATATTGAAGGCGATGAGAGAATTGAAATACTTAAGAAAAATGAAGTTATAAATAATACAAGTGCAAATGAAAATGTGGATATAACAGGAAAGTCTATTATTAGAGTAAGTATGGACAAACCACAAATTGCAAAAGTATTAAAGTCTAATATGGAACTTTATAAAAAGGAAATAAAAGTTGGTGAAGATAAAGTATACTGTGGATGTTATTGCAAACTTTTTATGGCTTATTTAAGTAATGAAAGTAGAGAAGTATTTTGTTTAGAAGATAGTATATATTTATCAAAAGAATTAGAAGTTCCAGGTGTTACACCAGATATGCAAGTTATTGCAGATTATAATATAAAAAATAAAGATGTAAATATTGAAGAAGATGATTTAGGTGAATCAAGAATAGTTAATACTGAAGTATTAGTTAGTTGTAATATAAAAGTATTCAGTAAAAAGAATATTGATGTTATAACAGATGCATATTCACCTAAATTTCCAGTTAATATAGTTAAAGATGAATATGAAATGGGAATGCTTCAAGGAATTTATAATAATGAGATTGTAGTAAAAGATAATATATACATCAATGAAGGAGATATGATGCCTGAAAAAATAATAACATATTCAGGTAATATTATAGTAACAGAAAAATCTGTTGTTAAAGATAAAGTTGTAATTGGTGGATATATAAAAGCTAATGTAATATATAAGACTAATGATGAAGAAAATTATTTAGATAAAGTTTCTGGAGATATTCCTTTTAATATATCTGTAGAAACAAATGGAACAGATGAAAATATGAAAGCTATAGTTAAATCTTGTATAGAAAATATGGAGGCATCCATAGAAGCTAATACAATAGCAATAAAAGCAACTGTTATTACAACTGTTAAAGTTTTATTTGAAGTTAAAAAAGAATTTATAAATGATGTTGTTGAAGGTGAAGGAGAAGAAATAAAGAAAAAGGCTAGTATAACAATATATGTTGTAGGTTCTGGTGATACTCTTTGGAAGCTTGCAAAAAAATATAATACAACTATGGATGAAATAATAAAATTAAATGAATTAGAAGATGTAGATAATTTACAAATAGGAGATAAGTTATTAATTCCAGGTAGAGTTATAGCTTAGAAATAATATTGAGAAGATATTTTTTAAATATCTTCTCTTTTTATATTAAATTTAGAAAAATTTTTAAAACAAGTGACATGCTACTGAGTGGTTAGGAGATATTTCTTTATATTTTGGGGACTTTACTTTACAAATTTCCATACAATATGGACATCTTGTATGAAATCTACATCCATTTGGAATATTTGTTCCATTTGGAATAGATCCTTTTAATAAAATTCTGTGTTTTTTTTCTAAAGGATGGCTTATTGGCATTGATGAAATTAAAACTTTAGTATAAGGGTGAAGAGGATTTGCTCTTAATTCATTTGTAGGTGCACTTTCAACTATTATACCTAAATACATTACAGATATATCATCACAAAAATTCATAACAACACTTAAATTATGTGAGATAAAAAGATATGTAAGTGAAAAATTTTCTTTTAAATCTAACATTAAATTTAAAATTTGAGATTGAATTGATACATCTAAAGCAGCAGTTGGTTCATCACAAACTATAAATTGAGGATTAAGTGATAATGCCCTTGCAATACAAATTCTTTGCCTTTGTCCACCACTAAATTCATGAGGATATTTATTTAAACAACTTTTATCCATTCCGCATAAGCTTAATAATTCTATACATCTATTTTCGATTTCTGATGGAGGAATTATTTTATGTTTTTTTATTCCTTCTGATACTATATTTTTAATTGTCATCTTAGGATCTAAGCTTCCATAAGGATCTTGAAATATTATTTGCATATCTTTTCGAATAGAACTTAACTCTTTTTTTGAAAGTTTAATGTTTTTATCAACATCAAAAATAACTTTATTATTGAATTTTACACTTCCGCCTGTAGGTTCTATTAAATTTAATATAGCTTTTCCAGTTGTAGATTTTCCACATCCGGATTCACCAACTAATCCTAAAATTTTCCCCTTTTTTATAGAGAAAGATATATCATCAATTGCTTTATTATATAATTTACTTCTAGAAAAAAATTTATTTCTAACTAGAAAATATTTTTTTAAGTTTTTTACTTCTATTAAATTATCAATGTTATTTGAATTTATCATAAAATTACTCCTTATTAAGCCAACAACATAAAGTATGGGTAGAATTTATTTTTTTTATTGGTGGCTCTTTAATAAAGCATATGTCAATACATTTATCACATCTAGTATTATAAGGGCAACCTTTTATATATTCATAAGGACTAGGTATTGAACCTTTTATAGAAAAAAACCTTTTGTTGAATTTTTGTGGCATTGATTTTATAAGTGCTTTGGAATATGGGTGTAATGGATTATTAAAAAATTCTAATACATCACATTGTTCAACGATTTTCCCTTTATACATTACAATTACTCTATTAGCTAATTCGGATATTATACCAAGATCATGAGTTATAAATAATACTGAGCAATTATTATGTGTAGTTATGTTTTTTAATAAATCTAATATTTCAGCTTGGGTTGTAACATCTAATGCTGTAGTGGGCTCGTCTGCAATTATAATTTCAGGATTGCAAGCCATAGCAATAGCAATCATAATTCTTTGGCACATACCACCACTTAATTCAAAAGGATATTTTTTTATTATTTCTTCTGGATTTGGAATTTTTAAATTGTTTAAAATTTCTAAAACTCTTTGTTTATTTTCAGCTTTAGAGCCTTTTTTATGTATTTTTAAAACTTCAAGTATTTGATTTCCAATCGTAAAGACAGGGTTTAATGAAATCATAGGTTCTTGAAATATCATTGAAATTTTATTTCCCCTTATATTGCACATTTCAGAATCAGATAATTTTAATAAATCTTTATTGTGAAATAAAATTGAACCTTTTTCTATAAATCCATTTGGTTTAGGAATTAAATTCATTATTGATAGAGAGGTAACACTTTTTCCACTACCGGATTCGCCGATTATTCCAAGAATTTCTCCTTTTTTTAAGGAAAAAGATATATTGTCAACAGCAATTATCTTTCCGTAATCTGTATTAAATGTTGTTGTAAGGTTTTTTACTTGTAATAAATTCATTATATTAATCTCCTTAAATTTTTATTTTAGGATCTAATGCATTTCTTAAACCATCACCTAAGAAGTTTATTGATAAAACTGTTAATATTACCATAATTCCGGGTGGAACCCATAGCCACCATTCATTTTGAAGAGTTTGTATATTTTGGGCTGCAGATAACATACTTCCCCAACTTGGATTAGGAGGTCTAACTCCCATACCTAAAAAACTAAGTGATGCTTCTGTAAGTATTCCATCTGCAACACAAAGTGTTGAAGCAACCAAAATTGGTGACATTATACTTGGAATTAAGTGTTTTATTATTATTTCACTAGAACTTAATCCCAAAGCTTTAGCAGAGAGTATAAAATCACTTTTTTTTAAGTAAAGTATTTCAGCTCGTACTATTTTGGCTATACCTGGCCACATTAATATTCCAATTATCAATATTAAATTAAATATATTTGGACCTACGATTGAAGCTATTGTAATAGCTATAACAAAAAATGGAAAACACATTATTATATCAATTAATCGCATTATAATAGAATCTATTAATCCACCATAATAACCAGCAATAGAACCTATTGTAACTCCTATAATTAATTGAATAAACATAGAAGATATTCCAACTGATAGTGATATCCTACCACTATATAAAAGTCTTGAAAATACATCTCTACCTACTTCATCAGTTCCTAATATATGAGTAATATTTGGTGATGATTTTATATTATATAAATCAGTAGTACTAGGATTGTAACTTGTAATAAATGGAGCTAAGATAGAAAAAAGTGATAATAATATAATAATTATTAATCCTAATATAGCTAATTTATTTTTTGAAAATTTTTTAATAGACATATATTTTAAAGGTGATAAATTATCTAATTTCTTTGATCTAATTTTAAGTATATTCATAAAATTTACCTCCGTAATAATTATCAATCAAGTCTTATTCTAGGATCAGCAATTGCGTATAGAATATCAGCTAGTAGGTTTGAAAAAACTATTAAAACAGCTAACATAATGGTTATCCCCATAATTAATGGATAATCTCTATTTATAACAGATTCATAATTAAGTCTACCTATTCCAGGCCAAAGAAATATAGTTTCTGTTATTAATGCACCTGAAAATAATGAAGGAATTTGCATACAAAGTATTGTTATGATTGATATAAGAGAGTTTTTAAAACCGTGTTTCCATATTGTGGCCTTTAGGCTTAAACCTTTAGCTCTAGCAGTTTGTATATAATTATTTTTAAGTACATCTATCATAGAAGATCTACTATATCTTATAAGTGAAGCTATTTGAGTTAGAGATAAAACCATAACTGGTAAAATCATATGTTTTCCAATATCAAATATTTTCATTATTCCATTATAATTTTCACCTAAAGTATTCATACCAGATGAAGGAAGAATGTTTGTGTTAAAACAAAATATTTTTATAAGTATTAATCCAAAAAAGAATGTAGGTATTGATAAACCTATAAATGAGAATATAGTAGTAATGTAATCAAAAATAGAATTAGGTTTATATGATGAGATTACGCCAATCAATATTGCAATAATAGTTCCAATAGTAAAAGAAAATATTGATAATAAGAATGTGTTCCAAATTCTAGATGATATAACAGTTATCACTGGTAATTTATAATGAATAGAATATCCGAAATCACCTGTAATTGCTCTAGTTAACCATTTTATATATTTTATTGGTAGAGGATCATAATAGCCTATTTTTAATAACATTTTTTGAACAGTTTCTGGTGGTATAGTTGGGTCTATCATAGTTGAATATGGATTTCCTGGTTGTAGTTGAACTAGTGCAAATACTATAATAGATATACCAAGAAGTATTGTAAGTGCTGTTCCAATTCTTTTGATTATATAATATAACATACTCTATAAACATTTATTATAAAATAAATGTCTCGATACCTCCTTTATAATTTTTTATGTATTTAAATATATTAAAATAAAAAGAAGGGACTAAAAATCCCTTCCTTAATTATTATTCTTCTATATACCAATTTTTTATATTGTTAAATTCATCGAAAGTAGAAGGTTTAAATTCTTTAAGTTTTGCTGTATACATTATTTCATTATTTTCTACATATAAAAATGCTTCTGGAACGTCTTCGTTTAATATTTTCCCAAATTCAGCATAAACTTCTTTACGCTCATCTTGATTTATAGTTGCAAGACCTTTATTTAATAAAGTATCTACTTTAGGATTTTTATATGAGACTATATTCCAACCTTGCTCTCCCTTTTTATCAGAAGCTGCTTTAGAACTCCAAAATGGCTTTGGATTTGGATCAAGTGATAAAGTATTTCCCATTAAATACAAATCAAATTCATGATTTGCAACTACTTGTTCCATTAGTGTGGAAAATTCCATAGAAGATAGTTTTATATCAATACCTACTTTTTTTAGACTTTCTTGAATTATTAAAGCAGTTTGTTCTCTAGATTTTAATCCAGTAGGATATTTTAGTTCAGCTATAAATTTTTCACCTTTAGAATTTTCAAGTATGCCATCATTATTTTTGTCACTCCAACCAGCTTCTTTTAATAGAGATTTAGCTTTTTCTATATTGTAATTATATGCATTTAATTTAACATCTTTTGGATAAGCCCAACTAGTAGGTAATAAAGGTGTATTTATAACTTCACCATTTCCTTCTAATAATTTATCTACTAGTAGCTTTCTATCGATTGCATACATAAATGCTTGTCTAACTTTTTTATCCTGGAATTTCTTTTCTCTTAAATTAAAGCCCATATATTGGAACATATAATCTGGATAAGTTGTTGTATCAAAACCATCTTTTTTTAGTGTTTCTACTTCAGATTTACTCATATCATTTACATTAGCTATATCTACATTTCCATTTTTAAATTCGGCTTGTAATGTATCAGGATTTGTTATTTTTAGTATAATTTTATTGGTTTTAGCTTTGCCGTTAAAATAATTATTAAATACTTCTAATTCAACATATTGTCCTGATTCGAATTTATTTAATTTGTAAGCACCAGAACCAATTGGGTTATTTAATAATTTAGTTTCTTTATCCCAATTTTTTATTGGAATTTTTGACCAAACATGTTTTGGAATTGGTTTTAAATTTAAAATAGCATTTAGAGAAGGTGAATAAATTTTTTCAAAGGAAATAGTTATAGTATTATCATTTACAACCTTTATTCCTTTTATAGATTTTGTCTTTCCTTCAGTAAAACTTTTTGCACCTATTATATTACCTAATTCACCGGCAGAGCCACCAGTATAATTTGGATCTAACATTGAATATAAAGTAAAAGCAACATCTTCAGCAGTTATAGGTTTATCATCATGCCATTTTGCTTTTGGATTTAAATTCAATGTTAATTCTTTTTGGTTATCTGATATTTTATAACTTTCAGCTATACATGGTTGAATAGAACCATCTTCATTAATAATTAATAGTGGATCATATATGATATCGTTTACCTTAACATCATATCTAGTATCGCATATAAGCGGATTAAATACACCTGTTGGTGAAGTACTTAATGCATATACTATTTTATCTTTTATTTTTCCTGTTTTTTTATCTGTTTTATTGCTACAACCAGTTATTGATAAACCAATTAATAGGTTAGCAGCAATTAACATAGATAGTAATCTTTTGCCTCTCAAAAAAATTCCCCCTTTATTAATATACAAAATAATTATATACAATTATTTTCTAAGCATTCTCTTTAGATTAAAGTAAATAGAATAAATTAACTCTTAAATACTTAAGAAAGCTGAATAAAGCTTGAGTATAAGTGTTTAAGAAAAAATTTACTATTTGTTAATTTGTTTACAAATTAGTAAAAATGAGTTTAAAAGTGTATTTAAAATTAATTACATTATAAGGTGTTATTTGAATTCTATAAATATTTTGAATAAATTGTAATGGAGGTGGAAATAATAATAAACGCATGATTTGAGGTGAATATTATGAAATATAGGCTAAATTATAACCTTGTAATTATAGGTGGTTCAGAAGATAAAGATGGTAGGAAAAAAATATTGAATGAAGCATGTGAATTAATAAATAAAGATAGAGATTTATTGCTTGTAGCAACTGTTGCTTCAGAAGTTCAAGATGAAATGAAAGATATTTATAATAAAGTGTTTAAAGAAATTGGAGTAAAAAATATAGAGTTTTTAAATATTGATGATAGAAAAGAATCATATTTAGAAGAGAATATAGAAAAAGTTACTATGTCTAAACTTATATTTTTTACAGGAGGAGATCAATTAAGAATAACTAGTCTTATAGGTGGTACGCCACTTAATAAAGCTCTTTTAAAAGGGCTACATAATGGAAAAGTTATTGTTGGAACTTCAGCAGGGGCATCAGTTATGAGTTCAACTATGATTTTAGAAGGAGATGATGAAGAAGCTCCTAAAAAGCATAGTATTAATATGTCACCTGGATTAGGTCTTTTAGAAAATATTATTATTGATCAACATTTTATACAAAGAGGTAGAATAGGAAGACTTCTTACTGGTGTTGCAGAAAATCCAGAGTATTTAGGGATTGGAATAGATGAAGATACAGCTATAATTATTGATGAAAGAAAAGTGTTAAAGGTTATTGGAAATGGTGCAGTATACATAATAGATGGAAGCAAAATAAATCATACTAATATATCGGAACAATGTAGAGATAAACCATTAAGCATATTCAATGTGAAATTACATGTATTAATAGAAGGAAATAAATTTGACTTAATAAAGAAGATACCTTTTGAGGAGGATGTATTGAGAGATGAGGATAACAGGGATAAGAATATTTAATGGAAGAAATATTTATTCTCATAGAAGATGTGTGAGAATGGATGTAGATTTAGAGGGATATTCTGAAATACCAAGTAAAGAAATCAATAATTTTAATGAAGTTTTAATTAAGACATTACCAATTCTTAAAGAGCATAGATGTGGAATAGATATAGAAGGTGGATTTATAGTAAGGTTAAATGAAGGAACATATCTATCTCATATATGTGAACATATAGTAATTGCAATACAAAATATGATTGGTTTAGATGTATCTTATGGTAAGGCTAGAGAAATTAAAGGCAACAATTACTATATTATTTATGAATATGTATATAAAGATACAGCTATTGAAGTTGGGAAATTAGCAGTAGATCTTATTAATTCATTAATAGAACAAAAAGGAATTAATTTTAAAGAAAGATTAGATTTAATTATAGAAAATATGAGAAATGAGGCTATTGGACCTAGTACTTCTGCTATAAAAAAAGCTGCTGAAGAAGTTGGTATCCCTGTATTTCAACTTTATAATTCAGGTTATTATCAAATTGGATATGGAAAGCAGGGTAGAATAATAGAAGCAACCATAGGGAGTTCTACAACTTGTATAGGAGCAGATATATCTTGTGATAAATTATTAACTAAGAAGCTTTTAGATAATCAAAGTATACCAGTAGTTAAAGGGGCAAAGGTTTATAATGTTATAAACTTATTAAAAGAAGCAGAAGATATTGGTTATCCAGTTGTTTTAAAGCCACAATGTGGAAATCAAGGAAAAGGGGTATATTTAAATATAAAAGATGAGAAAGAGCTTATAAGAATTTATAATAAGCTTAGTATAGATAAAAAAGAAATTATGATAGAAAAATATATAATTGGAAATGACTATAGAGTTTGTGTTGTAGGAAATGAAGTTGTAGCAGTTTCATTGAGAATTCCACCTAAAGTTTATGGTGATGGAGAAAGAAGCATTAAAAATCTTGTTCATGAGTTAAATTCGGATCCTTTAAGAGGCGAAGATCATGAGAAACCTTTAACAAAGGTTAAGATTGATGAAGAGATGAATTTAATTTTAAGTAAACAAGGGTATAGTATAGATAGTATTCCAAAAGACGGAGAAGAAATAGTTTTAAGGATAAATGCTAATCTTTCAACTGGAGGTACAGCAGTCGATTGTACTGATTTAATATGTGAGGAAAACAAGGAATTTTGTGTAAGGGCAGCAAAAGCTGTTGGATTAGATATATGTGGTGTTGATGTGATATCAAAAGATATAAGTAAGCCTATAAATGAATATGGGGCTATAGTTGAGGTGAATGCAGCTCCAGGTATAAGGATGCATCATTATCCATCAAAAGGTAAAAGTAGAGATGTCGGAAAGTATATATTGAATCATCTTTATAATGGAAATCCTAGAAATATACCTGTAGTATCAATAACCGGAACTAACGGGAAAACAACTACTACAAGGCTTATAGCTTATGTATTAAGTTTAATGGGGAATACTGTTGGAATGACTTCAACTGATGGAATATATATAGGTGATGAATGCATAGATATAGGTGATGATACTGGATTTGGAAGTGCAAAAGCAGTTTTATTAAATAAAGATGTAGATGTGGCTGTGCTTGAAACTGCAAGAGGTGGAATGATAAGAAACGGATTAGCTTATGATTTAGCAGATGTTGGTATTGTAACCAATATAACAGATGATCATTTAGGCATAGATGGAATAGAAAATCTTGAAGATTTAAGTTTTGTTAAATCTTTAGTTACTGAAGCTGTAAAACCAAATGGATATTCTGTTTTAAATGCTGATGATGAATGGAGTAAAAATCTAATAGATAGAGCTAAAGGCGAAATAATATTCTTTGCGAAATCTAAACATAACCCATTGATAGAAAAAAATATAAATGAAGGCAAAAAAGCTGTATTTATAGAAGATGATGTATTATGCGTAATAAATAATAATAGAAAATATAAAATTTTACAAATAAGTGATATACCAATAACACTAAACGGAACATTAACATTTAATATAGAAAATGTTCTTGGAGCTTGTTCTGTATTAGTTGGATTAGGAATAGATTATTGCATGATTGCTAGAGGATTAAGTAAGTTTAAATTAGATAGTAAACATAATTCAGGAAGATTCAATATGTATGATATAGATGGTAAAAAAGTAATATTAGATTATGGTCATAATATTGATGGATATAAGGCGATTTTTGAATCATTAAAAAATATGAAATATAATAAAGCAATTGGAGTAATAGGAATTCCAGGTGATAGAAGTAATAAAATGGCAAAAGAAATTGGAAGAATAAGTGGTGAGAACTTAGATTATATAATTATAAAAGAGGATGCAGATAGAAGAGGACGAAAAGCTGGCGAGATTGCAGCACTAATAGAAAGTGGATTAGATGAGAAAGTTAATAGAAAAATAGTATTAGATGAAGTTATGGCTTTTAAAGAAGCGTTAAAAATTAGTAATAAAGATGATATAGTAATAGTATTTTTTGAACAATTAAATCCATTAAGAGAAGTTATAGAATTAAGTAAAAATAAAATAAAAGAAGATAAAAGTGATTTAGTAAATCTATAATGATATTTGAGCATGTAAATTAATAGATAATTCCATTAATTTATATGCTCATTATTTTATATTACAAAAATAGACATAGAAAAATAGCTATGATAAAATATGAAATAACATTATCAGAGGGAAGGTATATATTTATGAAGACTAAAGCATACGCTAAAGTTAATATAGCATTAGACGTAGTTGGAAAGAGAGAAGATGGATATCATTTATTAAGAATGATAATGCAAGCTATAGATTTATATGATGAAATAACAATAGATAAAATAAAAAAGGGAATAAAGATAAGTTGTAATAAGCCATATGTTCCGACAGATGAAAGAAATTTGGCTTATAAAGCGGCTAAATTATTTATAGATAAATTTAATATAGATTGTGGAGTAAACATAAATATTAAGAAAAATATACCTGTATCTGCTGGGTTAGCTGGTGGAAGTACAGATTGTGCAGCAGTATTAAGGTTAATGAATGAATTATTTAATACTAACCTTACTGAAAAAGAACTTATGGATTTAGGAGTAAAGCTTGGCGCAGATGTTCCTTATTGTATAGTTGGTGGAACTGCTTTATGTGAAGGAATTGGAGAAAAATTAACTAAGCTTAAACCTTTTAAAGATAAAATATTGGTTCTAGTTAAGCCGCCTTTTGGTGTTTCAACTAAAGGGGTATATCAAGAATTTGATCTTTCCAAAGTTGTATTTCATCCAAAGGTTGAAAATATTATAGAAGGAATGGAAGAAAATAATTTAGAGTTTGTATCAAATAATATGAAAAATTTACTTGAGAATGTAACTTTATCAAAATATAAAGAGATTGTATATATAAAACAAGCTATGATGGAAAATGGAGCAATAGGTAGCATGATGAGTGGCAGTGGCCCAACTGTTTTTGCTTTTTTTGATGATATGCTTAAAGCTCAAATGTGTTATGAAAATATGAAGAAAAAATATAAAGATGTATTTATAACAAGAACTATATAAAATAAATGTATAAAACTCTCTTTTATGGTAATACTCATTACTAGATAAGGGGGTTTTATTATGAAGAGGGTTTTATTTGGAATTATATTTGGGTTTATTTTTATTTTAACAGGATGTACAAGCTATTTAGAAAGTGATATGAATGTAAGAGATAATATTAATGAAATAGAATATAAATATGAAGATGTAAAAGATGAGATAATAAGATTTCATGTTATAGCAAATAGTGATAGTGAAAAGGATCAAAAATTAAAACTTGAAGTTAGAGATGAAGTTATAAAATTTTTAGAACCTAAATTATCAGAATCAAAAAATATAGATCAATCAAGAAAAATAATAAAAGAAAATGATAAAAAGGTAAAAAAAATAGCTGAAAATGTGATTAAAGAAAAAGGATATAATTATAGAATAGATAGTGAACTATCAAAGGAGAATTTTCCAGAAAAAGTATATGGAAATATTATATTACCACAAGGTGAATATGAAGCTTATAGGATACTTATAGGAGAATCTGTAGGTCAAAATTGGTGGTGTGTTATGTTTCCGCCATTATGTTTTGTTGATGTTACAAAAGGTGAGGTTGCATATAACGAAACAGAAAGAAGAATGGATAAGGTTGTAAGTAGTAATGAAAAGGAAGAATATAATTTAAAATTTAAGTTTTTAGAAGTATTAAAAGATGTATTTTAATATTAGATTAAAAATTAACTTGATAAAACTAAAGAACAATCATAAACTATAATTTGTAACAATTTAAGAATTGAAAAGTATATAGTTTGATTATGTACAATATAGGAGGAAAAAATTAATGACTAGAGCGTTAGCGATGATTTCAGGTGGATTAGATAGTATATTAGCTGCAAAATTAATAAAAGATCAAGGTATAGATGTTATAGGAATTTGTTTTAGGTCATATTTCTTTAATGAAGAAAATGCATTAAGAATGACTAAGCAAATAGACATACCATTAGAAGTTGTTGACTTTTCAAAAGAGCATTTTGAGATGGTTAAAGACCCTAAAAATGGCTGGGGAAAAAACATGAATCCTTGTATAGACTGTCATGCTATGATGATGAGATATTCAGGAGAATTATTAAAACAGTTTAATGCTGATTTTATAATAACTGGTGAAGTTTTAAATCAAAGACCAATGTCTCAAAATAGACAAGCACTTAACAAAGTAAGAAAAGAGTCAGGATTTGATGATAAAATACTTAGACCTTTATGTGCAAAAAATCTTGAAGAAACAGAAATGGAAAAGTCAGGATTAGTAGATAGAGAAAAGCTTCTTAATATATCAGGAAGAAGTAGAAAAATTCAAATGGAGCTTGCAGAAGAGTGGGGAATAAAAGATTATCCATCACCAGCTGGAGGATGTAGATTAACAGAACCAAATTATTCATTAAGATTAAAAGAAACTCTTCAAAGAAATGGTGATGCAACTCCAACAGAAATAGAATTATTAAGATATGGAAGACATTTCGTAAGTGATAATGGTTGTACTATCATAGCTACAAGAACTAAAGTTGAAGGAGATGAAATAAAATCACTTTTAACAAAAGAAGATTTAGTATTTTATCCAACAAGTCATAATGGAGCTATGATAATAATACATGGTAAATATAATGAAGATGATAAAGTTTTAGCAGCTAAAATAACAGGAAGATATTGCAAGGGAAAAGATTTAGATGAAGTTGAAATATCTTATGGAAAATTTGGATGTAAATTTGAAGGTGTATTAAATATTAAACCAGCAAGTGAAGAGGAAATACTTAAATATATAATACAAATAAAATAAGGAGGAATAAGTTTTGGAGAAGAAAGCGGTTATAAAAATAGTAAGTAATGCTACTATGGAAAATGATGAACTTATAGAAGTTATTACACCAGGTACTTTAAAAATAGATGACAAAGAGTTTGTTGCATTATATAAAGAAACAGAAATATCAGGAATGCAGGGAACTGATACTAAGCTTAGGATAGGTGAAAATTATGTTGTGCTTGAAAGAGAAGGAAGTACAAGTACAAAAATGCACTTTGAAAAAAATAAGTCAACAGTATCTCTTTATAATACTCCTTATGGTATGCTTGAATTATCTATTGATACTAAAGAGTTAGAAATAGATTTTAAAGAAGACGGTGGTAAGGTAACTATAGAATATGAAATGCAAGTTGCAGGTCAACCTCCTATAAAAACTAAATTAAAATTAGATATAAATGCATAATTAAAAGATGGTAGACTAATCTACCATCTTTTTTATTTTTGTATATAAAAGTATAAAAATTGGGAATAATTTATAAAAGGAGGTAGTTATAGATGTTAAGTGGAGAAAAGTATCTTGAAATTATAGATAAAATAAGTAAGTCTAAAAAATTATCTAATGAGGAATTAAATTATATACTTAAAGAAAAAGAAATGAGATACTTAGTAATTTTATTCTTGAGGAAGTATGATTATTTTAATGAAGAAAAAATAAAAGAAATTTTAAATTTAAAAACAAGAAAAGGGATAAATTATAATTGCCGAAAAGCGGAAGAAAAATTGCTTATAAACAAGAGGTTTAGAGATAAATATTTTGAATTAGAAAGAAAGTTTGAAACTAAAATATAAATGTTAATAAAATTTAAATAAAAAATGACTAGATATTAATAAATAAATGTGATACTATATTATCTATGTTGTCAGACGAAATTAATACAGCACACATACCCCATAAATTAAATTTACGGGGTAATATCTATTATAACTTTATAAATGCTGTATGTCAATAAAAAATTTCTCATAGGGAGGAAATATGAAATGAACAAAAGAACTAAGTATGTATTCGTAACAGGTGGAGTAGTTTCAGCATTAGGAAAAGGAATAACAGCTGCATCACTTGGAAGATTATTAAAAAATAGAGGATTAAATGTATCAATACAAAAATTTGATCCATATTTAAATGTAGACCCAGGAACAATGAGCCCATACCAACACGGAGAAGTTTTCGTAACTGATGATGGTGCTGAAACAGATTTAGATTTAGGACACTATGAAAGATTTATAGATGAAAACTTAACTCAAAACAGTAATATAACAACTGGTAGAATATACTGGTCAGTTATTTCAAAAGAAAGAAGAGGAGAATACTTAGGAGGAACAGTTCAAGTAATACCTCATATTACAAATGCAATAAAAGATAAAGTTTATAGAGCTGGAAAAGAAAGAGATGTTGATGTTGTAATAACAGAAATTGGTGGAACAGTTGGAGATATAGAATCACAACCTTTCTTAGAAGCAATAAGACAAGTAAGAAGTGAAGTTGGAGCAGAAAATGTATGTTTCATACATGTTACATTAGTTCCATACCTTGGTAAAGCTGGAGAACTTAAAACTAAGCCAACTCAACACTCAGTTAAAGAGTTAAGAACAATTGGTATTCAACCAGATATAATAGTATGTAGATCAGAAAAAGAATTATCAGATGATATAAAAAATAAAATAGGATTATTCTGTAATGTAGAAGGAAGATCAGTTATACAAAACTTAGATGCAGAACATTTATATGAAGTACCTTTAATGTTACATGATGAAGGATTAGATAATTTAGTATGCGAAAAATTACATTTAGGATGTAAAGATATAGATAATTCACAATGGATTGATATGGTGCATAGAATAAAGAATTTAGAAAAAGAAGTTACAATAGCATTAGTTGGTAAATATGTTGAATTACATGATGCATATATATCAGTTGTTGAAGCATTAAGTCATGGTGGACTTACAAACAATGCTAATGTAAATATAAAATGGATTAATTCAGAAGAATTAGAAAATCAAGATGTAAATGAAGTTTTATCAGGAGTTGATGGAATATTAGTTCCTGGTGGATTCGGAGATAGAGGGGTAGAAGGTAAAATAGAAGCTATAAGATGGGCTAGAGAAAATAAAGTACCTTTCCTTGGAATATGTCTTGGAATGCAATGTGCTGTAATTGAATTTGCAAGAAATGTTGTAGGATTAGAAGGAGCTCATAGTTCAGAGTTAGATGAGGAAACAAAATATCCTGTTATAGATATAATGCCAGAGCAAAAGGATATAGAAGACTTAGGTGGAACAATGAGACTTGGGTTATATCCTTGTAAGTTAGATGAAGAAACAAAAGCTTATGATGCATATAAAGATGAAGTTATTTATGAAAGACATAGACATAGATATGAATTCAATAATGAATATAGATCACAAATAACTGAAATGGGAATGAAAATTTCAGGAACAAGCCCAGATGGAAGATTAGTTGAGATAGTTGAAATAGAAGATCATCCATGGTTTGTAGCTTCTCAATTCCATCCAGAATTAAAATCAAGACCAAATAGACCACATCCACTATTTGAAGGATTTATAGAAGCCGCATTAAATTACAAAAAATAATATATTATAAAAAAGGGGTATTCTTAATAAGAATGCCCTTTTATTTTTTAAAAAATAAAAGAAATTTGCTTAACAAACTTTTGTATATTTAAATGATAAGTAGTATTATATAAATAAAGTAAGAAAATAAATATAATAGTTTTGTCTATAATAATAGATGATTGTATATAATAATTAATAGTTTTAATCATTGTAGTATCTTGAAAATGTTATAGGATTAGAAGATAATTAAGGTTATAAATCTTATCTAGCAATCTTATCTTAAAAATTCCACTAAACTTAGTTTATATAAAGTTAAGCTTTTTTGTTTGGTTAATATTAATCTATACAAATTTAGCTAAATTATCTGAAGTCATGATATTTAAAAATAAAATAGGTATTAAATAAAATTTAGGCTTAAGATAAATTAAAAATATGGAGGTGCCATTTTGACAAAAGAAGTTTATGAAGGCATGACTTTAGCAAAACTTAAGGAAGTTGCTAAAGAATTAGGAGTAAAAAATATATCAAAGTATAAAAAAAGCGAATTAATAGAAGAAATATTAAAAAATAATGTAAATTCAATAGAAAAAGATGGAGTTATATTAAAAGAAAAGATAGCTCCGAAAGTTAGAGAAAATTATTCTTATAATAATAATTCAAACAATAATAATAGAAGTTATAATAATTCAAATAATAATAACAATAACACTAATAATTCAAATACAGATAGAAATTTTAATCAAGCAAAAACAGTTTCAGGAATATTAGAAATACAAGAAAATAATAGTTTTGGATTTTTAAGAGGGAAAAATTGCTTAAGTAGTAGCGAGGATGTTTATGTATCTCCTGCTCAAATAAGAAGATTTAATTTATCTACAGGTGATAAACTTGAAGGTAAAGTTAGAGAGCCTAAAGAAGGAGAAAAATTTAAAGCATTAATATATTTAGATAAGGTTAATGATGAAAGTCCAGAAAAGGCTATAGGAAGAATTCCTTTTGAAAAGTTAACTCCTATATATCCAAAAGAAAGAATTAGACTTGAAAGAAAGGGAGAAAATGACCTTTCAACAAGACTTATGGATATAATTTGTCCATTAGGAAAAGGACAAAGAGGAATGATAGTTGCACCACCAAAAGCTGGTAAAACTACACTTTTAAAAAAATTAGCTCAAAACATATCAAAGAACTGTCCAGAGATTAAACTTATAGTACTTCTTATAGATGAAAGACCAGAAGAAGTTACAGATATGCAAAGATCAATAAATGGAGAAGTTGTTTATTCAACATTTGATGAAGAACCACAAAATCATGAAAAAGTATCTCAAATGGTATTAGAACATGGTAAGAGAAGAGTTGAACAAGGTCAAGATGTAGTTATACTTTTAGATAGTTTAACAAGACTTTCAAGAGCTTATAACTTAACAATAACTCCAACAGGAAGAACTTTAACTGGTGGACTTGATCCAGGTGCTTTAATAATGCCTAAGAAGTTCTTTGGAGCGGCTAGAAATATAGAAGAGGGCGGAAGTTTAACTATATTAGCAACTTCATTAGTTGAAACAGGTTCAAGAATGGATGATATGATATTTGAAGAGTTTAAAGGAACTGGAAATATGGAAGTTCATTTAGATAGAAGACTTCAAGAAAGAAGAATATTCCCCGCAATAGATATATATAAATCTGGTACAAGAAAAGAAGATTTACTATTAACAAATGAAGAAAAAGATGTTGCATATGCAATAAGAAAAGTAATGTATAATGAAGGTAATGTAGATAGCGTTACTGAAAAACTTATAAAGGCATTATCAAGAACTAAAGATAATGAAGAGTTTATAAGAAATTTTGAAAAGAATAATATTTAAAAAAAGAACTAATATAAAGGTTTCCTTTATATTAGTTCTTTTCTAATAAATCATTTGCTAATTTAACTATTGAAGTTAAAGAGTAAGTATTTGATAACTTAGAAATATTATTTTTCATTTTAGTTAAATTATTTGGATCCTCAATTAGAGAATCGATAATTTTATTTATGTCTTCTATTTTTTTTGCTTCAATAGCATAACCTTCTGAAGTTAAAAATTCAGTGTTTTCTTTTTCTTGTCCTGGTATTGCAAAAGGAATTACTAGTGGAAGGTCTTTAACAATAGACTCTGTAACAGTAAGTCCACCTGGTTTAGAAATTAATACATCTGAATATTCCATGAAAGATGCGATATCGTTTGAAAATCCAAGAATATGTAATTTTTTATTTTCATATGCCTTAGAACAATTTTTAGTTAAATTTTCTTTTAATTTTTTATTATTACCACAAACAACAGTTATTCTAAGCTTATGTTTGTTTTTTAGTAGTTCAGTTAGAACGTATGAAATATTTTTTAGCCCCATGCTACCACTCATTAATAAAATGTTGAAAAAGTCATTATTTTTTATATTAGGAATATTTTCATCCTTCTCAAAAAAAGATTCTCTAATTGGAATACCATAAGGGTATATTCTATCTTTTTTAATTCCTTTTTCTATTAAAGAGTTTTTAGTAAATTCGCTTCCTGTAATATAAGCATCTACATTTTGTCCTATGTAAGTATAGTGAGCTTTAAAATCAGTTACTACAGAAATAAAAGGAATATTTAAACCTTCTTCCTTTAATTTATCCATTATACATATACTTAAAGGATGTGTTGAGATTATAATATCAGGTTTTTCTAAATTAATTAAATTTAGAAGACGTTTTTTTACTAAAAAAAATGGGATACGCGTTAATGTATTTATATACTTATTGTTAGTTAATTTATATAAAAATCCATAAATGCTTGGAAAACTCATAGCGGAAATTTCATATCCACCAACAATAGCTTCTATTAAAAATCTACTACTATTACTTAAAAAGTCATAACTTACACATTTAAAGTCATTTTTCTTAAATAATTCACTAAGTGACTTTGCAGCTTGGTTATGGCCCTGTCCAGTTGAAGTGGTTAATATAAGAACTTTTTTCATGTAATTCACTCGCTTCATCTAAAATTTATAATTATAATCATATATAGTCTATCATTAATTCAAAATAATTAAAATAAAATTTCAAAAAAAGAAAATGGGAAAGACAAAAGTCTTTCCCTAAGTTTCTTATTTAATGTTGAATTTCTTCTTGAATTTATCAACTCTACCACCAACGTCAACAATTTTTTGTTTACCAGTGTAGAATGGATGGCACTCAGAGCATATTTCTACTTTAAGTTCGTCTTTAACTGAACCAGTTGTAAAAGTATTTCCACATGCACACTTAACCACTGCATCGTGATGGTATTCTGGATGTATGCCTTTTTTCATATTTTTCACCTCTTTTGAGAAAATTTCATTGTGATTAACACAACAAATAACCACTAAAGTATATCATATCAGTTTATGGCAGTCAATAAAAGACAAAATTAAAAAAAACTTTTTATAAAGAGACAGAAATGCTATAATCGTAATAACTGTAATGTAGAAGGAGAGGAAAAAATTGAGTAAATTATATTTTAGGTATGGTGCTATGAACTCAGGAAAATCAACGCATTTAATGCAAGTTGCACATAACTACGAAGAAAGAGGAATGAGAGTTATTGTAATGAAACCTTCAACAGATAAAAAAGGTGGAAATAAACTTATTTCAAGATTGGGAGTAGTTAGAGAAGTTGATATTTTAGTTCAAAAAGAGGAAAATATTTTAAAATTAGTAAAAAATAATTTAAAAGAATATGGAAAGTTAGATTGTATTTTAGTAGATGAAGTTCAATTTTTAAAAAAAGAACAAATAGACCAATTATTTGAGTTAGCAGTAACTTTAAATATACCAATAATATGTTATGGTTTAAGAACAGATTTTAAAATGGATGGATTTGAGGGTAGTGAAAGGTTATTACTTTTAGCACATAGCATTGAGGAAATGAAAACTATTTGTAAATGTGGAAATAAAGCAATTTTAAATGCTAGAAAGATAAATGACAGATTTGTATTTGAAGGAGAGCAAGTTGCTATAGATAATATGGGAGATGTAACTTATGAATCATTATGTGGACAATGTTACTTCAAATATAAAAGCCAAAAATAGGAGGGGATATATTGAAGAAATGTGATGTTGGTGGTCAAGCTGTTATTGAAGGGGTTATGATGAGAGGTAGTAAGGGTATGGCTACTGCAATTAGAAAAGATAACGGAGACATAGATGTTAAGTTTGATAAAGTAGTTCCTATTACAAAAAGGTATAAGATATTAAATATACCTATTATAAGAGGTGCATTTGTTCTTATTGATTCAATGGTTCAAGGAATAAAACTAATAAATTATTCAGCATCTTTTTTTGAAGAAGATACTGAACCACCTAAGTTTGAAAAATGGCTTAAGAGTAAGTTTGGAGACAAACTTGATAATATAATAATGACATTTGTAATGATTTTTTCAATAATAATGTCATTATTATTATTTGTAGCATTGCCTACAGGAATTGCTTCTATATTTAAATATTTTAATGTTCCAAGTATAGGACTTAATATAATTGAAGCTGCAATAAGAATAGCAATACTTTTAGGATATATGACTTTAGTAAGTAAAATGGAAGATATGTATAGATTATTTCAATATCATGGAGCTGAGCATAAAACTATTTTCTGTTATGAAGCAGGCGAGCCCTTAAAGGTTGAAAATGTAAGGAAATATTCAAGATTTCATCCAAGGTGTGGAACAAATTTTTTGTTTTTAATAATGTTTGTTAGTATAATTATATTTGCATTTACTGGTTGGGGAAGTTTTCTTGAAAGATTAATAATTAGAATAATATTAATTCCAGTTGTTTCAGGAGTAACTTATGAATTAATAAAATGGCTTGGAAAATCAGATAATAAGTTTGCAAAAATTATTGCAGCACCAGGATTAAAACTTCAAAAGATAACAACAAAAGAGCCAGATGATGATCAAATAGAAGTTGCAATAAGAGCACTTCAAGTGGCTGAAGGATTACCGGAGGAAAAAATGACAATACTAGAATTGTTAGATGAAGGAACAAAAATTTTATCAAATGTAAATATAGATACAGCAAGATTGGATGCAACTCTTTTACTTGGACATATAATATGTAAAGATAGATTATATATATTAACTCATGGTGATGAAAAAATAGATAATGATAAGAAGAAAAAATATTTTGAGTTAATAGAAAAAAGAAAAGAAAAGATGCCAATAAAATATATTTTATGTACTTGTGAGTTTATGGGATTAGAACTTTATGTAGAAGAAGGAGTATTAATTCCAAGAGGAGATACGGAAATATTAGTAGAAGAAGTACTTAGTAATATAGAAGATGATGAAAGTTTAGAAATATGTGATTTGTGTTCAGGAAGTGGAGCTATTGGAATATCAATTGCAAATTATAGAAATAATGTAAAGATAGATTCAATAGATTATTTTGAAAAACCAGAGAAAGTAACTAAAAAGAATATAGAAAAGCTTAAATTACAAGATAGAATGAATTTTATAAAGAGTAATTTATTAACTGAAGTGATAAATCAAGGAAAAAAATATGATATTATAGTTTCGAATCCACCATATATTAAGGAAGAAGAAATTAGTAATTTAATGGAAGATGTAAAAGGATATGAACCTCATACAGCTTTAAGTGGTGGAGAAGACGGATTAATATTTTATAGAAAAATAATAGATGATAGTAGTTTAGTTTTAAAAGGAAAAGGTATATTAGCCTTTGAAATTGGCCATGATCAAGGAGAAGATGTAAAAAATCTTATGATTAAGAAAGAATTTAAAGGTGTTAAAGTTTTAAAAGATTTAGCAGGATTAGATAGGGTAGTAATTGGCTATTTACCTATATTGAAAAAAGATTAGTATATATGATATAATTATTAAATATGAAAATAGATATTACGGAGTGATAAGAATGTTATTAGATAAATTAGCATTTATAGAGAACAAGTATGATGAATTATCAGTAAAAATTAGTGATCCATCAATAATGGCAAACCAAAATGAATGGAGAAAGCTATGTAAAGAACATGCTGAATTAGAAATCATAGTTGGAGCATATAAAGAATACAAACAAGTAATTGAAGATTTACAAGATAGCAAAGAGATGCTTGAAATGGAATCAGACAAAGAAATGAAAGAAATGCTTAATGAAGAAATAAATGAGCTTAAAGAAAAAGAAGAAGAATTAGAAAATAGAATTCAAATTCTTTTATTACCAAAAGACCCTAATGATGATAAAAACGTATTTGTTGAAATCAGAGCAGGTGCCGGCGGTGATGAAGCAGCACTATTTGCAGCAAATCTTTTCAGAATGTATACAAGATACGCTGAAAACAACAGATGGACTGTTGAACTTATGAGTGTAAATGAAACAGGAATAGGCGGAATGAAAGAAGTAGTATTCATGATTAAAGGTAATGGCGCTTATTCAAAACTTAAGTATGAAAGTGGAGTACACAGAGTACAAAGAGTTCCGGATACAGAATCAAGTGGTAGAATTCATACATCAACAGCAACAGTTGCAGTACTTCCAGAAGTTGATGATGTAGAAGTAGAAATAAATGAAAAAGATATAAAATTTGATGTATTTAGAGCATCAGGTAATGGTGGTCAGTGTGTTAATACAACAGATTCAGCTGTAAGACTTACTCACTTACCAACAGGAATAGTAATTTCATGTCAAGATGAAAAATCACAGCTTAAAAATAAAGAAAAAGCTATGAAAGTATTAAGAGCTAGATTATATGAAATGGCAGAAGCTGAAAGAGCAGCAGGAATAGCTGAAGATAGAAAGTCACAAGTTGGTACTGGAGATAGAAGTGAAAGAATAAGAACTTACAACTATCCACAAGGAAGAATAACAGACCACAGAATAGGATTAACTTTATATAAATTAGAGACATTCCTAAATGGTGACATTGATGAAGTTATAAATGCACTTATAACTGCAGATCAAGCTGAAAAAATGAAGAAAATGGGAAATACAGAAATGTAATTTTCCTAAAAGCCTTACATGAATATGTGAGGCTTTTAGAATATAAAAGGAGTAGGGCAATGGATATATATGTTGCATTGAAAAAAGAAAAAAAATCTTCAAAGAAATTTTATATATGTATGGCTATACTAGCTATATTTTTGCCTATGACTTTATGGTTAACTGGAATAATGACTAAATTTTATATCTTTTATGTAATATTTTTAGAGCTACTTATATTATTAGCTGTTTTAAAAAAGGTTGATAATAATAAGTTAGAATTTTCTTATAAAAATAATAAGCTTAGATTTAAAATAGGACTGTTTTCACAAAGTAACACAATCCTATGTGATAAAATAGCATTAGTTCATACAGATGGAATTGAAGATTACATGAAAATTATAATAATAACAGATACTAAATTAAGAAATAGAAGAATGAAGCCTGTAACAGAAGGGTTATTAAATAGATATAAAGATGTTGCAGATGAATATAAAAAGGTAAGAATATTAAATCCAGAAAAGAAATATTATTTTCAAATAATAAAAAAAGGTGGGCTTAAAAAATATCCTTTTTTAGATGAAGTATTTAAATATTCTCCTAAGGCGCATTTTACTCAAGATTGCATTCAAAATGTAAAAATTGCTCGTGGGCAAACTTTAGATTAAGAAAGAAGGAATTACTTTGGAGACAAAGATTGCTACTATAAATAAAGTAAGCGATGATAAAAAATATATAGAGGAAGCTGCATCTATTATAAGAAATGGTGGAACTGTTGCTTTTCCAACTGAAACAGTTTATGGATTAGGAGCAAATGCATTAGATGAAGAAAGTGTTAAAAAAATATTTATTGCAAAAGGAAGACCTCAAGATAATCCTTTAATAGTTCATGTTGCATCTAAAAATATAGATGAATATGTTAAAAATATACCGGATGTAGCAAAAAAATTAATGGAAAAATTTTGGCCTGGTCCAATGACATTAATATTAGAAAAGAAAGAAATAATACCTATGAGAACAAGTGCTAATTTAAACACTATTGGTATTAGAATGCCATCAGATGAAATTGCATTAGAACTTATAAAAGAATCAGGAGTACCAATTGCAGCTCCTTCAGCAAACATAAGTGGAAGACCAAGTCCAACTGACTTAGAAAGATGTGTAGAAGATTTAACAGGTAGAGTAGACTATATAATAGGTGGAGAAAAAAGTAAAGTTGGTGTAGAATCAACTATAGTAGATTGTACTGTTAATCCTCCAATTGTTTTAAGACCTGGTGGAATAACTTTAGAAATGCTTAAAGAAGTTGATGGAAATATAGAAATAGATAGAGGACTTCTTAGTAATTCAGAAGATTTTAAACCAAAGGCACCTGGAATGAAGTATAGACATTATGCTCCGAACGCAAAATTAAAAATTATAAAGGGAAATAGAAAAAAAACTATTGAAAAAATTAATGAAATGGTACAAAATTATATAGATGCAGGAAAGAGAGTTGGAATACTTACAACAAAAGAAAATAGCAGTAGCTATATAAATGGAGAAAAAGTAATTTTAGGTGAAGAAAATAATCTAGAAGAAATTGCATCAAATCTTTTTGAAGCATTAAGAGCTTTTAATGATTTAAATGTTGATATAATATTAGCAGAAGCTTTTGATGAAGAAGGATTAGGAGTTGCTATTATGAATAGATTAAATAAAGCAGCTGGATATGATGTTATAAACGTATAAGATTTTGGAGGTTTTTTTATGAAAGTACTCTTCGTGTGTACAGCAAATACTTGTAGAAGCCCAATGGCTGAGGAAATATTTAATAAATTAATAGATAACTCGAATATAATAGCTAAATCAGCAGGCATTACTATTGTACCAGGTAGTTTTGTGACTGAAAATTCAGCTGAACTTGTAAAAGAAGAGTTAAATATTGATATAACAGATAGGCAAGCTATTCAATTAAATGACAGTATGCTTAAAAATTCAGATGTTATATTAACTATGACTAATTATGGTAGAGATTTTATAAAAGAAAATTATCCAAGGTATAAAGATAAAGTATTTTCAATTTGCGAATATGCTGGCGTTAAGGGGGAAGTGACTGATCCTTACGGTAGCACAATTTCTGTTTATCAAAAAATATATAAAGAATTAAAGGGCATAATGCCTTTGTTAATAGATAAATTAAAGAAAGTTCAAAGCATGTAATATTTATATTACATGCCGTACTTTCTTTTTTTATAAATTTAAATAAATATTTGGAGGTGTTTTTCATGAAAATAGCATTAGGATCAGATCATGGTGGATACAATTTAAAAAATGAAATAATGGCATATTTAAAGGAAAATGGATATGAAATAAAGGATTTTGGTACATATAGTACAGAATCATGTGATTATCCAGATTATGCTTTAAAAGTTGCTGAAGCAGTAGCTAGTAAAGAATTTGAATTTGGAATATTAGTATGTGGAACAGGTATTGGAATTAGTATATCAGCTAATAAAGTACCAGGAATAAGAGCAGCTTTATGTTCAGATACATTTAGTGCACATGCAACAAGAGAACACAATAATGCAAATATATTAGCATTAGGTGAAAGAGTTGTAGGACCAAGTCTTGCAATTGATATCGTGAAAACTTTCTTAAATTCAAAATTTGAGGGAGATAGACATCAAAGAAGAATAGATAAAATATCTAATATAGAAAAAAAATATAGTAAATAAAATTTGGAGGCGTTAAATAATGAGTAAAGTTACAGAAATCAATCACCCATTAATACTACATAAGTTAGCATTTATAAGAAGCAAGGATACTGGATCAAAAGATTTTAGAGAATTAGTATCAGAAGTTTCAATGTTAATGGCATATGAGGTTACAAGAAATTTACCAACAGAAAATGTTGAAATAGAAACACCAATATGTAAAACAAAGTGTAGAATGCTTGCAGGTAAAAAACTTGCAATAGTTCCAATATTAAGAGCTGGACTTGGAATGGTAGATGGAGTTTTAAAACTTATCCCGGCAGCTAAAGTTGGACATATAGGATTATATAGAGATGAAGAAACATTACAACCAGTTGAATATTTCTGTAAGTTACCTCAAGATATAGCAGAAAGAGAAATAATAGTTGTAGACCCAATGCTTGCAACTGGTGGATCAGCAATAGATGCTTTAACAATGCTTAAAAATAAAGGAGCTAAATTCTTAAAGCTTATGTGCTTAATTTCATCACCAGAAGGAATAAAAGCTATAAAAGAAGCTCATCCAGATGTTGATATATTCGTAGCAGAAATAGATGAAAAATTAAATGAAAATGGATATATAGTTCCTGGTCTTGGAGATGCAGGAGATAGATTATTTGGTACTAAATAATTTAGTATAAAATTAAAAATCCTTCTATATTTATATAGAAGGATTTTATTTTTTAAATATCATCTACTTTAAATGAAAGTTCAATTTTTTCAACTGAAGGTTTTAATTGTGTTAATTTAACTTTAGCAGCATTAAACATTCTTTTAGAAGCTTTTACTATGTCTGTATTAGAATATTTATCGCTTAAAAAAATTACTTCCTTTATACCACTTTGTATTATAGCTTTTGCACATTCATTACATGGGAATAAAGCTACATATAATTTTGCATTTTCAAAAGATACACCTCTATTATTTAATATAGCATTAAGTTCTGCATGAACAACATAAGGATATTTTGTTTCTAGGAAATTACCTTCTCTATCCCAAGAAAAGTCATCGTCGGAACAACCAAATGCAAATCCATTATAACCAACAGATAAAACTCTATTAGTAGGACTAACTATACATGCACCAACTTGTGTACTTGGATCTTTACTTCTTTTAGCAGATAAAAGAGCAAGTCCCATAAAATATTCATCCCAAGATATGTAATCATTTCTTTTCATAAATAAAGCTCCTTTTATAAAAAAATTATATAATTTAACTATTTAAACCTATTAATATACTTATTTAATTAATAAATCAATATTAATTTAATTAATATTATAATACATTAAGAAAAAAAGTAAAAATATTATAAAAAGTATTTGTTTAAAATTTAACAAAAAACTATTGATTATTGAAGATGAAATGGTTATAATAAAAGTATGTTAAGAGTTTAACAAAGATTATACATTTTGTTAAGATAAATTTAGGAGGTTTTGTTAATGAGAGAAGTAGTAATAGTAAGTGCTGTTAGAACAGCATTAGGATCATTTGGAGGAGCTTTAAAAGATGTTCCAGCAGTAGATTTAGGAGCAACAGTAATCCAAGATGCAATAAAGAAGGCTGGAATTAAACCAGAAATGGTAGACGAAGTATTAATGGGAAATGTTATTCAAGCAGGTCTTGGACAAAATACTGCTAGACAATCAACTTTAAAAGCAGGACTTCCAAACGAAGTACCAGCAATGACTTTAAATAAGGTTTGTGGATCAGGATTAAGAGCAGTTAGTTTAGCAGCTCAAATGATAAAAGCTGGAGATGCTGATATCGTAGTAGCTGGTGGTATGGAAAATATGTCAAGAGCTCCATATGCTTTAGACTCAGCAAGATGGGGACAAAGAATGGGTAACGGAAAAATGGTTGACACAATGATAAATGATGCATTATGGGATGCATTTAACAACTACCACATGGGAGTAACTGCTGAAAACATAGCTAAAGAATGGAACTTAACTAGAGAAGAACAAGATGCATTTGCTGCAGCTTCACAACAAAAAGCAGAAAAGGCTATAAAAGAAGGCAGATTCAAAGATGAAATAGTTCCAGTTGTAATTCCTCAAAGAAAAGGAGAACCAAAAATCTTTGATACTGATGAATTCCCAAGATTCGGAACAACTAAAGAAAGTTTAGCAAAATTAAGACCAGCATTTATAAAAGAAGGAACAGTTACTGCAGGTAATGCTTCAGGAATAAATGACGGAGCAGCTGCATTAGTAGTAATGAGTGCTGAAAAAGCAGAAAGCTTAGGAATTAAACCAATGGCTAAAATTCTTTCATACGGATCAAAAGGAGTAGACCCATCAATTATGGGATATGGACCATTTGCAGCAACTAAGAAAGCATTAGAAGGAACTGGATTAGAAGTTAAAGATTTAGATCTTATCGAAGCAAATGAAGCTTTCGCAGCTCAAAGTTTAGCAGTTGCTAAAGATTTAGGATTTGATATGAATAAAGTTAACGTAAATGGTGGAGCTATAGCTTTAGGACACCCAGTTGGAGCTTCAGGAGCTAGAATATTAGTTACATTACTTCACGAAATGGAAAAGAGAGATGCTAAAAAAGGTTTAGCTACACTTTGCATAGGCGGAGGAATGGGAACTGCTATAATAGTAGAAAGATAATTAAATTAAAGTAAATAATTAATTACAAGTATAAATATACCTTAAGAGTTTTCTTAAGGTATATTTTTTTATACATATTTTTAATAATTTTTAAGATAATAATATTATTTATAATAAAAATTATTAAAAAATGTATATAAACAGATAAGATTTATAAATAAATATACACGAAAATGTAAGTTAATATGTAGCTAAAAATGAACAAATAAATAAAAATATTAACAATATGAAAACGCAATGAATAAAAAATAAAAGGTTTATTCAAACTACATATAAAGTTAAAGATTATAAGTTCTTAGGAAAATGTATACATAGTAGCAATTTTTAAAAAATATTATAAATTTTATGAAAAATATAGTAAAAGTTAAATTATGGGTTATAATAATTTTCTGAATATTCAAAAAAAAGAATTAAATTAACCAATTACATTCTCAGAAATCAAAAATTAATAAAAATAAAAGGAAATCACAGCAAATAGTAAATAATATACAATAAATTGCATTAAATTCAAAAAAATAAAAAGATTTGCTTTAAAATTAAGTTTTAGAGAAAAAAACATATAAACTATAATAGGTAATATGATTGCCAAGGAGGGAAGTTATGGTTGGAGATTTAAGTGGGATGCTAAAGCAGACTTTTAGAAGTAGTTTAGTAATCTTAACTGCAGGGCTAATAATTTTATATTTCATAAATGTTAATTACCAGTTTCCCTTTGTAGTTGGATCTGTAGTTAGTATTTTTAATTTTTTAATAAGTGGTGCAGTTATAACAAAGACTGTGGAAAGTAATATAAGCTTAAAGGGCTTAATGTTAATGATTAGTTTTGTAATAAGAATAATTATTATTGCAATAGTTGGATTGTTATTATTGCAAAACCAATATAATGTTATAGCTTATGTAATAGGTTATATGTCCAACTTCATTTCTTTGTTTATGGCAATTAAATATGAAGAAAGGAAGTGATTGAGTGGAAACATTGTTTAAAGAGATTGGGTCTACCGTATTACAACAATGGGGAATAATAATAATAGTAGCTATTGTACTTATATTAATGACAAGAAATCTTTCAGTTATTCCAAAAGGAAAAAGTCAAACAATAATTGAAATTTTTGTTGAAGGAATAAGCAATTGGGTTAAAAACACAATGGGTGATAAGTATTCAGGATTCGCAGCATATATTGGTGCATTGGTATTATTTTTATTCTTTATGAATGTTACAGACCTTATAGGATTACATCCACCAACAGCAGATTATAGTGTTGCATTAGTATTATCACTTACAACATTCTTAATCATTCATATAAATTCACTTATAAAGAATGGTGGATTAGGTTACTTAAAAGGATATGCCCATCCAAGTCCAGCATTAATACCAATTAATATATTAGAAAGAATAATGTTACCTATAACATTAAGTTTCAGACTTTTTGGTAATATTACAGTTGCTACAGTAATTATTGAATTACTATTAAAAGCACTAAGTAATTTGACTTGGTTTGCTCAATTAGCTATCCCAGTGCCATTTATGGCATACTTCGATTTGTTTGATGGTTTCTTACAAACATTTATCTTTACAATATTAACAATGATTTATATAAAGATGACAGCAGAAGAATAATTCAAACAACAAAAATTTATATTAAAAAGAAATTTATTTGTCAATTTTAAGGAGGAATCAGTTATGACTGGAGCAGAATTTATAGTAGGAATGCGTGCAGTAGGTGCAGGACTTGCAGTTATCGCAGCAATAGGTGCAGGAGTTGGTATTGGTAATGCAACAGCTAGCCTTCTAAAGAGCATAGCAAGACAACCAGAAGCAAGTGGTAAACTTATGTCAACATATTTCATTGGTTGTGCCTTAGCAGAAACAACAGCAATATACGGATTACTAGTTTCATTAATTTTATTATTCGTTGGTATTCACTAATTAATACTATGACAAAGAATAGGGTTTTAATAAGCCTGGAAGGGAGGCTTTAGATTTGGAAATTAATATGAATATTAACATACCAGAAATGATAGTAACTGTAGTTAACCTACTAATATTATTTTGGGTTGTTAAACATTTTGCTTTTGATAAAGTAAATAAGATTTTAAAAGAAAGAAAAAGTCGTATAGAAGATACAATAAATAAAGCTGATGAGGATTTAGAAAAAGCTAGAGTTATAAAACTTCAAAATGAAAAAGAAATCGGAACAGCTAGAGAAGAAGGAAAAGAGATTGTTAGTCAATATAAGGCTAAAGCAGATAACGTCTATAAAGAAATAGTAGATGAAGCAAGAAGAGAAGCTAGCTCTATTGTAGAAAAATCTAAAGTAGAAATTAATAGAGAGCGTACAAAAGCTCAATCAGAAATTAAAACTCAAGCTGTTGAATTAGCTGTATTTCTTTCTGAGAAAGCCCTTGGTGAAGCTATAGACGAGAAAAAACATAGAGAACTTATCGATGATTATATAAATAAGGTAGGTATTTAACCATGTACGAATATTTAGATCGTAGATATGCTTTAGCATTATATAAGGTAGCAGAAGAAAAAGGTAAAGTTGAAGAGTATCTAAAAGATTTAAGAGAAATCTGCGATATTATTGATAACAATCAAGAGTTTTACGAAGTTATTAAATACCCTCAAATAAGTACTAAAAAGAAGAAGAAAATATTTATAGACGTATTTAAGGGCAAGATTGATGAAGAGCTATTATCTTTCCTATTAATTCTTGTTGAAAAGGGAAGAATACTTTATTTAAGAGAAAAACTTAACCAAATGGAACAAATTTATTTGGAAAAGAAAAATACAGTAATAGCTGAAGTTAAGAGTGTTATTGATCTTACAGAAGATCAAAAGAAAAGATTAAAAGAAAAATTAGAAAATAAATATAATAAAAAAGTAATTATAGAACATGAAATTGATAAGAGCATAATAGGTGGATTATATGTAAGAGTTGGAAATGATGTTATTGACGGATCAATAAAATCAAAACTTGAAGATATGAGAGCTTTAATGCTTAAGATGGAATAGAGGTGAAACCATGAATATCAAACCAGAAGAGATTACTTCTATAATTAAAAGAGAAATTGAAAAGTATGATAAAGAAATAAAAACAGTAGATTCAGGTACAATTATCCAAATTGGTGATGGTATTGCTAGAGTATATGGTTTAGATGATTGTATGGAAGGTGAATTATTAGAATTCCCAAATGATGTTTATGGTATGGCATTAAACCTTGAGCAAGATAATGTAGGATGCGTTTTACTTGGTTCAGAAGAAGGAATCAAGGAAGGAGATATTGTTAAAAGAACTGGAAAAATTGTTGAAGTTGGAGTTGGATCAGACTTAATAGGAAGAGTTTTAAATGGACTTGGAAACCCTATTGATGCTAAAGGTCCAGTAAAGCCAGAAGCATATAGACCAATAGAAATACATGCTCCTAGTATCTTAGATAGAAGCTCAGTTAATGAGCCATTACAAACAGGAATAAAAGCAATTGATTCTATGATACCAATAGGTAAGGGACAAAGAGAACTTATAATTGGAGACAGACAAATTGGTAAAACTGCAATAACAATAGATACAATTATAAACCAAAAAGGTAAAGATGTTATTTGTATTTATGTTGCAATAGGTCAAAAGCAATCAACAGTAGCTAATATAGTTAATACATTAACAGAATTCGGTGCTATGGATTATACAATAGTTGTAGCAGCTACAGCTTCAGAATCAGCACCACTTCAATACTTAGCTCCTTATGTTGGATGTTCAATTGGTGAGCATTTCATGCATCAAGGAAAAGATGTATTAGTTGTATATGATGACTTATCAAAGCACGCTGTTGCTTATAGAACAATGTCATTACTACTTAAAAGACCACCAGGAAGAGAAGCTTATCCTGGAGATGTTTTCTATATTCATTCAAGATTACTTGAAAGAGCAGCTAAACTTTCAGAAAAAAATGGTGGAGGTTCATTAACTGCACTTCCAATTATAGAAACACTAGCAGGAGACGTAACAGCGTATATTCCAACAAACGTTATATCTATAACAGATGGTCAAATATTCTTAGAATCAGATCTTTTCTATTCAGGACAAAGACCTGCTGTTAACCCAGGTATATCTGTATCTAGAGTTGGTGGTAATGCACAAATAAAAGCTATGAAACAAGTTTCAGGTACATTAAGACTAGAACTTGCACAATATAGAGAATTAGCATCATTTGCTCAATTTGGATCAGATTTAGATCCAGATACTGCAAGAAGACTTGAAAAAGGTAAGAGAATGATTGAAGTTTTAAAACAAAAACAATATTCTCCTATGGCAGTAGAAAAACAAATAATGATTCTTTATGCAGCAGTAAATGATTATTTATCAGATATAAAAGTTGAAGACGTAAGAAAATTTGAAGAAGATTTCTTAGAATACATGGATACTCAACATAGAGAAGTAGGAAAAGAAATTTTAGCTAAAAAAGTCTTAAGTGATGAAATTAAGAAAGAGCTAGAAGAAGCAATTACTGAATTCAAGAAAATATTCTTAAAATAAAGCATAGCTTATTATAAGCTATGCCATCTTTTAGGAGGTGGAGGTATGGCAGGAGCTGGACTTATTGAAATAAAGCGTAGAATTAAGTCAGTAGAAAATACAAAAAAGATAACAAAAGCCATGGGACTTGTTGCCACTTCTAAGTTAAGAAGAGTCAGAATGGAATTAAACAAAAATAACAAATATTTTGAAGCTACTAAAAATATAGCACAAGAAGCTTTTTCATCAGTTGATATTGAAAAAGAAGGTATATATTTTAACGGTGGACATTCAAAAAGAAAGTTATATATTGTTGTAACATCAGATTCAGGATTATGTGGAGGATATAATGTTAGTGTTGCATTAGGGCTTAAGAATCATGTTGGAGATGAAAAGTCAGATAGTTTAGTTATGTGTTTAGGAAAAAAAGGTGTATCTTATATGAAAAGATACGGTTTCCAAACTGTAGCAGAGTATGTTGATATAAAAGAAACAAGTGATATGAAAGAAGTTTCAATGATTTATAAACATGCACTAAGATTATATAATTCAAATGAAGTTGGAGAAATTAATGTTGTATATACAGAATTTACATCTCCAGTTTCTCAAGTTGTAAAGGTAGAAAAATTATTACCTATAGAATTTGATGAAATTGAAGAGGATAGAGGTTTTATGGTAGAGCCTTGTAGTGAATCTTCAATAGAGGCAACTTTTGATTTTTATTTAAAATCTAAATTAGTTAACTGTATTTTAAATGCAAAAACTAGTGAAGAATCTGCAAGAATGACTGCGATGGACGGAGCTACAAAGAATGCAGATGACTTATTAGATTCATTGCACACAAAATACAATAGAATAAGACAAAGTGCTATAACCCAAGAAATAGCAGAAATAGTAGGTGGGGCAGAAGCACAAAAATAGTGAGGAGGTATAATCATATGCCTAATAATATAGGAGAAGTAGTTCAAGTTATTGGACCAGTAGTTGATATAAAATTTAATACTGAGTCACTTCCAAACATATATAATGCTATTGAAATAGAAATGGACGGAAACATATTAGTAACAGAAGTTGAACAACACGTTGGTGATGATATAGTAAGAACAATAGCTATGGAAGCGACAGAGGGATTAAGAAGAGGAATGAAGGCTGTAGATACAGGAAAACCAATTTCTGTACCAGTAGGTCAAGTTGTTTTAGGTAGAATATTTAATGTTTTAGGAAAACCAGTTGATGTAGATTTAGCTGGAAATGTTGAAGCAAAAGAGTTCTATCCAATACATAGACCAGCACCATCATTCGCAGAACAATCAGTTAAACCAGAAATGTTCGAAACAGGTATTAAGGTTGTTGACCTTATAGCTCCTTACCAAAAAGGTGGTAAGATAGGTCTATTCGGAGGTGCTGGAGTTGGTAAAACAGTACTTATCCAAGAACTTATAAATAATATAGCTAAAGAACACGGTGGATTATCAGTATTCACAGGTGTTGGTGAAAGATCAAGAGAAGGTAACGATCTTTACTATGAAATGAAAGATTCAGGAGTTTTAGCAAATACAGCATTAGTATTTGGACAAATGAATGAGCCACCTGGAGCTAGAATGAGAGTTGCTCTTACAGGTCTTACAATGGCAGAATATTTCAGAGATCAAGGTCAAGACGTGTTATTATTCATAGATAATATATTTAGATTCTCACAAGCTGGTTCAGAAGTTTCTGCCTTATTAGGTAGAATACCTTCAGCCGTTGGTTACCAACCAACACTAGCTACTGAAATGGGAGCTCTTCAAGAAAGAATAACATCAACAACTCATGGATCAATTACATCAGTTCAAGCAGTATATGTTCCTGCTGATGACTTAACTGACCCAGCACCAGCAACAACATTTACACACTTAGATGCAACAACAGTTTTATCAAGAAGTGTAGCAGAACGTGGTATATATCCAGCAGTTGACCCATTAGATTCAACTTCAAGAATATTAGATCCAAGAGTAGTTGGAGAAGAGCATTATGAAGTTGCTTCAAAGGTTAAGCATATATTAGAAAGATATAAGGAACTTCAAGATATTATTGCAATACTAGGTGTTGATGAATTATCAGATGAAGATAAAGTTACTGTAAGTAGAGCAAGAAAAGTTCAAAATTTCTTATCTCAACCATTTACAGTTGCAGAACAATTTACTGGAATGAAAGGTAGATATGTTACTGTTCAAGAAACAATAAAAGGTTTCAAAGAAATTATTGAAGGTAAACATGATGAATTACCAGAATCAGCTTTCTTATTTGTTGGAACTATAGAAGAAGCTATAGAAAAAGCAAAAACTTTAGCGTAAGGGGATGATGCAATATGGCAAATACCTTTAAACTGAAGATAATGACACCGGATAAAGTTAAGTTTGAAGAAGATGCTATAAGTCTTTTGACAAATACAAAGGATGGAAAGATTGAAATACTTTCAAATCACGCAGCTATAGTAATTAATACAGTACCATGTATTACAGAAGTTACTAAAGCTAACGGTGAAAAGGTAGAAATTTTCACTTCAACTGGTGTAATTGGATTTAAAAATAATGTTTTAGATTTTTGTTGTGGATCTTGTGAAACTAAGGAAGAAATAGATTCAGGAAGAGCTGAAGAAGCAAAACAAAGAGCCGAAAAACATATGAAAGAAGAGAATTTTGATAGAGAAAGAGCTGAATTAGCTCTAGCTAGAGCTTTAACAAGATTAGAGTTAAAGAAAAGATAGTAAAAGACTTAGGTAATATTACCTAAGTCTTTTTTCATTTATAGCTATTTTATGACAATCTATCACAAAAAAATTTTAAAATTATATATTATAGTATAAGATATTTATATGTATAACACAGGAAAAAAATGACAATAATTATGATGTAAGGAGTTGGGGTCAATGGGAATAAAAAACTTTTTCATCTGTATTATTGTTTTTTCTATTAATTTATCAGGTTTTTCATCTAATGATTATTTAAAAAAATTATCTTTTTATAATTTAGAAAATAGCATAATGAAAGAAACTGAATTTAAAGAAAATGGAGTGAAATTACAATATAATATACAAGCACATAAAGAGGATGAGTTAAATAGAATAATAAAGTTAATGAATAATAAATATTATATTAAAAATATAAAAGATAAATATCATTTTTATTTGGAAGGAACAAATGTTATTGAGATAAAAATTTGGGAGGAAAATAACATTACATTTGTTGAAGGCTTCATAATAAATAAAGATAAGAATATATCAACAAAATATTTAAAAGAAGAGTTAGATGGAATTTTATCAAATAAATCTAACAATAAAAAATATTTTAAATATTATAAGGGGATAATAACAAATGCAGATAAATTGGACATAAACAATTTTGAATTAAAAGAAGAGTCTTTAAAGGTTCAAAATGGTTATGTAGGCAAAGGAATTTTAGAAAATAGAGAAAAATTTAGTTATGCAATTATGAAATATAACACAGAAACACAAATTATAATAGGAACACCAGTTATATTTACAACATACTAATAATTTATTATGGAGGAAAATATGGAAAAAATTATAGTAAAAGGTATGAAAGAACTATCTGGAGAAGTTAATATAAATTCAGCTAAAAATTCTGTATTACCAATAATAGTTTCAACAATATTATCACCAAAAGATATTATAATAAAAAATACACCAATGTTAGAAGATGTTCAAGTTATATTGAACTTACTTAAACAATTAGGAGCAGATATTAATTACTCTAATATAGATAATTCTCTTAAAATAAATACAAGCAGTATAGGAGTTTTTGATTCAACAAATGAATTAGTAAGAAAAATGAGAGCATCATTTTTAATAATGGGTCCTATGCTTTCAAGATTTGGACAATGTAAAATTGCTATGCCAGGTGGATGTAATATAGGAAGTAGACCTATAGATTTACATTTAAAAGGATTTAAAGCATTAGGTGCAGAAATAATAAAGGGTCATGGATTTATAGAAGCTAAAGCTAAAAGACTAATAGGAAATAGAATATATTTGGACTTTCCATCTGTTGGAGCAACAGAAAATATAATTATGGCTGCAGTTTTAGCTAGTGGTACAACTATAATAGAGAATGCAGCAGAGGAACCAGAAATATGGGATTTAGCAAACTTTTTAAATTCAATGGGGGCAAAAATAGATGGTGCAGGTCTTGGTAAAATTACAATAGAAGGTGTAGACTCATTAAATGGATTAGAGTATAAGCCTATTTATGACAGAATAGAGGCTGGAACATTTATGGTTGCAGCTGCTATGACAAATAGTGTAATTAAAGTAAATGATGTAAATGAAGAGCATTTAAGACCATTAATAGAAAAATTAAAAGAGTGTGGAGTTATATTTACAGAAGAAGATGATGGAATTATAGTAGATGGAAGATTTGATAAAAAGACAGTTGATATAAAAACTTTGCCATATCCAGGATTTCCAACAGATATGCAACCTCAAATGATGGCTTTATTATCAGTTTTAAATGGGTCAAGTTTAGTTACAGAAACCGTATTTGAAAATAGATTTATGCATGTTCCTGAGTTAGTAAGAATGGGAGCAAATATAAAAATTGATGGTAGAATTGCAGTTATTGAAGGAGTTAAAAATTTAACTGGATGTGAAGTTAAAGCAACTGATTTAAGAGCTGGTGCAGCTATGATATTAGCAGGGTTAGTTTCAGATGGAACAACTGAAATATCAGATATATATCATATAGACAGAGGATATTTAAATATAGAAGAAAAATTTAGAAAACTTGGGGCTGAAGTTTATAGGATAGAAAAATAGAAGGTTTTAAACCTTCTATTTTTTTTGTCTACTTTACATAAATAAATTTTAAAATGTACTATTTTTATTAAAAAAACATATAAATAAATTGTACACATAAAGAGGAGGGATGGGAAATGAGGGAGAAAGATATAATAGAGAATATTAAAGATATAGGGATAACAACATTATTTATTATGATATTTATACTTATAATTCCATACATACTTATGGGAAGTGGAATAAAAAATTTTACTTCAAATGAAAACTTAAATAATCCAAATAATTCTATTATTAATATAAATATGAAGGGTGAAGAAAATGTTAAAGTATTTAGGCATAATACTAATAAAGTTGAAACTATTCCTGTAGAAGAATATATATTAGGAGTTGTTTCAAGTGAAATGCCAGCTAGCTTTGAATTAGAAGCATTAAAGGCACAAGCTGTAGCGGCAAGAACTTTTTATTATAGTAAAAGGCTTAATAATTGCAAAGAAGCCAAAGGGGGAGAGATATGTGACTCTGTTCATTGTCAAGTATATATGAGTAAGGATGAAAGGCTTGATAAATGGAGTGATAAAGAACGTAAAAGTAATTATGAAAAAATAAAAAAGGCTGTAGATGAAACGGAGGGAATGGTATTAACTTATAAAGGAGAACTTGTTTTATATCCTCAATTTTTCTCAACAAGTTCAGGGAAAACTGAAAACGCAGAGGATGTATTTTCATCAGAAGTACCATATTTAAAGTCTGTTTTTAGTAAAGGGGAAGAAATTTCTAATTCGTATGAATCAGAAAAAATAATAAATAATAATGATTTTATAAATATAATAAATACAAGTTATAACAAAGCGGGGCTTACAATTAAAAATATGAAGAATAAAGTTAAAATAAAATCAAGAACAGAAGGTGGTGCTGTAAATGAAATAATAGTTGGAAATACTACTATAAAAGGAACTGAGTTTAGAAAAATATTTGATTTAAAATCTGCAAACTTTACTTTAGAATTTGCAAAGGATAATGTGAAAATATATTGCAAAGGTAATGGTCATGGGGTTGGTATGAGCCAGTGGGGTGCTAATATAATGGCAAAAAATGATAAAAAATATGATTATATATTGAAGCATTATTATACTGATATTGAAATTGGAAAAGTAAAATTTAAATAAAATCATAAATATTAAAGAGTGATATTTGATTAAAAATCAAATATCACTCTTTTTTTATAATAAATTTCGGAAATATGTATTATTTTTCATAATATGGACAAAATACGAAAAGGAGGTGTTTATTATGAACAAAAAATCAAATGGATTAAAAGAAAAATTTAAAAATGTAAAAAACTTTTTTAAGAAAGAAGGATTTTATGTAGCTTTATTTGTTGGATTATGCGTAGTTACTATAGGTGGAGCAATCGCTATAAAGAGTGCAACAAATAATAAAGAGGAGCAATCAAAAACTCCATCAGATCAAGAAATAACACTAAATGTTGAAGAAAAGACACAAGAAAAAGTTGATAGTGTTATGGAAAACTCAGAAAGAGTTGATAATTCACAAAAGAATAAAGAAGAAACTAAACAAATAACTAAGGCTGTAGGAAATACTAGCAAAATGAATTTTTCTAAGCCAGTAGAAGGAACTCTATTACAAGGACATAATGAGCCATATTTATTTAAAGATGGAAAAATGGTAAAAGAGGGAGAAAAGGGAGATTCAAGTTATAGCTATGGTGGAATATCAGTAAAAGCAAAACTTGGAACTTCTGTAAAAGCAGCTGAAGATGGAGTTGTAGATGAAATTGTTGAAAATGATGTTACTTATGGTGTTACAGTTGTTGTTAAACATTCAAATGGAATTAAAACATCTTATGCAAATTTAGATAAAGCATTAAAGGTTAAAAAGGGTGATAAAGTTACTAAAGGACAAGAAATTGGAAAAATTGGTAACACATCAAGCACTTTAAAAATGTGTGTTAAAGAAGACTTTTTACATTTAAAAGTATTATCAAGTAAAAACAATAAATACACAGAAGTGGATCCATTAAAATACTTTAATTATAAAAAATAATTAAGTAAAAAATATATTAATCAGCCATAAAAATGGCTGATTAATATAAAGATAAGGAGGTATTACTCTTGAAGGATTATATTCAAGAAAGAGTTTTAGAGGTAGCTCAATATATAATAGATTCAAAATCAACTATAAGGAAAACTGCTAAAGTTTTTGGGGTAAGTAAGAGTACTATTCATAAGGATATGACAGAAAGACTTCCAAAAATAAATCCTGTAATTGCAGAAAAAACACATAATATTTTAGAACTTAATAAGGCAGAACGTCATATAAGAGGTGGAAAAGCTACCAGAATGAAATATAAATCTGCTGAGTAAAAGTGCGCTAAAGTTTTCAAATACAATAACTTAGTTGAATTAAATCCACATTCAATATATAATTTACTGTATACTTATATAAAAAAATGTAAAAATTTCTAATATAAATGTAATTTGGGAGTGGATTTTGTAATGTGGTTTTGGAAAACAGGAAGTGAATTAGGGGTAGATTTAGGTACAGCTACTGTGTTAGTGTATGTAAAAGGAAAAGGAATAGTATTAAAAGAACCTTCAGTTGTAGCAATTAATAGGAATAATGGAAAGGTTTTAGCTGTTGGAGAAGAAGCTAGAAAAATGATAGGAAGAACTCCAGGAAACATTGTAGCAGTTAGGCCTTTAAAAGATGGTGTTATATCAGACTATGATATGACAGAAAAAATGTTAAGAGAATTAATTAGAAAAGCTTGTGGAAGTAAAAAAATAATGGCACCTAAAGTGATGATATGCATACCATCACAAGCATCGGAAGTCGAAAAGAGAGCTGTTATGGATGCAGCTAGAAATACTGGTGCAAAAAATGTACATCTTATAGAAGAGCCTCTTGCAGCAGCAATAGGAGCAGGACTTGATATAACTAAACCAGATGGTTATATGATAGTAGATATAGGTGGAGGAACTTGTGATGTTGCTGTAATATCATTAGGTGGAGTGGTAGTTAGAACATCTATAAAGGTAGCAGGAGATAAATTTGACGAAGCTATTATAAAATATGTAAGAAATAAATATAAAATAATGATTGGTGAGAAAACAGCAGAACAAATCAAAATTGAAATAGGCACAGCTTTTGATAATTCTGTAGAGGAGAAAACATCAGTTAAAGGAAGAAACTTAGTTACTGGATTACCAGATGAAATTGTATTAAATTCAACTGAAATAAGAGAAGCTTTAAAAGATACAGTTAATTTAATAGTAGAGTCTGTTAAGTCAGTTCTTGAGAAGACACCACCTGAAATATCAGCAGATATAATGGAAAAAGGAATTTTAATGACTGGTGGTGGTTCATTACTTAAAGGATTAGATAAACTGATTGAAGTAGAAACTGGTGTTGCGGCTAGAGTTGCAGATAATTCAGTTGAAGCTGTTGCAGAAGGTACAGGTTCTGTTTTAGGATATATTGATAAATTAGATAAATCTATAAATGGTGAAGAAATAGTATTAATAGAGTAACATTATAAATGCCCCTTGAGTTTAAAAAGGGGCATTTATAATGTCTTTTTTAATTGTTTATTAAAATTGTTATATTCATAATAAGCATGTATAATACCTTTTGAAATTACTTTTGCAATATCAAAAACAAATGATAATCTTATTGATCTTTTATAAAATAAGTCTGCATGTTCATTGGAATCTATAATTCCAACTATAGACTTTTGCCCAACATCAGGTAATGATTTTCCAACGCCTTTGCCAGGTCTAATAGCAAAATTTCTAATATGAATTTCACCTATAGAAGTTTCATCGCCAAGACAGGCATCAATACCTATTATATAAGCTTTGGGATGGGTAGATAATATGCTTTTTAGCTTTTTATCTATATTTAGAGCATGGATTGGAGAATCAATTGAGCCATATACAGGAATAGGAAACATGCTTTCTTTTAATATCGTTCCAACTAAAGGGCCAAGGCAATCACCTATACATTTATCAGTTCCTATGCAAACTATAACTAAATTTTCTGAAAAGCATTCAGTTATAGTTTGAGCTATTGTATAGTAAGCTAATGGATCATTATAGTGCACCTTTTTTTCCATTTTATACACCTCCTTTTAAATGTATATGAAGTGGATAGATAGAATAGAAGAGTGTGAATAAAAAAAACTGAAGTGGACAGTATTTATATATAGGAGGTGGATATAATATGAAGAAGTTAGTTATTACAATTTTGCTAGCTATAATAACATCATTAACTATTTACTTTGTTGCTTTTTGGAATCCAAGCAACAGTAATATTGCAAAAGAAAATATTAAAGTTAAAAATGTTCAAGAAAAAAAGGATAAAAACATAGAGAACGATAAAAATAATATAAGTAACAAAAATAATAATATTGATGAAAAAATAGAAGAAAGTAAAAAAGGAAAAGATTCTGAAGTTATTGAAGAAAATACAGATGATAGTATTGATATTAAAGATAATTATAATAATGTAGATTTTAATGAAAATGTGAAAAATAATAATAAAAATAATGATAAAGAAAATTCAATGCAAGCAAATTCAAAAATATTTAATATAAATAAAAATGAAATATTTGAAAGCTTAAGTTTAAAAGATAAAACTAAATTATTTTCAGTTGCTAAAAAAATATCAACTGTTGATGGTGAAAAAATAAAAAAAAGTATAGAAAATGAAAATGAGGTTGAAGGAATTAGTGAAGCATTTAGAATAATTAAACTAAGACTTACAGAAAATGATTACAAACAAGTAAAAGAGATACTTTCACCATATATAAATATAGAACTTTTAGAGGAATTAGTGTAATATATATATAAATATGAGTTTTATAGTAAAATAAAGAAAAAAAGAGAGAAATAAAGTTATATAAAAATAATTATATTAAATGATATAATTATCAATTTGAAATAAATATGAGTTAACTATATACTAACTATTGTCGGTTGGGCAAACAAGCCGAGCGACATAAAACTTAAAAAGATGGTGGAGTTCCCGAGTGGCCAAAGGGGGCAGACTGTAAATCTGTTGTCAGTTGACTTCGAAGGTTCGAATCCTTCCTCCACCACCATTTGTGGGCGCATAGCTCAGCTGGGAGAGCACCTGCCTTACAAGCAGGGGGTCACAGGTTCGAACCCTGTTGTGCCCACCACAAATTTTAAAAGTTAAAAATAAATACGCTGATGTGGCTCAATTGGCAGAGCAGCTGACTTGTAATCAGCAGGTTATCGGTTCAAGTCCGATCATCAGCTCCAAAT
>NZ_AVSV01000012.1 GCF_000498355.1 Clostridium sp. Ade.TY | reverse complement strand
ATATAGGAACTTTTTTGTTTTATTATTTATCAAATAAGCCTCCACCATTTCCGCTTTTTCTGCCTTTTTTAGCATAACCAATAGTCTTTTCAGCTTTTCTATCATTTTTAGTATTTCTACCTTTGTTTTTCTTCTCTTCAATAATTTTTTTCATCATCTCTACGTTTTTATTCATTTATAAACACCTGCCATTATATATAAGTATAAAAATTATACAATATAATTCTTAAAATTAGTAGCACCTCATTAAAACTAGTATAAATTTAACTTATTATTTTAAATCCTCTTCATCATATCCTACAAATGTTACTAATGTTACTGCCTTAACTATTTCAAAAAATTTTTTCATAAAAATATCTCTCCCATCAAACTTTATTTTTATATTTAAACTTAAATTTATATTTTAATTATTCATGTAGTTATTTATTAATTCTTATGAACTACATTTATAATTATATCTTTAACTTTTAAAATCAAATATTGATTTACCTTTTAATAAAATTACAGTTTTGAAAGATAACTATATTTATAATTTAATTTATGAAACAAAATATTATATTATGTCAAATTTACTATAATATTATTTTCTTATTGTTACAAACTATATATAACTTCGTTTATCAACTTCTAATTATAAAGAATATAATATTATAAAAGTTCTTGTTCTATTTTATTTTCGGGGTGATTATTATGAAAAAACCTTTAATAGGAATAGCTAGCACTTTATCAATTGATCAAAGAACTTATTTTATTGGCGATAATTATGATTACAACAATAACAACTATTCTAAATCAATTGCAAAAGCATTTGGAGTACCAGTATGTCTTCCAATTATAAATGATTTAAATATAATAAAAGAACAACTAAATATTTGTAATGGAATACTACTTCCCGGTGGAGATGATATAAATCCTCTTTGTTATAATGAAAATCCAAAACCACTTTTAAATAAATCAAATAATTTAATGGATTGGTATCAGATTAATTTATTAAAAGAAGCTCTTAATCTCAATAAACCTATATTATGCATATGTAGAGGAATGCAATTACTAAATGTAGTTTGTTCTGGTACATTATATCAAGATATATCTTACTTCAAGAAAAATCATATTAAGCATAATCAACAAAGTTATTTAGGTGAAAAAACTCATATAATAAAAACCGTTGATAATAGTTTAATTAACTCTTTATTAGGTACAGAATATTTAGTTAATAGTGGTCACCATCAATGCATTAATAAGCTCGGTAATAATCTTAAAGTAACTGCATTTGCTCCAGACGAAGTCATTGAATCTATAGAAATGACTAACAAATCCTTTGTTGTTGGCGTACAATGGCACCCTGAAATGTTAGCTATTAATGATGAATATATGCTTAATTTATTTAAAAAATTTATAGATAGCTGTAAAATTTAAATTTTATAAAAATAGGAGCCATTTTTTATATGGCTCCTTAATTATTTAATTTTCTTTCTATATTTTTAAATTTATATATATTAGACTTTTAAATAAAAAAGTTATATATTAATAAGTCTAATATTACTCATATATAACACAATTATAATTTTATCTATAAGATTCTTTTAATATATTAACTACAGAATTATGATTAATTTCACATGGATCAACTTCAAATAATCCGCCCATGGTTTCTCTAGCATTTACTGCTATATCTTCTATTTCATATTCTTTAATTCCATAGTCAGACATCTTAAGTGATGCCACATTACACTCTTCTTGAAGTTTCTCTAAAACTTTTACAAAATCCATTGCTTCTTTAGCATCATGCTTTCCAAGAGCCTTTGCCATTTCAATCATACGTTTATTACAACAATTTGAATTAGCAATAAACCTATAATATGCCAAACTAATCATTATAAGGCCAGCCCCATGTGGAAGTTCTGGATGATATGCACTAAGTGCATGTTCAATAGAATGTTCTGATGTACATCCTGATGTTGACTCAACTATTCCAGATAAAGTATTTGCTAACGCAATCTCTCCCCTTGCCTCTTCATTTGAACCACAATTTACAGCCTTAGATAAACTCTTTCCTATTAGTGAAATAGCTTTAAGTGCAAACAAATCACTCATCTCATTTGCAGTTCTATTTATATATCCCTCTGTGCTGTGAAATAATGCATCAAATCCTTGATAAGCAGTAAGATGACTTGGTACAGTCATCATAAGTTCTGGATCAACTACTGATAATACAGGGAAAGTTTTATCATATCCAAATCCAATTTTTTCATTACCATTAGTTATAACAGTCCACGGATCAGCTTCAGTTCCGGTTCCAGCTGTTGTTGTAATTGCAACTATTTTTAAAGGATCATTTAATACTTCTCTTCCTTTACCTGTTCCGCCTGATATATAATCCCAATAATCACCTTCATTTGTAGCCATAACAGCAATTGATTTTGCAGAATCAATACTACTTCCTCCACCAAGCCCTATAACAAAATCACAATTATTATCTCTTGCAATTTTTGCTCCTTCTCTAACATGTTGCACTATTGGATTTGGCATTATCTTATTAAATATTACATATTTAATATTTGCCATATCAAGTTGTTCTTTCAAACGATCTAAATAACCATACTTTTCAACAGACTTTCCTGCTGTTGTAACAATAAGTGCTTTTTTCCCTGGTAATTGTTGCTTATGAAGTTCATTTAACTTACCTTTCCCAAATAAAATACGTGTTGGCATAAAATAATTAAAACTCATTTAATATTCTCCCTTCTATATTTAAAATTTATAAATTACTTTTTTCGCCCTTTACTATTCATATATTACAACATTCATTTTTATGAATTTTTTCCGTTCCAGCTTCTACGGCTGTTGTATAATACCAAATCTTATGATCTATTTTCTCCATATATTTTTGTAACTCATTCATCTTTTCTTCAACTACCTTTTTATGTTCTATAAAAATCTTTAATCTTTCTTCTAATGAATTATCACCTTCAATACACAAATCAATAAATCCTTTTATTCTTTTAACTGACATTCCACTATTTTTTAAACATGTAATTACTGATAACCATTCTAAGTCACTCTCTTTAAATTCTCTAATACCTGATGATGATCTATCTACAAAAGGTAAAAGCCCTTCTTTTTCATAATATCTAAGTGTATGTGTTGTAAGTCCTGTAATTTTAGCTACTTCTGATATGCTATATTTCAATTGTTGCTCCTCCTTTTAATCTAATTATTATTTTCTCTATATAAATAGCTTACAACTTAGAGTAAACTCTAAGTCAATAAACTATTTATTTTAACTATAAATTATTATCTATAAATTACGAATTTTATATAAAAATAAGACTTAAAAAATTTTAATAAATTTTTAAGCCTTATTACAAGTTCTATATTTTAGATTAAATTTACTATTTAACTTCTGAATCTTCTACTGATACAACTTCTTCAACTATAACATCATCATTTAATCTGCTTTTAGTTAAATTTAATTGCATATTACTTAACTTTTGTAACATAATTCCTAATACAAATAAAACAATTGCAAAGAATCCATATTGAGCACAATTTGCCATATAGTAATTTATAACGTTAAATTCATTTCCACTAAATGTTAATCCACCTTGTGCTATCATTGTTTGAATGTATTCATGACAGTTAACTAATGTCCAAATCATATAAAAAACTACAAGTACTGCAATTACATATAATACTATACTTCCTGCACACACTTTTTTCTTATTATTAGCCATAATCTTTCACCCTTTCGAAATAATATTAATATTTGTTTTTATTTAACATATTCTATTATAACAAATTGAATTTGTAATTAGTGTGAATTTTATTTCACATATCAAATTTTAATGTTTTTTTAACTTATTAAAGAACTATATTTTCTAATTTTCTTATTGTTTTTAAATCTTTTTTTATTTTTTCCTTTTCTCTATACATTTTTTTATCTGCTAAATTTATTATGTAACCTATCATTTCATCATTTTTATTATTACTAAAAAGTAATATTTCAATTCCATGACTTAAACTTATAACATAATTTCTTTTTTCATTATTATTTATTTTTCTTACATCCTCTATAATATTCTCCCAAATTTCATCTGTTTCTTTAATATTTAAATTATCAAAAATTATTAGAAATTCGTCTCCACCGATTCTTATTATAAAGTCTTTTTTACTTATATTTTTTTTAATTATATCTGTAACCGTTAATATTAATTCATCTCCAATTTCATGCCCCAAATTATCATTAACTTCTTTTAAATTATTTATATCAACAAAGCATATACTTATACTTTCATTCTTTTTCATATTTTTATAAATTCTTTTAACTTGTTCAAGTCCAGCTCTTCTATTTAAAATACCTGTCATGTAATCATAATAAGCTAAATACTCTAATCTTTTTCTTGATACTTTATTATTGATAATAAGTGTAGCAAATACAATTGAAAGTCCAAATAAATATATAAAAACTGGTCTTTTATTATGTAAAATACATAAAGAATTATTATAAATAGTTAAAATTAACCCTTCTATTCTTTTTTCCTTTATTAACTTAATTGAATCTACTCCATTAATATCCATTTGCATATTAAGAACTATTAAATAATATATAAAACTTATAATTATGTATACACCTAAAGTATATATAGCTATACCTTTTTTTTCTTTAATTAAACCTTTAATACTCATATATATTTCCCTACCTTTTACTTGGTAAATAGGATATACAAAAGCCCAACAACTTTAATATTTATATAATCCTACCTATAAAAAAATACTTTTTAAATTAATATATTTATAATTAACTGTACCCATCCTTTTTATTAATAAATATTTTGTTTAAAGTATTATAAATCACACTTACTTCTATAGGTTTAGAAATATGTCCATCCATTCCTGATTCTAATGCCATTGTTATATCTTCTTTAAATGCATCTGCTGTCATAGCTATTATTGGTATTTTCTTTGAACATTTATGAGCCGAATTTCTTATTGCTCTAGTTGTATCATATCCATTCATTAGAGGCATTTGTATATCCATTAATATACAATCATAATAATTATCTTTTGAATTTATAAACTTATTTAACGCCTCTCTACCATTTTTAGCAATTTCTACACAAGCTGATGCTTGCTCAAGAAATGCAACTGTAATCTCTGCATTTAAATCATTATCCTCTACTACAAGAAACCTTTTTCCTTTTAATAAAAATTTTATTTTTTTATCATTAAATATTTCCAACTTGTTATTTTTCGAGTTTTCCATTGATGCTTTATGTTCTATACAAAGATCAAAAGGTAATTCAACTATAAATTTAGAACCTTCATTCAAAACACTATGAACTCTAATAGTTCCATTTAATAAAGCTATAAGATTTTTTGTAATGGCTAGTCCAAGTCCAGTACCTTCTATATTCTTACTATTTATATTAGTTCCTCTTTCAAATGGTTTAAATAATTTTTTTAAGAATTCATTACTCATTCCAACTCCAGTATCACTTATACTGAACTTCACTTTCACTTTATCAGCATATTGAAGCTGGCTTATTTCCATTGTTATATTTCCTCCTCCTGGAGTATACTTAACTGCATTTGATAGAATATTTATGAGTATTTGTTTTGTTCTCATAAAATCACCTATGACTTTTTCATAAAGTATATTTGTCATTATTAAATTGTAATTTAAATTTTTTTCAGTAGCTTGCTGATAAATAATAGAATTTATATCACTTATCATTTCATTAAAATCAAATAATTCATTAGTTATATACATTTTTCCATTATCTATTTTAGCCATATCAAGAATATCATTAATAAGCATCATTAAATGATTTGATGAAACAGATATACTACTTAAACATCTCTTTACTTTATCTTTATCATATATATTAGATTCAGCTATTGTTGTCATTCCTATTATCCCATTCATAGGTGTCCTTATTTCATGACTCATATTAGCCAAAAAATCTCCTTTTGCTCTATTTGCATTTTGAGCAACTCTAAGTGCATCACTAAGTGCTTGTTGTTTTTTCTTCTCCTCTGTTTGATCACTAAATGTAACTATATATTTTAATATATTATCTTTGCAATCATAGTTCTCCTTAACCGGAAATATACTCATCTTAATCCATATAGGTTCTAAAGAATTATTTTTATAAAATCTAAATTCTTTTTCTAAATTCTTTTCTTCTATTCTAAACTCAAGAAGCTTACTAATTTCTTCCCTATCATCTATATGAATTGAATTAATTAAAATAAACTTATCTTTTTCTAAATCATTATTGCTTATACCAAGTATTCTTAAAGCATTTGAACTAATATATTCTTCTTGATTATCTCTTAAATTAAACACTATAAATACTGCATCTAAAGTTTCTGAAAGAACATTTAAAATTTCATACCCATCATAAACTTTTTTATTCATTCTCTTTACTATATTACTAAAAATTAAAGAAACAGCTAAAATTGAAACTGCAATTATTATTAAGCCAATAAATAAAATATTTGATATATTTTTATAATAGTTATTTAAATCATCACATTTTTTTTCAGCATGTTGTATTATCTTATAACTTTTACTATTGTATTGAGTATTTAAGGGCGTTATATCATCTTTTATAATTTTATCAACCCACTTTTCCCCATTTGTTGTTGCATTATTTATTATCATGTCAAACTTATTTTCAATAAGCATAACGCTATCATACAGTTCTTTATAATCTCTATATGGTCCTAAATAATTTTCTTCTATATATTTAAGATTCTTATTAATATGGATCTTATTATTATTTATAATATCGTTTATATTTTCTACATTTGCTTTACTATCATATACTCCTAACTTTGATACTTTTATTCCCATATTATTTAAATCACTACTTATACTGTTAACTTTAGAAGATACACTGAAAGGATGTTTAAATATATCATTTATTTGCCTTTTTAAGCTATTTACTGATCTAATAAAAAATATAAAAAATACTACTAATAAAAACATTATTATAAAATTACTTATAACAGTTATTTTTTTTACTCGCTTTTCATACCCCTCTCGTCTTTCGTACATATATTTATTCTCCCCTAAATTCTCTTTTGTTATTTATTAAGTTTTCAAAATCCTCTACTGAAAGTGGTTTAGAATAATAGTATCCTTGTATTATTTCACAGCCTAATTCTCCTAAAAAATCTGCTTGTTCTTTAGTCTCAACACCTTCTGCAATTATAGGTAAGTTTAATGACTTTGCCATATAAATTACAGCAGTTAATATGCATTCACTATTTTTATTTATATTTGAATCTTGAACAAAACTACGATCTAATTTTAAACTATCTACATGAACTTCTTTTAACATATTTAATGAGGAGTATCCACTTCCAAAATCATCTATAAGTACTTTAAATCCACTTTTTCTTAATTCATTTACTATATCTATAAGTTGCTTAGAATTTTCCATGTACGCAGTTTCTGTAATTTCTAGTTTTAGTATTCCACTAGGTAATTTATATTTCTTAACAAGATTATTCAAATACTCATTTAAAGTATAATCATACATATCTACTCTAGATACATTAACTGATATAGGAACTACTTCTTTACCTTCATCCATCCATCTTCTAATTGTTTTACAAGTAAGTTCCCATATATACTTATCTAGTTTTGTAATAAATCCATTTTCCTCAAATAAGCTTATAAACAAATACGGTGATATTACCCCTTTTACCTTATGATTCCATCGTACTAATGCTTCACCTGAAACTATCTTTCCTGTTTTATATTCAACTTGCGGTTGTATATGTATATTAAATTCTCCATTTTGCATTGCTAATTTCATATCATTTATTAATTCTTGTTGTTTCATTAAATCTTTACGCATATTACCATCATAAAACTCATACCTGTTTACATAATTACCTTTAATAGTTGCAAGTGCAATACTTGCTTTATCACACATTAGGCTTACACATTCATCATATTTCTCTATTAAATAAACACCAAAGTTAACAATAATATTAAAATCTAACGGATACTTAGCTATATTTTTTTCTATATCTTCTATTAATGAAATTATATTCTTCTTATTTGCAGGTGCACAAATTGCAAAATTATCTGATTGTAAACGCCCAAATGTTATATTTGACTTAAAATTATTTTTCATATAATTTGCTATAAAACATAACAGCCTATCTCCAGCTTTTAATCCAAATATATCATTTAAAACCTTAAACCTGGATATATTCATAACAATCATTGCATATGGAGTATTTTTATTTCTATCAATCATTTCTACGGTTTTTCTATAAAATTCATCTTTATCATAAATGCCTGTTAATTCATCATATTTAGCCATATATACAAGTTTTTGTTCAGCCTTAATCTTTTCATCAACATCAGTTATTGTTCCTATTATACGTTGTATATTTCCATAGCTGTCCCGTATACAATTAACAGTAACCTCACACCATACAAATGAACTATCAAATTTTTTTAATCTTACAGTAATTTTTGTTTTACCATCACCATTTAAAATGTCTTCACAATAAACCTTGAAAACTTTTTCATAATCATTAGGATGAAAATATCCTAAACTCCCCTTATCTATAAATAATAATTCTGGTTTTGTTTTACTTATTAAAAATTCCTTTATTCCTTCTGAACTATAAAAAGTTCTATCTATTGGATTCCATTCATATACTATAGCTCCTGTTTGTTCAACAATAATACGATATCTCTCAGCAGTTTCATTTTGCTTTTTTAATACTTGATTTTGATACTGTATTTGATTAATCTCTTTTCTACTTATAACATTCCTTATACGTTCTTTAATAACCTTTGAGTTATATGGCTTAACTATTAAATCTACTGCTCCCATTTCCAATGCTTTAACTTCATTTTCTATTTCATCAATCATAGTAACAACAATAACGGGTATATCAGCAATCAAATTATCTTTTTTCATTTCATTCATAACTTCAAACCCATTTTTAATAGGCATTATTATATCAAGTATCACTGCTAAAATCTCTGACTGCTTCTCCTTTAATATATCTAATGCAACTTGTCCATTTTCAGCCTCTATTACATCATATTCATCTGAAAAAATACTTTTTAATATTTTTCTATTTATATCTATATCATCTGCTACTAAAATTTTATTTTTTTTAGTAATTACTTTAGTATTATTATTTTTAACCTCTTCTTCATTTTCTCCATAAATCTTTGAACAATTTTTTCCTGATTGCTTTGCTTCTGAAAGAGCAAAATATGCTAAATCATAAAGTTCAAAAAAATCTTTTCCACAATCCGGAGCAATAGAAATTCCACAGGAACATGATATATGAAGATTTGGAAAATCATTAAAAAATATTAAATTAATATTTTTACATATTTCATTTGCCCTTTTTAATATATCTTCATTATTTAAAATATTTTTAATAAATATTATAAATTCATCTCCACCACTTCTTACTATCACATCATCAACCCGAACTAAACAATTAAGTTCCAATGCAACTTTTTTTAATATTTTATCTCCAAATATTCGACCATACTTTCTATTTATTTTTTTAAAATTATCAATATCTAATATAAGAAAAGCATGTTTCAAATTATTATTTTTTACTTTTAATGCATCATTTACTATTTTCTCAATTTTAATTCTGTCATTAAATTCTACTAATAAATCTATGTTATTTTTCAATTCTAGACATAATTCATGCTTATTTCTTTTATCTATATTAATTTTATTATTAGAATCTATATGTTTATCGATTACTTTTTCATAAAGTACATTGGAATAATCATATTTACTTTTAGAATCTTTATTCATTTCATCATAATTTCTAAAATTTTCATCAATATGTTTATTCTCTTTCATAAATTTTTCCTCCAGTATATTTTAAACATTTTCTTTTATAGTTAATTAATTAACTTAACAAACCAATCCTACTATATATTAACATATCTATAATTTAAATTACTAAAATTTAATAATTTAACAAATTAATTTAAGTTTGATATAATCTCACGAACTCGCTCATACTCATATTTTATATCTAAAAAAAGTTTATCTATATTATTGTATTTCTCTTCCCTAATTTCTTTTACAAGTTTTGTACACAATAAAAATAACTTATTTAAACTAAGATTTAATGATATTCCCTTCAAAGTATGTGCTTTTATTTCAATTTCTTTGTAATCTAAATTATAAACTGCTTCTTTTAACTCAAAATAAGTATTATCATTTAGAAATGCTTTTATAAACCTTTCTACTAATCCAATATTACCACCAAATCTACTTATTATTTCCACTTTATTTATTCCAAGCATTTCTAAACCTTTGCCAATATTCATCAAAACCATCTCCAATTTTCTACTATTGATAATTAAATGATAATTTTATCGAAATTATCAAATTATACTCTATATAAAATTTTAAATAAAATTTCATATTTTTCCAATATATATTTTAATAATTTTAAGTAAATTAAAAGCCAGTAAAAACAAAAAAGTTTTTACTGACTTTATATAAATAATATTATCTTAAATATTAAATAAGCTATTCAGCTCATTATCTTTTAAATTTCTATATTCTCCTAGGTTTAAAGAATCATCTAGTTTAACATCTCCAATACAAGTTCTTCTTAAATATATAATATTACATCCAACAGCTTTTAGCATACGCTTAACTTGATGCTTACGTCCTTCAGAAATAGTAATATAACCTGAAACAACTTCTTTATTATAATTTTTTAAATCTAATTTTAATTTACTAAACTCTTCTTTAAAGTTTTCAAATAGCCCACTACTATTAATTTTTACTTTAGCAGGTTTAGTTAAAATTTTGCCATTTATTATATAAACTCCTTCTTCTAGGCACTTTATATCCTCATTAGTTAAAGAACCCAATGCCCAAAAAAAATATGTTTTACATACATGTTTTTCAGGATACATTAATTTATGTTCAAATTCACCATCATTAGTAAAGAATAATAATCCTTCTGTATCTTTATCTAACCTGCCAACATGAAATATACCTTTTTTATCTTCTTCATTAAAAAAATCAAATACAGTTTTATGATCTTTATCTTTATTTGCAGTTATATATCCAGCTGGTTTATTAAACATATAATATACTTTTTCTGAATATTTTACTATTTCATTTATATATTCTATTCTATCTCTTTTTTCATCTATTTCTATTGCAGGTATCCTTACTATTTGCCCATTAACTCTTACTTTACCTTCTTTAATATAAATTCTAACTTCTTTCCGTTTACCAATAGATGCTTGAGCTAAAAATTTATCTAATCTCATCATTTCTAACTAATCTCGCAACATTTTCTATATGTGCTGTTTGAGGAAACATGTCTACCGGCTGTACTACCTCGGTTTTATATCCTAATCCTTCAAGTTCTTTTAAATCTCTAGCTAAAGTACTTGGATCACATGATACATATACAACTCTCTTTGGCTTAGCTTCTCCTATTGCTTTAAGAAGCTTAATGTCACAACCCTTTCTTGGCGGATCAACAACTATAACATCAGCTTTAACTCCATCTTCTATAAACTTTGGAATTACTTCTTCTGATTTACCAACAAAAAATTCTGCATTATCTACATTATTTTTTCTAGCATTCTCTTTAGCATTTATTATTGCTGGTTCAATTATTTCAACCCCATAAACCTTTTTTGCTTTTTTTGATAAGAACAGTGTTATTGTTCCTGTTCCACAATAAGCATCAAAGACTATTTCATCTCCTGTTAAGTTTGCGTACTCAAGTGCTTTTCCATAAAGAATTTCTGTTTGAGTAGGATTAACTTGAAAAAATGACAATGGTGATATATTAAACTTAAAGTCTCCAATATAATCAGTAATATAATCTTCACCCCATAATGTATAACACTCAGGAGTAAGTATTACATTTGTATCCTTTGGATTTACATTAAGCACAACACTCTTTAATCCTTCTATTTTAAACTCTAATTTCTGAATTAATTCATTTATATTTTTTAATTCTTTTCTAGTTGCTACTAAAACAACCATTACTTCTCCAGTTTTAAAGCCTTTTCTTATCATTATATGTCTTAAGAAACCATCCTTATTAAATTTACCATTAATAAAAGCTGGTTTTATATTATTTTCTTCTATCCACTCTCTAAATATCTTAACTATTTTATCTGCATCATCTTCTTGAATAAGACAAGTATCAATATCTATAATGTCATGACTTCTTGGTGCATAAAATCCAATTGATATCTTTCCATTAACCATTCCTACAGGTAATTGAACTTTATTTCGATAATTATATGGATTTTCATTCATACCAATAGGATAATTTACTATTTCTTCGTTAAGTCCACCGATTTTCTTTATACAATCTTTTACTCTTTCATGTTTAAAATTAAGTTGAGTTTTATAATCCATATGTTGAATTTTACATCCACCACATTTTTTGAAAGATTTACATTTTGGTTCTACTCTACCTTCTGCTTTTTCTATAACTTCTAAAAGTTTTCCATAAGCATAATTTTTCTTAACTTTAACAATTAAAGCTCTAACCTTTTCCCCTTTTAAAGCCCCTTCTATAAAAATAGGAAAGCTATCTATCTTAGCAACCCCTTCGCCTTCATATCCTTGTGATAATATATCTAAAGTGTACTCTTTGTTTTTTATAACCATATCGTTTCACCTTTTTCCTAATATGTAATACCGATTTATTATATCATAAAGTAATCTAAAAGTAGTATAAATATTGATATACCTCATACTTTTACATTAGTTACTATTTTTAAAATATAAATTGTATTAATAATAAATTTTTATATACTATAAAAAATAAAGAACTGTCAAATAACTATTTGACAGTTCTTTATACCTATTTCCCCTTATTTACAACAGATGCAATTAAGGCTATACCACTGAAAGTAGCAAGAACAACAGCTCCTACGCATAATAAATTTTTAACTCGCTTTTCATTATAAGAACAACCTAAAGAAATACTATCTTTCATACATCCACCTCACATGAATTTATTTGTGATGATATGTTTCTTTATTTTATATTATGATTCTTGCCACTTATTGTTTTTATTAATTATTAAAATTAAAAATTTTTATAAATCACCAAAATTTATATTTAAAGTAATATACTTTAATTAATTATACATTTAATGTGATTCTATAAACGTTTCACACTGAGTTAATATATCACTTCTTTCAGTGTTTTTTACTATTATTAGATTTCTTGCTTCGCATTTACCATTACCATTATAAAAACATGATTTTGCATGACAAGCAACTGTAGGACTAAATTTTATCTCACTATTATCGCTTACTATCTGCATTATTTCTCCAATGAAATCAGTATTACCCAAAGCCTTAAATCCATTCATTATTGTTTCTTCCTTGTAATTGCTACAATAAGTTTGGCTTGATGTGTAAGCATCTTCTCCTTCAATAAGAATATATTCTGCTCCACAAAGCCCACCTTCATTATTTATACAACTATGAACTGAGCATCCTAATGTTGTACCCATAAATTATCACACTCCCTTAATTTATATTATTTACATAGAGTGTGATAATATTCATTTAATTAAGCTTTAGATCTATCATGAACATTCCAAGTAAATGAAAGGAATACAATTGATAATATACATGATGCCATAAGTAATATAAATCCACCATTCCAATTAAATTTATCAACAACAGCTCCCATAGCAACTTCTGCCAGAACTTGTCCTCCCATATATCCAAAAAGACCTGTAAATCCTGCTGCTGTACCAGCTGCCTTTTTAGGAACTAAGTCTAAAGCACTTACTCCAATTAACATAACTGGTCCATATATTAAAGCTCCAATTGAAGCTAACGCACAATTTATTATTATTGGATTTGAACTTTTCCAATATATAAATATTCCTATAAATACACCTATCATACAAAAAACTCCAAGAGGTGCTCTTCTTCCATGGAATACTTTATCACTAAGCCATCCAATTAATATAGTTCCTGGTATTGCTGCATACTCAAAAAGTGCAAATGCAACTGATGATTCTTTCATACTAAAGTTTCTAACTTCTTCTAAGTATGTTGGAACCCAGTTTATAACTCCATATCTAACTAAATATACAAAAATATTTGCTAATGCTATTGCCCATAAATATTTATTATTGAACACATATTTAAATAGTATTTCTTTTGCTGATAATTCTCTTTCTCTATCATCAACTTGAACTTCTGGATAATCATTTTTATATTCTTCAATAGGTGGTAATCCAACTGATTGAGGAGTATCTTTTGCAAATATCATATAAAGAATACCAACTATAATTGCGATTATTGCTGGTAAATAAAATATACCTTTCCAACTACCAAAAATTGAAACACCAATTACTGCTATTGTTGCTATAAGTCCTCCTCCAACATTATGAGCAGTATTCCAAATTGACATTTTAACACCACGTTCTTTATCTGAAAACCAGTGAGTAATTGTTCTTCCGCAAGGTGGCCATCCCATTCCTTGGAACCAACCATTAGCAAGCATTAATATAAACATTACTGTTATACTTGATGTAAATGGAAAGAAAAAGTTAACTATACCTGATAATATAAGTCCTATTCCTAAGAAAAATCTTGGATTTGATCTATCTGAAACATTTCCCATAACAAATTTACTAATACCATATGCTATTCCAAGTGCAGAAGCTACAAATCCTAATTGAAGTTTAGTAAATCCTTGATCTACTAAATAGGCTTTTGCCAATGAAAAGTTACTTCTAACGAAGTAATATGTTAGATATCCTATATATATACTTATAAATACTTGAATTCTATACCTTTTATATGTAGAGTCTATTTTTTCTTTTGGCAACCTTTCTATAGGTTGAGCTGGCTTTAAAAAGTTTAACATGTCTTCATCCCCCTATGATGTCAGAAAATAAAAAATACCACAAAAGTATATTTTTTATTAATATACTTATTGTGGTTTCTTCTCTAAATCTCTGTACCATTTATTAAGTTTTAGTTAAAGTATAAAAAATTCAAGACAGCGCTATCTCTAATTTTATAATACTTGTTTTAGTAAACATTTACAACAACTATAAAGGTAAAACTTAAAAGTTTTACTTTTTGTTCATTTTTTCAAAAAAAATTAGCACCACTAAGGGTGCAATAGAATCAGTTGCCAATATAATCTTTACTTTAAATACATCTTATAATTTTAACACATATTATAAATAATATACAATACTTTCTTATTTTTTTTTATATTTTTTCTAAATATTAATATTTAAAGTAAAAAATAACCTCTAGATCACTTCTAGAGGTTATTTTTTTAAATTAACTTATCTCAAAAACTATTTTACAACAGTTACTTTCATTAAGTTAGTAGCTCCAACTTCTCCAACTGGTACTCCAGCAGCCATAACTACTGTATCTCCAGCTTTAACGAATCCATTTCCTTTAGCTATTTCTACTGATTTTTCCATCATTTCATCAGTTGATTCCATTCTATCTGAAACCATTGCATATACTCCCCATGAGAATGCTAATTGTTTAGCAACAACTTCGTCTGGAGTGATTGCTAATATTGGACATTCTGGTCTGCATTGTGATAATCTCTTAGCAGTTGCTCCACTTTGAGTTGATGAAACTATTGCAGCAGCTTGTAATTCATTAGCAGCGTTGCAAGCAGCTCTACTGATTACTCCAGCTATTGCAGGAACATGGTTAGTTGCTGTTGAAGTTGCAACTTTGTATTGTAATTGCTTTTCAGTTTCTTCAGCAATTTTAGCCATTGTTCTAACAGCTTCTACAGGATAACTTCCGTTAGCACTTTCTCCTGATAACATGATTGCATCTGTTCCATCTAATATAGCGTTAGCTACGTCTGAAACTTCAGCTCTTGTTGGTCTTGGGTTTCTGATCATTGAATCTAACATTTGAGTTGCAGTAACAACTGGGATTCCAGCTTTGTTACATTTTTGAATGATCATTTTTTGTACTGCTGGTACGTTTTCTATTGGAATTTCAACTCCAAGGTCTCCTCTAGCTACCATGATAGCATCTGATTCAGCTATTATTGAATCTATGTTATCAACGCCTTCTTGGTTTTCTATTTTAGGGCAGATAAGTATGTTTTCTCCACCATTTTCATCTAAAACTTTTCTGATAGCTCTTACGTCTTCAACTTTTCTTACGAATGATGCAGCTATCATGTTTACTCCGATTTCACAACCGAATTTTAAGTCTGCTTCATCTTTTTCAGTTAAAGCTGGTAATTTTATTGATACACCAGGAACGTTAACTCCTTTGTGACTTCCAACTAATCCAGTGTTCATAACTTCACAGATTACTTTGTTTCCTTCAACTCTTCTAACTTCTAATCCAACTAAACCATCATCTATTAAGATTGTGTTTCCTGGTTTAACATCGTTAGCTAATCCATCGTAGCTTACTGAACATTTAGTTGCATCTCCAACTACTTCTTCACCAACATATATAGTGAATTCTGAACCTTTTTGTAGTTCAAGCTTGCTTGGTTCAAAGTTTCCAGTTCTTATTTCTGGTCCTTTTGTATCTAAAACGATAGCGATTTCTTTGTTGAATTTCTTAGCTAATTCCTTAACTTTTCTTATTCTTCCGCCATGCTCTTCATGATCTCCATGTGAAAAGTTATGTCTTGAAGCATTCATTCCAGCTTGAATTATTTGTGATAATATTTCTTCATTTTCACTAGCTGGACCTATTGTACAAATCATCTTAGTCTTTTTCATTAGAAATAACACTCCCTCTTTTTTTAATTAACCCAAAATCTATATATAAAAATTTATTTATAGCACTATTAATTTACTTTATAAAACTATTTTGAAATTATTTCTGCAATTTCATAAGTTTCTTCATCAAATTTTCTTTCCATTGCTAAAGCTTCATCGATATCCATATCTACTATTTTATTATTAACTATACCGATAACTCTTGAAGTTTTTCCTTCTTGTAGAACTTCTACAGCTTTTGCTCCCATTTTTGAAGCTAATATTGTATCAAAAGCACTTGGACTTCCTCCTCTTTGGATATGTCCTAAAACAGTTGCTCTTGTTTCCATTCCAGTAACTTCTTCAACTTCTTTAGCTAATTCAAAAGCTCCACCTACTCCTTCAGCTAAAAGTACAAGATTGTGCATCTTTCCACTTTGTCTTCCTTCTAGAATAGTTTTACATAATTCGTTTTTATCGAATCCTTTTTCTGGAACTATTATAGCTTCAGCTCCACCTGCTAAACCAGCGTATAAAGCTAAGTCTCCACAATTTCTTCCCATAACCTCAACGATAGAAACTCTCTCGTGAGATGTTGAAGTATCTCTAATCTTATTGATTGCATCTAATACTGTGTTTAATGCTGTGTCAAATCCTATAGTGTAATCTGTATAAGCTAAATCATTATCAATTGTTCCTGGAAGACCAATTGTTTTAATTCCTAATTTTGAAAGAAGCTTAGCTCCTGTAAATGATCCATCTCCTCCGATTACTACTAATGCATCTACTCCGTATGCCTTTAAGATTTTAACCGCTTTTTTTCTTACTTCTTCTTGTTTAAATTCTGGACATCTAGCTGTTCTTAAGATTGTTCCACCTCTTTGGATAATGTCAGAAACTGAACTTCTGTCCATAGTGAATAATTCTCCGTTAATTAATCCACTGTATCCTCTTTGAACTCCCATTACTTCTAATCCAGCTGCTATCGCTGTTCTAGTTACTGCTCTAAGTGCAGCGTTCATTCCTGGTGCATCTCCACCACTAGTTAAAATAGCTATCTTTTTCATGATTACTCCTCCTTATTCACCAAATGGGGCATACCTTGTCCCACCGGCAATAAATCTTCCCACGTTTATATGACCGATTATAATTGTACATAAATTGCTGAAATTTATCAATGTTATCAATGTAAATTGTTTAAATTTTTTTAATATATTGATATTATATTAAAATAATCTACAATATTCTCTTGATTGAATTGTTTGTAATCACTCTACATCATTATTATACCCTATGAAATTCAAAATTATATGTAAATTTATTATTTTTTCGGATTTAATTTTTGTAAAAATTTTCATTTACATTTCATTCAATTTTATTGCCTATTGTTGACACTTTAATATAATTACTATCTTTTTATTATTTTTTTATCAATTAATTATTTCATAAATTACTTAATTATAGATAAAATCAACATTTTTTCTTTAACATCACATAACAATTATCTACTTATTTCGATAAAATTTCAATAGTAAAAAGTGAATTTTCTGTATTTTTAGATTTTTTCACAAAAAACAAAAAATTAAAGGTATGACTATATGTTTTTAGTCATACCCTTAATTTTTAAAACTATAAAATTTTGACTATTTATATATTTTCTATAAAACTTTCATTTGATTCTTTTTCTCCATTTACCATTAAGAAGAAATTAGCTGAAGCAGTACTATAATAAGGAATTACCCAAAGTAATCCTATTCCAAAAGTTAAAATTCCAAGAAGCATCCATCCTACAAATGATAACTGAAATTTTAAAAATCTCCACTTATTTCCTTTCATTAATCTAAATGACTTTGATAAACTTTCTCCTAATGTAAATCCATCAATTATTAAATACTCTGCTGGTAAAAAAATTGAATTTATTATAAGCATTATTAAACATAATAATACTGTAGTTATAAGAACTACTATTATCATATTAGTAATCAAAAAATCAACTTCACTTTCATAAACTATTGCTCCAAGAAATGCTCCCGTTGATATTCCAACAACTATTCCCATAAATATTATTGTTACTACAAATACAATAATACCTAATAATAACGTAAACCCTCCATATCTTAAATAAACATTAAAATCCTTTATTCCTTTTGACATATCAAATGTTTTATTTCTAACTAAATTTAAGTATAATCCTACCGAAAATACACCTGTTATAACTGTTAATACAAATGTTGCTATATCAAAAATAAATGAAATATTTGCTCCTTTAAATATAAACTCTGGACTTCCTGTTAAGACAATTATAGCTAATGTTAAAAGTACAAACTTTAACCAGTGTCCCTTCAAATCATCTCTAGATAATGCTCTAATTTCCGAATTGCTCATATTTTATTTTCCCCCTACCAAATTATTTAAATAAATAATTTTTTAAATTTTTCCCACATAAGTAATTACTTCTATAAGTCTATTAAACTTTCCTTTAATATATCCCAATATTATAATAGTAATATATATTACCATTATAATTTATTATTTATTCAATTTTATCAACTTATTTTTTTGTATCATAATTTTAAAAATAAAAACCGGATTTGCCACTCTATTTAACTTTATTTTTCTTTTATTTTAAAAAACTTTATAAATAAATCTATCATTTAAATTTATAATATTTTAGTTTTTATACTATGCTAATACAAAAAAGATGATATAAGA
>NZ_AVSV01000011.1 GCF_000498355.1 Clostridium sp. Ade.TY | reverse complement strand
TGGAGCGGGTGAAGGGAATCGAACCCTCGTAACTAGCTTGGAAGGCTAGGGCTCTACCATTGAGCTACACCCGCATATCTGGAGCGGAAAACGGGACTCGAACCCGCAACATCCACCTTGGCAAGGTGGCGCTCTACCATTGAGCCATTTCCGCATTTTTTAAATTTAATTGTGGTGCAGATGAAGGGAGTCGAACCCCCACGCCGTAGGCGCTAGATCCTAAGTCTAGTGCGTCTGCCAATTCCGCCACATCTGCATACTTCAATTAAATTGGTGGCTCACCCGGGAATCGAACCCGGGACACCATGATTAAAAGTCATGTGCTCTACCGACTGAGCTAGTGAACCTTGTATTTGGCAGGGATAGCAGGATTCGAACCTACGAATACCACAGTCAAAGTGTGGTGCCTTACCACTTGGCGATATCCCTGTATGGGGTGAACGATGGGACTCGAACCCACGACAACCAGTGCCACAAACTGGCGCTCTACCAACTGAACTACGTTCACCATATGGTGCGTTTTAAGGGATTCGAACCCCTGGCCCACGCCTTAGAAGGGCGTTGCTCTATCCAGCTGAGCTAAAAACGCATTTAGTGGAGCGGGTGAAGGGAATCGAACCCTCGTAACTAGCTTGGAAGGCTAGGGCTCTACCATTGAGCTACACCCGCATATTTATTTTTTACACATTAATCATTAAGTTAATAATTAAATGCCTTATTATTTATACAAGCTTCAACTTGTATTATCAAGTAAAAACTTGATTTAAAGTGGTCGGGGTGACAGGTCTCGAACCTGCGACCTCATGGTCCCAAACCATGCGCGCTACCATCTGCGCCACACCCCGAAATGGTGCGTTTTAAGGGATTCGAACCCCTGGCCCACGCCTTAGAAGGGCGTTGCTCTATCCAGCTGAGCTAAAAACGCATTTCAGAACGTTTATTATTATAAACCATTCAGTGTTTTTTGTCAAGAACTTTTTTTTTGAAAAGTTCTTTTCAAAGTGGAGCGGGTGAAGGGAATCGAACCCTCGTAACTAGCTTGGAAGGCTAGGGCTCTACCATTGAGCTACACCCGCATATTAAACTTAAATCTTTCGATTAAATTCTTGCAATCAACCTGCCTTATTATTTATACAGGTTTTTTCTTAATTTGTCAAGCATTTTTTCGACAAATTTTTAAGTGGTCGGGGTGACAGGTCTCGAACCTGCGACCTCATGGTCCCAAACCATGCGCGCTACCATCTGCGCCACACCCCGAAGAGTCATTATCTATTGCTTATGAACTTTCCGTTTCGCTTGTTCTCTCTCGCAACGACAATGACTATTCTACAGTATGAAGCTTAATCCGTCAATACTTTTTCTAAAAAAATTCTAGTTAAATTTAATACTTTACATTTTTTCATCATATAGCTTGTTTTAGAATTAAATTATTAATAAACTAATCATTTTATTAATAATTTAATCACATATTAGTATTCTTATATACTTTCTAAGTATATATTTGGCTCTTTTCCTTCTTCAATTTCTATAAATCCTATGTGTCTCCCCCTACCTCTTGGTAAAGAAACACTACCAGGATTCATTAATGTTATGCCATTATGATTAATTATAAGTTCTTGATGAGTATGGCCAAAAAGTGCTATATCTGCATTTAATTCTTGAGCTCTATAATATATATTATTTAAATCATACTTAACTCTATACTTATGTCCATGTGTTGCAAATATTTTTACTCCACCTATATTAATATTTCTCTCTATAGGATATTCATTTGAATAATCACAATTTCCTAATACAGCATATACTTCACCATTAAATACTTTTGATAATTCTAAAACATCATCAACATTATCTCCTAAATGTATCAAAACATCTGCTTTTGATATTTTTTCTTTTACAATATCAATATATTCTTTAATTCTATGAGTATCACTAACTACTGCTATTAACATAATACCTCCTATAATATATCAGCAATACGTTCTTTTAATTCCTCTAATGCAATTCCTCTATGACTAACCTTATTTTTTTCTTCTGCTGATATTTCTCCAAATGTTTTATTGAAACTTTCGTAATAAAATAATGGATCATATCCAAATCCACCTTCACCATTCAAACTTTCAATTATTTTCCCTTTAACTTCGCCACATATATCTAAACTTTTACCATTTGAATTTATTAATGTTAAATGACATACAAATTTAGCTCCTCTATTTTCCATAGGTACACCATTTAATTTCTCTAATAATTTTTTATTATTTTCACTATCATTTCCATGCTCTCCAGCATATCTTGCTGAATATATACCAGGTTCTCCATTTAAATAGTCTACTTCCAGTCCTGAATCATCAGCTAGAACTATAAAGTTACTATCTCCCCTATTTAATAAATATTCTCTTATTTCGCTAGCTTTTTTTGTAGCATTTTCTTTAAATGTAGTCCCATCTTCACAAACATCAATATTTATATTTTCATCCTTTAAAGATTTCACTTCTAAATCAGTATCTTTTAATATATTTTTTATTTCTTTTATTTTCTTTTGATTATTACTAGCCAATATTAACTTTTTCATTTATTGACCTCCTGTTCCAATCCATAAAGCATCCATCTTGAGAGCATTTTTTTGAATCTCTATCATTTGCTTTAATCCCTTTTCTCCTAAGTCTAATAATTCATTAAGTTCACTTCTTGTCATAGGAGATTCTTCACCTGTTCCTTGAACCTCAACAAATTCTCCTTCATGAGTTCCAATTATATTCATATCTACTTTTGCATTTGAATCTTCTTCATAGCATAAATCTATAATTTTATTATCATTTACTATACCTATGCTTGTAGCTGCAACAAAGCTTCTTATTGGATATACTTTAAAAGGCTTTTCCTTATGAAGTTTATTTACAGCATCAACCATAGCAACAAATGCACCAGTTATTGAGGTTGTTCTTGTTCCACCATCTGCTTGTATAACATCACAGTCTATCCATAAAGTTTTTTCGCCTAAAGCTTTTAAATCAACAACAGATCTTAATGCTCTTCCTATTAATCTTTGTATCTCCATAGTTCTTCCATCTATTTTTAATCTAGCTATATCTCTAATTTTTCTTGTTCCAGTTGATCTAGGAAGCATATTATATTCTGCTGTAATCCAACCTTCTCCTGAGCCTTTTAAAAATGGTGGTACTTTATCTTCAATAGATACGTTACAAAGAACTTTTGTATCCCCAACTTCTATAAATACAGAACCTTCTGCATATTTTGTATAGTTTCTAGTTATTTTAGTGGGTCTTACTTGATCATTTCTTCTTCCATCTATTCTCACTAAAATCGCCTCCCTTTATTTAATTTAATCTAAAATATTTTATATATACTTTGTATCATTTTTTAGTTTTATGCACTTTTTTTGATTTTGTCTCATATTAATTATTATAAGAATTATAATATGAGGTGAAATATTTTGAGATATATAGGTCCATTTTTTCGAATGAATAGCTTATCACAATGTGAAATATGTGGGCAGCTTTTTCACTTATCAAAAGAAGCTGTAAAGCTACTCGCTCTTAATTCTAAATGTGGATATACTTTATCTTCTAGAAGTGCAAAAAAAATTGCATCTACAAAAGATATTAGCATATTAAGTAAATTTTCTCCAGTACTCTGTTTATATAAAAAATCATCTCCAATTTTTATGCATAATAAAACTTCAAACGGCTTCGATTCATCATCTTTTAAGCGTGAAGTTATTCCTACAACAAATGCATTGCTTACTATGTCATTATTAGAACTTAGTGATTATTATTCATTTTTAAGTAAAGATTCTAATGATTATCAACTAGCAAAAGGATATAGACAATTAGCTCATGAACAACTTGATTTTTATTATGATAATTTAAGAAATAATGAAGGGATTTTTATTTCTAAAAAAAGTCTTTTTGAAGCTTCATCTAAAGAAAGTAATTTAGTTGATAAAAATAGAAAATTTGCATTTAGTGATCAAGCATTTATGATGAATGCTTATTATTTATATTCTAAATATGAAGATGATGATAAGGTAAAATCAGATTACAAAGAATTTTCTAACCAAATATTGCAAATGTTTTTAGATTACAAAGAAGCACTTTATAATTTATCTTTTGATGAGGGAATTAAAACTCTACTTGCTTTTAATATTTATTACAAAAACTCTAAAAATGAAAATATAATTCCTTTAATTATAGACTTAAGCGAATTTATGAGCAATAAATTTGATGAAAAAAATTATTATGTTGAATCATTAGATAACCCTGCATTACTTGCAATTAATTTAATGTATTCTTATGAACATACTAACCTAGTAACTTTTAAAGACAAATACTGCGAAATAATGGATAAACTTCTTTCTCTTTATGATGAAGATAATAATGTCATAGAAAATTTAACTTCAAAAAAAGAAATTAAATATACATCATTTGATATATGCTTTTACTTATTATCTATAATAATGTATTCTAATGCATCTGATACTTTAAGAGAATATAACCCTACTATTTCCAAAATATATAAAAAGTACATTCTAAATTCTAGCATTATTACTAGTTGGCCAGATGCTCCTGATTTAGATAATGAAGAAAGATATATTAATTTCAGTACACTTTCTAAAGATATGTTAGATGAAACATTTTTTAGGATGCCAAATCTACCATCTTTATCAACAACGGGCATGGCTCCTATATTCTTAAAAAATACTGTTTATTCTAGGAAAAAAGAAGAATTTAAAACATCTGACAAAAAAACTTTTGATAGTTATAAAAATATGTTTTTATTTTATATGTTTATTGATTTTTTTAAAGATGACTTCTTTAGAAAATTAAATTTATTAGATACTGATGTAGATAACTTAAATGAAACTGATAATAATATTATTAATACTACAGATAATTCCTTAAACCTATCTGATGATTCTAATTCAGAAGACTTAAATGAAGATAGTAAATATACAGAATAGTTTTTTAATTTATAAATTTATTTATATAAAAACAGGTTAAGCTTATCTTTTGAATTACAAAAGATAGGCTTAACCTTATTTATTTTAATGTTTCAAATTTTATATTCCCATTCCAATCAAATTCTATATTTTCAATTTCACTAGATATAGCAACGTTTTTATTTTCAAATAGTAATGGTAATATTCTATAATTATTAAATAAATTTGATTCTAGTTCATTAAACTCTCTTTTGCCATTTATCTCTTTTTCATAAATACTTTCTTCTTTATCTGTATAATACGGCTTTAAACTTTCATAAAATCCTACTCTATTATTTGTATTTGCTACTGAATCAACTATTAATATATCATACCTTTTTCTTAATTCTAAATTATTAAATCCATCTTCTGTAGTTAATGTATATCTTATATTGCTATCTGTATTTGAATCAAACCATGATTGTATATACTTACATAAAGCTCTATTCTCATTATTATCTTTTGCTAATATAGTTATAACTTCTGGAAGCTTTGCAGAAGTTTTATTAGTCATTACTTTTCTTGATTGTAATTTATTTAAATTATCCTTATCACCTCTAAAGTAACTACATTCAGTAAGCTCTAAATAATTATTATTTTCTTCTTTATAATCTAGCATAGATGAATTTAAAGTATAATATATTATTTTTCTAACTGACAGTGGTAATTTTTCATCATCTGAATTTAATGCTATATATTTACCATTATCAGAAGAAAATGTTTTTAGTCTTCCTTCATCTTCTAATCTATTTAACTCTGTATTTGGAGGATCTACAACTAAATCTCTATCTCCTATTTCAAACGCCGCCATTGATAACTCTTCATTTTCATCTGAAATTATTTTTATTGCATCTGGTGAATCTGTTTCACTATTTTTATTTTTTTCTAAAAATACACCTTCATCATTAACATCACTTATATAATATTCACCTGAATATATTATACTTTTATGATTTTGTTTAATGTTATCCCACATCATTAAATATTTCCTCAACCTATACTGAGGCTTAGTAAGTTCTTCTAAAAATTTATCATCTTTATTATTTAACCTAATAATTAATATATTATCTTTAGCATTAATAGCTACTCCATTTTCAAATGTAATATTTCCTTTTCTAAATTCCTTTGCTCCATATACATTTAAAAATGAGTTTATATTTTCATCTGACTCTTCTTTTAATAACTCTTTAAAAAATTCTCTTATATCTTCTGCAGTTATTCTACTACCATCACTCCAATAAGCATCATCTCTTATTTTAAATTCATATTCTATGCCATCATCTTTAACACTTATTTCAGTAGCTAGAGAAGGAACTATTTTCCCTTCATTATTTTTTTCAACTAAACCTTTACTAGTTGCACAAATTACATCTTCTTCTCTAGTCGATAATTTACTTACATCTTTCAACTCATTTGGAATTGAGTTAACTGCATATAAAATAATCCCTGAATCTTTAGAAGATGCTATTTTTTCTATCTCTATAAAACTTAATAAAAATATTAATATTACACCTATAATTGCACTTGGCAGTAAAAACTTCTTCACCCTTACTCAATCTCCTTTTCTAAAGTTATCATAATTATTGTCACATATGTATATTTCTAATCAACATAAGCAATATTTTTATAATATGTTAAATTTATAAACCTAGTATGTTATAATAAAGCTATATTTTAAGGAGGAGATAAAATGACTTTTTTGGCTGCCACAGTATCTATAATAGGCATTATCTTTATGCTAACTTTCATGTTCATTGGTATATGGCTTTTCATTGTAGCTTTAAAAGCTTACAATCAAATTCGTTATAAAAATTATATTTTAGAAAAAATAAGTCAAAAGCTAGATATGCTTTCTGAAAACAAAAAAGATTTTTCTTATGAAAGTTTTTTAAACGAAGAAGCTTCAAATGATGAATTTATAATTCCTGATTTAACTAATGTAAAAGACTTTGAAAAAAAAGATTATAAATAAAAAAGCTTCTATATCTATATAGAAGCTTTTTACGTTTAATTTTTTATTATCTAACAGTTCCAAATATAAATGACATTATAAGTATAGATAATATTAAACTAAGTCCAGTGTATATATACTTATTTTTTCCTTTCTCATTAAGCCAAAATCTAGCTGCTAAAGATAACATAGTTATTACAACTGTAACTTGTATTGCGTAATAAGAATTAAATATTTCTCCAAGGTATAAAAATTGATATGAGGTTAAAAAAGTGCAAATTATAACTATACAAGCTATTATACTTAATAAAATAGTTAATATATTAATTAGCTTTTTCAACAATCTAACCTCCTATCATACCTTCAAATTCATCTTCTGTTATAGTTTTAACTCCAAGTTCTTCTGCCTTTGTAAGCTTTGAGCCTGCTTCTTTACCATATACTACATAATCTGTCTTCTTACTTACACTACCAGCAACTTTAGCTCCAAGTGTTTCTAATTTTTCTTTTATTTCTTTTCTTGAATACTTTTCCATAGTTCCTGTTACAACAACAGTTTTACCTTCAAATATACTTTCAACAATCTCTTTTTCCTCAAACTTAGGATTTACTCCAATCTCTAAAAGTTCATCTATTGTTTTTAAAACTTTTTCTTCATGGAAAAATTCTACTATACAATTTGCAACTACATCTCCTACATCAGGAACTAATACTAATTCTTCAAATGTAGCCTTTTTAAGCCCTTCTAATGACTTAAACTTATTAACTATATCCTTAGCCGTTTTTACTCCTACATTTTGTATTCCTAATGCATATATGAATGCTTCAAGTGTACAATCCTTGCTTTCTTCGATTGCATCTAAAAGATTTTGTGCTTTTTTATCTCCAAACTTATCAAGTTTAACTAAATCTTCCTTATTTAACTTATATAAATCACTTATTGATTTTATATTAAGCTTTTCAAATAATTGCTCTGCTGTTTTTTCTGAAAATCCTGAAATATTCATAGCTTCTCTTGAACCATAATGAACTATTGTTTTAACAAGTTGAGGTTTACATGAAAGTGTATTTTCACAGAATATATGAGCCCCCTCTTCAACTAAATGGCTACCACAAGCTGGACAGTTCGTTGGCGGTACTATCTCTTCTGTTCCTTCTAATGAATCTTCTTTAACTCCCATTATTTCAGGTATAACATCATTACTTCTTCTAACTAATACTTCAGAACCAATCCTTACACCTTTTCTTTTTATATCATCCATATTATTAAGTGTTGCTCTCTTTACTGTAACACCTGCAAGTTCAACTGGATCTAATATAGCAGTTGGTGACACTCTTCCACTTCTACCAACGTTCCATTCAACATCTAAAAGTTTAGTTGTTGTTTCTTGTGCTTCAAATTTATATGCTATTGCCCATTTAGGAAATTTAACTGTATATCCTAATAATTCTCTTGTCCTTATATCATCAATAACTATTACTAGACCATCAATATCATAATTTAAATCAAATCTAATATCTCTTATATAATCTATTTCTTTTTGAATATCATCTATTGTGTAACATTCTTTTATATAATCATCTACTGGAAATCCCATTTCTTTTATGAAATTCATCATTTCTGTATAAGTTTTAAATTGTTTTCCTTCTTTGTATCCTACATCATAAAAAAATGCTGATAAATTTCTTCTTGCAGTTTCTTTTACATTTAAGTTTCTTAATGCACCTGCTGCACCATTTCTTAAATTTTTAAGTGGAACTTCAGCTGCTTCATTATATTTTTCAAATGCTTCTGTAGTCATTATGGCTTCACCATGAACTTCAAAAACATCTTTACAATTAACTTTAAGAGGAATACTCTTTATAGTCTTAACCTGTGCTGTAACATCTTCTCCAACGCTTCCTGTTCCTCTTGTCGCTCCAACTGCCAATATACCTTCATTATTATATGTTAAGTTAACAGTTAATCCATCAAACTTCTTTGTAACTATATATTTAAGTTCTGGGAGTTCTTCTCCCATCGCTCTCATTTCCTCAACAAACTTAACATTTCTATTATGCCAGTCTATTATTTCTTCAATACTTTGGGCTTTTCCTAAACTCCAAAGCCTTCCCTTGTGAGTATATTTTTTAAAACCTTCAAGAACTACATCACCAACTCTAACAGTTGGTGAATAAGGTAGTACCTCATTAAGTTCTTTCTCTAAAGCTACAAGTTCATCATATTTTTCATCATACTCTTTATCCGTAATTGACGGATTATCTAAACTATAGTATTCATATGCATATCTATTTAACTCTTCTACTAGAGCTTCCATTCTTTTTCTATTATCCATAAACTTACTTGCCTCCTAATATTATAAAAGTTCTAAATTAGCCATTGATAATAATAATACTTTAACACCTTGTTTATCAAAAGCTATTGTAAGTTTTTTATCATTTCCAGCTGGTAATACTGAAACGACTGTTCCTTCTCCAAACTTTTCATGCTTCACTTTTCTTCCAAGTGATATTTCACCTGAACTTGAAGCATTATTAGATTGAGCTTCTGTTACTTTTCTACTTGAATTTTGATTTCTAATAGATGTTCTTAGACTATGTGGGTTATTAAAGTTTGGTTTAGCATGACCTCCAAACATCCCTTCTCTAGCAGCTCCATTAGCACTTCTTTCATTAACATATTCTCTTAAATCAGATCTTATTTCACCAATAAAGTCTGATTGACTATAAGACATTGTTCTTCCAAATACTCTTCTAACCTCAGCTGAAGTCATATGAAGAGTTTCCTTTGCCCTTGTAATTCCAACATAACAAAGTCTTCTTGCTTCTTCCATTTGATCTTCTTTATCAAAATCACTCATGCTTGGGAATATTCCATTTTCCATTCCAACCATAAATACATGTGGAAACTCAAGTCCTTTTGCACTATGAAGTGTCATAAGAACTACTGCATTATCTTCCTCTTCATCACCTTCATTAATATCTTGTACTAATGATACTTTTTCTAAATATGCAGCTAAACTCTTATCTTCATTATTTCTTTCAAATTCAACTGCATCTGAAACTAATTCTTCTAAGTTTTCTATTCTACTCTTATCTTCTATTTCATTTGACTTTTTAAGTTCATCTAAATATCCAGTATCTTTTAAAATTGCTTCTATAAGCATTGATACTGGCATACTTTCTGCCATTATAACGAAATTATTCATAAGATCTGTAAATTTCTCTATAGCTCCGCAATTTCTTGCAGTAAGAGTTGAGATTGTTCTTACTTCTTGAAGTGCATCCCATAAATTTAATTCAAAGCTATCTGCAAATTCTTGAATTTTTTTTACTGTTGCATCCCCTATACTTCTTTTTGGAACATTTATTATTCTCTTTATACTTATATCATCTTGAGGGTTTACTAAAACATTAAGATATGCAAGCATATCTTTAATTTCTTTTCTATCATAGAACTTAGTTCCTCCAACAATTTTATAAGGTATACCCCTTCTTCTAAATGTTTCTTCAAAAACACGTGACTGAGCATTAGTTCTATAAAGAACAGCAAAATCTTTATTTTCTGCCCCATCTTTAGCCTTTGTATCAATTATTTGTCTTGCTACAAAATCTCCTTCTTCTGAATCTGAGTATGCTCTATATATTTTTATTTTATTTCCTTGTTCTTGTTCAGTTCTAAGTGCTTTATTTTTTCTTCTTGAGTTATTTACTATAACAGCATTTGCTGCATCTAATATGTTACCCTTTGATCTATAGTTTTGTTCAAGCTTTATCACTTTACAGTTTGGATAATCTTTTTCAAAATCAAGAATATTGCTTACATCAGCACCTCTCCAAGCATATATACACTGGTCATCATCACCAACAACACAAATGTTTTTATATCTTGCTGCTAAAAGCCTTACAAATTCATATTGAGCACCATTTGTATCTTGATACTCATCAACCATTATATATTTAAATTTATTTTGATAAAATTCCAATACATCATCATGTTTTTTAAATAATTCTACTGTTTTAAATATAAGGTCATCAAAATCCAATGCATTATTTTCCTTAAGTCTCTTTTGATACATTTCATAAACATCAGCAATTTTCTTTTCTCTAAAATTACTTTCATGCTCTCTCATGAAACTTTCAGCAGTAATCATATTATCTTTAGCTCTTCCGATTTTACCCATAATTTCTTGAAGAGTTATATCTTTATCATTTATATTTAAAGTTTTCATACACTCTTTTAATAAAGTTTTTTGGTCTGAAGTGTCATATATAGTAAAACTTGATTTATATCCAAGCTTATCAATTTCTCTTCTAAGTATTCTAACGCATGTTGAGTGAAATGTTGAAATCCACATATCATTAGCTTTTTCCCCAACAAGTGCTTCTACTCTTTCTTTCATTTCTCTAGCTGCTTTATTCGTAAATGTAATTGCTAATATACTCCATGGCTTTATTTCTAAATCCTCTATCATATGTGCCATTCTATATGTTAAAACTCTAGTTTTACCTGAACCTGCACCTGCAAGTATTAAAACTTGACCATCAACAGTAACAGCACCTTCATACTGCTCTTTGTTTAATAATGATTTTAAATCCAAATCATCATCCTCCCTTCCTAGTATTAAAATATTATATCATACATCACCTTTTAGTGTTGCCAGAAAGTATAATTGTTAGTAAAAATGTGGTATAATGTTTGAAATTATATTCCATTTTTTAGGAGGTATTTATATTGAAGTTTAAATCTCTAATTTTAGTTTTTCTTTTTTCAATTTTAAGTTTTACTTTAATATCTTGTTCTGATGATAAAGTAGATGTTTCTTCTACTCGATCTTATTCAGATGAAATAACTAAAGAGATACTTAATTCTATTAATAACTTAGATTATGATAACTTTATAAAAAATCTTGATAATAACATGAAAGAAATTGCAACTAATGAAACTGAATTTTTAAGTTTAGTTATGCCAATAAAAGGTGCTATAGGAACATACGAAGAAAATAGCTTAGAGTTTGTACAGGCTAAAAAGAGTAAAGACTATATAAATATGCTTTATAAAGCAAAGTTTTCTGATGAAACAGAACCTGTAAATATATCAATATCTTTTGATGAAAATAATCATAAAATTTCAGGGTTATATTTTAATTCACCGAAAATAAAAGAATTATATAATAAATAAAAATAGATAAGGAAAATTCCTTATCTATTTTTTCTATATTTCAAATGATAATATTATTTCAAAGATTGCAAATAGTATTAAATTTATTCCTATTATTATTGGAGTAAATGCTAATGCAATTACTGGATATAAAATTATTAAAACACTTAATATTATTAAGCATATTGTGTATATTGTTCTAAAATTAAATCCAGCTGTTTTAAATTGAAATTCAGCTACTAATGCTGATATACCTCTTATCAATCCCCAAATTCCAAAGAATATAACAAAGAATTGAGTTGAGTATATAGGTGAAAATAAAAGAGTTAATCCAAATAGTATATCGATTATACCATTAAATATGAAAAATCCTCTTCTCTGTGATTTAAATGCTTTAATTATTGACATAATACCTGAAACTAGAACAAATGCTCCAATTACCATAGTTAAATTAAATATACTTTCTAATGGATACATTAGAAATATTACGCCTACTATTGCTAATAAAATTCCTTGTAAAATAAAAGGCCATTTTTTCATAATTATCATCTCCTTCTATTTTACTTTACTATTTCATTCTATAAATTACCATTTACCTTTTGTAAATTTTAGAATACAAATTGTAAAATTTACTTTTCTAATATAAATTACAATTTTTAAAATATTCTACAGCAAAATCAACACAATCTCTTTGATTAAATACTTTAACATTTGCATTTCCTATATTATAAGTATTAACATTGTATTTTTCTTCAAACTCTTCTCCCAAAAACATAAATAATTCTGTTTTAAATTCTATATCTTTATATTGTTTAAATACTCTTTTACCATTTTCTAATATCGGTGATGCATTTATTGTTTCAGTATAATTTTTAGCTCTATATTCAGCTAAATGAAATGACGTATTAACATCATAATCAACTCCTAATAATATAACTTTTCCACCTAATTCATAAAACCTTGCAAGAGGTGATTTTTCTCCAAGTGAATATTCTAAGCTATGATTATCTGTTATGAACTCTTTATTTTTTCCCCAAGCTGAAAAAGACACTGTTGGATGATAACTTCTTTTCACACCATAAAAATTTCTAAAAGCTTCTGCTATTTTACCCATACCATATGTTGGAGTAATATTTTCATCAAAGGCTGGCATTTCTTCTCTTATATCTTTAAACCATTCAGAAGGTACTGGTGGATTGCTCCAAAAAGCTGGATCACACATATCCCCACTATGAGATGGCATAACTATAGTTCCTTCTTCACCTACAGCTTCAATTAAAGCATTTATAACTGTAACTTCTCCTCCACATATCCATCCAATCTTACTTAATGAAGAATGTACGAGTATTGTATCACCTTTTTCTATTCCAATTCTTTTAAACTCATTTTTTAATAAACTAAGTGTTATCGGCTTTTCTGTTTCATTTATTATTTTATCTATTTTACTAACTTCATCTATATCTTCCATATAATCTTCATCCATATATAAATCGTCTAATTGTATATCCATTTATTTACCTCCAAATTTATTACTCTATAATAATTTCAAATTCATTTAATAACTTTAAAACTTCAGGCATACTAAACTTTGCTTTTTTTATATTATTTCTATTTGGATTAATTGTATAATCTAAACATTCCCTTAAATCAACTTTTGAAAGATTAGTATTTTCAAATATACTATCTTCTAGACTTGATCTTAAAAATGATGATTCTCTTAAATCAGCATTTATAAAATCACTTGATGTAACATTACATTCTATAAATTTTGTTTTTGGTATTTTAAGTTCTGCAAAACTACAACTTTGTACTAAACAATTTTTAAAGTCAAAATCTAAAATAAATCTATCACATTTAGTAAAATCGACTCCAACTATTTTACAATCAATAAATTTAACTCCTCTAAGCTTTGAATGATAAAACTTTGTAAGGGATATATTACATTCTTTAAAAGTGCAATCTTCAAAAGTTACTTCCAAAAAACTTTTTCCTGAAAAATCACATCTATTAAATACACACTTATCAAAATTTATTTCTCTAATTTCTCTATTTCTAGTATTAATTCTTTCAAATGCTTCATCATAATAATCATATTCTAAAAATTCCTCTATCATAAAATTCTCTCCTAATACTTTTCTTTACAATAATATTTAAATTTTCTATTTACTTAAAAATAAATTTAATCAAGTTTATATAAAAATATTTTTTAAATCCATATTATCATTTTATTATATTTAAAGTTCTTTAACTTTCATTACTATCTTACTATTTGGCAAATATTCTAATCTATATTTATCACCTATTTTGGGTTTAATTTCCCATGAATTTATTTTATAGGTAATATTATTTATTTCTAATGTAGTTATTCCTTTTGCATTATTAAAACTAGTACAAACTCCTGTTGTTATATAATAATCCTCACTAAAATAATATTTAATATCTTTTATTTTAGGAATTACTATATTAATCAAAACTATTTTACTACATACTACTAATATTAAAATTAATATAAAATATTTTTTTGATATTTTCCCTTTAATTATTTTTATTAAATTAACTATAATTGAAACTAATATAAATATAAATACTAATATTTGAAAGAATAAAACCAATATAAAATTCATGAAGTCTCCCCCTTTTAATTATTATAATGTTAAGTTAATTAATTTAAAATTACAATCTTCTTTGATTGCTAATCATTGTAGCTAGTAATATAATTTCAATATATTATCTACGAGGTGATTTTTTTGAAATATAACAAAATGGAAATGCTAAAAAATTGTAATCTTTGCATTAGAAAATGCAATGTTAATAGATTAAATAATGAAGTTGGAGCATGTATGTCATCTGAAAAAATAAAAGCTGCAAAAGCTTATTTGCATATGTGGGAAGAACCACCAATTTCTTTAGATACTGGATCTGGAACTATATTTTTTTCTAACTGCAATTTAAAATGTGTATTTTGTCAAAACCATGAAATAAGCCAAGAAAACACAGGTGAATTCATAACTATAGAAAGATTATCAGAAATATTTTTAGAACTTCAAGATAAAGGTGCTAATAATATAAATTTAGTAACACCTACTCACTATGTACCTCAAATTATAGAAGCTATAAAAATAGCAAAAAAAAATGGTCTTAATCTACCAATTTTATATAATACAAACGGTTATGATTCTTTAGAAACTATAAAGGCTTTAGATGGTTATATTGATGTTTATTTACCTGATTTTAAATACTTTGATGATAAATATGCATTAAAATATTCAAAAGCTCCAGGATATCGTGAAAATGTAATTACTATTTTAAAGGAAATGTTTAAACAGGTAGGTAAAAATAAATTTGATGAAAAAGGAAGAATGATAAAAGGGATTATAGTAAGACATTTAATGCTTCCAAATCTCCTATTTGATTCAAAAAAAATTATAGATACTATATATAATTTATTTGAAGATGACGTATATATAAGCATAATGAATCAATATACTCCTATGTTTAATGCTTTTGAATTTAAAGAATTATCAAAGCCTTTAAATCCCAGACTTTATGATAGTTTAATTGATTATGCTGCAAGTATAGGTGTAAAAAATGCTTTTATTCAAGAAAGTGGTACAAATACAACTGAATTTGTTCCCGATTTTAATTTACAAGGAATTTCAAAATAATTCATACATTATTTTACTATTATTGCTTATAATAGATTTATAGAATTATTTTTGAAACGTTTAACAAATTATTGTGTATTTTTTGTTTTAAAGTTTCAAATACTAATATAGAGGTGATTTAAATGGAAGGAAATAAATTTACTTTAAAACCATTACCATATGCTTATGATTCTCTAGAACCTTATATTGATGAAAAAACATTACATTTTCATCATGATAAACATCAACAAACTTATGTTGATAATTTAAATAAAGCATTAGATAAACATCCTGAACTTTTTAAGATGTCTTTAGTAGAGATTCTTGAAAATCTTGATGATATCCCAGAAGATATAAATCAAGCAGTTGTTAATAATGCCGGTGGTGTATTTAACCATGAATTTTATTGGGATGGAATGGCACCAAATAAAGGTGGAGAACCTACTGGTAATATAAAAGATGCTATTTTAAATACTTTTGGTTCTTACGAAAACTTTAAAACTGAATTTAAAAATGCAGCTTTAACTCAATTTGGATCTGGTTGGGCATGGCTTGTTTTAGACCAAAATAATAAATTAAAAATTACTAAAACACCAAATCAAAACTGTCCTATTTCATTAAATGAAAAACCTTTATTAACAGTAGATGTTTGGGAACATGCTTATTACTTAAAATACCAAAATAAACGTCCTGATTATGTTGATAGCTTTTTTGAAGTTATTAACTGGGATGCAGTAAATGATAGATTTAAAAAATCTACAAATCTTTAATAGCACATCAGCTTATTCATTTTATAAAGTAGTAAGTTTACTTTGAAATAGAACTATCTATTTTATATTAAGCTTATTAAAAAAAGAAGATTTCTCTTTTGAGGAATCTTCTTTTTTCTATAAATTATTCATTTGATTTTAATGCTTCTATCATATTTACTTTTTTAAGTCTTATATGCATTATAAACATTACTATACTTGAAAAAATTATTGTTAGTATACCTGCATAAACAAAACTACTCCAATGTAATGATGGATTAAACATCATATTATCCATTTCAGCAGTGCTTAATACATATATGTGTAATACCTTACCTAAAAATCCACCAACTATAATCCCCATTATAGTTAATATTATATTTTCTCTATAGATGTACATAGTAACTTCATTATCATAAAAACCTAAAACTTTTATAGTTGAAAGTTCTCTTATACGTTCAGATACATTTATATTAGTTAAATTATATAAAACTATAAATGCTAATATTGCTGCTGAGATTATAAGTACAACTACAACTATATTTAAACTTGACATGGAGTCTTCAAAATTACTTTCTATTGAGCCATTATAAGAAACATTTAAAACTTTACTTTCTTTACTTAGCTTTTCAGATAATTGTTCTTCAAAATTAGTATCATATTTATATTTTAAAAGCTCTGCATTATACTTTGGATCTTTATTAAATATCTCTCTATAAAGTTCCTTTGACATATAAATATAATGTCCAGCATAATTTTCTGCAATTTCACTAACCTTTACTTCAAAAGTTTTATTATCTGATGTTTTAAACTTTAACATATCGCCTTTTTTTATTTTAAATAACTTAGCCAACTTTTCGGATATTATAGCTCCATTACTATTTAAAGTGTATTCTTCATCAGTTTTTCTATTATCTAAAGTTATAAATTTATTTAAATTATTCTCGTTTTTAGGCACCATAAGAACTACTTCTTGTGGATTAACACCTTTTTCCTGAACTTTTACTTGCTCTTGATAGATATCTAATCTATCTTGTATTTCAGGTAAATTTTTCATTAAATCTTCATAAGATTTTGTATCTTCATTTGATACATCTTTATTAAATATTACCATAGCATTGTATTTAACTATTTTACCAAACTGCAATTTTCCAAGATCCGAAACTGAACTTTTAATACCAAAGCCAGTAATAATAAGTGCCATACATCCTGCAATACCTAAAACAGTCATTAGCATACGGTCTTTATATCTAAATATATTTCTTGCAGTAACTTTTTCTATAAAGTTAAATCTTTTCCAAACAGGTTTTATTCTTTCTAGTAATATACGTTTACCAGACTTTGGAGCTTTAGGTCTCATTAATGTTGCTGGTGTACTTTTTAAATCTTCCCTTAGTACTATATAAGCAGATATTCCTGTACAAGCAATTGCTATTGCAATAGATACAAGTGCATAACTTAAATAATATGAAACCTGTAAATCTGGGAAATTATAAAGCATACTATAAGCATTATAAACAATTCTAGGTATTAGTTCATATCCAATCAATAAACCTACAAAACTTCCAACTAAACTTGCAGTTGTTGCATATACTAAGTATTTTAGTGATATATCAAAACTGCTATATCCTAACGCCTTAAGAGTTCCAAGTTGAATTCTTTGTTCTTCAATCATTCTAGTAACTGTTGTTAAACTTACTAAAGCAGCTATTGCAAAGAAAAATAAAGGAAATATTTTTGATAATGCTGAAATTCTATCTGCATTATCTTGATATTCACTATACCCCAAATTATCACTTCTTGAAAATATATAATAATCAGGGACTTTAATATCTTTTATATTTTCTTCTCCCTTTTTAATTTCCTTTTCTCCATCTTTTATTTTCTTTTCAGCCTTAACTTTCTCTGTATTAAATTTAGTTAATCCTTCTTTGTATTGTTTTTCACCTTCATCTAATTTTTCTTTAGCTAATTTAAAGTTTTCTAACCCTACCTGTTTTCCCTTATTATATTCTAATTCTTTTTCTTTAATAGTTAATAATCCTTTATCAAGTTCTTTTTTATATCCATTAATTTTAACTATTCCATCTTTTAACTTTTTATAATTAGTGTTTATTTCTTCTTGACTCTTTTCTATATTAAATTTGGCTTTTTCTAAATTATCTAATATAGAATTCATACTACTTGAAACAACATTAGCTTCCACTTTACCAGAAAAATATTCTTCTAATAAATCTCCTAAGCTTGAACCATTTTTAAGTGGCACTTCCTTTAAGCTTTCAACTAACTGATTTTTAATATTATCTGGTATAGTATTAACAGGTACCTTTAATATTGATTCTACTTTATCAAATAAAGATTTTAATTGATTTATTTTATTATTTACATCATTTAAGTTATTTTCTAATTGTTTTTTACCTTCTAAAAGCTTAACTTCTTTTGACTTTAAATCACTCAAGTTATTTTCTAATTGCTTATTCTTATCATTTAATTGATTTTTAGAACTATCTAACTTTTCTTTAGCATCTTGCATTTTAGTATTAAATTCACTTAAATTTTGATTATATTTTTCTTTTCCTTCATCAAGTTTATTTTTAGATTCATTTAGCTTATCTTCTGCTTTTTTTAACTCATCTTTAGCTTTTTTAAGTTCATTTTTAGATTTTAAAATTTTATCATTTGCTTCTTTTTTTATATCATCAAGACGAATGCTTCCTTGATTTTTAGTTATGTCTTCTACTTCTTTTTTATTATTATTTAACAATTCATCATACTTTTCACTATAACTGTTTAAACCTTTTAAATTATTAAATGTTAAATAAGCCTCTGTATATACTGGCATTTTGAATTCTGATTCTGATATTACACCAAACCCATCAACTCTACCCTTTCCAATATTACTGGTTCCTCTTTCATATTTTCCAATATACATAGGACTTTTTACAAACCCAACTATTTCATAAGTTTTATCTTTAATTTCATCATTTAAACTTTCACTATTATCAGATGAAAATTTTATTTTATCACCTATTTTATATGAATTTTTAATTGTTTCTTTACTATCTAATGCAATTTCACCATCTTTTTCTGGTAGTCTTCCACTTTCAATAACGTATTTATTTAATTCATTATTTTTATTATAGGAAATAAGTTTTAATAACATGCCTTCTCTTCCTATTAATACATCTTTGCTATAGATAGGTTCAACAATGTCTACACCATTTATCTTCTTTAATTCATCAATATCACTTTTATCTAGCCCCATTGTAGACTGTACTTTTAAATCCATTAAATTTTGCTCTGTAAAATACGAATTAGCTGTATTTAACATATCAGGGCCTGCTGATTTTAAACCTGAAAAAAATCCAACTCCTAGCATAATTAAAAATAAAATAGATAAAAATCTTGATTTAGATGAAGATATTTCTTTTAAAATAGTTTTAAACAAAGCTTTTTTCTGCATAAAACTTATCTCCTTTTACCACTCTATTTCATCAATAGACTTTGGATTTTTATTTATTTTAATATCTCTTACTTTTGCATCATTAATATGTATTACTCTATCAGCTATTGGTGCTAATGCTGAATTATGAGTTATAACTATTACTGTGGTACCAGTATTTTTACAAGTATCTTGTAATAACTTTAATACTTGTCTCCCAGTTTCATAATCTAATGCTCCAGTAGGTTCATCACATAATAAAAGTTTTGGATTTTTAGCTAATGCTCTTGCAATTGCAACTCTTTGTTGCTCACCACCTGATAATTGTGACGGAAAGTTATCCATACGATGTCCTAATCCAACATCTTTAAGAACCTTATCAACATCTAATGCATTTTTAGAAATTTGAGTTGCAAGTTCAACATTTTCTCTAGTTGTTAAGTTTGGAACTAAATTATAAAATTGAAATACAAAACCTATATCATCACGTCTATACTTTGTAAGTTCTTTTGAATTAAATTTTGCAATATCAACACCATCAACTAATACCTGTCCTTCATCTGGCGAATCCATTCCTCCTAATATATTTAAAACTGTTGACTTACCAGCTCCACTAGGTCCTAATATTATTGCAAATTCACCTTTTTCAATAGAAAAATTTATTCCATTATTGGCCACTATAACGTTATCACCCATTTTATAACGTCTATGTTCATTTATAATATCTACATAACTCACGATTATTCACCCTTTCATTATTTGAAAGTCTTTTATGACTCACTTGTGTCATTTTATTTTTAATATTATAATACTTATCAAATAAATACAATAGTATTAAAGTAAATTACACATAAGGGAGTGTTTGTGTCATTATGTATAAAATTCAAACTAATTCATTAGCTATAAAATCTCAAAATTGGATAGCTAATGCTTTATTAAAACTAATGGAATCTCATCCATACAAAGATATTACTGTAACACAAATATGTGAAGAAGCTAATTTAGTTAGAAAAACTTTTTATAGGAACTTTGATAGTAAAGAAGATATTTTACACTTTATATTAGATAATCTGTTTAATGATTTTCAAAAAGATAAAGATTTTAATGAATTATATCCTAAAGAAATAATCTATTTATATTATAGTTATTGGAGTGAGCATAAAAGATTATTAAAATTAATTTATGAAAATAATTTATTTTTTCTAGTACATAAAAAATATATAAATTATACTGAATCTTTTATATCTTTACTTCCTGATGCAAAAATCCAGTTACTTGAAGATAATAAATTAAGTCCTTATTTCTTTAATTTTATAGCAAGCAGTATGAGTTCTATTTTAGAGTTATGGATAAAAAGAGATTTTAAAGAATCTGTTGATGCTATAACTGAATTGACACAATATTTATTATGTTCTAAGTTATAAAAATATATTTTTATACATATAATATTCTTTTATGTAATTCATATGTTACAAAGGAAAAGTTATACTTTATTTTTTCACTATATTGGATTAAAATTAAAGGTAATTGTATAATATATAGACATAAATTAGAGGTTGTTTTTAATGGCCCTATTTAAAATATAATTGCAGGAGGGTAATCTTTATGTCAAATGATACGAATTCATCTAACTTCATTAGAAATATAATTATTGAAGATTTAGAGAGCGGTAAACATGATTCTATAATTACTAGATTTCCACCAGAACCAAATGGCTATCTACATATAGGTCATGCAAAATCTATTCTTTTAAACTTCGGTCTTGGTGCTGAATTTAAAGGAAGAACTAATTTAAGATTTGATGACACAAATCCGGTTAAAGAAGATACAGAATATGTTGAATCAATAAAGGAAGATGTTCAGTGGCTTGGATGTCAATGGAACGAACTTCACTTTGCTTCAAACTATTTTGATGAAATGTATAAAAGAGCTATTCTTTTAATAAATAAAGGTTTAGCATATGTTTGTGACTTAACACCTGAAGAAATGAAGGAATATAGAGGAACATTAACAGAGCCTGGAAAAGAAAGCCCTTATAGAAATAGAAGCATTTCTGAAAACCTTGAATTGTTTGAAAGAATGAGAAAAGGTGAATTTAAAGATGGAGAGAAAGTTTTAAGAGCAAAAATTGATATGGCTTCTCCTAACATGAATATGAGAGATCCAATCATTTATAGAATAGCTCATGCATCTCACCATAATACTGGAGACAAATGGTGCATATACCCAATGTACGATTTTGCTCATCCACTTGAAGATGCTATTGAAGGTATAACTCATTCAATATGTACTTTAGAATTTGCAGATCACAGACCTTTATATGATTGGTTCGTAAAAGAATGTGAAATGGAAAGCGTACCTCAGCAAATAGAGTTTGCAAGACTTAATATGACTAATACTGTTATGAGTAAAAGAAAACTTAAACAATTAGTTGATGAAAATATAGTTGATGGATGGGATGATCCAAGAATGCCAACTATATCAGGTCTTAGAAGAAGAGGATATACTCCAGATTCTATAAGAAATTTCTGTCAAGCAATTGGTGTTGCTAAAAACAATTCAATTGTTGATGCTCAAATGCTTGATTACTTCTTAAGAGAAGATCTTCAAACTAAGGCTCCAACTGCAATGGCAGTTACAAAACCACTTAAAGTTATTATAACTAACTACCCAGAAGGTAAAACTGAAATGTTACCTATTCCAAATAATCCAAAGAATCCAGAGCTTGGAACTAGAGAAGTTCCTTTCTCAAGAGAAATATATGTTGAACAAGACGACTTCATGGAAGTTCCAGTAAAGAAATACTTTAGATTGTTCCCTGGAAACGAAGTTAGACTTATGGGAGCATACTTTATAACATGTAATGATGTAATAAAAGATGCTGAAGGAAATGTTGTAGAACTTCATTGTACTTATGATCCAGAAACTAAGAGCGGATCAGGATTTACTGGAAGAAAAGTTAAAGGTACAATTCACTGGGTTGATGCAAAACATGCTTTACCTTGTGAATTTAGATTATATGAACCTTTAATATTAGATGATGCTCCTGAAAATGAAGGTAAGCATTTCTTAGAACAAATAAATCCAAACTCATTAGAAGTTTTAGAAGGATTTATAGAACCAGTTGCTGTTAAGGATGCAAAGAATCTTGATAAATTCCAAATGGTTAGAAATGGATTCTTCTCAGTAGATAAAAACTCTACAGATGATAAATTAATCTTTAATAGAATCGTTCCTTTAAAGAGTTCATTTAAATTAAAGTAATATTAAAATAAAAAACAGTGGAATTAAAGCCACTGTTTTTTATTTATTTTAATTACTTTCAAACTATATAATTTAAAACTTCATTAAAGATAAAAGAGATGCTTTTAATAAAAGCATCTCTTTTCTATCTATTAAAGATTAATAAACTTATTAAATCTTTCTCTAACTTTATCTTCACCCATTATTTGCATTATAGTATAAAGATCAGGAGTATTAGTTCTATGAGTAAGTGCTGCTCTTACTGCACCAGCTACATCAGAAACCATTCCTTTAAAGTTTTCTGGGTTTTTCTTATATTCTTTTCTATTTGTTGCATATCCAAGTTCTACTGCTAATGCTTTAAGCTCTTCAAACCAAGTTTCTTGATCTGTATCAAAGTTATATACTTTAGCATAGCTTTCTATTATACTTTTTGCATCTTCTAAGTTTAATGTTTTTGGAAGTTCAACATCTTCTGCTGTTTCATTATCAAATAATTCATCAAAGAAGTAGAATATTTTTTCTTTAACTTCATTCCATTTTCCAAAGTCTTTTCTTGGCTTTGGACCTTCTTTATCTATATTAAATACTTCTTTCATCATAGCTTCATTTGAAGTTACAAGATTATACATTTCTTTATCAAAATCTTTTGCCCAAGTTATATAATAATCATAAACTACTGGTGCTTTCATTTTACATATAACATTTTTGCTTACATCATGAAGCTTAACTATATCAAATAAAGCTCCTGATTTACTCATTTTATCTAATTCAACTTTAAAATCATGGTAATCAGCATCTGGATTTTCTGATCTCCAATCTTCAAAGCTTGAATTTATTATATTTAAAAGATATTCAATAACTGATACTGCTGGATATCCTTCTTCTCTATAATAACTTACAGCACTTTCTGGGTCTTTTCTCTTTGAAAGTTTTCTTTTTGATCCATTTTCTGATTTCATTATTGTTGGAACATGAGCATAGTTTGGTCTTTCAAAACCTAATACATCAAATAATTGAAGATGTATAGGAAGTGATGATAACCATTCTTCTCCTCTTATAACATCTGTAGTATGCATTAAAGCATCATCTATAGCATGTGCAAAGTGATAAGTTGGTAATCCATCAGATTTAATTATAACTATATCTTGAACATTTTCTGGGAATGATATATCACCTTTTATTAAATCATGGAATTCTATTCTATTATCTTCTTTTCCTGGTGACTTTAATCTTAATATGTACTCTTCCCCAGCTTCTATTTTCTTTATAGCTTCTTCTACTGGAAGATTTCTATATACAGCATATTCTCCATAATATCCTGGAGTTATTTTTTCATCCATTTGTTTTTCTCTTATTTCATTTAATTCTTCTGGTGTACAGAAACATGGATAAGCTAATCCTTTTAAAAGTAATTCTTTAGCAAAAGCATGATATATTTCTCTTCTTTGACTTTGTCTATATGGGCCATATTCTCCCTTTGAAGTTTCTTCTCCTGTCATTCCTTCATCAAAATCCATTCCGAAGTTATGCATAGTTTGTATAGTATCTTCTATTGCACCTTCAACTTCTCTCTTTTGGTCTGTATCCTCTATTCTTAAATAGAAAATACCTTCACTTTGATGTGCAAGTCTTTCATTTATAAGAGCTGCATAAACTCCTCCAATATGTTGGAATCCTGTTGGACTTGGAGCATATCTTACTACCTTAGCTCCCTCTTTTAAGTTTCTTTTTGGATACTTTTCCAAGTAATATTCTGGAGTTTTTAGTTCATTTTTAAATATTAAATTTGCTAATGTTTCTCTGCTCATTTTTACATCACCTTTCAAAATTTATTTTCTATATATTAAAAAAAGCCTTCTCCTCCTAAAATTAGGACGAAAAGACTATAACTTCACGCGGTACCACCTAAATTAGCTTAAATTAAATTTAAACTCACTCATTTCTCTGTAATGGGAGAACCCAAAATTAATATGCTCCAAAGCTTCTTTCTATGATTTTACTTATTAAGCTCACACCAAAATACTTAACTCTCTGAAAAGCAAATATTCATATACTCTTCTTCTTCAACGCACTTTAAATTATTTAATTAATATATAAATCTATGTCTTATTCTAGCTTCTCTAATTATACAGTTATTGAATACTATTGTAAACACATCAAAATTTATTCTATTATAATTTTTGAATAAGTGCCTTTAATTATTCAAATTTAAAATGCAATTTTAATTTCATAATATATTAAAAATGATTTTTTTATTGCATATAATTATGAATCAATAACTTCATTTATAAAAAACAATCAATAATGTAATTATTTACAATTATTCTTTTTTTATACAAAAAAAGACGCAACCATTGGGGCTCGGTTGCGTCTTAGCAATAAGCAATAAATAAAAAGGGGGCTATTTATTCCTTTTATTTATCCTCGCATTAGTATTATATGTTAACGCATTATAAAATGCAAGTAAATTTGATATTTTTATTTAATTATGACGTATATATGAATACTTTTCTTGCATATTAAAATTATTATTCGTTAAAAGCTTTTTAAATGTGCAATTTCTTCCTCTGTTAATTCTCTATATTCGCCTTCATTTAACTCATAATCTAATCCAATTCCACCAAATTCTATTCTTTGTAAATAAACAACATTTTTATCTACAGCTTCAAACATTCTTTTAACTTGATGGAATTTTCCTTCTTGAATTGTTATATTTACTTCTGATCCTTCATCTGTAGCACTTAAAATTTCAAGAGTAGCCTCTTTACACTTGTATCCGTCATCTAATGTTATTCCATTTTTAAATGCTTCTATATCTTTTTCTGTAACTTTTTTATCTATCTTTGCAAAATAAACTTTATCAACCTTCCATTTTGGTGATATTAATCTATGATTTAATTCACCATCATTAGTTAAAAATAATAATCCTACTGTATCTTTATCTAATCTACCAACTGGAAATGGTTCAAAAGCTTGATGTTCAACTTCTAATAAATCTATTACAGTTTCTTCTCTTGAATCATATGTAGCTGAAATAACTCCATCTGGTTTATTCATCATAAGGTATATAAATTCTCTATAGAAAATTTGCTCACCATTTATTTTTATAACTGATTTATCTGGATCAACTAACATAGAACTATCTTTTACTATTTCACCGTCAACTTCAATTACACCTTTTTTAGCAATTTTTTTTATTTCTTTTCTACTTCCGTATCCTAAATTTGAAATTATTTTATCTAATCTTTGCACTATAAAAAACACCTCTTATCCTTAAATTTAATTTTTTTATATTAAATATACTAATTCATTATTATGTATCTTTTAATTTAAACAATCTTTTTATACTTTTTAATTAAGTTCATCTTATTGTATTATTAATTCAATTAAAAAGCAATTCTTTGCATAAGAAAAAAGCCCCGAAAGGCTTTTTATGCTAAACAATAAATTCAATTTCACAATAATCTTCATAATTAACTCTCTTATAAAAACTCTTTGCAAGAACCATTACTCTATATTTTCCCTTTGAAAATGGTATAAATGTATAATATCTTTTTTTACTATAACTTTGAGCTTTTACCCAATTTCCTCTTTCCATTACATAAAACTCATAGCATACATCTTTTCCACCGTTACTTTCAGCCCAAAAGTTAACTTCTTTATTTATCTTTATAGGCTCTTTATCTATTGTTATTTTAGTATCTGTAACAGGAGTTGCATCATAAATATAAATAGTTACTTCTTTTTTTGTATCAAAATCAGTTTCACATTTCACATTTTTAGCATACACTTCAAAAGTATATTTTCCTGAACATTTTGGTGTAATAGATAATTTTTTATCCTTAACAAAACCTGTTTCTTCAACTTCATGTCCATTTATTTTTGTAACAAAGTTAACTAATATATTTTTAGTATTTTGTACTACTGCTTCTATTTCAAAATTATCTCCAACTAAAAAAGTTTCTTTACATGGAAGTAATATATAATCTATAGTTCCAGGTAAATAATCTTTACCTTTAAAAAATAGGCTTGATTCAACATCATACTCATTTAAAGAATATTTATCTTTAACTCTAATACTTATTTCATATTCTCCCTTTTCTTTAGGAACATAATTAAACCAATTTGTTCTAGTAAAATCTCTTCTATCTATTTCAACTCCATCTTTTAAAATTACAAAAGAATATAAAAGTATGCTACCGCCTTCTGCTATAGCCCTAACATTTATAGGAGTATTTATAAGAACCTCTTTACGTTGATCTGATATTACATCAACAATTCTTATAGGTCTATCTCCTCTTTTGTCTATATCAAAAAGTATTGTTTTCTTTTCTTCATAATCACCTTCATATGAAATATCTTTAACATATAATGTTATTTTGTATGAACCCTTTTCTCTAGGATTCCAATAAAACTCTTTACTTCTTGTATAACAAGAATCTTCTGCTATTGGTCCATCAATAATATATCTATATACTAATTCTCTGCCACCTGATGCATCAACCTTAAAAGTTATATCTGTTCCTGAAACTTGAGGACTTTTTACATCAGCCTTAAAACTATTTATTCTTATAGCTTTATATGGCTTTACTTCATATACCATAACAGCTCTATCATCATATTCTTTATTTGAAAAAATATCTTTCATTAAACAAAGTAATTTGTATTCACCTTCTTCATTTTCTTGAAAGCTTACTATTCTTCTTGATGAATAATCTTGTACACATATAGACCTTCCATACTTGTCCATTTTTACAAACTTAAATAACAAAGGTCTTGCATCTTCACATGATGCTTTTACTTTAAATACAAGTTCCTCATTTAATAATAATTCATCTGTTAAGCATTTAAAATCTATTATTTCAACCTTGTTTTTCTCTTTAACACTAAACTTTATAGTTCTATAATCATCCACATTTTCTTTTGAATCTGGTCTCTTACATTCTATAAGTAATTCTTCTATGCCTTCTTTTGTTAAAGCATAAGATAACTTACAGTCTGTTGAATAATCTCTAACTGGCTCCCAACCATTGTCACCTTTTCTCCAAAATCTATAAAGTAATGTTCTTTCTTCAGAAATAACTTCTATATTAACTTTTTCTCCAATAAAATATTCTTCTTTTTCTAGTAAAATATCCCTAATCAATTTTTCTTCACCTATGCTCTTTCTTATAATATATGCCTCTTTTGCTAAAAATTCATATGGTTTTTTAGAACCCTTTCTCTTTCCTTGTACCATAACCATATAATTACCCTCTTTTTTCGGTGTCCATACACATGACTTTTTACTACTATTGAATTCTTTTATTGTATTCCATATTCCATCACTACCAATTAAAACTTTAAAATCGATAGCTTCCTCGAAGTCAACTCCTATTTCTATATTTTCTTTAGGTGCTTGAGGACTTCTTTTGCCAAATAAAATGTTCATAGATCCCATAAACTTCACCCCATACTAACCAATGTATTAACACATTATATTATAACCCATTTTTTACAAATAAAAATTCCATATTTCTCTAAATATATTATACAACATTATATTTAAACTATAAATAAAAAAGGCTTCAAGAAATAATTATATTTCCATTAGCCTTTAATTTTTTATGATATATTCTATTAAAGCTTTTAAATTTTTTATAAGCCTTTCTTCATCTTCTGAAGTTCTCTTTTTATGACCTTTAAGTCTTCCACCAGCTTTTCTAAACTTTTGCGCCATATACCTTTGCTCAAGCAACATATCTATATTGTCTTCAGTATATAATGTACCCTTTGGATTTATTACTTTGGCTCCTCTTCCTAAACACATAGATGCCACTCCATAATCTTGTGTTACTACAATATCATTAATTTTTGAATTATTAACAACATACATATCCACACTTTGAAATCCACTATCCACAACTATTACCTTAGAATAATCACTTCTTATAACATGATGTATATCAACAAAAATATTTACTTCTATAGCATATTCTTTTGCTAAATCTTCAATTTCGGAGATGCTTGGACAAGCATCTCCATCTATTATAATTTTCATATACTATTTTAATTTAGCTTCTAATTCAGCTTTCATATCTTCATATCCTGGTTTTCCAAGTAAAGCAAACATGTTTTTCTTGTATGCTTCAACTCCAGGTTGGTTAAATGGATTTACACCTAAAAGGTATCCACTAATTCCACATGCTTTTTCAAAGAAGTAAACTAATTGACCAAAGTAATAAGGAGTTAATTCTGGTACATTAAGAACCATATTTGGAACTCCACCATCATTATGAGCTAATAGTGTTCCTTCGAAAGCTTTTTGATTTACGAAGTTCATATCTTTTCCTGCTAAGAAGTTTAATCCATCTATGTTATCTTCTGTAGCTTCAATGATAACTGATTCTTCTGCTTTTTCTACATGAAGAACTGTTTCAAACATATTTCTTCTACCTTCTTGGATAAATTGTCCCATTGAGTGAAGGTCAGTTGAGAAATCAACAGCAGCTGGGAATATTCCCTTGTTATCTTTTCCTTCTGATTCTCCGTATAATTGTTTCCACCATTCATTGAAGTAATGAACTGATGGTTCATAGTTAACTAATATTTCAATTTCTTTACCTTTGTTGTATAAAGCATTTCTTGCTGCTGCATATTTGTAACAGTCATTTTCTTTAACTGAAGGATTTGAATATAATTCTCTAGCATCAGCTGCACCCTTCATCATTTCTGCTATATCAACTCCAGCTGCTGCTATTGGAAGTAATCCAACTGCAGTTAAAACTGAGAATCTTCCACCAACATCATCAGGAATTACAAAAGTTTCATATCCTTCTGCATCTGCTAATGATTTAAGAGCTCCCTTTGAAGCATCTGTAGTTGCATAAATTCTTTTCTTAGCTTCTTCTTTTCCATATTTCTTTTCAAGAAGATCTTTGAATATTCTAAATGCTATTGCAGGCTCAGTTGTAGTACCTGATTTTGATATTACGTTAACTGATATTTCTTTTCCTTCTACAGCTTTTAATAATTGATTCATATATGTTGCACTTATATTATTTCCAACGTAGAATATTTGTGGAGCTTTTCTTTCTTCTCTTGGTAATACATTATAGAAGTTATTTGTAAGCATTTCTATTGCTGCTCTAGCTCCTAAGTATGATCCACCAATTCCTATAACTATAAGAACTTCTGAAGTTTCTTGAATTCTTTTTGCTGCTTCTTGAATTCTTGCAAATTCTACTTTATCGTAATTTACAGGTAAATCAATCCATCCTAAAAAGTCATTTCCTGCTCCAGTTCCTTCATGTAATTTCTTATGAGCTGATTGTACTAAATCATCCATGAAGTCAATTTCTTCCATATTTAAATATGGAGCTGCTTTTGATAAATCTAATGATAGTGCTTTAGTCATAATCGAGTCCTCCTTATTTGTGTAACTAATATTATTAAGACATAGTTTATCTTATGCATTACACTATATATTTTAAACGGATAATTCATTTTCATTAAAAAAATACTTTACTTTATTAATGAAAATGTTATCTAGTTATATTTTACTACATATAAACTTCTTATAAAAGCATAATATTTACAATAAAATTCATGTAAACATTTAAATTTTTGTATAATTTCACAAATTTAAAAACAAAATTTTTTCTTTATTAACATGCGATTAATATCGCTACTATATTTAGGAAATATAATTAATTTGAAATTATTTTCAGTTTAAATATAGGGGGGAATTTTTATGAAAAAAACTAAAATTACTACAATTGTTTTATCTCTAATAGTTGGAGTAGGAGTAGGAACAGGTGCAACTTATTTAGTTGACTCAGAAGTACATTCAAAAGAAACAACTAAAATAGAACAAAAAACTCAAGATAACGCAACTCAAAACCTAGTTAATGAAAACGTATTAGCAGTTGACTGGCAACAAAATTCTGGTGAAGTAAATGCTTTAAGATATGAAGCCTATAATTCTGCTAAATCATATGTGGATAAACTTTCTAAAGAAAAAAGTAAAAAGCCTTATGCTGTCACTTTAGACATTGATGAAACTATTCTTGATAACTCTCCTCATGCTGGATATGAAATAAAGCATGGTGAAGTTTATACTCCACAAAATTTTCATGAGTGGATTGAAAAAGCTGATGCTAAAGCTATAGCTGGCTCTAAAGAATTTACTGCTTATGCAAAAAGTAAAGGATTTGAAGTTTTCTATGTATCCAATAGAGATGAAAAAACTGAAATGGCTGCTACAATTAAAAATATGAAAAATTTAGGTTTTGTAAATTCTGACAAAGAACATATACTTTTAAAAACAGATACAAATAAAAAGCAAGGAAGATGGGACAAAATTAAAGATAAATATAACCTTGCCATGTATTGTGGAGATAACTTAGGTGATTTCCCAAATGGATATGATGGAAAGTCTAACGAAGAAAGACGTGCAATTGTTGAAAAAGAAAAAGCTTTCTTTGGTACTAAATATATAATGTTACCAAACTCATCTTATGGAGATTTTGAAGGTGCACTTTATAATTACAATTATAAAAAATCATCATCTGAAAAAATTCAAGATAGATTAAATGCAATTAATTCTTTTAAATAATCATTATTAATTTTTAATTTATTCTAAACTTATAATAAAAAATAAAAGCTACTTACATTTTTATTGTAAGTAGCTTTTTAATTTAATAAAAACAATATTTTATCTTTTATTTTTCATTTGAATCATGTCTCCATATACAGGAGTTGGCATACCAAACCCACCAGAAACATCAACTATTTGTCCTGTAGTAAATGCTGAATCATCACTTGCAAAATATAATACAGTTCCTGCAATTTCTTCTGGTTTTCCCATTCTCCTAATTGGAGTATGCTTTAAGAAAAACTCCTTAAACTCATCAGTTAAATTATCATTTACTGCATCTGTTGCTGTCATTCCAGGTAATACTGCATTGCAACGAATATTATCCCTAGCACATTGTACAGCAATTAATTTTGTTAAATAATTAATTGAAGCTTTACTTGTTCCATAGGCAATTTGTGAAATATCTGGACGTAATCCTCCAATAGAAGATATGTTTATAATACTTCCACCACCATTTGAAGCCATATGTGGTATAACAGCTTGAGCAGTCATAAACACACTTGCAAGATTCATATCAATAGTTGATATAAAATCTTCGTAATTTGTATGTTTAATATCCAAATCCTTTTTAGGATTTGAAGTTCCAAAGTTGTTAACTAAAATATCAATTTTTCCTTCTTTTTTAATAACTTCATCTACCATAGAAACATAAGTTTCTTTTTCAAAAGCATCATTATAAACAACCTTTACATTAAAACCTTTATCATTTAATTCCTTTGCTCTATCATTAGCACGTTCTAGGTTCCTTGCTGCCATATAAACAGTTGCTCCTTCTTCTGCAAAACGTTTTACACAAGCAAGACCAATTCCTCTTGTTGACGCGGTAATTAATGCAACTTTATTTTTTAATCTCATATTATCCCTTCTTCTACATAATATATTTTTTAACTAATAAACCCTATAATTTCATTATAATAAAATAACAATAAAAAACTAGTATTATTTAATTAATATTATTAAATATATACTACATTTTTCATTACTATATTCATATATAATTATTAATAATATTTTTATTTTCTTTTATGCTTTAAAGTTTATAATTCATTTTATATCTTTTATAAATATTTATAACAAAAAGGTATCTATAAAATTATAGATACCTTTTTAGAAACTGATATTTATTTTTAGAGGTTATACCATAACCTATTTAAACATTCTATTCCCACTCAATAGTTGCTGGTGGTTTTGAAGTTATATCATAAACAATTCTGTTTACTCCTTTAACTTCATTTACAATTCTTCTTGATACTAAGTCTAATAATTCATATGGTATTCTTGCCCATTCTGAAGTCATAGCATCACTTGAAGTAACAGCTCTAAGTGCTATTGTATGACAGTAAGTTCTTTCATCTCCCATAACTCCAACTGATTTTATATTTGGAAGACATGCGAAGTATTGCCATATAGCTTCATCAAGATTTGCATTAGCTATTTCTTCTCTGAAAATTGCATCTGCTTCTCTTACTATTTCAAGTTTTTCTTCTGTTATATCACCAAGAACTCTAATTGCAAGTCCTGGACCTGGGAATGGCTGTCTCCATACTAATTTGTGAGGAATTCCAAGCTCTTCTCCAACAGCTCTAACTTCATCTTTAAATAATTCTCTTAAAGGCTCAATTAAATCAAATTCCATATCTTCTGGAAGTCCTCCAACATTGTGGTGTGATTTAATTACTGCTGAAGTATCTGTTCCACTTTCAACTATATCTGGATAAATTGTTCCTTGAACTAAGTAGTCAATATCTCCAACTTTTTTAGCTTCTTCTTCAAATACTCTAATGAATTCTTCTCCAATAATCTTTCTCTTAGTTTCTGGATCTGAAACTCCTTTAAGTTTTCCTAAGAATCTATCTTGAGCATTAACTCTTATAATGTTCATATCAAATTCTTTCTTAAATACTCTTTCAACTGTATCCCCTTCATCTTTTCTTAAAAGACCGTGGTCTACAAATATACAAGTTAAATTATGTCCTATAGCTTTATGAACTAACATTGCTGCAACTGATGAATCAACTCCACCTGATAATGCACATAAAACTTTTTTATCTCCAACTAACTCTTTTATTTCTTTTATTTTATCTTCTGCAAATGAAGCCATTGTCCAAAGACTTTCTAACCCACAAATTTCATGTAAGAAATTTTGAAGCATTTTTTGTCCAAATGGAGTATGTTCAACTTCTGGATGGAATTGAACTCCATAAAAATTTTTTTCTTCATTTTCCATGGCTGCAATTGGACAAACTTCTGTATGTGCTATTACTTTGAATCCTTTTGGTGCTTCACTTATATAATCTGTATGACTCATCCAGCAAATATCTTTTTCACTTATTCCATTAAATAATCTTGATGAATTATCTAGGTTTATTTCTGTTTTTCCGTATTCTCTAACTGGAGCTGTTGATACTTTTCCACCTAAAGTATGAGCCATAAGCTGATCTCCATAACATATTCCAAGTACAGGAACTCCTAATTCAAATATTTCCTCTGAAACTCTTGGAGCACCATCTCCATATACACTATTTGGTCCACCAGTAAATATTATTCCCTTAGGATTTTTTTCTTTTATTTTTTCAATTGTATAATTATATTGTATTATTTCGCAATAAACTCCACATTCTCTTACTCTTCTTGCTATTAGCTGATTATATTGTCCGCCAAAATCAACAACTAAAACTAAATCTTTCTTCATGTGCTCCTCCTAGATACTTTTTTAATTTTTCTATATTATGTGTTTTTTATAAATAAATTATATCATATTAATAGAGAAAACTCTCCATTAATGCGAACATTTATTAAAGTTTTTAAATTATTTTTCGAGTATTCTATTGTTTATATAAACTCCCGTGTCTTTATTACCGCTTATAAAAACCCCTATTTTTAATATTTATATTGTTTCTATTTAGAAATACTATAATTCGGTGCTTCTTTTGTCATGTTTATATCATGTGGATGACTTTCTCTAAGTCCCGCTGATGTTTGAACAACAAAAGTTGCTGTTTCATATAAAGTATTTAAGTCTTTTGATCCTAAATATCCCATTCCAGCTCTTATTCCTCCAAGCATTTGGAATATTGTATCAGCAACAAATCCCTTATAAGCTACTCTACCTTCAATTCCTTCTGGAACTAATTTTTTATTTCCTGATTGGAAATATCTATCTTTTGATCCACAAGCCATAGCTCCAAGTGATCCCATTCCTCTATAAACTTTATAGCTTCTTCCTTGATATATTTCTACTTCACCTGGTGCTTCATCACATCCAGCAAATAATGATCCCATCATTGCTGCACAAGCTCCTGCAGCTAACGCTTTAACTATATCTCCTGAATACTTTATTCCACCATCTGCAATTACTGATACTCCATGTCTTTTTGCTACTTCAACACAATCCATAACAGCTGTAAGTTGAGGTACTCCAACCCCTGCAACAACTCTTGTTGTACATATTGATCCAGGTCCTATACCAACCTTAACACAATCTGCTCCAGCCTTTATTAAATCTTCTGTAGCTTCTGGTGTAGCAACATTTCCTGCTATAATTTGAAGTTCTGGATATTTTTCTTTAACTCTTCTTACACCTTCTAATACGCCTCTTGAGTGTCCATGAGCTGTATCAATAGTTATTACATCTACTTTAGCTTTAACTAAAGCATCTACTCTATCCATCATATCTGCCGTAACACCAACAGCTGCACCACATAATAATCTTCCTTGGCTATCCTTTGCTGCATTTGGGAATATTTTTGCTTTTTCTATATCTTTAATTGTAATAAGTCCTTTTAAATTACCTTCTTCATCAACTAGGGGAAGTTTTTCTATTTTATGTTTCTTTAAAAGTTCTTTTGCTTCATCTATTGTTGTTCCTTCTTTTGCTGTAATTAAATCTTCTGAAGTCATAACATCTTTTATTTTTTTTGAATAATCTTCTTCAAATGTTATATCTCTATTTGTAAGAATTCCAACTAGTTTTCCGTCAACTGTTATTGGAACTCCTGATATTCTGTATTGACTCATTAATTCTTCAGCATCTTCAAGTGTATGTTCTGGTGATAAAAAGATTGGATCTGTTATTACTCCATTTTCTTGTCTTTTTACCTTATCAACTTCTTTAGCTTGAGCTTCAATACTCATGTTTTTGTGAACTATTCCGATTCCACCTTCTCTAGCCATTGCTATTGCCATCTTTGACTCAGTTACTGTATCCATACTAGCACTTAATAATGGTATATTTAATGTAATCTTCTTTGTTAAATTTGTCTTTAGTGATACTTCGTTTGGTAACACCTCTGATTTATTTGGAACTAATAATACATCATCAAAAGTGTATGCTTGTTTTAATATTCTAGCCATATTTATTGCCTCCCCATTTAACTTTTACTAATTTTATGTATAAAAAAAACACATTAACTTCCTTAAGTGAAGTTAATATGCCACATTTAGTTAGTATAAATAAATATACTAACATGGTATATTAAATCCACTCATAGTCGGAAATTTAAGGTTCCCGGTAGATACTCCCTGCCATATTCAGGGTATATACGAGTTTTATTTGCGCTTTCTAGTTTTAAATTAAACTTATTATAAATTACATTTTTTCTAAAGTCAATAAGCTATTTATAATAAAATAATTCCTACTTCAACTCAAAACATATACACAAGAGTGTTATTCTTTAATTTTTTCTTTAAATAAAAAGGTATAACTTTTAAAGTTATACCTTTTTTAATAATTTATTTTTTAATACATTCCATCCATTCCCATTCCACCTGGTGCTCCTACTGGCTCCTCTTTTTGTGGAATATCAACTACAGCTGCTTCTGTTGTTAAGAATGTTGAAGCTACTGAAGCTGCATTTTGAAGTGCTGATCTTGTAACCTTAGTTGGGTCAACTATACCAGCTTTAATCATTTCTTTATATTCTCCTCTTAATGCATCATATCCAATTCCAACTTCGCTATTTCTAACTTTATCTATTATTACTGAACCTTCAACACCAGCATTAGTTGCAATTTGTCTCATTGGTTCTTCAAGTGATCTTACTATTATATCAATACCAACTTTAGTATCATAAACATCTGATGTTAATTCAGCTACTTTATTTAATACATTAACATAAGCAGTACCACCACCTGCAACTATACCTTCTTCAACAGCTGCTTTTGTTGCATTTAAAGCATCTTCTATTCTAAGCTTTCTTTCTTTTAATTCTGTTTCAGTTGCTGCTCCAACTTTAATTACAGCTACACCACCAGCTAATTTTGCAAGTCTTTCTTGTAATTTTTCTTTATCAAATTCTGAAGTTGTTTCTTCAAGTTGAGCTCTTATTTGATTAACTCTTGCTTTTATTTCCTTTGAGTTACCTTTTCCATTTACTATTGTAGTATTATCTTTAGTAACCTTAATACTTTCTGCTTCTCCTAGCATATCTACAGTTACTTCTTTTAAATCTCTTCCAAGTTCTTCTGAAATAACTTCTCCACCTGTAAGAATAGCTATATCTTGTAGCATTTCTTTTCTTCTGTCTCCAAAACCTGGTGCTTTAACTGCTACACAAGTAAATGTTCCTCTTAATTTATTAACTACTAATGTAGCCATAGCTTCGCCTTCTATATCTTCAGCTATAATTAAAAGTTTTCTTCCATTTTGAACTATTTGTTCTAATATAGGAAGTATTTCTTGTATGTTTGTAATTTTCTTATCTGTAATTAAAACATATGGATTATCAAGAACTGCTTCCATCTTTTCTGTATCAGTAACCATGTATGCTGATACATATCCTCTATCAAATTGCATACCTTCAACAACATTTAATTCTGTTCCCATTGATTTTGATTCTTCAACAGTTATAACTCCCTCGTTGCCTACTTTTTCCATAGCATCAGCAATAAGTGTTCCTATTGTTTCATCTGCTGCTGATATAGCTGCAACTCTTGCAATATCTTCTTTTCCATCTACAGGCTTTGAAATTGCTTTTATTTCTGAAACTGCTTTTTCAACAGCCATATTAATTCCTGTTCTTATAAGCATTGGGTTAGCCCCTGCTGTTACATTTTTCAATCCTTCTCTTATAATTGCTTGAGCTAAAAGTGTAGCTGTTGTAGTTCCGTCTCCAGCTACATCATTAGTTTTTGTAGCAACTTCTTTTACAAGTTGTGCACCCATGTTTTCATATGGATCTTCAAGTTCAATTTCTCTAGCTATTGAAACACCATCATTAGTTATAAGAGGTGATCCAAACTTTTTATCTAAAACTACATTTCTTCCTTTTGGTCCAAGTGTTACTTTAACAGTATCCGCTAATTTATCAACACCTCTTTGCATTGATCTTCTTGACTCTTCTCCAAATTTTATCATCTTAGCCATAAAATATCCCTCCTATTCAACTACTGCAAGTATATCGTCTTGCTTTAAAATTATATATTCTTCTCCATCTAACTTAACTTCTGTTCCTGCATATTTTGAGTAAAGTACTTTATCTCCAACCTTTACTTCCATATCAACCCTTTTTCCATCACAAATAGCTCCAGGACCAACTGCAATAACTTCAGCTTCTTGTGGTCTTTCTTTAGCAGCACCTGTTAAAACTATTCCACTCTTTGTTTTTTCTTCTGCTTCTAGTCTTTTTATAACAACTCTATCTCCTAATGGTTTTATAGCCATTAAAAACCCTCCTTTTAATTTAAATTATTTTTTATTAGCACTCTTACCTCTTGAGTGCTAATTCTAATAATATAATATATTTTATATGAAAGAAATTCAAATTCTACTTGAAATATTTTTATCCAAATTTTATTATTTATTCTTCATTATATCTATTTAATTTTATTTTACTCTAATTTTCTTTAAATTTCATAATTTTATAAATAGTTACTTCCTATTTAAATTTATATTTTCAAATTCATTTATTGTATCATTATCTATAATTGATTTTTTACAACCAGAACTATTTAATTTATTAAATATAGTTTTAGCTCTAATAGATGGTACAATTGTCCCTGCTCCATTTATACATCCACCTTCACACATCATACCTTCAATGAAATTTCCATTTAATCTTCCTATTTTAGCCATAGCCATAGTCTTTTTAATTTCATTTCCGCCAGATACTTTTATAGGTTTAAAATCTATATCTATACGCTTATCTCTTATATAACTTTCTATTGATGCAGTAAGTCCACCATGGGCTCCAAATCCCCTACCAAATATAGAAGCATCGCATACTTCATCCTCTTCACACTCCCAAGGATTAATATCAAATGCATCAAATAAAGCTATAAGTTCTTCAAAAGTTAATACATAGTCTATAGCATCCTTAACCCCTTCTTTTACTGCTTCACTTTTTTTAGCAGTGCACGGTCCTATGAATACAACTTTCGCATCTTTTTCTCTATTTTTTATTAATCTTCCCGTAGCAATCATAGGTGATACAGTATTTGATATATTTTCTTTTTGATCTCCATAAAGCTTTTCTATATATTTTAAAAATGCAGGACAACAAGAGTTAGTCATATAATTTTTGCCTTCATCCATTCTTTCTTTAAACTCAGCACATTCATGAATTGTAACCCCATCCGCTCCACAAGCAGCTTCTATCATATCAGTAAATCCTAATTTTTTTATAGCATTTTTTATTTGCCCATAAGTTATTTTAGGACCAAATTGTCCAGTAATTGCAGGTGCAACTACTGCATACATTTTTCTTTTTTTTGCAAGTCTTTTTGCAACTGGAACTATTAAGCTTTTATCTGATATAGCTCCAAAAGGACATGCTTGCATACATGAACCACAATTTACGCATAATTCTTCCTTTATAGTGGCTTTTCTATCTTCTCCCATCATAGTTACTGCTCCAGTTGGACAAGCTTTCCTACAAGGCCTCATAACCTCTGATACAGCATCATAAGGACATGCTTTTTTACACATTCCACATTCTTTACAAAGTTCCTGATTTATATATGCCCTTCCACCTATAACTGTTATTGCCCCAAAATTACAAGCTTCTTTACATTTGTGAGCTATACAATTTCTGCATGAATCTGTAATATTGTATTTATTTATTGGACATCTATCACAAGCTGCCTCAATTACATATATTATTTGTTCATCAGGTCTTATATCAATAAGCTCAACATCTTCTAAGTCACCATTAGCAAGAAATCCTGCCGCAAGCTTTGCTCTTTCATGAACTATAGCTCGTTCTTTATATACACAGCATCTATAAAGGGCTTTGTCTCCCTTTATAATTTTATAAGGAACCTTTTCTATTTCTTCTTTAGTTAACATATCTTCCTTTGCAAGTATAGCTACTTCAGTTAATACTTTATGTTTTAAATTATTTAATTGAGTTTCAAATTGAAACATAACTTAACCCCCAAATTATTATTGCTATAATATTTTACCATATTTTGTAAATTAAATAAATAGTATTTTTCTTTTGCTTCTAATATCTTCTTTTGATTAGAATAATTTTTATTGATATAATAAAATTAAAGATATTAGTATAACTTTCTTTATAAAAGGGGGTATTTATTTGATAAGTAGATTAACTTGTGAACTATGTGATAGAATAGTTCCAGAATTAACAGAACATCATCTAATACCTAAGGAAAAGGGAGGCAAACATCTAGACACAGCCATGCTTTGTACTATGTGTCATAAACAAATACATGCTCTATATACAAATAGAGAGCTTGCAGCAAGACTTTTCTCAATTACTAGGCTTAGAGATGATGAAAATATTAAGAAGTATCTTAATTTCATAGTTAAAATTCCTGGGGATACAGTAATTCCAATAAAAAAATGTAAAAATAAAAGAAAACGTGCTTAACGTTACAATATAAAAAGGACTAATCAATTTATGATTAGTCCTTTTAACTTACTAATCTATTTTTATATTGTTCTCTCTTGCATAATAGAAAAGATATTGTTGTGCAAATCCTGATAAATTCTTAAACTTATCTCTTGCAAATATTCTTATTTTATTTAAAGAACCTTCTTCTGCATTATAAAAATGCATCATTGCTCTCTTAACCCAAACATCAACTGGGAAAGCTGAATATTTACTCATTGAAAATAACATTATACAATCAGCTACTTTTGCTCCTACCCCTTTAAATTCTTGAAGAGCAGTATGGCAATCATCATCAGCTAATGATGTTATTCTATCTAAATTATATATACCTTCATTATTTTCTAAGTCTTCATTTATTCTAGCAACAGTATCAACAATATATTTACTTCTAAATGAAGCTCCTGTTTCTCTTATTTCATCTTCTGTAGCATCCTTTAACATTTGTGGAGTTGGAAAAGTATAAAAAACTTCTCCATTGTATTCAACCTTTTCTCCCCATCTTTCACTTATTTTCTTTATAGTCTTTTTAATTGAAGGAATACTATTTCTAGCTGATATTATAAAACTTATTACAAGTTCAAATGGATCTTGGTTTAAAAGTCTTATTCCATAACCAAAATCTACTGATTTTTTTAATATTTCATCTTTTGAAAGTTCTTCTTTTATTTTGCTATAATCTCTTTCTAAGTCAAAATATGTAAACCATATATTATCAAAATCTTCTTTATTTGAATTTAAAATAGTAACTTTATCCCCATCTTGCACTACTTCTATAACTCTTCCGTAAGCTATTACTATGTAATCAAGTTCTGATTTTTTTTCCCATCTAAAACATTGTCCACACTCTAATATTTGTTTTATATTAAAATTTTTAACTCCTTCTAATATAACTTTGTTATCTTCAAAAATTACTTCTTTAACATCCATATTATGATCTCCTTTTCTTATCTATTGTTTTCCCTTACTATATCATCCAAAATAGTTGCTGCTGTTTCTATAATAAACTTACAACTTCTATCATCTTCTTCTCTTTTATGTTTTATATCTATACAATTTAAACTTTCAAATTTTTTATAAAATCTATTCATAAAATCTGCTGAAAGTTCTCTAACTATTGGACTTTCATGTCCTCTTTCATTAGTAAACATAATCCCAATAACAGATATTGCTCCTGTTGCAGCACCACATGAAGAACCAATTCCCATTCCTCCACCAAAAGATGCCATCATTTTAAATGAATCTTTATTAAGTCCTAAATTATATTCTTCATTTGCAGCATATAATATACATTCTGCACAATTTAAATCATGTTCCATATTCCAAAACTTTAACGCTTTATCAATTAACATTTACTCACCTACTAATTATTATCTTTTAATTTTATTTATTAATTATAACATGGAATTCTAGTTTATTTTCTATTTTATCTTTTATAACTTGTTAATTTTATCTTTCAATAAAAACTTACATTAGTTTTATTATGTATAGTTTATAATTCTTAATTATATAATAGAAATATTTTCGTAAATTAAATATCCTAAAAGTCATATGAAAAATCAATATCAACTTAAACATAACCTAATTTAAATTTGTAATTAACTTCCCTTTTCTTTTAGCATTTTAATTTCATCCTTAAAAGTTATATATAATATGCCCTCTTAAAGTCAAAGTCAAAATAAAAACCAAGAAATAATATTATTCCTTGGTTTTTAATCTATTGCTATTTTACTTGCTATATAGTCCTTTTATTTTTTATACGACCTTCTTCTAATTCAATTATTTCATCGCAAATATTTTCTAATTCATCTTTATTATGATTTGAGATTACTATTAATTTTCCTAACTCTCTTAAATTAATAATTTCTTTATTAAATATCTCAATACTTTTTTCATCTAATGCATTTATGGGTTCATCTAAAAATATAATATCTGGATTTTCCATTAATGCTTGAATTATTCCTAATTTTTGTTTCATTCCTAGTGAGTATTCTTTTACTTTTCTTTTATCTTCAGAATTTAAGTCAAATTTCTTCATCCACTCTCTTATTTCTGTAGCCCCTATTTTTTCTTTAATATCAGCTAACATCATCAAATTATCATATCCTGTCAAACTATCTATAAAGCCTGGCGATTCTATTAAAATACCAATATTTTCATAAACTCTCTTTTCTTTTGTTATATTTTCTCCATTAATTATAACTTCTCCACTTGTAGGAAACATAATTCCAGCCATAGCTCTCATAAGCATGCTCTTCCCCGATCCATTGTGCCCTTTTAGTCCATATATTTTCCCTTTAGATAAATTAAGATTTATATCTTTAAGTATTTCATTATTTTTAATTTTTTTATTATAATTATTTACTTTTAAAAAATAATTCATTTTACCTCTCCCAAATTGCGTTTATATGCAAATATTTCTCTAACCTTAGAAAATCTAATTCCAATATAAAATAAAATTATATTACTACTAATCAAATATATAAGACTATGTATTATATTTATATATCTGTTATCTGATATCCCGAAACCACTATATGATATTTCAATATGATTAAAAGCTAAATAGGATGTCAATGTTTTTCCTTCTCCAAAATTTCCATCATACATTATAAATGCAAATATTATAATTGCTATTCCTGCTACTATTATTTTATTTTGTGTTAATACATTTATCAAACATAATAAATTAGATATTGTTATTAAAAATACTATAAATACCATAAAGTACAAGCAACTAATAATTATTGGGTTATAATCAAATAAATCTTTATTCATAAAGATTAACATACTACTTATTTCGGTTTGATGTACCTCTTCAACTATATTACTAAATTTAAAATTTCCACCTGCTTTAATCATTAAATTTATAATGATGTTTAATATTATCATTCCCATATACATGATAGTAAATATTATGGATTTAATTAACGTCTTTTTATAATATATATCTAAAGTTCCATATCTTATAAATTCATACTCTTTAACATCTTTATAAAATATTTAATAGTAAATAACTCCCAAAAAAACCATAATACTTATTATGTTAAATCCCTTAGCTGAAATTATTTTAATTAAATACTCTGCATAAGATAATTTGTATACATTTTCATTATAAAATAAATATGAACTTTCACTACATAATCTAATTGCTATTAAGCCTATTATAATAAAATTTCTAGTATTTATTATATCACTATTATATCTAAGAAACTTATCTTTCATTAAATGATTAATCCTTTCTTTAATTTAAAATAAACTAATGAAGATGCTATAATTAAAATTAGTATATACCATAAGAACATTTGATAATCAAACATAAGTATAGTAAAAAGCATTCCTATCATTGGTCTTTGGTAATCATTTAGTGCAATTTCATGACCTACTAATTCACTAATAAATTGAAAAATATTGTAAGCTAAAACTGGAATTATAATTGATACACTTCTAAATTTTGCATAAAAAGCTATTCCAATTGATAATGTAGAATACATAGCAACAAAAACTCCCATTAGAGCTATTGATATTATCATATAAAATATAGGATAGTTTACATATATCTCTACTAACTTTCCAGTTGGACCGTAATAAGATGGATCTGATAAAATACTTTTATCTAAATCAAAAATAATAATGAAGTTATCATCATTATTATCATAGGAATCATCACTACTATAGCTGATATAATAATATTAACTATAGCTTTTATAAGTATATATTGTTTTAAGCTAAATCTGCTAACTATATTCCTAAGATGTCCACTTCTATATTCATTGTATAAAGAATCGCCACATACTATTGTTGAAAGTAATATTGCCATACTAGGCAATATTGTATGGTTATTTTCAATAACTGCTAAAAAAGCGTGAATAGCATTATTATCACTATATCCCAAGGTTTTTCCATTATAATATTGAAAAAGTCCTATTAATAAAAATATTGTTAGTCCTGTTATAGATATAAGAAATCTTTTATTTAAACATTTCTTAATATCTATTTTCATAATATTAGCTTGGATCATCTGGTGACCAACTTAAATTCATTTTTTGTGATGAACCTGAGCTAGTTTTTGCATTAAACTTCATATAAACCTTAGTTGATGGCTTGTCTGAATAATATCTAGAATGGTATACACTTTGATTAGAGGCAACACTTACATTATTACTTATTTGCTTGTTATTCGTATCTCTTGCTGAAATATTTATAGTTGGTCCTGACCAATATCTAAAGGTTGCATAATCACGAGCTACCTGTTTTGTCACTATGTCAGTATTCACTGTTCCCATATAAGCCGGTGCATAACTTTCATATTTATAATATGTGCCTCCTCTTGCATTATCATTTGCATTTTGCATTGCAGATACACTAATACTAGAAGCTATAGTTGCTAGTAAGGTCATTGCAATTATTTTACCTTTCATTGCTTTTCCCTCTTTAATTTTTATAACAACCAAATTTTAACATGTATCTGCAAAATATTTTGTAATATTTAGACGAATTATTTTAATATATTTTATTCTAAAACATGTATGCAAGTATACTCTATGACTTAATTATATATAAAACAAAAGAGTGTCGAATTTTTCAACACTCAAAAGCAAATAAAATTAAGATTATTTCTTTTTATTACTTAAAATATTTTTAGTTTAAAAAATATGTTGTACTTCCTGAAATCCATTCATTAATGTTTTTTTCAAGTTCAACATTTTGATTAGCTATTATTTTTATATATTCAGGTTTCCACTGATCAGTTATTTTTGTAAACTTACTTTTTCTAATCCACATTTTATTTATATCATTATATTTTATATTCTTATCTTTAATTTTTACTGTATATGTATCTTCAGCACCTTTAACAAAATCATTTCCTGGATTATCTAATTTCCACTCTTGCTTCTTTCCATCTTTTGTTTCTATACCAAAATACATATAGTCATCAGTTCCAGCATCCTTTTCATTAGCTGTCTTTATTATCACAACTAGTTCACTTAAATTTTTATCAATTGGCTCATTATTAAAAGCTACATCATGTAAAAATCTATATATGTATCCTGCTGTTCCTTTTTGAGTGTTAGCTAAAGTAACTTTAGCTGCATAATCCCAATCATCCCAACTACAGCTCATATTAGCATGGCTATAATATAATGCTTTTGCTTTTTTAGCAAAACCTCTACAATATTCCTTAGACCAAAGGTTAAAATCTTTATCTTTTATAATATTTTGATAAAAATCTTCACTTGTTTTGCTTCCTGTAGTTTCTATTTTATACTTTTCTTTTCTTTCCTCTGCAAAAGTTTCAAATTTAACATGACCTAAACTATCAACTGCAGTAACATTTGATGGATGATATGGTGTATCTATATCCCCAAAATAATGCATAGTTTCTCCTAAATAAAAAGCAGCTTTTTTATAATTCCCTTTTTTCCACTCATTTCTTGCTAAAGCAGAACATTTTCTTAATTGTGATTCCCCTGTATCTGGTATTGAATAAGCTAAATACCATTTATTATCTTTTGTAAAGTTATTTTCTGTATCTGGATCCCAAAAGTGATCTTGATATAAATCATATTCATTTGGGTCATAATCTGGATATGTAGAACCTAATTGAAATTCATGCAAATTACTCTTTAGTATATTTAAGTTTTGTCTTATTACTTCAGGTTCATTATTAGATAAATCATTTTCTAAAACCTTAACACCTTGAGTAACTATCATAGAATGAGTGCCTGTCCCATCAGCTTTTCCATCCCATGCATAGGCTTTAGTTGTGCTTCCTATCCAAACAAAACTAGTGAGTAAAATAAATGTTAACCCCTTAAATAATCCTTTATTCAATTTTTGCACCATCTTTCTTCATTAGTTTAAATTATTATTTAATTATAATAACAATTAAATACTTTCTATTATATGTAAAATAGTTTATATAAATTAAGGAGATAATAATTAAATTATCTCCTTATATACAAGTGTAGTTTTTAATTGTGTATAAAAATTAGCGATTATCTGCTGTAATCGAAGAAACCTTTTCCTGTTTTTCTTCCAAGCCATCCAGCTCTAACATATTTTCTTAAAAGGCTTGATGCTCTGTATTTGCTGTCTCCTGTTTCTGTGTATAAAACATCCATAATAGCAAGACATACATCTAATCCTATTAAATCTCCTAATGCTAAAGGTCCCATTGGGTGGTTAGCACCATATTTCATAGCTGTATCTATATCTTCTGGTGAAGCTATTCCTTCTTGAAGAATGAATGTTGCTTCGTTAATCATTGGAATTAAGATTCTGTTTACTACGAATCCTGGAGCTTCTGCTACTTCTACAGGCTCTTTTCCGATTGCTACTGATAATTCTTTAACAGCATCAAAAGTTTCTTGGCTTGTAGCTATTCCTCTGATGATTTCAACTAGCTTCATGATTGGAGCTGGGTTGAAGAAGTGCATTCCGATAACTTTATCAGCTCTTCCTGTAGCTGATGCAACTTCTGTTATTGATAATGATGAAGTATTTGAAGCTAAGATAGTTTCTGGCTTACAGATTCTATCTAATTCTGCAAATATTTCTTTCTTAATTTTCATGTTTTCGATAGCAGCTTCTACTACTAAATCGCAATCTGCAGCTAAAGCCATATCAGTTGTTCCTGAAATTCTGCTTAAGATTTCTTCTTTAGCTTCTTCAGTCATTTTTCCTTTAGTAACTAATCTAGTAAGATTTTTGTTGATTCCTGATAATCCTCTTTCAACAAACTCATCTTTTATGTCTCTAACTATTACTTCATAACCTTTTTGTGCGAAAGCTTGAACTATTCCAGCTCCCATTGTTCCAGCACCTAAAACAAATATTTTTTTCATTTTCGTACCCTCCTAAAATTCAAGTTGAAAGTTATTATTTTACTTCTTTGAACTCTGCTATAAGCTCAGGTAATACTTTATTTACATCTCCAACAATTGCATAATCAGCAATTTTCATTATTGGAGCAGTTTCATCTTTATTGATTGCTATAATCATATCTGAATCTTGCATACCAGCTGCGTGTTGGATAGCTCCTGAAATACCACAAGCAATATAGATGTTTGGTCTTACAGTTTTACCAGTTTGACCAACTTGGTAATCTCTTTCTATCCATCCTTTATCAATAGCTCCTCTTGATGCAGCTACTGATCCTTCTAAAACTTCTGCTAATTCATATAATTTATCGAAGTTTTCTTTGCTTCCCATTCCTCTACCGCCAGCTACGATAAAGTCAGCTTCACTTATATCTACAACTTCTTTAGTTTCTTTAACTATTTCAACAACTTTTGTTCTGATATCAGCTTCAGTTAATTTAACTTCAACTTCTTCAATTTCAAAGTTTGAATTCTTTTCTTCTACTTTTGAGAAAACTCCAGGTCTTACTGTAGCCATTTGTGGTCTATGATCTGGACAAGCGATTGTTGCCATTAAGTTTCCACCAAATGCTGGTCTTGTAGCTAAAAGGTCTCCGTTTTCAACTACAACATCTAATTGTGTACAGTCAGCAGTTAATCCTGTTGATAATCTAGCTGCAACTCTTGGACCTAAATCTCTTCCTATGAAAGTAGCTCCTATGAATAATATTCCAGGTTTTCTTTCATTAGCTAAGTCACAGATAACTTTTGTATATCCATCAGTTGTATAATGTTCTAATAAAGCATTATCACATACGATAACTTCATCAGCACCATTTTCTCCTAATGTATTTGCTAAACCTTTTATATCTTTACCTAATAATAAAGCTGTAAGTTTAACTCCTAATTTATTTGCAATTTTTCTACCTTCACCTAATAATTCTAATGATACTTTTTGTAATTCGCCTTCTCTTTGTTCAGCAAATACCCAAACGCCATTGTAATCTGCTATATTCATTGTTAAATTACCTCCCAAATTTAGATGTAGTGTTTTTCTTTTAATTTTCCGATAACGTATTTAGCTGCGTCTTTTGGACCTTCTTTGATTAATTCGCCAGCACCCTTCATTTCTTTAGTCATTGACTTCTTAACCTTTGTTGGTGATCCTTTAAGACCTAATTCTGCCTTATCTACATCTATATCGTCTGCTGACCAGATTGTGATTTTTGAATCCTTTGTATCGAATATTAATCCAACATTCATATATCTTGGTTGATTTAATTCTTCTATTGCAGTTAAAAGACATGGTGCATTAACTTTTATTAATTCATATCCATCTTCTAATGCTCTATTTATTAATAATCCATCTTCTTCAACTTTTACGTCTTGAACGTAAGTTACTTGAGGAATATTTAAATGTTCTGCTATTTCTGGTCCAACTTGAGCTGTATCTCCATCGATTGCTTGTCTTCCAGCGAAGATTATATCGTACTCTAACTTCTTAATAGCTCCTGCTAATGCTTTTGAAGTTGCTAATGTATCAGCCCCTGCGAAAGCTCTATCTGTTATAAGTACTGCTTCATCAGCTCCCATACATAAAGCTTCTCTTAAAGCACTTTCTGCTTGTGGAGGTCCCATACTTACTACAGTAACCTTTGCTCCGTTGTTTTCTTTTATTTGAAGCGCTGCTTCTAAAGCATGCTTATCTTCTGGGTTTATTATTGATGGTACACCATCTCTTATAAGTGTTCCTGTTTTAGGATCTATTTTTACTGCTGTTGTATCTGGAACTTGTTTTAAACAAACTACTATATTCATTATTAAAAGGCCTCCCTTATCTTAACTTGCTTCCTGCAATAACCATCTTTTGAACTTCTGAAGTTCCTTCGTAGATTTCTGTTATCTTAGCGTCTCTCATCATTCTTTCAACTGGATATTCTTTAGTGTATCCGTATCCTCCGAATAATTGAACTGCTTTAGTTGTTACTTCCATAGCTACATCTGCAGCAAATAATTTTGCTCTTGCAGCATCAACTGAATATGGAAGTCCTGCTTGCTTCTTGCATGCTGCTTTATATACTAAATTTCTTGCAGCTTCTATTTTTGTATCCATTTCAGCAACCATCCATTGTAATCCTTGGAATGCTGTTAATGATCTTCCGAATTGTTTTCTTTCTTTCATATAGTTAACAGCTTCATCTAAAGCACCTTCTGCAATTCCTAATGCTTGAGCTGCGATACCTATTCTACCACCGTCTAGAGTCTTCATTGCTATTCCGAATCCTCTACCTTCTTGTCCGATTAGGTTTTCTTTTGGAACTATACAGTTTTCCATAATTAATTCAGTAGTTGATGATGCTCTAATACCCATCTTATCTTCTACTTTACCAATTGAGAATCCTGGGAAATCTTTTTCAACTATGAATGCTGATATTCCTTTTGTTCCTTTTGATTTATCTGTCATAGCAAATATTATGAAAGTTTCAGCAACTCCACCATTTGTTATGAATATTTTTGATCCATTTAAGATGTAGTTATCTCCATCTAGAACTGCAGTTGTTTGTTGTCCAGCTGCATCAGTACCAGCTCCTGGTTCAGTTAAACCGAATGCTCCGATTTTTTCTCCTTTTGCAAGAGGTACTAAATATTTTTCTTTTTGTGCTGGCTTACCAAATTCATTTATTAATGAAGCACATAATGAAGTATGAGCTGAAAGTATAACTCCTGTTGTACCACATACTTTTGATAATTCTTCAACTGCTAAGATGTATGAAAGTACATCTCCACCAGCTCCGCCAAGTTCTTTACTAAAAGGTATTCCCATCATACCAAGCTTAGCCATTTTTTCTACGTTTTCCATTGGGAATCTTTCTGTTTCATCAATTTCAGCTGCAATTGGTTTTACTTCGTTTATAGCGAATTCTCTAACCATTTGTTTTACTAATTCTTGTTCTCTAGTTAATTGGAAATTCATTTAAATTACCCTCCTAATAATACACCCTAAATCTATTAGTGAATTTATATATTATATTTCATTATTTGTTTTGGAAGTTTTTAGCTCTTCTTTCCATGAAAGCAGTCATACCTTCAACTTGGTCTTCTGTGCTAAAGCATTTACCGAAGTCTTCTGCTTCTATCATTATTCCTTCGTCTATGCTTACTTGCATTCCTCTTCCGATTGCATCTTTACATAACTTAACAGCGATTGGAGCATTAGCCATTATTTTTTCAGCCATAGCTCTTGCTTCGTCCATTAAACTTTCTAAAGGAACTACTTTATTAACTAAACCTATTCTTAATGCTTCATCAGCTTTTATCATGTCACATGTATAAATAAGTTCTTTTGCTTTTCCCTCTCCAACTAGTCTTGCTAATCTTTGAGTTCCACCAAATCCTGGAGTAATTCCAAGACCTGCTTCTGGTTGAGCAAATTTAGCTTTTTCTGAAGCTATTCTTATATCACATGACATTGCAAGTTCACATCCACCACCTAGTGCAAATCCTGAGATTGCAGCAATAACTGGCTTACCTAACTTTTCTAATCTTCTGAATACGTTATTACCTAAGATACCAAACTCTCTTCCTTGCTCTTCATTTAAGTCTTTCATTTCTGAAATGTCAGCTCCTGCAACGAAAGATTTTTCTCCAGCTCCAGTTAATATAACGCAAGTTATGTTGTTATCCTTTTCTAAATCTGTAACAACTGCATCAATATCTTTTAATGTTTCTGAATTTAAAGCATTTAATGCTTTTGGTCTATTGATAGTTACGATAGCTAAATTACCTTCTTTTTCAAGAAGTACATTTTTTAATTCCATTAATAAAGCCTCCCTTTTTTTCACAACCGAATTAATATATATTATTTGAATATTTTCTTTTTCTAATTTACACTTTATCAAACGGTAAAATTTAAAATTTTTATAATAATTTATCAACTCTTTGTTAATATTATAACAAATTAAAATAAAAAATAATTGAAGTCTTTCAACTTCAATTACAATTATAATACTTTGTTAAATTTTTTGCAATATCAAACTAAAATTTTGTAGATTTTTTTTGATAATATTTAACAAAGCGTGTATTTACCACGCTTAGAGCTTATTTTCTATTGTTATTTTTATCATGTAGTAAATATATTAATGTTAATAAACTTTCACTTAAATGTACATTTTCAACAGTAACATCTTCTGGAACACTTAAGTCTACAGGTGCAAAATTCCATATTCCTTTTACTCCACCTTCGACTAAAGTATCACAAACTTTTTGCGCATTTATTCTAGGTACACATATAACACCAACATCTATTTTGTTGTCTTTTAAGAATCCTTCTAAATTGTCAATGTCTTGTATTCCTACATCTCTTATCTTCATACCAAGAAGCTTAGGGTTAGCATCAAATATACCTTCTAAATTAAAACTCATCTTTCCAAATCTAGTATAATTTGCTATTGCTTGACCAATGTTACCAGCTCCAATTATTACTGCATTATACTCTTTATCTAATCCAAGTATAGTACTTATTTGACTAGCTAATTCACGTACGTTGTATCCATATCCCTGTTGTCCAAAGTCACCAAAGCAGTTTAAATCTTGACGTATTTGAGAAGCTGTAAATCCAATCTTCTCTCCTAATTCTTTTGAAGATATTCTGTCTACATCATTTTTTAATAATTCATTTAAATATCTGTGATATTTAGGCAGTCTTTTAATAACAGCCATAGAAATAGGTTTCTTTTTTTCCATACTGTATCTCCTTATTAATTTTTTTCTGTTTCACTAAACACAATTATGTAAAACCCTATTATTTAGAGTTAAATTTTTAACTATCATTATATATATTACCATAAGTTAAATAAAATAATCCAATTTTATTATAAAAAATAAAGTTTATATATAAGACGCCTATCTTATATATAAACTTTGCCTGAATAAGATGTAAAGTTTATAACTTTACAACAGGAAAAATTCCTGTATGCTACCCATCTTGTTTTGCCTGAAAGATTTACCGTAGTAGATTATACTTTCCTTTCCTACCTTTGTCAATGGAATTACTTGTATTTAAAGGGTTAGATAGGATATAATTGTTTTTTATGAATATTTTTATGGAGTTGATTTTAATATGGAAGTAATTAAATTTATACAATCTTTTTCAAATCCATTTCTCGATTATTTCTTTACTTTTATAACTTACATAGGTGGAACTATATTTGGAATAGCTTTTTCACTGTTTATGTTTTGGTGTAAAGATAAAAGATTAGGTTATAAATTTCTATATGCTCTTTTATTTTCTTTTACTTTAAATAATTTCTTAAAGTGTATATTTAACTTTAAAAGACCTATAGGAATAGAAGTAATTAAAAGTAATGCTGTTAATACTGCTACAGGAAGTTCCTTTCCATCTGGACATTCTCAATTTAGTGGAACTACTTTTACATTATTAATTAAGCAATATAAAAATAAATTTGTTTTTATATTTAGTGTATTTATGATGCTTATGATTCCTATATCAAGACTTTATCTTGGAGTTCATTGGCCAAGAGATGTTATATTCGGAACTATAATAGGTATTTTATCTGCTCTTTTTGCTGATAAATTATTTGAAAAATCATTTGATAATTCAAAATCACTTATAATACTTTCATTTATAGTATTTTTATTACTTGGGATTTTTGTTGTTCATAGTAATGATTTTAATAAATCTCTTGGAGCATTTTTAGGATTAATTATTTCTATTGTTTTAGAAAGTAAATTTATAAACTTTGATCCTAAAGGAACATTAAATCAAAATATTATTAAATGTATAATAGGCTTATCTGGAGCTTTAATTATATATATTCGATTTAAAATATTTTTAAATAATGATATTTTTACATTTTTAAAATATTTTCTTATAGTTTTTTGGATTATGTTTATATCACCATATCTTTTTATTAAATTAAATTTAGCAAAAAAGTCTAACATTTAAATGTTAGACTTTTTTTATTTATATTATAATTTAAGTGCTCTCATTGAATTTAATACTGCAATTAATGTTACCCCAACATCTGCAAAAACTGCTTCCCACATATTTGCATCTCCAATTGTTGCAAGTATTAATACTAATAATTTTACTCCTAATGAGAATATTATATTTTGCCATAATATCTTATTTGTTTTTCTTGCTATTTTAATTGAATCTACTAATGTTGAAGGTTCATCTTTCATTAAAACAACATCTGCAGCTTCTATGGCTGCATCTGAACCTATTCCTCCCATTGCAACTCCAACGTCTGCTCTTGCAAGTACTGGAGCATCATTTATACCATCTCCAACAAAGGCAAGCTTTCCTGTATTTTTATTTTTTAGTATTTCTTCAACCTTTTCTACTTTGTTATCTGGTAGTAATTCTGAATAGCATTCTGTTATTCCTAATTCTTTTGAAACTTTATCTGCAACCTTTTTACTATCTCCAGTTAACATTACTATTTTATTTACACCAATTACCTTAAGATTTTTTATTGCATCTTTTGCATCATCTTTAACTTGATCTGCAATAATTATATTTCCTTTATATTCATTATCTATAGCAATATATACTATTGTACCTATTTCATCAACTTCTGGAACTTTAATACCTTTTAAGTCCATAAGCTTTTTATTTCCTGCTAATATTTCTTTATTATAAGCTTTAACTATTACACCTTTACCTGAGACCTCTTCTTGACTCTTAACTACATTATCATCAATCTCACTGCCACTTGATAAATTGTATTCATCAACAATTGATTTAGCTATTGGATGATTAGAAAATTTTTCACAAGTTGCTGCATATTTTAAAAGATCTGTTTTGGATATATCTACATTATTTATTTTAGTTACTTTAAATACACCTTTTGTTAAAGTTCCTGTTTTATCAAATATAACAGTATCAACATCTTTAAGTGCTTCTAAATAATTTCCACCTTTAATTAATATTCCTTTTTTTGAAGCTCCACCAATTCCTGCAAATAATCCTAAAGGAACTGATACAACTAATGCACAAGGACAAGAAACAACTAAGAATATTAATGCTCTATATACCCATTCATTAAAACTATCTCCTGTTACTAATGGAGGTATTAAAGCTAATGCTACTGCTGAGAATACTACTATTGGAGTATAGTATCTTGCAAATTTTGTTATAAACTTTTCTGTTGAAGCTTTTTTACTACTTGCATTTTGAACAAGTTCTAATATTCTCGCAACTGTTGATTCTTCAAATACTTTTGTTACTTTTACTTTTATAATTCCACTATTATTTATACAACCAGCTAAAAGTTCATCCCCTTCCCCTTTACTTACTGGAACTGACTCACCTGTAAGAGCTGATGAATCTACAGAAGTCTTACCTGATAATATTATTCCATCAAGAGGAACTCTTTCTCCTGGTTTAATAACTATAATATCACCAACATTAACTTCTTCTGGTGATACTTGTACTATTTTATTATCCTTTTCTAAGTTAGCATATTCTGCTTTTATATCCATAAGTTCTGATATAGATTTTCTTGACCTATTTACAGCATAACTTTGGAATAACTCTCCTATTTCATAGAAAAGCATAACTGCTACCCCTTCTGGATATTGACCTATAGCAATTGCTCCAATTGTTGCTATACTCATTAAGAAGTTTTCATCAAATATTTTACCTTTTATAATATTTCTAAATGCACTTAATAAAACTTCACCCCCAACTAATATATATGATACTAAAAGCAATGGTGCATTTTCATCAAATATCATTCCAACTATAAAAAATACTATACCAAATATAAGTCTAAAATTTTCTTTGAAAAAAACTACAAATTTACTCTCTTCTTTTCTTTTATCATCTTGTCCATCTTTAGTACTTTTATTATTATGATGATGTTCATGTCCATCAGAACATCCATGACTACCATCAGTAGTGCAACAAGCATCTTTACAAACTGATGCTGTATTTCTAAACTTACTATTTGATTGACTAATTGAATACTTAACTACTTCAACTTGAGGCTCTAAATCTTTAACAACCTTTGTTATTTTGTCAATCATATAACTTTCTTCAATATTTCCATCATATTTTACTATTAATAATTTAAATGAAAAATTTAAACTAGCTTCTTTAACTTCTGGAAATTCACTTACTATCTTTTCAATTTTCCCTGCACAATTAGCACAATCTAATCCATTTAAAGATAATTTCAATCTTTTACTTTCCATATACATGTCCCCCTCTCTTTTATTCGTTAACGTGATTTAATCCCTCATTAAATATTCTCATAATATGCTCATCATCTAATGAATAAAAAACTGATTTTCCTTCTCTTCTAAACTTAACAAGTCTTGCTGCTTTAAGAGTTCTTAATTGATGTGATACAGCTGATTGTGTCATATTTAAAAGTGTTGCTATATCACAAACACATAACTCCTTCTCATAAAGAGCACATATTATTTTAATTCTTGTTGTATCTCCAAAAACTTTAAAAAGTTCTGCTAAATCATATAATGTTTCTTCCTTTGGTAATCTCTCTTTAACATATTCAATTCCATCAGGATGTGTTATGTTAGCTGAGCACTTGTCTATATAAACTTCTTGCATAAAAGTTCCTCCTTACATATGAGCGATTGTTCATATGTTCATTATATGATTTTATTTTGAAATATTCAACCTTTTTGCTAAGAATTATTTTTTAATTTATAATTAACAACTTTTTTCTAAAAGATATATTGCAAATATTACATAAAAAAATTTATGGTAATAAAAAAAGGATATAGACTTTATATGTATATTACATACATATAATCTATATCCACATTAATTTTACATTGCTAATTTTCCTCTTTGCTCGTTCGCTACTACAGATTCTATAATCATATTAAATACATTAGTACATACATAATATGCAAAGTTTAAGTCATTTTCATAACTTTCTTCGAATCTATAAAGCTCTAAAGTTTCTTCAATAAACTCTTTTACATTTCCTCTATTTAGTCTATTGTTTCTAATTACGTTTATTTTATAATTTTTAGAAACTTTAGCAAGTTCTCTTTCATATAAAACATGAGGCTTTATTGAATTTTTAAATTCCCATCTTTCATAATGAGGTAAACAATAATAATCAGTTAAAAAGTGACACACAACCCCTAAAGCTCCGCTAAACTTTCCAACACTACTATCATTCATAATTTCTGTTACTGTAAGAGATGATAGTTTATCAATCATTTCAAGAATCATATCTATACTTTCATCATAATAATGTTTTTTAAACTTATATCTTGAAACACAATCAGGTTTTATATTTCCCCAAATAAATCTCTTTCTATTTATTAAATGTAATCTATCTTCTCTCATATTATTCAATATATAATCTGCTATCATTTTGTGATTGTTCATCATCATTTAAACATCACTTCCTTAAAAAAATCACTTAGTTATATGCTACTACAAAATTTAATCAAAATATATATTATTCTTTTGGATATGCTGTCATTTATTAAACATCACTCCAAAAAAGTCCTCATATCTATTGTATAGAAAAGTTATATTAATATTACTAATATATTATTACATTTTAATTAAAATATATTGAATTTAAAAGCACTTTTTACATTTTTACCATTTTAATCAATTATTATGTATTAAAAAAGTCACTATTTTAACTGTTAATAGTATTAATAGCAACTTCTTCAATAATAATCTTTTGTTTATATACTATCATTATATACTTCGATAGCATTTGTAGTTTTAATTTTTCTTTCAACCGCCTCATTAAACATTTCCTTTATAACTTCAGTATAAACCAAATCCAATAAGAATATTTGTGGTATTTTTGATGATATTGATCCTGTTTCAAGTATAGTCTCTCCTGAAACATAAGTAAGCTGATAATCAGCAAGTCTTCTTAATGGATTATCTGTATCTTCAGTTAATGTAATTATTTTGACTCCATTTTCCTTTGCCTGCTGAACAGTCTTTACAATCTCTTTAGTTACACCTGAATGAGATACAGCTATCATTACATCATCACTATTCATAATTGAAGACATTATAACCATAGTATGACTGTCTGTTATTGGTATACTATTAAAACCAATTCTCATAAATTTATAATTTATATCAGTAGCAACAACCCCTGAATATCCAATTCCAACAAAATAAATTCTATTAGAATTCATTATAATATTTTTACATTCACTTATTGTATTTGAATCAATCTTTGATGTAGTTCCTTCTAGTATATCAATAGCTGATTTTAAAAGCTTATTTGCAGTTTCTATAACTCCTTCGTCCTTATGAACATGAGAGCTTATAACACTTGTATTCTTTTTTACTGAAAGCTCTTTGGCTAACGTAACCTTAAAATCCTGGAACCCACTAAACCCCATTTTCTTTGTGAATCTAGTTATAGTTGCTTCTCCAACATTTGATTCCTTTGCTATTACTGATATTGACTTGTATATAAAATTATCTAAATCTGACTTTATATACTCAATTAATGCTTTATCTGATTTTGTAGCCCTAAATCTAGGCTTTTCTAACTGATTTAATATTCCCATATTTGATATACCTCTTTTAATTTTATTTCGCTTAATACTTACAACAAGTATATCATCATTAGTAATATCATTACAAAATATACGTATCAATTATGAATAAACTTTATTTTTTGTTAATTTTTTACTCAATATATAATTATAAAAACTTTTTGAATTATACTATAACTAATCTAAAAATGATACTATTTCAAGGAGGATATTTAAATGCAAAAAACTAATATAAGAGACGTATTTATAGAATATGATAGTAATGCAATCACACCAAAATATGAAACACCATTGGCAGCTGGAGCAGATCTATTCGCAGCTGAAGATATGATTATAAGACCATTTGAAAAAGTAGCTTTACCTTTAAATTTAAAATTTGCAATTCCAGATAACATGGAAATACAAATAAGAGCTAGAAGTGGATTATCTTTAAAAACTTACTTAAAGATATCAAATTCAATAGGTACAATCGATGCTGATTCAGTTAGTAATATTTCAGTTATACTTGAAAATAACTACAATATTGCAAACCTACCATATGAAATTGCAAATGATATAAATATATTAAAAGATTTAAAATCTAATTATGAAGAAGTAAGTCTTAAAGATTACTTAGAACAAAAAGGCGAAGATTTAAGCAATTACCGTGATTGTGAGAAAGCTTATAGAAAACTTTTAAAAACATATATTTATTTAGATAAAAACGGTAATCCATATGGAACTATATACATTAAAAAAGGTAATAGAATAGCTCAAATGGTTCTTGCTAAATATTATAAAGCAAATTTTATTCATACTGATAATGTTGCAAAAATTAAAGGTGTTAATCGCGGTGGTGGATTTGGCCATACAGGATTTTAGTATTTTTAAATATATTATAAGAGCTAAATAAATTTTTATTTAGCTCTTATTCTAAGTTATATATTATTTTTGAAATTATAAACTGCCCCAATCATACCAGCTGTATTCTTAAGTTTTGCAAATTGTATATTTGTATTTTTATATACTGATTCTATTAAATATTTTTTTAAAGACTTTTCTATTAACGGCTTTAGAATATCTTCTCTAGCCATAATTCCTCCACCTAAAACTACAACTTCTGGATTAAATAAATACACTATATTTGATATACCATGCGCTATTACATCTGCTATTTTAATTACTTCTTCAATGCAAATAACATCTCCATTTTCATATCCTTTAATTATTTCTTTTCCATTTAAATTTGAAGGATCTACGCCTTTTCTATTTGCTACATTATTTACTAAAGCAGTTGTTGATGCAACTTTTTGAATTTCATTTCCATCAACTATCATATATCCAATTTCCCCTGCTGAATTAGTAAATCCATGCATAACTTTTCCATCCAATACAATAGCTCCACCAATACCAGTACCAACAGTTATGCAAGCCATTGATTTTTTACCTTGACCTGCACCAAGCCATAATTCACCAAGTGCTGCACTATTAACATCATTTTCAACCATACATGGTATATTAAATTCTTCTTCTAAAATCTTTTTAATTTCAACGCCAATATAATTTGGAATTGTAGGTCCAGCATATAATATTTTTCCTTCTTTAGGACATACCATTCCAGCAGTTGATACACATATACCTTCTATCTTATAATTTCCTTTTAAACTATAAACTATCTCCTTAACTTTATCCATTATACTGAGTCCGCCTTTATAAGCTTCTGTTGGTCTCTCTGAGGTTTCTAACATATTACCATTTTCATCTATAACTCCATATTTAATATTAGTTCCTCCAATATCTATTCCTACAAATAACTTCATAAAAATCCCCTCCTATAAACTCTCATATAAATTAATTATTTCTTTTACATACTTTTTATTTTTTCCTAAATCAAATTCATATTTAAATTTAGGATTTTCTCCCTTATAACAATAATTATAAATATTATTAGCTAACTCTTCTCCGAGTTCATTTAAAGCTTCTTGTGAATAATGAACTTCATCAATTAAGAGATTTCTCTCTCTAAATGATAAGGCTAAATTTGAAGCTACAATTAAATTTTCACACTCTTCTGCTGTAATACTTTGTGTAGCTGCAATATTATAAACTTTTTCATCATCAACACCCTCCCAATATCCTGTAAGACTCAAAAATACTTTTTCAATTCCTACATATTCTAAACCTTTTACTAATCCCTTTAATTTTTCTCTATAGTATATAGGATCAGTTCCATATTTAGCATCACTTTCTCCTTGGATCCAAATAGCATTTTGACTATTTATTTCATATATTTTTTTTATCTTTTCAACTCCACTTTTATATTTATCTAGAGCATTCACTAAATAACTATATCGGTCATGTCCCCAATTTTTTATCATAGAACCATCCACAGCACTATGTATAAAACATACGTATCTACCTGTTAATTCATTCCATTTTAACGAAAAATTTTGTGCTATTGTTCCATTTCCCCTAGATACTTCTAAAAATTTTCTCATAGGTATAATTTCATCTATTTCAATATATTCAAAACATTTGCTATTTGGGGTTTTTGCATAATCTGCATCTCCCATTCCAAGGGCATTGCTTTGTCCTATCAACAAAAACACATCAATTAAAGGTTTATTCATATTACTCTCTCCTTTTAAATTCAAATAGCTTAATACCCTATAGCACATTTAATGTACTACAGGGTATATAAAATCTTTAATATTTAAGTTTATAATATAACTTTATAAATAGCCTTTTTAACATCACTAGGTGTTTCATCTGCCTTTAAACAAGTCATATGAATATCATCTGGATAGCATATTAAAAAGTCACCTTTTTCAAGAACTACTGTTGAGTTTTCATCTCCTTCAAATTCAAGAAAGTCATCTTCCTCAACATATTTTTTAAAATTTAAATTATCTTTAAAATTTAAATCTATTCTTTCTTTACCTTCAAATACTACATGAACATCTATATATTTTTTATGGCCTTCCCAAAATCTATTCTCTTTATTTTTCGTAGTATAATTAACTCTATTTAAGAAAAGTCTATCCCCATCAATCTCATGACTTCCTGCCTCATAATTTATAACATCATTTTCTTTTGCATGAACTAATGCTTCCTTTACAAGACCTTGTAAAAATTCATATTTTTCTATATCTTTTAAATTTCCAAATATCATTTCATCTTCCTCCTAATATAAAGAGACTAATTTAATTTCAAAATTTTATGATAAAGCTGCTTTTCTTTCTTCTTCTACTTTATCTTTTTTGTTATAGTAAACTGTAGCTTCTCTTTGAGTCTTTTCATCAACTACTTGTGATTGAGTCATTAATGATACAATCATTCCAACTATTACTGATACTCCAATTGAAATAATTGAGTATGACCATATACTTACATCAAATCCGCCGTATTTACATACTATAACAGCTATTGCTGATGCTATAAATCCAGCATATGCTCCAGCCTTTGTTGCCTTTCTAAAGAATATACCTAATACAAATATTCCTGCTAAAACTCCAAGAACAAGTCCCATGAATCCATTAAACCATTCGTAAGCTGAATTTACTCCACCATTTGCAAGTATTATTGCCATCCCAATTGAAGCTATACCAACTCCTAAAGATATATATTGAGCAACCTTTGTTTGTTTCTCCATTGACATATCTTTTGTAATAAAGTTTTGAATATCTAAAGTCCAGCTTGTTGCAACTGAGTTTAATCCAGTTGAAAGTGTTGATTGAGCTGCTGCATATATAGCTGCTAAAACTACACCTGTTATACCTACTGGTAATTGGAATGCTATATATGATGCAAAAATTTGGTCTTGTTGAGCAGTTTGTAATAATTCTGGATTTTGTCTATAGAATACAAATAATGCTGTTCCTATTAAGTAGAATATAGTAGCTACAAATAATGATAAAACTAAGTTACCATAAGTCATTTTCTTTAATTGTTTTATATCAGTAGTTGTAGTAAACCTTTGCACTATATCCTGACTTGAAATATATGATGAGAAAGTATTTAATCCTCCTCCAACTATCAATAAGAATACACTTGTTTTAAATATATTTGGATTAAATATTGGTTCTTTTGAAGCCAAGAATTTTCCACCTTCAGTTAATTCATTCATAATAGCTCCAAATCCGCCATTTATTGTTGAAATTAAGAATATTAATGAAAATATAATACCTGCTATAAGTACACATCCTTGAATAAAGTCTGTCCATAATACTGACTTTAATCCACCTGTATATGAGTAAATTATTGCAATAACACCCATTGCTATAATAAGTAAATAAACATTTATTCCTGTAAGATTTGCTAATACCATTGATGGTAAATACATTATAATTGCCATACGACCTATTTGATAAATAATAAACATTATAGCTCCAAGTATTCTAAGACCTTTATCTTTATATCTTATTTCTAAATACTCATAAGCTGTATCTATATCTAGTCTGCTATAAACTGGTAAGAAATATCTTATTGTAAGTGGTACTGCTACAAACATACCTAATTGAGCAAACCACATTATCCATGTACCTTTATAAGAATTACCCGCTAATGACAAGAAAGAAATTGGACTTAAAAGTGTTGCAAATATTGAAACTGAAGTAACCCACCAAGGAATTGTTCCGTCACCTCTAAAGAATTCCTTTCCCTTCATTTCCTTCTTTGAAAATTTTAATCCAGCAAATAGTACAAGTCCTAAATAAACAACTAAAACAACTAAATCAACTTTTGTAAAACCTTGCATCTCATTTTCTCCCCTTTTGATTTTTTAATTTATAGCTTAACTAATTAATTAGTTAAGCTATAAAATTTTATTTTAATTATTAAATATTAAAAGTATTTCTTGTTTATTTCCTTTGCTCTTTCAATCATTTCTTCTGTTGCTTCTTTCATTGGTTGTCTACAGTAACCTGCATCCACCCCTTGTTCTTGTAACATTAACTTAATTGTTTGATATAATCCATTATTTAATATATCAGTAATTAAATCATTAGTTACGTGTTGAATTTCTAATGCTGTTTTTATATCACCCTTTTGAGCAGCTTCAAAAATTTGTCTTGCACGAACTCCATTAACATTAAATGTTGAACCTATAGCTCCATCAACACCAAGTACTGTTGCTGGTAACATCATTTCATCAAATCCTGCAAAAATTAATTTATTTGGGAATGCTTTTCTCATACGCTCTAATAAATAGAAATCTGCTGCTGTAAACTTAACACCTATTATTTTTTCATTTTCAAAAAGCTCTGCAAATTGATCTATTGACATATTTACTCCTGTTAGGAATGGTATTGAATATATAATAAGTTTATTATCAACAGAATTTATTATTGTTTCATAGTAGTGTTTAATTTCATTAAAATCAAATTTGTAATAGAATGGTGTAACTGCTGATATTGCATCATATCCTAATTCTGTTGTAAATTTTGCAAGTTCAACAGCTTCTTTTAAATTAACTGATCCTACTTGAGCTATTAATTTAACTTGTCCTTTTGCTTCATCCATAGCAATTTCAAATATTTTTTTCTTTTCATCAGTTGAAAGCATAAAGTTTTCACCAGTACTTCCACCTACATAAAGACCATCAATTTTACATACATCAATGTTATGTCTAATAATTTCTCTTAATCCTTTTTCATTTATGTTTCCATCCTTATCAAATGAAACTAATAAAGCTGAATAAATACCTTTCATAATATAAAACCTCCCAATAAAACCTTTTTAATTTATTTTAAAACATTTGTAAATCTTCTAGTTATTTGTTGTGGTCTTGTTATAGCTCCACCAACTACAGCTGAGTACGCACCTAAATCAAAAGCTTGTCTCAAATCTTCTGGTGTATTTATTTTTCCTTCACAAATAACAGGAATCTTTACTGTTTTTATTAACTTTTGTAATAATTCAAAATCTGCTTCATCACTTTGCTTAGAATATGGTGTATATCCAGAAAGAGTTGTTGAAATACAATCAAACCCAAGCTTTTCTGCTTCTATTCCTTCTTCTAAGGTTGATATATCTGCCATCGCTAATCTATTATTTTTGTGTATATAATCTACTAAATCTTTAAGTTTTTCATCATGTGGTCTTCTTCTTCCTGTTGCATCTAATGCTATCATTTCACATTCAGTAGTAAGAAGATCATCAATTTCTTTCTTCGTAGGTGTTATATAAATATCTGAATCATCATAATTTATTTTCAGTATCCCAATAACAGGTAATCCTGTTACTTTCTTTATTTCGTTAATATCACTAACTCCTTGAGCTCTTATCCCTACTGCCCCGCCTTCTTTTGCAGCTTTAGCCATTCTACCCATAATAAATGAGCTATGCAAAGGCTCGTCCGCTAATGCTTGACAAGATACTATCAATTTTCCCTTAACTACATCTAACATCAAATCACCTTTTCTGAAAATTATTTTCTTTATGATTATATTGTAATCATTTTCTTTTACTATTTCAATAGTTTTTTGAAAATTATTTTTCATTTTAGAAAATAATTTTCAAATTAATGGATTTTAATTTTCAGTATTTTTTCATAAAAAAAGCGAAGATTCAGTTTATACATGAATCTTCGCAAGAAAGTTTTATAACTATTTTTAAATTTTTTCTTCTAAATAAGCTAAATCTTTTTTTACATCTTTTAATAACTTTGTAATAAATATTGAAAATAAAAATACAAATAAAATTAATTTTATCATCTTTAATTCCTCCATATCTTTATTTTGTTATACAATCAATTTATATTATACAATATTTTTACATTTTTTCAAATTGTTTTATTTTGTTCTAATAAGTATTTTCTTATTAAAATTTATTTTTAATAATGATTTAACTTTTTATAAATAAATGTTATATTTTATATATACATATATTTTATTGATTTTAAATATTTTCATTTTATGAGGTGATTTATTATATGAATAATTATAAAAATGACTATGATTACAACCTTGGAATAGTTTATGATATTTTTGATAATGGTTTAATTATTAAACCTATAGTTGTTATAGACGATAGTGGATATGATTTATTCAAAGTTTATCTTGATAATGAATCATTAAATAAATTTGATTTTAACCCTTCATCAGAATGTAACTTAATTCCTTATAATAAAAATAAAACTTTAATTGCTTTTTATTAATATAAATAAAAGAAGGCTTTTACACCTTCTTTAATATTTTTTATAAATACTTTTTATAATCTTTTTCACCTTCAAGTTCATTTAAAAGATGTTTTATCTCTTGATCTTTTTCCCTATTCATAACAAGGAGTACATCTCCTGCATCAACTATTACTATATCTTTTACTCCTAATCCTATTATTAAACTTTTTTTACCGAATACAGAACAGTTTTCACAGCCTTCTAAATATACATTTTCAGATACTGAATTACTATTTTGTTTATCTAAAAATCTACTTAAAGCACTAAAACTGCCTATATCGTCCCATGTGAAGTCGCATTTTATCACATAAGCTTTTCTAGTCTTTTGCATAACACCAAAATCTATTGATATACCATCTATTAGCTTATATTGTTCATTGATTACCTCTTCTTCATTTTCTTCGCCTATATACTTATATATCTCCATTAAAGACTTATGCATAAATGGAAGGTATTTTTCTATTTCTCTTAGTATTACATCCGCCCTAAATATGAACATTCCTGAGTTCCATAAATAGGTTCCTTTATATATGAAGTCTTTTGCAACTTCTACGTTAGGTTTTTCAGTAAATCTAGCTACCTTATATGCTGGCCTATTTCCGCCAATTCTATTGCCCATCTCAATATATCCATACCCAGTTTCTGGTCTTGTTGGATCTATCCCTAAGGTTACTATACATCTTCTCCTATTTGCTAATTCAACAGCTTGGGCAAGAGTCTCTATATATTCCTTTTCATTTTCTATATAGTGATCTGATGGTAAAACTATCATTACTGCATCTCTATCTTTTTTTAATAATTTAACTGCTGAAAGCCCTATACATGTAGCAGTTTCTTTATTCATAGGTTCTGTAATAATATTTTCTCTTTTTATATCTTTAAGTTCTTCAGCTATTTTTTCTTTATAATCTTGATTTGTAACTACGTAAATATTATTTTTTTCTATTAGAGGAGTTATTCTGTCAACAGTGTTTTCTAAGAAGCTTTTTTCTTTTATTATTTTAAGAAACTGCTTAGGTTTCTCTGTTCTTGACAAAGGATAAAGTCTACTCCCCTTTCCGCCAGCTAAAATAAGCCCGTATATCACACCTTTTCAACTCCATGTAATACTATAGTGTATTCTATGTTATTTTTTAATACTTTGTGCAATAAAAAAACTATACTACATAAATAGCACAGCTTTTTTTCTTTAAATTTAATATATCATTTTCTTTGTCATTCCACCGTCTATAACTATATTTTCTCCATTTAAAAAGTCATTTTCTTCATTGGTTATAAATAAGCAAGCATTAACTATATCTCTTGCTTTCCCAACTCTTCCTGATGGATGAATTTTATGATCTTCATCTGACAATTTCTCATAATTAGTAGTTTGAATCCACCCTGGACTTATTGCATTTACTGTAATATTTGTATCACTTAATGATATTGCCATAGAATTTGTAAGAGAAACCAATCCACCTTTTGATGCACCATAAGCTTCCCAACCTGCTTCATTTTGATTCCACCTTGTTGATGCTATATTAATTATTCTTCCATAACTTTCTCCTTTATTTGCTTTTAAAAATTCCTTAGAACAAATAAAAGCTCCTCTTAAATTTACTGCTATAACTTCATCAAACTCTTCTATTTCTATATCAAATATTGATTTATTAAATTTGCTTATTGCACCATTATTTATTAATATATCTATCTTTTTATGTTTATTTATAACCTTTTTAAATACTTCTTCTATTGAATTTTTATCCTTTAAATCCATTTTATAAAATTCTATATTATCTTCTTCAAATTCTCTCTCCACAATATCTGTTGCTATTACTTTTGCTCCAACCTCTGCATACTTTTTTGTTATGCTTCTTCCAATTCCATTACTAGCTCCAGTTACAAAAACAACCTTATCTTTATACATTAACCTTAACACCTCATTTATTCTATATTGTTATAATTATTTTTAATAATAAATTCTATTTAATATTAATATATTCAATCTATTGTGTTAAACTATATTTGTATAATATTTACTAAAATTATTATAACTATACATATGAGGGGGATCTATATGGATAAAACAATAAAATGGAAACAACAATGTGATGCTAATGAGATTGTAAAAATTCTTAAAATGAAATATTACGATGCTTATTATTGCGAGACTTTAATGGATGCTAGAGAGAAGGTGCTTGAATTAATTCCAAAAGGTTCTTCAATAGCTTTAGGTGGTTCTGTAACATTAAATCAAATGGATATAATTGATGAATTTAGAAATGGTGATTATAACTTATTTGATAGATACAAAGATGTTCCTTTTTCAGAAACAGTTGAAATAATGCGTCAATCAATGCTAGCTGATTTCTTAGTTACAAGTACAAATGCAATAACTAAAAATGGTGAACTTGTAAATATGGATTCAACAGGTAATAGAGCTGCTGGGATGATATTTGGTCCAAGAAAAGTTATTGTAGTCGTTGGAGTAAATAAAATAGTTGAAGATTTGGATGAAGCATTTAAACGTTTAAAGAAAATTGCAATATTAAATGCTAAAAGAATAAATCATAAAGCTCCATGTACTACTACAGGTACTTGTTCAGATTGTGATGTAAAAGGTAGAATATGCAATTACATGTCTGTAGTTAATAATGGAAGGAAGTTTGCAAACCGCTTTACTATATTGGTTGTTGCTGATAATGTAGGTTATTAAAAGTAAAATGAGTCCTAATTTTTTATAATTAGGACTCACTTTTTTATAATTCTATTTTTAGGATCTCGATTTATTTGTTTATACTAGATTTATTGTTTGTTGTTTGTATTTTAGGATGTTAGTTTTTTTAGTTAGTTTCTATTTTTATTTTATTAATCTACAGCACCTTCGTAATTATTACGTTTTACTGTTATTTGAAGAATTACTAATCCAATTAATGCACATACAGCACCAATTAGCATAAATATGAATGCTCCATTCCATCCAAATTTATCTGCAAAATAACCAATTAAAAGGTCTGCATTAAGTTGTCCAATTAAATAAGCTGTTAATCCTGCAAATCCATCTGCAGAACCTACTGCAAATTTAGGAACAAGATCTATTAAGCTCATATTAATTAACATTGCTGGTCCATATATAAAGCATCCAACGAATGCAACTGAAAGCATTGATACTAAGTAACTATCAGTTTTCCAGTATATTACTACTGCTACTAAAACGCCAATCATACATATTATTCCAAGTGGCGCTCTATTTCCTTTAAATACAACATCTGATAGCCAACCTATTAATATAGTTGCTGGAATTGCTGAATATTCAAATAACATCATTGCCCAGTTAGCATCTGCTAATGAAAAATGCTTTGATTGTGTTAAGTAAATTGGAATCCAGTCAACCATACCTTGTCTAACTATATATATAAATATATTTGTTATTGCTAATATCCAAACATATTTATTTCTTAAAACATATTTAAACATTATATCTCTCATTGAAAGAGAATTTTTATCAACATTCTTTTCTTCTTCTAGAACTTCTTCACCATAATATTCTTGTATTGAAGGTAATCCTACTGATTCTGGTGTATCTGCTCCAATGAAAAACATAAAAATAACTATTCCAATACATATAACTGCTGGTAATAAGAATATACTTTGATAGCAATTTGCACCAAAGATAAATAATGATAAAGTTCCAAGTGGTCCTACAAGACCTCCACCTATATTATGTGAAGTATTCCACGTACTCATCTTAAGACCACGTTCATTTTTTCTGAACCATTTTCCTATTACAATATGACAAGCTGGTGCACCCATTGCTTGGAATATACCATTTAATATCATAAGGATTACAAATATCCAAACATGTTTTGTAAATCCTAAACATATATTAATTACAGCTGATGCTAAAAGCCCTGTACATAAGTAATTTTTAACATTAGACTTATCTGCTAATGTTCCTAATATAAATTTACTTAGTCCATATGAAATTGCAAATGCACTACTTATAAGTCCTATTTCTGTTTTTGAAAAATGTAAGTTTTGTATTAATAGCGGTGATGCTATAGCAAAGTTCTTTCTTACTAAGTAGAAAGACATATAGCCAACCATTATCATAATAAATACTCTTATACGATAACTTTTATAAGTCTTTTTAATTTCGTCCTTTGGTAAACGATTAATTGCTTTGGCTGGTTGTAAAAAAGAAATCATTTAATAAACCTCCTTGAAATTATTTTCATGAGTTTATGTTAAATGATTAACATATTAGAAAAACATCACAAATATATTAGAAATGTAACAATTTGTGATGTTTTTATATATTCTTTATGATTTTTTCCATGTATCAATTGCAATATCTTCATTATTTTGGTTTTTAATAATTGAGTAATTATTTAAATTTTTATAATCTAAAACTGGATATGCAAAAGAAATATCTTTAAGTTTTTCCTGTGTTTCCTTTGAAATAATAAAATCAACAAATGCTTCTTCTGCATCTAAATTATCTTTTTTATTTATTATTCCAACCCCATGCAAATCTACTCCAACATTTTTAGGAGTTATTACAATTAGATTAGATACTGTCTTTTCCATTAATTTTATATTACTTAAATATGATATTCCTATAGGATATTCCCCTGATGCAACATTTTGCACTACATTATACCCTCTAGTTGATAATAATCCTGTGTTATCTTTTATTTTTTTTATTATATCTTTATATTTTTCGTCACCTAAATATTCATTTAAGTAATTTATAAAACTATATCCTGTTCCTGATGTTAATGGATTTGGTAATACTATTTTCCCTTTAAATTTAGGATTTTTTAAATCTTCAAAACTTTTTGGTAATGGAGTATCTTTAAAATCTTTTTCCCAAACATTTTTATTTATTACAATTGAAAAAGGATGTACTTCAAAAGCAACCCATTTACCATTTGAAGATTTAAATTCATCCGGTAATCCTCTACTATTTTTAGATACATATCTTTTTATTGAATCTATCTTATCTAACTTTTGTAAGCTTAATTTAGTTCCACTTAAAAATATATCTGCCTTAGGAGAGTTTTTTTCATCTTCTATTCTTGAAATAGCCTCTTGTGTTGGAAGTTGTATATACTCATATGAACAATTTGTTTTACTTTTAAATAATTCTAATATGGCTTTAGTTTCCTCTTCTCTAAGACATGAATAAACAACAATATGCTTACCATTAAGATCTGGAGTTGATTTTTTACTAATATTATCGAAATAAACTATTCCTATAATTAATATAAAAATCAACACACCAAAGGCAACTATTATTTTACTTTTTTTATTTATTTTAATTTTCATATATATTCCCTTCCATATATATTTTCTTACCATTATCATCAGCTAAAAACTGAATTGCAACATATCCTTTATAAACATCAATGAATATTAAATTATTAGTTTTATTATTTATATTTTTATTTATCTTTATTTTTAATGTATAAAGCTTTTTATCTTCTATTTTTACTTTATTTAGTTTAGTCTCATCATTCATTAATTTTAACTTTGATAAACTTCTTGCAAGTTTTTTTTGCTCATTTTTGTTTAAATAAAAACTTTTATTATTGCCTTCATAAAGTACATTTGATTCATTTGTGTTTAATATGTCAATTAAATGTTCATATGTATTAAAATAATTAATAAGTTTTTTATGTAAGCTATTTATTAAATATGAATTTGAATTATAAATATGATTATCAAAAACAAGCTTATTATTTAATGAAAACTCATCTACTTTATTGTTATATATTATTTTTCCCATTATTGTATATGATGAATTTTTGCTTTCAAGTATTACATTATCTTTTGATGAAGAAGTTTTTATTGTATTTATTAAATCTAATATTTCATCTATTTCTAGTTTGCTTGTAATAATTGTATTTCTATAAAAATTTGTATGTATTACTATTTGTTTTGGTATAGAAATATTTAAAGATTTTATTGCAGTTTCTTTATCTTCTACAACAAAAGTTCTCCCATAAACTGTATTAGAATTAGTTCTAAAAAACATTAATGTTATTATAGTTACTATAAAAATAGAAACTATAAAAAATATACTATATTTTTTCATGTTCATATCCCTTCATAAAATTATTTGGAATAGTACTTATAAAATGTAATTTTACATACTGTTCCTGAGTACATTTCACTTTCTACATAAAAATCACCATTTTGATTTTTCATTATATCTTTACATATATTTAGTCCAAAGCCTGTACTCTTTTCACTTATAGGGTTACTTGTATCAAAACCTATACCATCATCTCTTATTACTACTTCAAATTTATCATTATAATTTTTAGAATTAATTGTTAATATTTCACAGCCACTATATTTTATAGCATTATCTAAAATATTTAAAAAAACTTGTTTTGTCTTATTATAATCTCCATATACAAAATGTATATTATAATTACTTTCAACAATTATATGATAATTATCAAATCTAGGCTTTAATATAGAAACACATTCATCTAATATTTTTTTTATATTAATAAACTCTTTATTAATCTGAAAAGATTCCTTTTCATTTTTAGCTATTGCTAATATTTCATTTACTAAATCAAGAAGTCTTTCACCCTCTTGTCTTATACAGTCTGAACTTTCTTTTAATTGTTCCTCATCATGTATTTTAGGTAATATATATGAAAATCCAATTATAGAAGTTAATGGCGTTCTAAACTCATGAGATATATTATCAAAAAATTCTTTTTGATTTTTATAAGCCTTTTTAATTTCTTCTATATATATGTTTATATTTTCACTCATTTCATTAAATGTTGTTGCCAACACTTCAAGTTCATCGCCACTTTCTATATTTATTCTCTCTTCATAATTTCCTTTAGATATTTTTTTTGAATAATCAGTAAGCTTAATTAAAGGATTTGTTATTTTTTTTGCAAATGTATAAAATAATATTATTCCAATTAACATAAATACTACTGCTACAATTAAAACAATATAAAATGCTTGTCTCACAATTGTATATGTTTGAATATCTTTAAAAATAAATCTAACAACGCCACATGTATTATCATCATAAAATATTGGTGATGATATAAAAATATATGGAACTCCATCTATTTTTTCTAGAGTATATGCCTTATTTCCATTTGATGCTTCATTTATATCATTGTAATACCTTAAAATATCTTTATTATCTGTTGTATCATAGATTAATTTATTAGAATTATCAAAAAACTGAACCCTAAAACCAAATCTTTCTTTTAATTCATTACATATGTATGGAGCATAATCTTTTATTATAGTATCTATATTTTCATCTTTGTTTTCCCTAATTATATTTTCTATATATATTTGCGCTGATTTACTATCAGCAATTAATGAGTTTACTGAACTATTCAATAAATTAGTCGTTAATATTCTAAAAGTTATTATACAAATACAAATAATTATAGGAACTAAAATAAAAATACTAGTTATAACTATTTTTCTTTTTATACTTAATTTCTTAATCTGCATCTATCTTATATCCTAATCCATAAATAGTTTTTATATAACTTTGATAATTGCCTAATTTCTTTCTTAATCTTTGTATAAGCATATCTACAGTTCTTGTTGTTCCCTCAAAATCATATCCCCATATTTTTATTAATAGTTCATCTCTAGTAAAAACTTTTCCATGATTTTTAGATAAATAACTTAATATTTGAAATTCTTTATATGTTAAATCAATATATTCTCCATTTATTGAAAGCTTTTTTTCCTTTAAAAATAACTTAAGATCTCCTACTATTAATTCCTCATCTTCATTTTTTACTTTATTATCTAAACTACGCTTTTTTATTATGTTTATTCTTAATAAAAGTTCTGTACTATTAAATGGTTTTGTTATGTAATCATCAGCACCTAACTGTAATCCTAAAAGTTTATCACTCATATTACATTTAGCTGTTAACATAATTATAGGAATATCTTTGATTTTTTTAATTTTAGGAATTAAATCAAATCCATCAATATCAGGAAGCATTGCATCTAAAATTATTATATCTGGTAAATCAGTTAAAATAACATCTAACGCAGATACAGCATTTTCAGCTAATAAAACTTCATATCCTGCAACTTCTAAAGTTATTTTTAACATTTTCAATATACTAATTTCATCATCAACAACCAAAATTTTCATTATAATACCTCCTTTTTATAAATTTTATCCACACTAGATTATATCAATATTTTTTTTAATATTTTAATCTTCTTTTAAAATGTTTACAAATGTTTAAAATATTAATAATAGTAATATAAATTAATTATTCTTAACCTTAATCTAACTTATTTTTAACATATAAAAGCTATACTTTTCATAATATATATATGGAGGATTAACTATGGACATTTTAAATAATTTTGTTGATACTATAGTTTCTTTAATAGATAACTTTGGTTACATAGGAGTATTTGTAGCAGTATTTTTAGAATATGCTTGTTTGCCATTACCTAGTGAAGTATTACTTCCTTTTGTAGGATTACTTGCTGCAACAGGAAATATTTCTTTGATTTCAGCTATATTAGTTAGTGTAATTGCTGGTATATTAGGTTCTCTTACTTGTTACGCTCTAGGATACTTTGGAGGCTCATTAATATTAGAATCACTTCAAAGAAAATTTCCAAGTTCACGAAAAAGTATAAATAAAATAAATCACTTTATAATGAAATATGAAAAATCATCTGTTTTCTTAACTCGTTTAGTTCCACTTACAAGAACTTATATTTCATTAGTTGTTGGAACATTGAAATTTAATATTGTTCCATTTATTTTATATTCATTAGGTGGAATAGTTTTATGGAATACATTATTAATAGTTATAGGATATTTTCTTGGAGAAAATACAGCACTTATTAGCCAAATACTTAAGGACTATAGTTTTGTTGTTATAGGATTAATAATTGTAGCTTGTATATATCTTTTATACAAAAAAACTTCAAAGAAAAGAAGACAATAAAAATAAAATGTATAGCTTAAAATAAATTAAGCTATACATTTTTATTAAAACTTTTAATACAAGTTATTGGATTTTATTTCCATATTATTTGTGGCTTTTTTCTTGGTACAGTTCTTAAATATTTTTTATTTGGATATCCAATAACCATACAAGTAACTATTTGATCATATTCTTTAAGTCCAAGTAAATCTAGCATCTTTTTATTTCCTTGAATAGCTCTTATAAAAAATCCACTAAAAAAAGTTCCAAGACCTAATGAATCAACCATAAGCTCCATATTTGATGATGCAAGTGCTCCATTTACTTGTGAATCTGATACAACTAAAATTACAACTGGTGCTTTAAAAAACAATCTATCAATGCTATTAGGATTATTTTTATGTTCATTGTACATATCTATCCACATTTTAGCATATCTTTCATAATAAGCATTTTCTTCACTTAAATTATTAAGTAAATGTTCTCCAGCTTCTTTAAGACTTTCTAAAGCCAGTTCTCTAATTTCATTTATTTTATCTTTTATTACTACATAAGAAACATTTTGCATATTGCTTCCTGTTTGAGTAAATCTTCCTGCTTCTATAATTTTTAATATTTTTTCATCTTCTATATCCTTATCTTTAAAACTTCTAATTGATCTTCTAAACTTAATAAAGTTTAATAAGTTTTCTGAATCTATATTAAATGAATCTTTATTAAACTCTTTTACTTCTTCCATATCATACTCATCTGTTGATACAGCCTTCTTTGGGCATATAGCTATACAATGTCCACATTTTATACAAGATTTGTTTTTTATATTTGCTTTTCCATCTATTATTTCAATATCATTAACAATACAATCTTTGGCACAAAGACTACATCCTATACATTTATCTTTATTCACATTCATCATAACTTTTTCTCCCTTAACATATTATAATTTTTATTTTGTAGATAACAAAGTTGTATAGCTAGCTTTACAATGACACTTTTTTTCTATAAGCTATTATAGTAATTTGATTAAAGTAATACAAGTACTGAAAAATTATTAAGCAACTAACAAAAATGTTAGTAATGGAGGTATTTAATGAGCGATTATTTAAATAAGGATTATTCAAAAAGAGAATTTGCAATAAAATATGCTTTAAATATACTTAACGGAAAATGGCGACTACAAATTTTATGGGAAATTGCTAAGTTAAAAACAGTAAGGTTTAATGAACTTCAAAGAAATTTAGAAGGAATATCTAGTATAATGCTTTCACGTAGTCTAAATGAATTATGTAAAAATAAATTAATTTCTAGAAAACAATATAATGAAATACCACCAAAGGTAGAATATACATTAACTCCACTTGGTAAATCATTATGTCCAGTACTTCATGCACTTGAGGATTTTGGTAATCAAATTTATTCACTGAAAAATGAACCTTTATAATCATTTATCCCCAAACTTTAATATTAGTGTTTAAATTTTGGGGATATTTTTTATTTCTTTTGCTTTTTATCTAAAATTATTGTTATTAAAAATATAATTAACCCTATTAAAGTACATACTATTCCTATCCTTAAAAATGGAGTCTTATAAGTTAATTCTATTTTATGTTCTCCACTATTTAAATTAGCCCCTAAGAAAGCTTTATTTACTGGAAAAGTTTCTACTATATCACCATCTATTTTTAAAGTCCATCCTTTTGAATAAGGTATTTGAAACATTATAACTCCATCTTCGTATGAATTTATATTACCTACAACAATATCTTGATCCATTTTTTCTATAGTCATTTTATTATTTTTAAGATTCCTAAGATCATCTAAATATTCATCAATTGGTAGATTTAATACTTTTAAAGAATCAAAACTATACTCTCCCATTTTATTAAATTTTATTGTTATTTTATTATTTTCTTTTATCATATTTTTATAATATCCAAGATTAATAAGAACAGAATCTATATTAAAATATCCAGATGCATCCAGAGAATCTGGCTGTTTAAAACTTTTTTGTTTACCATCATATTCTGCTTTTAAAGAAAATTCATCTCCTTTATTAAATTTAAATAAAGGTTTTATTTTTTCTTTTAATCTTTGAATTAAATTATTATTAGATTTCAAGTCACTATATAATGGATTATATTTCAAATTAGCTATATCAAGGTAAATTTCACCACTACTAAAATTATTATCCTTTAAATTTAAAACAATTTTATCTTCTAGTGATTTAACTATAATTTTATTATCTTCTATAATTGCTGTCGTCCCTTTAGTATCAAATTTTAAACTTTCTATACTTGATTTTAAATTAGTTATATTACTAATTCTATTACCATCACTTACTGAAGCTGCATATACTAATGATTCTTCCTTTTCTAATCCATTTAACCTACTAAATTCATCTTCAGATAATATATTTTTATAAACATATGCAAAAGGCATTTCATTTTTATTTTTATATACAGAAAATTTCCCTATATCCTGTATTTTTTCGATTGATGTATGTAACTTTGCATCTTTATTCTTATATCCAATATAATATTTTACTCCCATAATATTATTTACTATAAATCTATTATCAAAATTAATTATTGGACTATTAGGAGTATAAGATCTATTATTTAATGATCTAGAAAATTCAGAAATATAGCCATTATTTACTGATAGATAAGAATCTATACCATTATAATTTAATATTAACGAATTATTTCTTGTTTTTGCACGTGATATATCATCAGTTTTTGATATTCTATAAAAACTATTATCCATTTCATTTATATACTCCTCTGCTCCACCAAAGGATTCAGTATAATATTTTAAAGATTCTCCTTTTTCTATAAATTGCTTTGATAAATTTTGACCATTTGGACTATATCTATAGTAATTATTAAAAGCTATATTAATTGAAAGTAGTATAAGTATAAACATGAAAAATTTATTATTTTTCTCTATTGAAGTGTTCTTACTTGAATAATAAAAAATTATAAAAATCATTACCATTCCCCAAAATAAAACTGGAAACATTTCATTTTTTATTATAGGTAATTCTATCTTTATAAATGCAAATATACCATAAAATATTAATATAAAAACTGCATATAAATAATCCTTTTTATTTGTATTTTTTAACTCATCAAAGCCGATGCATATTATTACACTAGCTATAAATGCAAATATTAATGTCCACCTATTAGAGATTGATGAAAATCCATTCATTATTGATCCAAATATGGGAACCAAAGTCATAACAGAAAAAATTATTAACATATAAAAATATATAAAATATTTTTTTCTTTTTCTAAAAAATAAAGGTAAAAAAATAAATGTTAAAATAGGCGCTGTTATTATTGTCCAAAAAGGATAACTTCCACTTGATATTGAAGAGTATATTAAATTTATATAATATACAATTGGATATATCAATATTGTTGTTTGAGTATTATCACTTGTTATTCTAGATGAAGTAGATATTGAGTATAATGTTGGAAATAATATAATACTAGACATTAATATTCCTATAAAAAAATATATAATTAAATTAAATAAATACTTACTAAATTTTATTTCTCTAAATCTTTTATAATCAAAATATCTAATAAAGGCATAAACTATACTTATAATTGCAATCATATAACAAAAATAAAAATTTGATATCATAGAAATTGCTACCATTAATGAAAATAGATATTTCTTTTTATCTATTATTAACTTATCTATTGTTATGAATACTATAGGCAATATAATTAATGGATTTATAAAGTATGGATGTCTAATTGCAGTCATCATTACAAAACTTGAGAAAGCATAAGATAATCCACCTAACACTCCCCCTTTATTTGAAAACTTTAAGCTTTTTACGTATATTATAAAAGCTAATCCTGCTAAGTATAATCTAAGTGCTATTAATACATCGTAAGCTAAATCTAGTTTATCTAAAGGAAATAATAATGATAAATATGAAATTGGATCTCCTATTATATAATAAGAATATGTCCCAATAACATCACTTCCATATCCTATAGACCAATCCCACTCACTAAATCCAACTGATGGATTACTTAAAAATTTTCTAATCATCTCATTAAAATCATGTAATATGGAATAATGTTGATTTATACCATCAGATAACCAAATTATATTTTTATTTAATATAATAAAAATTAAGTAAAAAGCTAAAAATAAAATTAGAAATATAATTGTATAAATAACTATTGGTGATTCTTTTATTTTATTCTTTAATTTCATGAAAATATTCTCCTGAATTATAAAAATTAGATTAATTTATCAATTTTAATTATTAACATTTAAAATATTTATAATTCAAAATATTTATTTTATTATTAAATAAATATTTATTCACCTTTTTATACTATAAATGATATATAATTAATATAACTCTATTTAATAACTAACATTTACAAAAGAAGGGATTAATTTGTTTAAAGAAATATTAGAAACATTAACTTTTATATTAAATTGTTGTTCAATACTTATTATTGTATGGGGAGTTCTTTTAGCTTTTGTAGCTTTTATAAAATTGGAATTAACAAAAAAAGACAGACTTAATAAAGTAAAAAAAATTACAACAATAAAAAATTATCTAGGTACATATATTTTATTAGGACTTGAAATTTTAATTTGTGCAGATATTATAGAATCAATATTAAATCCATCTATTCAAGACATATTAGTTTTAGCATCAATAGTTATTATTAGAACTGTTATTTCATACTTTTTAAATAAAGAACTAGAATCTAGCAAAGAATAATTTTTCATAAAATCAGCAACAGTTAAACTTATAAATATTATTATATATATTAGTTTTTACGTACATTTAACATTATAAATTTCACTATAATATTGACATTTAACTATCTAAGTATTATCCTTTATATAACAAGTTAATAAGCTTCTTAAAAGGGAGTAGTTTAAAATATAACGTCAACAAACGCGGTATTTAATTATACCTGGTGTTATATACCCTAGTGGTTACGAGACTTTTAATATAAATCAT
>NZ_AVSV01000010.1 GCF_000498355.1 Clostridium sp. Ade.TY | reverse complement strand
CCAACAGTTTTACCCATTTTTTCTCCTTGACTGTTAGTTAAAAGTGAACATGTCATTGCAAATACATTTTCTCTTGATTTTTTTCTAACTAAATCAACACCTGCAATCATATTTGACCATTGATCATCTCCACCAAGTTCCATCTTACATCCGTATTTCTTATTTAATACATAGAAGTCATATCCTTGCATTAACATATAGTTAAACTCTAAAAATGAAAGACCATTTTCAGTTGCAAGTCTCTTTTTAAAACATTCTGCTGAAAGCATTTTATTTACTGTAAAGTGAGCTCCAACCTCTCTTAAGAAATCGATGTAATTTAAGTCTAATAGCCAATCTCCATTGTTTACTATAAGAGCTTTATCATCTGTAAAATCAATAAATTTTTCCATTTGTTTTTTTATTGAATCAACATTATGTTGAATTTGCTCTTTTGTAAGCATTTTTCTCATATCAGTTTTACCACTTGGATCTCCAACCATTGCAGTTCCACCACCAAGTAAAGCTATTGGTCTGTGTCCAGCTCTTTGCATATGAGCCATAAACATCATTGCTATAAAGTGTCCAACGTGTAAACTATCAGCTGTTGGATCAAATCCTATATAGAAAGTTATTTTTTCTTTATCTAGTAACTCTCTTGTTTCAGCTTCATGAGTAAATTGCTTTATGTAACCACGTTCTAATAATTCGTCTAATACATTAGCCATCTTAAAATCCTCCAAATCCATATACTAAATGTCTAATAAATAGTATATATTCAATATATAAATTTTGCAATTAAAAAGGTATTTTATTATAAATTTTAGTGTTTTTTCCTAATTAATATGCTTATATGTTATAATTTTACTTTATTTATTAATTTTTGTATTTTGTGAAAATTTTATACATATATTTTTATGCAAAATAAAATAAGGTTATTAAATAAATAACCTTATTTTTAGTATTCCTAAATATCATTAATTTATAATTATCTTGATTTATATCCCATGCTAATATACTCAAGTGTATTTCGAAAATAATTTTTTATAAAACTTTCAACTAACTTTAATAGTAATTGTTTTCATTTTTAAATATCTTTGTAATCTTTTTAAATTTTATATATTTTACTTAAGCAGCATCAAATAAATATTCTTTTATAAAATTTGGTATACCTTTTTCTGAGTCAATATTAATAAATAAATTTATATTATATTCTTTTGTAAGTGATCTTAATTTATTAAATAAATGGTAGGTATCATTAATGTCACAAGCAACTATACTAAGAAAGTCATCAATATATATATTTTCAATATCAAAATTTCCAGATATTATCCCACAAATAGCTCCATAAAAACTACTACAATCAGTTATCTTGAACTCTTCTGTTGCTACAAATCTTATCTTATTATTTAATTGTATTCTATTTTTATTTTTTTTATCTATATATACAGAATCTCCTTTTGCTTTATCTACATAGCTATTTGCAAGTTCAATTAGCTTCTTAGTTTTTCCTGAACCTCTTCTGTTACAAAATACTCTAATCATTAGGACCACTCCTTATTTTTAGTTATATTACATTATATTCATAACTTTCTAATTAATCCTAATTTTATAAATTTTATTTTATATTATTTGGTAGTACTACACTAAAACAGTTCTCTTCACTTGAATTTATAAACTTAACCTTCCTGTCATCTTTAAAAACTTCTTTTATTCTTGATAGTCCATTACCATTATTTAAAAATCTTTTTTTACTATCTATTGTAATTAGCTTTTCATAAATCCACATATTTCTTTTTCCACGTAACTTTACAATATTTTTATCAATAAAATCTCCCGGACTTGTAATTGTTATTTTAGATTCATCGATTATAACTTCTATAAATTTATTTATATCTGTATATTCTCTATAAAGTATTGCATTTTTTATAGCTTCAAAAACTGCAACTTTAGGATAATTTTTATCTAAAAGATTATTTAGTTCTTCTTCAGCTTTATCTACCATAGTAATTAAACTACCTTGAATTATTTTACTGAAATCTCCCTTTACAATTTTTATAATATTATTTGGTATACATATACTGTTTATTTCTGAAAATACTAAAAGTCCTCCATAAGTGCATCTATAATCATTTAATTCATCTATATAATTTATTATTCCAGATGCCTCCAATAATGCTATTTTATTTTTAGCATTTATACTTATTCCTTTCTTTACAAAGTAACTTTCAAGTAGTAAATCATCTAACATATTTATATTACTTCTAATAACGCTTGTAGTTTCAACTATTAATTCCATATTATCTTCAAATGCAGATACAAGTTCACTTCTTCTCATAACATCTGTTGTTGATCCTCTTCTTATATAAAAAATCCCATGTTCCTTAACTTGATATGGTCTTTCACCACTATCGCATATAGTTATAACTGCAACCTTTTTATTATCTATTTTAAAAAATTCAACTAATAACGGAATTGGTGGTTCTGTTCTTGATGACACAATTTGTTGAACTTGCTCCTCTGAAAACATATCATCTTTTTTTATTCCTTCAATTCGTTTACTCTTATCTCTAATCCCAACAATTATATACCCTCTTCCACCCTTTGAGTTTGCTATAGCACAAATATCTTTTACAAATTCTTTTTTACCACTTTCTGACCATAAATCTAACTTTAATTTAAAATCTAATTTTTGACCTTCATCTTTCTTAATTAAGGAGTTTAACTTCTTAATATCCACTATCTCTTTCCCCTCTTTATATAAAAGTTTTTCTTTATATATAATACTACTTTATTGAAATCATTGCTCCAATTTATAGTAATAAATAGGTTACTCAAGACTATTTTTTACTTGACCTACTCCTTTTATATCTATATTAACATTTATAACAACATCAATATTAGAAAGAAGATCCTCTTCTCTAACCTTAATATATTTTCTCTCTAATGCTCTAGTAACTTGTAAAATATCCTCTCCTTTACTTAAATATCTATTTGCAAACTCTAACAAATCATCCTTTAAATTGTTTTCAGCCTCTTTCTTTATTAAATTTACTGCATTATTTGAAATTATTAATTTTCCTTGTGACTCTGCTATTGTTGTTTTTACATTAACATTTTTAGTTACCCTTATAATTCCACTTTTTTTATTATAATCAATAGAAGTATCAGTTTTACTTCCCAATATTTCTAATGTGCTTAATTTTTTCTTATCTTGAGGGTTTGGGACTTCTAAAGTTCCAGTTTTCATCTTATTCATTAAAAAATTATAACTCATTCCATCATTCATATTTAATTGATCAACCATTTTATAATTCTTTATTACAGCACCACCAGAAAGTTCAACTCTTTTATCTACTACATCTTCTCTTAGAGCAAGTATTCCCATAACTGTATATCCTGAACACATTTGTGATTTAACTAAATAATCATTTGTATTTAATAGTATAACTTTTGAATTTGCCTTATTTTTTTGAACTAATTCATCTAAAAATAAACCTAAATATTCTTCTTCGTTTACTGCACTTTCTAAAAGCTCTTTAATGTCACCATTATATACAAACATATAAGGCTTCATTTGAAATTCTTGATCATTATTTATTAAATCTATAAATCTGTTAAGTCCTTGTTTAGCAGCATATTCTGTAAATATAATTGCCCTATTCTGTGTAAAATTTATTTTATAACTTGATGCTATACTTATATCTCTTATTGCTTCTAATGCAGTTTCTCCTACCCCCTTATATAAAATTCTCTTTCCACTATCAGAACTTTGATTTGCATTTCTATGTGGTTTTATACAATCAGTATATATAACAACATTATTATTTTCATCTAAATCAAATATGACTCCTGTTGCAAAAGTAACTTGATTTACTTCACTATAATTAAAACATGATGATAAATTTAAACTTATAATTACTATAATTAAAGTTATAAAAAGAATCTTTTTATTGTTTATCTTCATACTCTTCACCTTTTCCAATTATAGTTTTGGATATACGGTTAAGTCTTCCCCTATAAATTAAATCCTTAAACTTAAAGTCATCCAAGCTTCCCATAGGAAATAAATAACAATATCCAACTGATTGTAAATTAGCAAGTCTTGCTAAAAACACAGTTAAAAGAACAAATATAGCTGGTAATCCATACAATGCTCCTATAAGAACAAATCCTATTGACCATATTGATAATGCTCCATAAATTTTAGGAATTAAAAAATAGCTAAGTGTACTTAAAGCTATAATTATTATAGTGATTCTAGAAGTTATTCCTGCTTCTACTGCTGCATCCCCCAAAATAAGAGCTGAAACTATACTCATAGCTCCACCAATAGGTTGTGGTAATCTAAGTCCTGCCTCTTTTATTATTTGAAATGCTATCATCATAACTAAAAACTCTACAACTGTAGGAATTGGAACTCCTGCCCTAGATACTGCAATTCTAAATAAAAAAACTGGAGGTATTATAGTAAAATGATACGTTATTATCGCTACATATAACCCTGGTAAAAAGGTAGCAATAAAAAAAGCAATCCATCTAAGTAATCTATTAAAATTCGAATATAATCTATTTAAATAATAATCATCTGGTGTTTGAAAATTTTCTAAGAAAAAGTAAGGTGCTGTTATTACAAAGGGTGTTCCATCAACTAATATGGCTATACGCCCTTCCATAAGCTTTGATACAACTTCATCCGGTTTTTCTGTATATCCTATAGTATCAAAAAGAGAATTATTATCTTTTAGCTCCATTTCTATATAATTTGTATCTAATATAAAATCTTCATTTAAATTTTTTATTGCTCTTCTAATTCTATTTACTAGTTTATTAGGTGTAATACCTCTTATAAAAGTAATACATACAGTAGTATTACTTTTACTTCCAACCTTTATTGGTTCAAATTTCAAATTTGGATTTTTTATTCTTCTTCTTATTAATGCGATATTATCAACTACTACTTCATTAAATCCTTCCCTTGGTCCTTTCTCAACAGCTTCAGTTAAAGGAATATCTATATTTCTTTTTGCAAAACCTTTTGCTTCACAATAAACTATTTCTTCATATCCCTCTACTAAAATAATAACATCCCCTGAAACGATATGATATATAGCATCTTCTATATCTATCTTATCTTTAACAAATTCTGCAATATTAATTTCAAGTATCTTCTTTATTAAATCATCTATACTATTGCATTCAATATTTTTATTTATAATTGGATTTATAATATAATCACTTATAAATTCTGTATTACAAAGATTATCAATAAAAACTAGAGTAACTTTACCTATACTACTATCAACTTCTCTATATTTAACATCAAAACTACCGTTTAAATTTTCCTTTAATATTTCTAAATTATTTTTCATAATCATCACCTAAAAATATTATTCCTCAATAAATGTTTAATATTCATTATTTTGCTAATACTATATTTTAATATGGTAAGTTATTGATTTAGAGGTGATTAAATGAAGAGAATTTCTAGTTGGCATTTTGCTTTTTTTATAATTATAGTTTGTAACATAAGTTCTAGAAGTTATGCTTCCATATTTTTAGAGCTTGGTGGAAGAGATACTTGGATTGCTTTAATTATTGCAGCAATAATTTTTATTATGTATAGTGCCTTTATAATATATGTATGTAAGAAAACTGATAATTTCGATATAAAAGAAGTTTTTAAATCAGCATTTCCAAAGCCAATTTACATATTTATTCTAATACTATTTACAATTACTATTTTTTTAAATGGAATCGAATCTGCTTCTATTCAAAGTGATGCTATACATTGTAATATTTTTCTAGAAACTCCAATATGGTATACATTAATATTTTTTATAATACCTGCAATCTTTATGATTACAATATCTTTTGAAGCACTATTAATTACAACTATTATAATAGTTATTTTATTAACTATATTCATTATTCTAGTAGAAGTTTTAGCATTTCCTTACAAGGACTTTACCTTATTAACACCTATAATGCAATTTGGAATTAATAAAGATTTTATAGAATGTATTTTTATTAGTTTAGGTGCATATTCTTCCGCCTTAATTGTATATCCATTTTTAAAAAATATTGATAAGACAAAAGGTATGCATTTAAGTAAGCATGTTTTTTTAGGAAATTTATTCGTAACTTTTTTATGTATTTTAAGTGCTATTGCAATAATATCAACTTTTGGTCCAACTAGAGGTGCAAATATTTATTATCCTGAATTTATAAAATCAAAAAGAATCCAAAACTTTGGTTTTATAGAATTAGGTGATTTATTATTTATAGTTAGATTTGCATCATCATGGCTTATAAAATATGTAATATGTGCTATTTCAATAATTTATTTACATAAAAATTTAATAACAAATAAAAAACTTTTTATAATATTTTATTCCTTATCTATGTTTATAATTAGCTATCTAATAACAGATAACCACTACTTCTTATTTTCACTACTAAAATATTATCAATATATTATGTTAGTTACTTTCTTTATATTACCATTTATAGCATATTTAATTTATTACATAAAATGGCGAAATAAGCTCATCCCTAAAATAACAATAAAGGAACCCTTAACAAAATAAAAAAACTTATAATATATAACTTTAAAAGTCATATATTATAAGTTTTTTATTATTAAATTTATTTTTAAAAATAATTATCTTTTACTCTATTACTTTCTGTTATTTCAATATCTACATCTATATTTAAATTTATTTTAGAAAGAATGTCTTCAACTTGCAGTTTTGGATATTTCATTTCTAAAAGTCTCTCTACTTGTAATACATCTATTTGTTTATTTGAAAACCTATAAAAAAATTGTTGCAAATATTCTTTAATATTCTCTTCTTGATTTTTTTTAATTTCCATAATAGATTCTTTAGTTGCAATAAATCTTCCTTGAGATTCTGCAATTACAGTATTTATTTTTATTTTTTTTGTAAGTATAACTTCTCCACCTGTATATTCTATATTAGTTTTAGTTTTACTATTTAATATTTCTAATGTTAAAAATCCTTCTTTCATCTGCGGATTTTTAGCTTCTAATGTACCTGTTTTTATTCTATTCATAAGGAAATTATAACTCATACCTTCTGTTCTATCTATTCGTTCAACCATTTCTGTCCTTCTCATAAGAGCACCACCAGAAAGTTCAACTCTCTCATCTATAACATCTTTCCTAATATCTAATCCTCCAATTACTGCATAATTATTACCAACTTTTGATTCTATTAAATAATCACTTATATTAGTAACTATTGACCTTGGATTAGCTTTATTTTTTTGAACTAATTCATTTAAAAATAATCCTAAGTATTCTTCATCGCTTGAACTTATTTTTATTAACTCCTCAACATTTCCAAAAAAAACAAAAACATACGGCTTAACTTGGAATTCTTGATCTGTATTTATTAAGCTAAGATATTTATCTATTCCTTTTCTTGCAGCCTTTTCAGTAAATATTATTGCTCTATTTTGAGTAAAATTAACTTTATAACTTGATGCTGAATTAATATCTCTTATTGCCTCAAGAGCTGTTTTCCCTGTACCTTTATATATTATTCTCTGCCCTTTATCAGAACTTTCACTTGCATTTCTATACGGCTTTACACAGTCTAAGTAAAGTAATATCTCACCATTATCTGCTATATCAAATATAGCACAAGTTGTAAATGTAACAGTGTTAATTTCCCTATAATTAAAGCACCCAACTAATATAATTGGAATAAGTAAAATCATAATTAGTAATTTAAAACTTCTTTTTAAAACTATCATATTCTTTCCCCTTTCCAATTATAGTTTTTGATATTCTACTTAATCTCCCCCTGTATACTACATCTTTAAACTTAAAAATATCTAAACTACCTACTGGAAATAAATATGGGTACCCAGTGCTTTTTAAATCTGCTAATGTAGTAATAAATATAATTAAACATATAAATATACCTGGTAATCCATATATAGCCCCTGCCAAAACAAATATTATAGACCAAATTGATACTGCACCATAAAGCTTTGGAATTAAGAAATAACTTAAAGAACTAAGTGCAACTACAATTATCGTAATTCTTGATGCAACTCCAGCTCCAACAGCTGCATCTCCCAAAATAAGAGCTGCAACTATACTCATTGCTCCACCAATAGGCTGTGGAAGTCTAAGACCTGCTTCCTTTATAATTTGGAATGCAAGCATCATTATGAGCACTTCTACAATAGTTGGAAGTGGAACTCCTGCTCTAGATACAGCAAGCCTAAATAAGAATAATGAAGGAATAAGAGCAAAATGATATGTTATTATTGCAACGTAAAGACCAGGTACAAATGTAGCAAATATAAATGCTAAAATTCTAAGACCTCTCGTAAAATTAGCAAAAAGTCTATTTATATAATAATCATCAGGTGTTTGAAAGTTTTCTATAAAAAAGTACGGTACTGTAACTACAAATGGTGTACCATCAACTAATATAGCAACCCTTCCTTCCATAAGCTTTGCTGCAACTTCATCTGGCTTTTCTGTATATCCCGTTGTATCAAATACAGAGTCTTTTTCCTTAAGCTTGCTTTCAACATAATTTGTATCTAAAACAAATTCTAAATCCATGTCATTAACACACTTTTTAACATAATCTATTAAATTTTTTGGAGCTACATCTTTTATGTAAGATATACAAACAACAGTTTGACTTTTTTCTCCTACATAAATTGGTTCAAACTTAAGATCTGGATTTTTAATTCTTCTTCTTATTAGTGCAATATTATCAACAAATAATTCATTGAAACCTTCCCTAGGTCCTTTAACTACAGCTTCAGTAACTGGAATACCTACACTCCTTCTTACATATCCCTTTACTTCGCAATATACTATTTCTTCATAGCCTTCAACAAATATTACAATGTCCCCAGAAACTATATGTAAGAGAGCATCATCCAAATTATTTTTATCCTTAACGTAATTTGCAATATTTATCTCAAGTACGTTGCTAATTAATTCATCCATATTATTGCATGGTACTCTTTTAGCCCTTATTGGGGCTACAATATAATCACTTATAAACTGAGTGCTACATAAGTTATCAATAAATACTAAAGTCATCTTTCCAAGCTCTCCGTTTATTTCTCTGTATTTAACGTCAAAGCTATCTTTAAATCTGTCTTTTATTATTTGTAAATTTTTATTCATAAGCATCACCTAAAAATATTATTCCTCCATAAATGTTTAATATTCATTATTTTGCTAATACTATATTTGAATATGGTAAGTTATAGTTTCAGAGGTGATTAAATGAATAAAATATCAACTAAACATTATATATTTTTTATACTTATAGTTTCAGCAATAAGTCTTAGAAGTTACTCATCTGTATTTATAAGCTTAGGAAATAGAGATACTTGGGTTGCTGCAATTATAGCTGGTATTATATACATAGCTTTTTCCTTTTTTATTTTTTATGTATGTAAAAAAACTGATAATTTTGACTTCACTGAAATATTTAAAAGTACATATCCTAAAATAATAAGTAAAATACTTATTTTTATTTTTGCACTACATTTATTTATAACATCAGTGGAAACAGCTGCTATACAAGCTGATTCTATTCATACAAATATATTTTTAGAAACCCCAATTTGGTATTCATTAATATTGTTTTTAATTCCATCTACTTATTTAATAACAAGAAAATTAGATACTCTTACAATAGTAATAATAATATCCTGTGTATTTATATATGTTTCTGTATTTATAGTTGAAACTTTTACCTTTAAATATATAAGACCTCAACTTTTACTTCCTATAATGGGATATGGAATAAATAAAGAATTTATATTTTGCATTCTTATTATACTTGGTTCTTTTGCCTCAACAGCAATAACATTTCCATTTCTAAAATGCATTAAGAAAAAAAATAATTTTTTAAAGTATACAACTTTAACTAATATTTTTGTTGTATTTATTGTTCTTATAAGTATCGCATCTGCAATAGCAACTTTTGGACCACTTAGAGCTTATAATATTTATTATCCTGAATTTATAAGAGTTCAAAGAATACAAATAGATGGTTTTATAGAATTTGGAGACTTATTTTTTATATCAAAAACAGTATGTATTTGGACACTTAAATACACCCTTTCAGCTCTTGCTGTAAGATATATTTATGCTGATTCATTCAATAATAAAAAAGTATTTGCAGTTATTTATTCAATTTTAGTATTTGCATTTTCATACCCATTAGCAAAACATCATTACTTTTTATTTGATATGTTAAAAATATATAAGTTCATTTCATTAATTGTATTTTGTTTGCTACCATTTATAACATTTTTACTTTATTTCATTAAGTGGCGTAAAAATCTTCTCCCTAATATTACGCCTAAAGATTCAAATAAAAAATAACTTATTTTATTCAAATTGACATTACTATATAAGCCCCCTATAATTTTATATATAACTAAAATTAAGGAGTGACGCATTATGGAAAATAAAGATGCCAAGAAAGTCATCTTTAGTGGAATCCAGCCTTCTGGTGACCTTACATTAGGTAATTATCTAGGAGCTATAAAAAATTGGGTTAAGCTTCAAGATGAATACAATTGTTATTTTTGTGTAGTTGATTTACATGCAATAACAGTACCACAAAAACCAGCAGACTTAAGAAGAAGAACATTAGAACTTCTTTCAATATATTTAGCATGCGGAATTGATCCTGAAAAGAATACTCTTTTCATTCAATCTCACGTACCTGCACATTCAGAATGCGCATGGCTTTTAACTTGTAATTCATATGTTGGTGAGCTTTCAAGAATGACTCAATATAAGGATAAATCAAAAAAAGCTGGTAACTCAGTAGGAACAGGTTTATTTACATATCCTGTACTTATGGCTGCTGATATTTTACTTTATCAAACTGATTTAGTTCCAGTTGGAAAAGACCAAATCCAACATTTAGAACTTACAAGAGATATCGCTGCAAGATTTAATAATAATTACAGTGAAACTTTTAAAATTCCTGATGGATATGTACCTAAAACAGGTGCTAAAATAATGAGTTTACAAGATCCAACTAAAAAAATGTCAAAATCTGATGATAATCCAAACTCATTTATTTTATTAATGGATCCACCTGAAGTTATAAGAAAGAAAGTTTCAAGGGCAGTAACAGATAGCTTAGGTATTGTTAACTATTCAGATGAACAACCTGGAGTTAAAAATTTACTTAACATATTAGCTGCTATAAATAACGTAGAACCAGAAAGTCTTGTTAAAAACTATGAAGGTAAAGGTTATGCTGAACTAAAAAAAGATGTAGCAGATGCAATAGTTAATGAATTAACTCCAATTCAAGACAAAGTTAAAGAGCTTACTAAAGATAAGAAAGCTCTAGAAGCTATTTACAAAGAAGGAGCTAACAAAGCTTCATATATAGCTAATAAAACATTAAGAAAAATGCAAAAGAAGATTGGATTTATACCTAGATAAAAAGAAAAAGGTTAAAGCTTTTAGCTTTAACCTTTTTCTTTTGTATTTTGACTTAATCTATAAAAATTAATATAGATGGCATGCTACTAAATGATCTTTTTTAACTTCCTTTAGCTCCGGTGTTTCTTTTCTACATATATCTTTTGCAAATTTACATCTACTTGCAAATCTACATCCTGGAGTTGGATTTATAGGGCTACTTATCTCACCTTGAAGCTCTATTCTTTTTTTATCACCTTCATTATACTCTGCTACTGGTATAGCTGACATAAGTGCCTTAGTATAAGGATGAAGTGGTTCTTCATATATTTCATTACTATATGATAATTCCATCAAATTACCTAAATACATTACTCCAACCTTATCTGATATATGTCTAACCATTGATAAATCATGAGCTATAAAAAGATAAGTTAATCCCATTTTATTTTGAAGATCAATAAGTAAATTAACAACTTGTGCTTGTATTGATACATCAAGTGCTGATATAGGTTCATCACATACGATGAATTTAGGTTCAACAGCAAGTGCTCTTGCTATTCCTATACGCTGTCTTTGGCCACCTGAAAATTCATGTGGAAATCTTGATGCATGTTCTTTATTAAGACCAACAAGATCTAAAAGTTCATATATCCTTTTAGTTCTAGCTTCTCCTGTATAAAGCTTGTGTATATCAATTCCTTCTGCTATTATATCTCCAACTGTCATACGTGGATTTAATGATGCATAAGGATCTTGAAATATCATTTGTGCGAATCTTGCATGTTTTCTTCTTTCTTTATTACTTAACTTAGTCATATCGACTCCATCAAGTAATACCTCTCCATCAGTTACATCATAAAGACCAATTATAGTTCTACCACATGTAGTTTTACCACATCCTGATTCACCAACTAATCCTAATGTTTCTCCTTTATTTATAGTAAAGCTAACTCCATCAACTGCTTTTAATGTTTTTCCTTTTCCTACATTAAAATACTTTTTTAAATTTTTAACTTCTAATAATACTTCTTTACTCATTAGCTTTTCCCCCTATCTTTAAAGGTGATACAACCTTTGGAGCATATTCATGCATAAGCCAACAATTAACTTTATGTGATTCTGAAAGTTTTGTTTCCTCTGGCATTTCTTCCTTACAAATTTCCATTGCATATTCACATCTTGCAGCAAATGGACATCCCTTTGGAGGATTTAGAAGATCAGGTGGTGTACCTTCTATTGAATATAACTCTGATTTATGTTCTGTATCTAAAGTTGGCATTGATCTTAAAAGAGCCCATGTATAAGGATGTTTTGAATCTTCAAATATTTCTTTAACTGTTCCTCTTTCTAAGATTATCCCAGCATACATAACTTGAATTTTATCAGAATGTTCTGCAACAACACCTAAGTCATGAGTTATTAAAACTACAGCTGTTTTAAATTTTTCTTTTAATTCATCAATAAGATCCATTATTTGTGCTTGAATAGTTACATCAAGTGCTGTAGTTGGTTCATCTGCTATTAATATTTTTGGCTGACATGCAAGTGCAATTGCTATCATCATTCTTTGTCTCATACCACCTGAAAACTCAAATGGATATTGATTTATTCTAGTTTCTGCATTTGGAATATTAACAAGTTTCAGTAATCTAATAGCTTCATTTTTAGCCTCTTCACCCTTTAATCCTCTATGAATTTCTAAAACTTCAGTTATTTGTTTGCCAAGTTTCATAGTTGGATTTAGTGAAGTCATTGGATCTTGAAATATCATTCCAATATCTCCACCTCTTAAACTTTGAAGCTCTTTTTTATTTAAACTCAATACATCTTTTCCATTACATATAATTTTTGAATCTTTATCTATCTCAGCAGGTGGTGTTGGTAATAACCTCATTATTGATTTAGCAGTTATACTCTTTCCACAACCTGATTCTCCAACTATTGCTAGAGTTTCGCCTTCTTCTAAATCAAAACTAACGCCTCTTACAGCCTGAACGACTCCTGCATAAGTTTTAAATCTTACCTTTAAATCTTTAACTTCAAGTACTTTTGACATTTTCATACCTCCTAAATCAAGAAACTCTATTACTGTCTAAGCTTAGGATCTAACGCATCTCTTAATCCATCACCTAATAAGTTAAATGCAAGCATTGTTATTGCAATTGCCAATGATGGGAATATAAGCTGACTTGGGTAAAATTGCATTACTTGTTGTCCAGCTGATGCCATAGCACCCCAACTTGTTTGTGGCGGTTGAATTCCAAGTCCAATAAAGCTTAAAAAAGCTTCTGCAAATATGTAACTTGGTATATCAAAAGTTATATATACAATAATAATTCCTAAAGTATTTGGAATCATATGTTTCATTATAATTCTAAGCGGACTAGCTCCTAAAGTTTTTGCAGCCATAACATATTCAGATTCTTTAAGTTGCATTACTTGTCCACGAACCATTCTTGCAATACCAGTCCATCCTGTGATACATAATGCAATTAAAAGAGGTAATATACCATTTCCAAGTCTTATAGCAATTAATATAACAACAATTAAATATGGAATTCCACTTAAAATTTCCACAATTCTCATCATTATACTATCTACTTTCCCACCAAAGTATCCACTTATTCCTCCGTATATAATTCCAACTACACATTCTATTATAGTACCAACAAATGCAATGATTAATGATACTCTACCACCAATCCATAATCTATCGAATAAGTCTCTTCCTAGATTATCTGTTCCAAACCAATGAGAAGCTGACGGACCTTGATTCATTTCATTTATATTCTGAACCATATAATTTTCTCCTGCTATCATAGGTTGTATTACACACATAAGTATAAGCACTATTAAAACTATTAATGATGTTAATGCTACTTTATTTTTTCTAAGCCTTCTCCAAGCATCTTGCCAATATGTTAAGTTAGGCCTAGCTATTTGTTCTGCTTTATTTTTATCTATACCAACAACTCTAAATTTCTCTTTAGTTAATTCAGCCATACTTACCCCTCCTATTTACCCTCTAATTTAATACGTGGATCTATAACACTATATAAAATATCTACTATAAGAATTGATAATATATAAAGTGCTGCAAAGAACAATGTTAATCCCATAATTACGTTATAGTCTTTTGTGTATATTGCATCCACAAGTCCATTTCCAATACCTGGGATAGCAAATATTCTTTCAATAACTACAGTTCCTGTAATTATTGTAGCTATTTGTGGTCCAAGTATTGTTATTATTGGTAATATAGAATTTCTTAAAACATGTCTAAAAGTTATTTTTCCAGAAGATAAGCCCTTAGCTTTTGCAGTTAATATATAATCTTGTCCAAGAACATCTAGAACTGAAGCTCTCATATATCTTGCATAAGTTGCTATACTACTAAAACTTAATGCTATTGTTGGTAATATTGTAAATTTAAATCTTTCTATAAAAGGAGTACTACTGCTAAACCAACCTGCAATAGGAATTCCCTCACTTCCTCCTATAGTACTTTGTATTAAAGTTGCAAGAACGAAACTTGGAATAGAAACTCCAAGTATTGCAATAAACATAACTACATAATCTACAGCAGTATTTCTCTTAAATCCTGCTAAAATACCAAGGAATACACCAACTACTAATCCTAGAAGAACGGATTGAACTCCTATTCTTGCTGATGCTGGAAACCTATCCTTAATTATTTCTCCAACTCCAAGTCCTGGTGTTACAAAAGAATCACCTAAATCTCCTTTAACAAGATTTTTAAGATATAATACATATCTTTCTGTAATAGGTTTATCTAATCCATATTTTGCTTCCATATTTTTAAGTACTGATTCTGGTAATTTTTTAGCTTGTGCCCTTACAGGGTTTCCTGGCATACTATTCATTAAGAAAAATGTAGCTGATACAATAACAAATAAAGTTATTATCATTAGTCCTAATCTTTTTAAAAGATATTTAACCATATATTTTGCCCCCTTATTTATTTAGTCTTATTCTATATATGCCCATCTTAATTGGTAACTTCCACCAAACTTTGGATATTGCATTCCGTGAACATATTTCTTTTGGAATGAATGTATATCTAAATAATATGTCGGAGCTACTGCTGGATTCTCAGCAACTTCAATTTTTTCTATTTCTTTATACATATCAAGCCTTTTATTAATATTTGTTTCTGTTTGTAGTTTTTCTAATGTTTCATTGACTTTAGGATCATTATACTTTCCATAGTTGCTTCCATTCTTAACCCCAAATAAATCTAAGAATGTCATAGGATCATTATAATCTGCACCCCATCCAGCCATTGCTATATCAAATTCTCCAGCATCCTCTTTTCTTAAGAAATCTGAAAAATCTGCTGGTATTGAAAGTTTAATATTTACTCCAATCTTATCTTTCCAAGTATTTTGTAAATATTCACCTAAATTTTTATAAGTTGAACTACTTCCTTGAAGTAAAAAGTTTATATTATATTTTGAAGGATCAGGATCAAGACCTAATTCTTTTAATCCTTCTATAAATAGCTTCTTAGGATCTTTATTAATAATTTCTTTTAACGGTTCTTTAACTTCTTTTCTATAATTCATGTCACCAACTAAAATTCCATCTGGAACTAATCCATAAGCTGGAACACCACTTTTTAATATATCCTTTGTATATTCTTCTCTATTTATTGCAATAGAAAAAGCTTGTCTTATTTTTTCATTTTGTAAAATTTTATTTGCTTTAAAGTTAAATTGGTTATAGAAAACAGTTGGCATAACACCACTTGCCTCATCCCATTTACCTTCTTTAACTCCTTTTTGAAGTTCTTTTATATATTCTCCATTAACTTTAAACATTACATCAAGCTGTCCACTTAGGAACATTTGATATTGTGTATTTGCTTCTCCAATTTGACTTAAATTTACTTCATCTAATTTAATATCTTTTTCATTCCAATAATTTGGATTTTTAACTAATTCTATTTTGGCACCTCTTTGCCAGTTAGAAATCATAAATGGACCGCTAAATACTAATCCATCTTCTTTACTTCCATATTCATCGCCTTGTTTTTCAACTATATCTTCCCTTTGTGGTGCTAAAGCTGGGAATGCCACTAATTGAGAAAAATATGGGATTGGATTTTCAAGTTCTACAACTAAAGTTTTATCATCTGGCGTTTTTATTCCAACATCTTCCGCCTTTGCTTTTCCATTAAAATAATTTTCTCCATTTTTTACACCAAATAAAAAGAAAGAGTATCCAGCTGCAACATTTGGATCTAACATTCTCATCCATGCATATTTAAAATCTTTTGATGTAAGTTTTTTTCCATCACTCCACTTAAGTCCATCCCTTAAATGAAATGTATATGTTTTTTCATCTTTACTTTTTTCAAATGATTTCGCTGCTCCTGGTACTGGCTTATCATTATCATATACTAATAATGTTTCTTGAGTATTTTGTACTATATTAAATGATTCGGAATCAGTAGCTTTTACAGAATCCATTGTTTTAACTGCCCCAGTTGTTAAATTTAATGTTTTTGAATTTTTTTGTGTTACAGAATCTTTACTTCCACATCCTGTAAATAACATAACTACTAATCCACTAATTAAAAATGTACTTATTGCTTTTCTAGCTTTCATTTTTATGCCCCCTTTTTATATATTTTATCAAAAATTCAAAGAAGCAATTTTATATTTTTAGTAAATTTTAAATACAATTAACATTTTCTTAAAATTTTGATAACTTTTTTATCATTTTATCATTTGTTTACATGTTGTATACACTTGTATTCCACTCATTTACTAATGAAATTTTTTCCGTTTTTTCTTTGAAAATTTATACATTTATTTTAAAATAAAAAACGGCTAAAAACTGCTATTTTAAAGAGTTTAAAACCATTTTAAGTTTAATATATATATGTATAATTCAACTAATATAAATACATTTTTTTATAGTTTTATATGGTATTTTAACTAATTAACATTTGTTAGGTAATTTTATTAATTTTTAATTATTTGTAATTTTAGCTTAATAAAAAAATGTACAATTATAGCCCTTTTATTAACAATTTGTTTCTAGTTAATATTTTATTAATATTTTTTCTCATATTAACTTCTCAAATTACATTTACTACATATAATAAATATATTTATTAAAAACTTTAAGTTCTATAAATAAAAATTCTAAATACTATACAAAATTAACTTTTATCAAATGTAAAATATAAAAGGAGCAATAAAAATAA
>NZ_AVSV01000009.1 GCF_000498355.1 Clostridium sp. Ade.TY | reverse complement strand
ATAATTTCTCCCCCTTATTTCGTAAAAATCTTTATCTTTTTTTCTCACTTATTTATATCAGCAATATTCGTGCCAACTTTTTTATTGTAAAAAAGGTTATTGTATACATTTTCATTTAAAATTTTACTTATTTTTTATAAAATTATTATGATTTACTTATAAAAAAAAGAAAGATTATCAAATTGATAATCCCTTTCTCAATTTGATAATCTTCAAAAATTCATTTTATAAGCCACTTTTATAAAAAAATATACTTTTTTATCATTTTGATAAATTTTAAACTATGGTAATTTATTTCCTGCTGCTAAATAAATCTCATACCATTCTTTTCTTGTAAGTTTTATACTAGATGCTTTACATATATTCTTTAATCTATTTTTATTTGTTGTCCCAACTATAGTTTGTATTTTTGCTGGATGCCTTAATATCCATGCTGTTGCTATAGCAGTATTAGTTACATTATATTTTTTTGCAATTTCATTTATTTTTTCGTTAAGATCTAGAAATTTATCATTATTTAAAAATACTCCTTCGAAAAAACCATACTGATATGGAGACCACGCTTGTATAGTTATTTCATTAAGTCTACAATAATCTAAAACTCCACCATCTCTATTTATTGATGCATCATTTTTCATATTCATATTAATACCTGAATCTAACATTCCAGTATGCATTATTCCAAATTGTAATTGGTTTATTATTATTTTATTATCTAAATATTTATTTAGAAGTTCTATTTGAAATGGAGTATGATTACTTACTCCAAATTTTTTCACCTTTCCACTTTCATATAGTATATTGAAAGCTTCACATACTTCTTCTGGATCAACTAAAATATCAGGACGATGTAATAAAAATGTATCTATATAATCAGTTTTTAACCTTTTTAAGCTACCATCAACAGATTTTAATATATGTTCTTTTGAAAAATCATACATTTCTCCTGGTATTATTCCACATTTAGTTTGTAATATAATTTTTTCTCTTAAATCATCATTCATATTTATTGCATCTGCAAAAATTTTCTCTGATTCACCTTTAGAATATATATCTGCATGATCAAAAAAATTAATCCCTTCATCTAATGAAGTCTTAATTAAAATTTCAGCATCATCTTTTGATAACTCTGATATTCTCATGCATCCTAAAGCTATTTCTGATCCTTTTATATTACTCTTTCCAATATTTATATACTTCATTTTAACCCCTCCTATAAAAAACCCTTAACATAATTCTATCATTTAATAGAAATATATTCTATTAAATATTTTCCATTTTATATTCACTTTTAATTCTATTAGTGGTAAAATAAACCTGTTGTTTAAATTCTCATTGTTTGAGAGTTGTTTTCATTTTTACATTCTTTTATTTTTGTTTTAGTTTTGAGGTAATCTAGAATATTCTTCTAGGTTACCTTTTAAAATTTTACAGATAATATTTATATAAGTTATTATTAAATTACTTATTCTTGATAATTTCTATTTTTATTATTAAAATTAAACAAAGTAATATTATAAAACTAAAGAAAAGAGGACATGAAAATGGAAGAACATTTAATTAATTATGATTCTTTAATGATTCTAGCTATCGTAGCATTCTTCACGCCATTTTTAGTAGCTAAATTAAAGAAATTAAAAGTTCCTTATCAAGTTGGGGAAATATTTATAGGTATAATACTTGGTAAAAGTTTTTTAAATATAATACATTCTGATGTCTGGATTATATTTTTATCTGATTTAGGTCTTGCTTATTTAATGTTTTTAAGTGGACTTGAAATAAATTTTGATGATTTGAAATTAATTGAAGGTGAGTCTTTAAAAGATTCAAAAATATTTGTAAGTATAAAAATGTTTTTAATTTCAATTGTTATATCATTTATTTTATGCTTTACATTAAGATTTGTTGGAATAGATAATGGAGGATTGTTTTTTACATTCTTATTTACAGCAGCAGCTCCTGGCCTTTTAGTACCTATTTTAAAAGGCAAGCAAATTATAAGTAGTGATTTTGGTCAATCATTATTAATATTTGGTATAATAGCTGAATTCGTATGTTTAATTGGAATTTCATTTATTTCATCTGTATCTATGTATGGATTATCTTTAAAAAGCTTTGCATTTTTAATAATATTTTTAGCTGCTATACTTATATATTTATTAACTAAATTTATGTTTAAAAAAAGAGATATTTCTTTAGTAGCATTTAAAAACTTACACTTAAGTGTCAGAGGTGCATTCGTTCTTGTTTTAGTGCTCGTTGCAATATCTCAAAAAGCTGGTAGTGAAATAATTCTTGGGTCATTTTTGGCTGGAATAATATTTTCCCTATTAGCTGGAAAAGCTAAAGAAGAAATTTCTCACCAATTAGATGTTATTGGTTACGGATTTTTAATTCCAATCTTTTTTATAATGGTTGGAGTAAATATAGATTTACGTTCAATAGTTGAAAATCCAAGTTCTATAGCTAAAATACCTGTATTTTTAGTTATATTATTTTTAGTAAAACTAATACCATCTTTATTACTTAAGAAAAAATACGGGTTAAGAAATGCTTTAGCATCATCAATGATACTTACAGCACAACTTAGTTTAACTATTGTAGGATCTCAAATGGCTATGCAACTAGGTTATATTAATGAAGCAGATTATTCTGCATTTATAGTTACTACTGTTATTTCATGTATTATATTCCCTATATTATTTGAAAAACTTTTAGTTTTAGATGATAATACATCTAAGTCTTCTGAAAAATCAGATAAAATAATAATACGTGAACTTGTTTTAAGTAGTGAGTATTTTATAGGTAAATCATTAAAAGAATGTAAATTACCTATAGGTTGTAGAATATTTTCTATAGTTAGAAACAATGAAGAAATTATGCCAACTGCAAATACTATTCTAAAAAAAGATGACATTATTATAATAGCTGGAATTAAAGATGCTGTTGAAAATACTTTAAATATGCTTACTGTTTGTGATCTTCATTTACCACAAAATTAAAAGACAAGGAGTAAATCACTCCTTGTCTTTTAATTATAAAACCTTATTAAGACTTAAATCTTTTAAAGCTTCTTTTACTTTTTCAATATTTTCTCCTAAGCTACTTTGTACAGCTGCTGTTATAGCACCTTCAACAAGAGCACAATCTACAATTTGAATTTTATCTTTATCTAAATTATCATCTAAAAAATCTATTGCCATTTCTGTATTCATATAAGCACTTCCTAAATCAAAAAGAATTAAAACTCCATCATCTGAATATACTTTTTTAATACCCTCTGATATTTTTTCCATGTCAGTTCCTATTCTTCCATCAGAAGTACCACCTGCATCTATAATAGGAATATTAGGTGCCATTTGAGCAGCCATTTCAACTACTCCTTTTGCAATTTTTTCACTATGTGATATTATAACTAATCCTACCATTTATATATCTTCCTCTCAAAAAATAATATTATATTTCTTCATATATAGTTTCTAAAATATAATACATTGATGTTGCACCTGCATCTTGATGCCCAATACTTCTATTTCCTAAATAGCTTGCTCTTCCTTTTGTAGCTTTTATTTCTTTTGTAAAATCAACACCTTTTTTTGCTGCATCTTTTCCTTTTTCTAAAATTATTTTTGGATTATTAGAATTTTTTAATTCTTCTTCCATGGCATTTATTGCAGGTTGTAGTGCATCTATCATTGTTTTTTCACCTTCTGTTGACTTACCTCTTTGCTTAATTCCATCAAGAGCAACCTTAAGTACATTAATAAAATCATATATATCAATATTATCTTTATTATTAACCATCATAGAACCTTTCATAAATGCAGTTCCATATAGTGGTCCTGATGCTCCTCCTACACTAGATACCAGTGCCATACCAGTCTTTTTAAATATATTACCTATATTACTTCCATCATCATCTTTTAATTTATCTAAAACGGCATTAAAACCTTTACTCATGTTTAATCCGTGATCTCCATCTCCTATAGCTGCATCAAGTTCTGTAAGATATTCTTTTTTTGAATCTATTTTTTCATTTATTTTTCCAATTACTTCTATAACCCTTTTTCCATTCATTTTTATTCCTCCATAAAATCTTCTAATTATAAATTTATCTTAAGTCTCTTTAAAGTATTTTATTAAAACACTTTAAACGCTGGTGTATCTGCTTTTGAATCTAAAAGTCCTTTTAATTCATCATCAAGTTTCAATATTGATACTGAACATCCAGCCATTTCTAAAGAAGTCATATATTCTCCTACAAATGTTTTATAAACCTTTATACCTTTTTCATTAAGCATTTCTCTAACTTTTTTATTAATTATATATAATTCCATAAGTGGTGTTCCTGAAAGTCCATTTACCATAACTGCAACTTCAGAACCATTTTCTATTGGCATATCTCCTAATATTTTATTAACTAATTGCTCAGCTATATTATCTGCTGATGAAATTTTTTCCCTATGTGTTCCTGGTTCACCATGAATCCCCATTCCTATTTCAATTTCATCTTCTTCTAAACTAAAATTTGCTTTTCCAGCTGCTGGAACTATACAAGATGTTAATGCCATCCCCATACTTCTTACATTTTTTATTACTTTATCTGCAATATTTTTAACTTCTTCAAGAGTTCCACCATTTTCTGCTTTTGCACCAGCAATTTTATGAACAAAAATTGTTCCTGCAATTCCTCTTCTTCCTGCTGTGTAAAGACTATCTTCAACAGCAACATCATCATTTACAATAACATAATCAACCTTTATTCCATCCATTTCGGCCATTTCTTTTGCCATATCAAAATTCATAACATCACCAGTATAGTTTTTAATTATAAGTAATGTTCCAGATCCATTATCTACAGTTTTTATAGCCTCATATACTTGATCTGGAGTTGGTGATGTAAATACAGATCCACAAACTGCAGCGTCAAGCATTCCATATCCTACATATCCGCCATGAGCTGGTTCATGACCACTTCCTCCACCACTTACTAAAGCCACTTTCCCTTTATCTTTAGAATTTTTTCTAACTAATACATCAAATCCATCTAATTTTTTTAAATAATCTTCATGTGCAAAAACAATTCCCTGTAACATATCCTCTAAAACATTGTTTGGGTTGTTTATTAACTTTTTCATATACATTCTCCCCTCTTATACCATAATAATTTATATAGTGTAAAATTTAATATTTGTATTATAAAATATTATTAAAGCTTTTATTTATTAACTATTCTTTTTATTAAGCATTATATCTAATATTGTGTTATCAACATTTTTAAGCCCATTTTTTATTAATTTTTCTATACTTTCAATAGTTTTTTCTACATCTTGTGATACAATTCCATCATTTGATGTTGCTGTAATTCCATTCATAGCAAGATTTGCACATTGAATAGCTGCATTTGTACCAGTAGCTATTTTAAGGGCACATGTTTGTTTTGCTCCATCACATATCATTCCTGAAACATCTGATAACATATTATTTATACAATACTCTATATTTTTCAAATCTCCACCAAGTAAATATGTTATTCCACATGATGCTCCTGTTGCACCTGCAATTCCAGCTCCACAAAGTGGAGACAATCTTCCCATATGTTTCTTAATACGTATAGTTACTAAATTACTTAAAACTAAAGCTCTTGCTAAATCTTCATCTGATTTTTCTAACATATATGCAGTTTCTGCAACTGGCATAGAACAGGCTATACCTTGATTTCCACTACCTGCTGTTGTCATTATTGGCATTGTACAACCATCCATCCTCGCATCTGATGCCGCAGCTGATGCTGCAATTATTTTATTTGATGCATCATTTGAAAATAAATTAAAATTTCCTTTTGCAATAATTTTATTTCCAACTTCTAATCCATAACCACCTTTTAAACCTTCTTCTGAAACTTTTCCATTCATTTTAGCACTTTCTAAAATGAATTTTATATCTTCAAATTCACAGTTTTTTGCAAAGTTATAAATTGATTGTATTTTAAATAAATTATAATCATCATCTTCTTCATTACTTAAATTATTTACTTTGTTATCTAATAACACTTCTTCATCTTTTTTTATTAATGTTACATTTGTATGCAAATCTTCAATAATTACTGTACATTTTGACTTTGCCCCTATAACTTCTACTTCTATATAAAGACTTTTGTCAGTATCTTTTTGTGTTATATTTATAATATTTTCTTTTACTATTTTATTTGCTTCTTCAAGTTCTTCCTTTTTAAAATTTGATAAAATAGTTAACTTCTTATATGATTTTTTTATTACTGCACCAAGTGCTGCTGCTATTTCAATACCAACTTGTCCAGTTCCAGGTATACCAACTCCCAATGCATTTTTTATTACATTAGCACTTAATTTTATATTTATTTGTTTTATTTCTTCATCTAAATTTTCAGCTGCTATAGAAGTTGCATAAGCTATAGCTATTGGTTCTGTACAACCTTCTGATGGTATAACTTCTCTTTTTAGTGTTTTTATATATATGTCTCTCATAATAATACCCTCCAGTTTAAATTAGAAATTAACTTTTTCCATTTTTATTATATCATTAATAAACTTAATTTTGTAATCAATTACATGAATATTTTATTAGAAAGTTCTCTCCTTAAAATAGAACTTTCTAATAAAATATTTTTAATCATCACTACATACACACATAGAATTCATAATTTTAATTATTTCTTCTTTAGATAATGATTTATAATATTTGTCATAATGATCTTCAGAGCAAAAACTTCCTATTTTATTTTCATATTCATTTCCTTTAATTTCTTTTTTACAATATAAACATTTTTTCATATAAAAAACCTGCCTTTCATTTTAATAATACTACTTCACTATTGGTTATTTTTCTTAAATAGTATGTTTTAAGATATTATTTACATTTTTCATATATAATCTTTTTACTTACAGTTTCATAAATAAAAAAGGCTCTACTTTTATTAGTAAAGCCTTTAAATATTATTTAATTTTATCAATTACATATTTCTTATATTCATTAAATGTCATATTTTCTATTGTTGCACCTTTATTAACTTTTCCACTTACAAAGTTATATTCTGCAGAACCATAGTTAAAGGCAGGACTTAAAACAGAAATACTTGATTCTGTTGTTCTATAAGTAACTTTATAACTTAATACTTCTTCGCAGAAATTAAGTATTTCTAAATAATTTTTTATGTATCCTGCATCTACCATCTTAACAACAAATGAAAATAAATTATACCCTCCAACTAATTGTTTCATTGCACCTTTATGCATATTGAAAACTTTATCAGTACTATAAAAATATTTCATATCTTCAAATGTAAGTGTTTTAAATTCTTTGTTTATTTCTAATCTATCATCTTTTATTCCTTCTAAATCTTTTTCTATAGTTTCCCAAGGAATTGATTTTAATATTGCATTATTATTTATTGTTTGTGTAAAATTATCTATTGCATTGTCTATATATTTATTTACGCTAATTACTTTTTCATCTATATATAATGTGTACTGTCCATTCTCATATACTAAACTTATTTTATTATCCATAGATTGACCTCATTTCTTTATTAATTAATAATAATTATTATATAATATTAACCTCACTTAGTCTACTATTTATTTTTTATTTTAAATAAATTTAACTATATTAACTTATCATCTTTTAATAAATTATATAAAGTTGGTTCTAAATTAAACTCTTTCATTAACCTTTCAACTTCATTTAATGATTTATCCTTTTTATCTTTTGATATATTAGCCTTTGATGCTCTAATTAATATATTTTTAGGAGAATGTGCAATATCAATAAATTCTAAAAGTTGAGTTTTATATCCTAAAGTTTCTAGAAGGTTTCCTCTTACAGCATCTGTAATAAGTGCAGCAACTCTCTCTTTAATTATTCCATACTTTGTTAAAATTTTAAGATTATCAGTTTCCATTTGACTATTAAATTCATGTTGACAACAAGGAACTGAAAATATCATCTTAGTATTCCACTTTATAGCATTATAAAGAGCATAATCTGTTGCCGTATCACAAGCATGTAAAGTAATTACCATATCAACTTTATTGTTATATTTAAATCCGTTTATATCACCAAGCTGAAAATGCAAATTATTATAATTATATTTTTTAGCTATTTCATTACATTTTTTAATAACATCTTTTTTAAGATCTAAACCTATCATTTTTACATTTATATTTTTAATTTCTACAAAATAATAATAAAGCACAAATGTTAAATATGATTTACCACATCCAAAATCTAATATTGTAAGATCTTTATATTCATTTTTCTTTATTTCATCATCAATTATTTCTATAAATCTATTTATTTGTTTGTATTTATCATACTTTGACTTAACTACTTTTCCTTCTTTAGTAAATATACCTAAATCAATTAAAGGCTCTATTATCATTCCCTCTTTAAGAATATAATTCTTTTCTTTATTATGTGACTTATTACATGATTCACATAACTTCTTATTATCAACCTTTTTCTTTCCTACAAATACTTTTCCCTTTTTAGAAATTTTAATATTTATATTAACTTCTTTACTAAAAGCATCTACTTGCTTATAATTTCCTTCTATAATTTCTAAAAGTTTACTTTTAAGACTATCTATTTCAATATTTTCATGAAAAACTTGTTTATCAGTATATTTTTCTATTTGATAATATTCTTTTTTATTTTTTTCTTTTAATTCAATATTTACTTTTTTATATTCTATATCTTTATTCATTTTATTACTTATAACTATTTTAAAAGCTTTTTCATTTGTAATTTCTTCTATAGCTTTCTTTAATTCTTCCATTACGTTCACACCTTACTTTTTATTTTATATATTTAAAATAATTTATATATATTTTTCTTTATAGTATTCTATTAAAATAATACAATACTATAAAAGAAAAATATATAGTATATAAAAGAAGTTTAAAATATTCTACTTTCATTTAAATCAATTATAATTATAAAAAAGAGAGTGAAACTTTTCACCCTCTTTTTTTATTTATTTATAATTATTTTCTCTAGCTATAGATTCTTCTTTTATTTCTTCTCTCATACCCTTTAAAGCTTCTTCTCTTCTACAGTTCTTCTCTTTTAAAGTTTGCTTCATATTATCATCATCTGTAACTTCTATCATTTCATTAGCTAAATGAATATTTTTTATTGTGTTACTAATATTACATTGAATTTTTTCTACATTATCTTTTCTATTATCTGGATTATGCTTCATATTATATAGCCTCCTTTAATCAAAATAATGAATATAGTAATTAAAAAGATTACTAATCTTTTCATTATATAGTTTATCTTAAAGAAAGTATGTTATGCTATTATATTTATTACTATATTGGTTAAAAATAAATATTTATATACAATAAAATGTTACATAAAAGTAAAAAAGGATTGTTTGTAATAAATTACAAATCAATCCTTTTTTACTTGTCTTTAATTGGTTAATTGAGTTATTTTTTATTTTAATTTTTAAAAATTACTCTTCTCTTATTGGTCTTGTTGATTCTATGCTTTTATGCATTGACATTGGTTTAACATTAAAGTTTGATCTATATTCTGTTTCTGCCCAGAATATATTATCTGCTACTAAGCATTCTGGATTTAATTCTACACCATCTAATATTATTTCTTTAAATTTATGGTATCCTGCTCTATCTATTAAATGTCCACCATGTAAATATTCTGGTTTATAATCTAATGCCCAAGCAGAGAATTTTTGCCAATTAGCAAACATTCCAAGAACAACTTCTTCTGTTGCAAAGTTTAAGAAAGTTTTACCCATTCTTGGAGTTTGTTTTCCTGTTCTTCCACCAATAACTACTCTATAAAACTTTTCTGGTTTTCTTGTCCATGCGCTAGCTGGACAAGCAAGCACACATTCTCCACATCCAACACAGCAACAATCATCTTTATCTATTGTTCCTCTTTCGTTTAAGCTCAAAACTCTTGTTGAATGATGTTCACATGCTTTAACGCAAGCTCCACAGCCTATACATCTTTCTGGATGATATTCCATTACAGCCTGTCCTATAACTCCAAAATCTTGGAAATGTCCTTTAGCACAATCATTTGGGCAACCTGCAACTGAAACTTTTATATGATAATGTGATGGGAAAACTAATTTTTCAATTTCATTTGCCATTTTTTTAGTATCAACATTTGCTTTTATACAATGTGAGTTACCTATACAAGCCATAATATTTCTAGCTCCTATAGTTGGATATCCATTATCATCAACATCCATATCACAGTTACATCTATCAACTTCAACTTCTTTAATATATTCTTTAATATATTTATTTACAGCTTCAATATTTTCATATTTAATTCCCGGTATGTTAAATGTTTGTCTCATACCAAAATGGAAAGTTCCATTTCCAAAATTTTCTGCTATTTCTTGAATATTTTTAAGATATTTTGCTTCTGTTATTCCTCCAGGAACACGCATTTGAAGCATAAACTCTCCTGGAACTTTAGATTGACGAAAACAGTTAATTCTTACTTTTTTTATATCTATATCATGATTCATAATAATAGCCTCCTAGTCTAATAAAGTTTTTGCCTTAGTATAGTTAAATACAGGTCCTTCAAGACATACATAAGTTTCATCTATTCTACAATGTCCACATTTACCTACTGCACATGACATCTTTCTTTCAAATGAAACCCATATTTTTTCTTCTGGAACTCCAAGCTTTAAGAAATCTAAAGCAGTAAAATGCATCATTATTGGAGGTCCTACTATAACAACTTCATAATTATCTCCAAACTCTTTTAATGGAAGTTTATCTAAATGAGTTGTAACTAGTCCAGTTTCCCAACCTTCTTTTTCACCTTTATCTAATGTATAAATAGTGTTAAATCTTTCTCTCCATTTATCTAATTCAGGTTTAAATAATATTCCATTTTCATCTTTAAAACCAAATATTAAATTTAAACTTTTTACATATCCATCTTCTTTATAAAACTTATCAATCATACTTCTTACAGGTGCAACTCCTGTACCACCTGCTACTATTATTAAGTTTTTATCTTTAAATTTTTCAACTGGCCATCCTTTTCCATATGGTCCTCTTAAAAAAATCTTATCTCCAGCTTCTAAGCTAAATATTTCATCAGTAACTTTTCCAACAGCACGAATTGTGAAATCTAAATATCCATCACCAAATCCACTAACTGATATTGGTGCTTCTCCTATTTTAGGTATTGATAATTGTAAAAATTGTCCATGCTCTGGAACTATATCTGTTGAAACTCTAAAAGTATATTCTGAATTACTTTCTTTAGTTACACTAATGATTTCACATGGTATAGGTGTTAAAACATTTTCACTCATTACTTTTCCCCTCCACAAATTTCATCTATTGCTTTTGAAACTTTATTTATAGTTGCTGTAATAGATATATTTTCTGGACATCTATCAGTACATCTACCACATCCAACACACATATTTTCACCGAACTTTTCTTTATAATCATGAATTTTATGAAGTACTTTGTATCTCATTCTATCTCCCATTGTATGTCTAAATGAATGTCCACCAGCCATTTCATCAAATCCATCTACTTGACATGAAGCTTGTACTCTTCTTCTTTCTCCAACTTTACCATTATCGCTATATATAATATCTTTTGTTGTAAAGCATGTACATGTACTACAAGCTATAGTACAGCTTCCACATCCTATACATCTTTTATTATATTCTTCCCACATTGGATGCTTTTTAAGTTTTTCTAATACTTCTTTATCTTTTATTTCAGGTAAATTAACTTTTGCTTTATTTTCTTTTATAAAATCTATATGAAAATCTTCTTCTTGCTTTCCTTTAAAATAATCTTTTAAGTCTTCGTCTTTTAACTCAAATAAAACAGCATCATCTAAAAATCTTACACCTAAACTGTAATTATCAGTTTTATTTGTATTCATTGTTGTACAAAAACATGTATCCCATCCTTCAACACATTCCATACAAACAAATTTAACTTTATCTCTCATTCTTTTATAAAACACATCTTCGAAGCCACCATTTTCTAAATATATTTTATCTTGTCTTTCTTGAGCATTTATATCACAAGGTCTCGCAAATATTAAAATCTTTTTATTATGTGGCATGCTACTTTCACGGAATTCATCTTCAGTAAAATAATAAAGTGTTTGATTGATTGGTGTAACTACTTCCTTTGCTGGATACGTAGACTTTTCTTTATAAACAATTTCATCAAAAGATTTAATTTCATCATACTTAATCACATCAGTATCTGAATATCTACCTTGCTTTGAAAATCTTTTTGGTGCATAAATTTTGTACTCTTTTTTTAACTCATTAAGTAAATTGTCAATTTCATTAAGTTTAATCTTATATCCCATTTTAATACCTCCATATTAATTTATTGATAAAGGTTGTCTCTGCTGTAAAGTTATTTGTTTATTTTTTAACATTCTTTTCACATCAATAATACCATTTTTTATCAATAAGTAAAAATATATTTTTAATATATATATAATAACTATTTGCCTATTAATCGTGTTTTCAGTTAAAGTTTACAGAAAAATTTATATGATTCAATGTATAATTTATTTTATTTGTTAACTTTTATGTTTTGTTTTGTTAAAATATAGTAAATTTTATTATTTATAATAAATGAAAAAAGATACTCCACGTATATTAATGAAATATCTTTAATATTAATTTTTTGTTACTTAAAAATAATTTTTAGATTTTTAAGTATTATATATTATTTTCTTTTTAAATTTTGTTTAACTTTTTTTAAAATAAACTATATTTATATAAATTATAGTTTATTTTTTAGTTCTTTTTTATAAAAATATAGTTGCCTTATTTAAATTTTATAAATTAATTAACTTTCTAGCCTCTTCTTCACATAATGGTTTTGAAAATAAATAACCTTGTATAAACTCAACATTCATATTTCTTAATATATCAAGTTCCTTCTCTGTTTCAACACCTTCCGCAACAACTGGAAGATCTAATGAATGACATATATCTATCATCAACTTTACTAATTTTTCATATTCTTTACCATCGTTCATTTTTTTTATAAATTCTCTATCTATCTTTACAGTAGATATTGGAAGTTTAACTAAATAATTTAGTGATGAATATCCTTTTCCAAAATCATCTAAATATATTTTAACTCCAAATTCTTTTAATTCTTTTATTTTCTTTATATTGGAATTTACATTTTCAAGTAATGTTGTTTCAGTAAGTTCTAAACCTATCAATGTAGGTTCTATATCTATTTCTTTTAATAGATTTTTAATTGTATCTGTAAATTTTTCATACATTATTTGAATTGCTGAAATATTAACAGATACAACTATTCTTTTTTTCCTATTAGCATTTATTTTTTTTGAAAATAATAATGCTTTTCTTAATATACATTCTCCAAATATATGAACCATATTACTTTCTTCTATGTAATCTATTATTTTTGAAACAGGAACATCTTTAAATTTCTCATTATTCCATCTAAATAATGCTTCAAATCCAATTAGTTCTTTATCACATGTATATTGAGGTTGATAGTATAATTCCACCTCATTATTTTCAATAGCTTTTCTAAGTCCTCTTTCTATTTTTAGTTTAAATAATCTTTCTTTTTCTATTTCATCTGTATAAAAAGCATATTGATTTTTTCCTCTTATTTTAGCTTTATATAATGCTAAATCCGCCTTTACTAACAAGTCCTCAATTTTCTTATTTTTAGTATCATCTATAAGGATTCCAAAGCTTGCTGATATTATACTAATTTTTTCTTTATCTTTAAACTTTAACCTTAACGTATTTATTATTTTTGTAACCTTCTCTATTAATAATCTTTCATCAGTTATGTCTTTATATATAATTATAAATTCATCTCCACTAATTCTTGATATAAAAGCATCGTTACAAACTTCTTTAAAGATATTTGCCATTAATGCTAATACTTTATCTCCCCAATAATGTCCAAACATATCATTTACCTTTTTAAAATCATCTACATCTATGGCAATTAATGAAACTTTTCTCTGTTCTTTCTTTATTCTTTCCAGATATTTATATAAACTTCTTCTATTATCAAGCCCTGTTAATGAATCTGTAAATACTAATTGTTTTATTTTATCACTATATCTTTTGAAATTAGTTATATCTGAATATATTCCAACTATTCCAATTGGATTATTTTTATTATCTAAAACTGGCATTTTATAAACTTCTATTAGTCTTAACTCCCCATTTATAATTCTTCTTCTTCTAAATGTAATATTAGAAAGTCTACTAATAACTTTTTTATCCTCTTGAATTATTTTATCAACGTAATCTTTTTTTAATATTTTTCTCCAATTTTGTCCAATAATATCTTCTTTTTTAGCATTATAATATTTTAAGAAATTATCATTTACTTCAATAATTGATCCATTTATATCTTTTAAGGAAATAGCAAATGGTATGTTTTGTATTACAATGTCTAAATTATTTTTATTTCTTTTTGCTTCATCTAATTCTTCTAATATTTCAACATTGCCAATTTTATTTAAATACCTTCTAGCTTCTTTGGAATTAATAATATCCTTTAGACTACTTTCATTCATATACTCAACTTACATCTCCCTCTTAGCAATTAATTAATATAATTATTTTGATTTTATAATAAAATATGTAAAAAAACCTAATATAATCTATTTTCATACTAAAGAGTATATTTATCAAGTATATATTTTTTTATTATTAATTTATTAAAGAATATATTAATAAAAGCGATAGACTTAACTTAATAATATCCATCGCTTTTATTAGTTATATATAAATATTTAAATTGTTGGGCATGTTTAAAAAATTATAAAAAAAAGCTACTCAAAAAAGAGTAGCTAAAAATCAAATTAATATAAATATACTGTGTATTTACATATATTTTTTAACTTCAAACAAAAAGTATGCTTACTCTTTGGCAACTGGCTGACATAGTTAAAACCTTAGTCCCTATAGCTTTGCGTCCTTAAGTTTCCTTAAGTTTGCCTATTTAATTTTATACTTAAATAATACTATATTTTTGAAATTTTTTCAACCGCTTATTTTATTAATTTACATATCTTATAAAATTTTATTTTATTATTCCAATATCAGTTCTAAAATAAGCTCCTTCAAAAAGTACATTTTCTACATTTTTATAAGCTTTGTATCTTGCTTCTTCAATATTATTGCCTCTCCCTAAAACTGACAATACTCTCCCTCCGCTTGTAACTAACTTATTATCTTCAAACTTTGCACCTGCAATAAATACTTTATCATTAATATTTCCGATATTTATATTATATCCAACTTCATATTCTAAAGGATATCCTTCTGATGCCATAACTACATTTATACAGGTTTCATCTGAAAATTCTATATTTAAATTTTCTAATTTTTCATCCATAGCTAACTCAATTATATCTAAAAAATCACTTTTCATAAGCGCTAAAATTGATTGTGTTTCTGGATCTCCCATTCTTACGTTATATTCTAAAAGTTTTACACCATCATTAGTTATCATTATTCCAAAAAATATTATTCCCTTAAAATTAAAACCTTCTTCTCTTATTCCATCTAATGTTTTATCCATAATATTTTCTTTAAAATCTTTTAATACCTTATCTGTAACGTATGGATTCGGACAAACTACTCCCATTCCACCAGTATTTGGACCTCTATCTTCCTCGTATATTTGTTTATGATCTTTTGCTGATATAAATGGAACTATAATTTTACCATCAGTTATTGAAAGAATTGATGCTTCAACTCCTTCTAAAAATTCTTCTATTACTACCTTTTTACCAGCACCATTAAAAACATCTAATATCATAAAATCTTCAATAGATTTTATTGCATTTTCTCTATTTTCACATATAACAACACCTTTTCCTGCAGCAATTCCATCTGCTTTAATTACTACTGGATATTTGCAATTATTTAAATATTCTTTTGCTTCATCTACTTTATAAAACACATTATATTCTGCTGTTTTTACACCATATTTTTTCATAAAATCTTTTGAATAAGCCTTGCTTCCTTCAAGCATTGAACCTGCTCTGTCAGGACCAAAAATTTTAAGACCTTCCTCTTTAAACCTATCTACTATTCCATTTATAAGTGGCTCTTCAGGACCAACTATCGTTAAATCTATATTATTTTCTTTTGAAAATTTTATTAATTCTTCTATATCTGTTATATTTATATTTTCACACTTAGATTCAACTGCAGTTCCTCCATTACCTGGTGCTACATATATTTTCTCAACTCTTTTATTTTTAGCTATTTTCCATGCTATTGCATGTTCTCTTCCACCTGAACCTATTAAAAGTATATTCATATCTTTAAAAACCCCTTTTACTTCATATTCTAAAAAAGTTTTAATTAATGTTTAAAATGTCTAAAGCCTGTAAACACCATTGATATACCATGCTCATTACAAGCATCTATAGATTCTTGATCTCTTAAAGAACCTCCTGGTTGTATTATTGCCTTTATCCCATTCTTTGCTGCATTATCTACAACATCTCTAAATGGGAAAAATGCATCTGATGCTAAAATTGTAGCCCCTTTTCCTCTTTTTAACGCATCCTCTGTTGGCCAAATTCTATTAACTTGTCCACCACCAATTCCTAACGCTACTCCATCATGTGCTACTACAATAGCATTTGATTTAACATATTTTACAACTTTCATTCCAAAAATTAAATCTTTAATTTCTTCTGAAGTTGGCTTAACATTTGTTACAACTTTAAGTTCATCAAAAAGTTTTCTATCTTCTTCTTGAACTAATATTCCACCATCAACTGTAACCATATACTTATCATCTTTTGGAAGATTTTTAAATTTAAGAACTCTTAAATTTTTCTTTTGTTTTAATACTTCCAAAGCATCTTCATCATATTCTGGCGCAGCAATAACTTCTAAGAAAATTTTAAACATCTCTTTTGCTGTTCTTTTATCAACTTTTTTATTAAAAGCAACTACTCCACCAAATATTGATGTAGGATCAACTTCATAAGCTTTCATATAAGCTTCATAACTATCATTTCCAATTGCAACTCCACATGGTGTGTTATGCTTTAATGCACAACATGATGGTTCTTCAAATTCATTAGCACATTTCCAAGCTATATCTACGTCTTTAAAATTGTTATATGAAAGTTCTTTTCCATTTAAAACATCAAATGTATTCATCGCACCATCTATCATTGTTGATTCATAAAAAGCTGCACTTTGATGAGAATTTTCTCCATATCTTAACTCTTGTTTTTTTCTAAATGAAACTGAAAGATAGTCAGGATATTCTATATCATCCAATAAAAAATTTGAAATTGCCGCATCATAAGCACTCATTAAATTAAAAACTTTACCTGCTAAATTTTTTCTAAGACTATATGAAACATCATTATTTTTTTCTATTTCATCCATTACATTTTTATAATCTTTTTTATCTGATATAACTACTACATCTTTAAAATTTTTAGCAGCAGCTCTAAGCATTGTAGGTCCACCAATATCAATAAATTCTATTTTTTCATCAAATTCTAAGTTTTCACGAACTTTTTCAAAAAATGGATACAAATTTACAACAACATAATCTATTGTGTTTATTTCTCTTTTATTTAATATATTCATATGTTCTTTATTTTCTCTAACTGCTAATATGCCTGCATGTATAAGAGGATGAAGAGTTTTAACTCTTCCATCTAGCATTTCTGGAAAATCAGTAACTTCATTAACTTCTATTACCGGAATTCCATTATCCTTTAAATGCCTATATGTTCCACCGGTTGATATTATTTCAATATTTCTATTGCTTAAAAAATTTGCAAATTCTAATATTCCATCTTTATCAAATACACTAATTAAAGCTCTCTTTTTCATTAAATGATACCTCCTACTTTAAAATATTTACTCTTCCATCTTTAATTTTTACTTTACCTTCGCTTATATATTTAATTGCCAAAGGAAGTAATTTATGTTCCTTTTTCAAAACTCTCTTTTGAAGATTTTCTGGAGTGTCACTAAAATAAACTTTAACTGCTTCTTGAAGAATTATTGATCCCCCATCTACTTCATTATTTACAAAATGAATTGTACAGCCTGATACTTTAACTCCACTTTCTATAACAGCTTTATGAACATTTAATCCATACATTCCTTCACCACAAAATGAAGGAATTAATGATGGATGTATGTTTATTATTTTATCTTTGTATTCTTCTAATAAACTTCCTTCTAAAATAGAAATATATCCTGCAAGAACTATTAAATCTATTTCTCTTTTTTTAACTAATTCTAATATTTTATAAGAAATTGCATCTCCATAATCTTTTTTAGATACAATAAATGTATCTATATTATGTCTTTTTGCTCTTTCTATTGCATATATACCTTCACGACTTCCTATTACCATTTCTATCTTACAATTTAAAAATCCATTTTCTACATTATCTATTATGGATTGAAGATTACTTCCACTTCCTGATGCAAGTATTGCTATTTTAAACAAATCCCTTCACCTCCAGAAGTTATACTTCCTATTTCATAAGCGACTTCACCCATTTCCAATAAATCTCTTAAAATATCTTCTGTATCATCTTTATCAACACAAAGTACAAAACCTATACCCATATTAAATGTATTATACATATGTTCCTTTTCTACTCCACGAATAATTATTTCTTCAAATATTTTAGGTAATGGATAACTATTAGTTTTTATAACAGCAGTTAATTCTCTTCCGTTAAACATTCTAGGAATATTTTCAATAAATCCACCACCTGTTATATGTGACATACCTTTTATTTCATATCTTTCAAGAAGAGAAAGTATTGGTTTTACATATATTTTTGTTGGACTAAGTAATGTTTTCCACACAGGTTGTCCATCAAAATTTTCATCTAAATCATCAAATAATCTTCTAACTAATGAATATCCATTAGAGTGTATTCCTGATGATGTAATTCCAATAAGCTTATCTCCAGGCTTTATATTTTTACCATTTATTATTTTATCTTTATCTACAATGCCAACAGTAAATCCTGCTATATCATATTCCCCTTCTCTATAAAATCCTGGCATCTCAGCAGTTTCTCCACCAATTAAAGAAGCATCAGATAAAATACACCCATCTGCAACCCCCTTTACTAAATCAGCTGAAATTTTAGAATCCAATTTTCCACACGCAATATAATCTAAGAAAAATAATGGTTTTGCTCCATGACATAAAATATCATTTACACACATAGCTACACAATCAATTCCAACAGTGTCATACTTTTTAGTTTTAAATGCTATATCTAGTTTAGTTCCAACTCCATCTGTTCCTGATACTAAAACAGGATTTTTATATCCTTCCGGAAGTTCAATCATACCAGCAAATGATCCTAATCCATTTAAAACTAAATTTCCCTTAGTTTTATTTGCATATTCTTTTATAAGCTTAACTGATTTGTATCCTTCTTCAATATTTACTCCACTTTCTTTGTAAGTTATCATAATTTAAACCCTACCTTTCAAGATTATCATCTACAGATTCCATCGGTGCTGATACTGGATAAATTCCATTAAAACATCCAACACAAAAGTTTTTTCTTCCATCAAAACTATCATACATTCCATCTAAGCTTAAATATCCTAAATAATCTGAACCAATATCATCTTTTATTTCTTCTAAAGATTTATTTGCTCCTATAAGTTCACTTCTATATGGAGTATCTATCCCAAAATAACAAGGATATTTAACTACTGGCGAAGCAACTAAAAAGTATACCTCTTTAGCCCCAGCCCTTCTTAATGATTCAATTAAATGTTTTGATGTTGTTCCTCTAACTATAGAATCATCTATAAGAACAACTTTTTTTTCATTAACATTTACTTTTAAAGGATTAAGCTTTACGGCTACAGCTCTTTCTCTCATTTCTTGTGAAGGAGTTATAAAGGTTCTTCCTATATATCTATTTTTAACAAATCCAATATCATAAGGTATATTAGAAGCTTTTGCATATCCCATAGCTGCTGGTATTCCAGAATCAGGTACTGCAATAACAATATCAGCCTCTAATGGATGTTCCTTATAAAGTGCTTCTCCTTGTTTAACTCTGCAACTATGAACATCAAGTCCATCCATTATAGAATCTGGTCTTGCAAAATATATATACTCAAATGAACAAGTTTGACATACAGTATTTTCTGAATATCTATAACTTTTAATTCCACTATCATCTATTATTATTATTTCACCAGGCTTTATATCTCTTATAAACTCTGCTCCAACTGAATCTAATGCACAACTTTCTGAAGATAATATATAGTTTCCTTCATATTTGCCAAGGCATAAAGGTCTAATTCCATTTGGATCTCTAACTCCTATAAGCTTATCTTTCGTCATAATAACCATGGCAAAAGAACCTCTAACTGCAGATATAGCATTTATTACTGCCTTTTCTATACCTCTTTTTGCTCCTCTTGCTATAAGACTTTTAATAACTTCAGAATCTACAGAAGTATGAAATACATGTCCACCATCTTCTAAAAGTTCTCTTATAACATCAGCATTAACTATATTTCCATTATGAGCTGTTGCTATTTGACCTAACTTTGTACTACTTAAAAGTGGTTGTGAATTTTCAATTGTTTTAGCTCCTGCAGTTGAATATCTAACATGACCTATTGCTATATTCCCTTTTTTCTTTCTTAAATATTCTATATCTTCATTTTTAAAAGCATCTGTTATTATTCCAAGACCTTTATGAGCTACTATCTCTTCTCCATTGGCTACTGCAATTCCCGTACTTTCTTGCCCTCTATGCTGAAGTGCATACAGTCCATAATAAGTTAATTCTGAAACATCTATTCCCTCTTTTGAATAAACCCCAAAAACACCACACTCATCTTTAAATTTATCATTTTGAGGATCTATAATATATTCTTCTCTAGAATTAATCATAAAAAATACTACCTCTCTTTTTTAAAAATTACCCTTTAATTCTATTTAATATTTCTTTGTAAGCTTCCTCTACATTGCCTAAATCTCTTCTAAATCTGTCTTTATCTAATTTTTCTCCTGTTGTTGCATCCCAAAATCTACATGTATCTGGAGAAATCTCATCAGCAAGCAATATTTCTCCGTTTTCATCTCTTCCAAATTCTATTTTAAAATCTATTAAATTTATATTTTGTTTCTCAAAAAATTCTTTTAATAAATTATTTATCTTATCTGTCATATCATAGATTTTATTAAGTTCTTCAAAAGTTGTTGCTCCAATTGCTACAGCATGATAATCATTTATAAGTGGATCTCCTAATGAATCATCTTTATATGATAATTCAAAAACTGTAGTTTTAAGCTTAAATCCTTCCTCTAATCCTAATCTCTTTGCCATACTTCCAGCTGCTACATTTCTAACTATTACTTCAAGTGGAACTATTGAAACTTTTTTACAAAGCTGATCTCTATCATTTAACTTTTTTATAAAATGAGTCTTTATTCCAGCTTCATTTAACATTTGAAAAATTGTTGATGTTATTGAATTATTTAAAATACCCTTGTTATCTATTTGAGCTTTTTTCTCTCCATTGAAAGCTGTTGCATCATCTTTGTAATGAACTATAACTTCATTTTCATTATTGCTTTTAAATATTTGTTTTGCCTTTCCTTCGTACATCATTTCTAATTTTTTCATTATAAATCCACTCCCTTTGAATTTTCTTCTATAAATCTTTTTTTCATTCTCTTTCTAAAATCAATTAAATCCTCTTTTATATTAGGATATTTAAGTGAAAGCATTTGCACTGCAAGCATCCCTGCATTATAACTGTTATTTATACCAACAGTTGCAACTGGTATTCCTTTTGGCATTTGAACTATTGATAGCAATGCATCCATTCCATCAAGTGCTGCTTTAACCGGAACTCCTATTACAGGAATTGTTGTATGGCTTGCAATAACACCTGGAAGGTGAGCTGCAAGACCTGCTCCTGCAATAATTATTTCGCATCCTTTATCTTCTATCTCCTTTAATGTTTCCACTAACTTTTCTGGTACTCTATGAGCTGATAAAATAAATGCTTCATACTCAACATTAAATTCTTTTAAAGCATTGGCTGCTCCTCTCATAACCTCTGTATCAGATTTACTTCCAAAAAATATAGCTACTTTCATTTACAAAACACCTCTTTTATTTAAAATAATTTACTCCTGCCTTAAATATTTTTTGATCAAAGTTTCCTAATATATTTTTATAAAGATTTTCTCCAATTCTTTCTGAATGCCCCATCTTTCCAAATATTCTTCCATCTTTGCTTGTTATTCCTTCAATTGCAAAAGATGACCCATTTGGATTATATGGCATGTCCATTGTAGCTTCTCCATTTAAATCAACATATTGAGTTGCAATTTGCCCATTTTCTATAAGTTCTTTTATAATACTTTCACTTGCTACAAATTTTCCTTCACCATGTGATATTGGAATTTTATGAATATCTAAAACTTCTACTTCACTAAGCCAAGGTGATTTATTTGAAATTATTTTTGTATTTACCATAGTTGACATATGTCTATTTATATCGTTATAAGTTAATGTTGCTGAATCTTCATCTGTATCTCTTATCTCTCCATAAGGAAGTAATCCTAATTTTATAAGTGCTTGGAAGCCATTACAAATCCCTAGAATTAATCCATCTCTATTATTTAAAAAGTTCATAACACTATCTTTTATTTTTTTATTTCTAAATATCGTTGCTATAAACTTAGCAGAACCATCTGGTTCATCTCCTGCAGAGAATCCCCCTGGTATCATTATTATTTGAGATTTATCAATTTCTTCTTTTAATTTATCAATAGATTCTAATAATGTATCTCTATTTAAATTTCTTATAAGTACTTCAGTAACTATTGCTCCTTCCTTTTCGAAGGCTTTTCTACAATCATACTCACAGTTTGTTCCTGGGAACACTGGTATTACAACTTTAGGATTTTCCACTTTAAATTTTGATGATTTTTGTTTGAAATTATTCTTTTCTTCTATTTTTGTACTCATATTTTTACTATCTATTTTTGATTTAAATACATTTTCTAATTTTTCTTCATATACTTCTTCTAAATAATCTAATTTAAACTCTACGTCATACTCATTACATCTAACATAATTACTATCTAATGTTTTACCTATTACCTTGTAATTTGTTCCTTCAAAATCTTTTTCTATATTTACATCTTTTTTAACTTCTAAAATTAAACTTCCATAATTAAATCCAAATAATTCATCCTTGGAAATATTATTAAACTCTGCTCCAATTCTATTTCCTAAAACCATCTTTGTAATTCCTTCAGCAATACCACCAAATTTAAGTGAATATGCTGAAATTACTTTTTTGTCACATATTAACTCATGTAACTTATTTAAATTATTTTTAAATATATTTATATTCAATGTTCCATCTTCTAACTTTTTAGATTTTAACAATATAATTGTTGAATTTTTCTCTTTAAATTCTGGTGATATAACATTTTCTGCTTTTTCAACTGTTACTGCAAATGAAACAAGACTTGGTGGAACATCTATTTCATTAAAACTTCCTGACATAGAATCCTTTCCACCTATTGCTGGAATTTCCAAATCCTTTTGTACTCTAAATGCTCCAAGTAATGCACTAAATGGCTTACCCCATCGCTCTTCATCTCTTCCTAATTTTTCAAAATACTCTTGTAGTGTTAATCTTATCTTTTTGTAATCTCCACCTATTGCTGCAATTTTTGTAACTGACTCTATTACAGAATAATATGCCATATGAAATGGACTCCAAATTCCAAGATAAGGATTAAATCCATAAGTCATGATTGATGCATCTTTACTGTCTCTATTTAACACAGGAATTTTCGCTACCATTCCTTCTGCTGGAGTAATTTGATATTTACCTCCAAGAGGCATAAGTACTGTATTTCCCCCAATTGTAGAATCAAACCTTTCTATAAGTCCCTTCTTACTACATACATTTAAGTTTTTTAATACCTCAATCCACTTTTCTTTTACATCTACATTACCTACACAATATGGATATTCATTTATCTCTTTAATCTTTATATTAGCTTCTTGAGTTTTACCATTTGTATCTAAAAAACTTCTTTTTATATCAACTATTACTTTTCCATTCCAAGTCATTTTAAGTCTTTCATCATCTGTAACTTCTGCAACAACCTTTGCTTCTAAATTTTCTTTTTCTGAAAGTTCTATAAACTTTTTAGCATTTTCTCTCTTTACTACAACAGCCATTCTTTCTTGTGACTCCGATATAGCAATTTCAGTTCCATCTAATCCTTCATATTTTTTTGTTATTTTATCTAAATCTATATTAATTCCTCTACAAAGTTCACCAATTGCTACTGAAACTCCACCAGCTCCAAAATCATTACATCTTTTAATTATTTTAGAAACTTCTTTATGCCTAAATAATCTTTGTATTTTTCTTTCTATTACCGGATTTCCTTTTTGAACTTCAGCACCTGATTTTTCTATTGAATTTTCAGTATGCTCTTTTGATGATCCTGTTGCTCCGCCTATTCCATCTCTTCCAGTTTTTCCTCCAAGAAGTATTATTACATCACCAATACCTGGTTCTTCTCTAACAACATTTTCTTTAGGTGCTGCTGCAATTACTGCTCCAATTTCCATTCTCTTTGCAACATAATTTGGATGATATACCTCATCAACTTGTCCCGTTGCAAGTCCTATTTGATTTCCATAAGAACTATATCCACTTGCAGCTCCAATAGTTATAGTTCGTTGTGGAAGTTTACCCTTTAAAGTTTTTTCTATACTTACAGTTGGATCTGCAGATCCTGTAACTCTCATTGCCTGATATACATATGTTCTTCCTGAAAGAGGATCTCTTATAGCTCCTCCAAGACAAGTAGCTGCTCCTCCAAAAGGTTCTATTTCTGTTGGATGATTATGTGTTTCATTTTTAAACATTAAAAGATACTCTTCTATTCCTTCATCTGTTTCAACATTTACTTTTATTGAACAAGCATTTATTTCATCTGATAAGTCTAAATCATCAAGTAATCCTTTAAGCTTAAGTTCCTTCATTGATAATGTTGCTATATCCATAAGGCTTATTTTTCTATTTGTATCTTTTCCATACACAAATTCTCTTGATTTTATGTAATCTTCATATGATGTTTTTATTGGATTTGTATATTTACTTTCTTCTATTTGGATTTTTTTGATAGATGTCTCAAAGGTAGTATGTCTGCAATGATCAGACCAATAGGTGTCTATTACTTTGATTTCAGTAATACTAGGATTTCTATTTTCTTTCTTAAAATAATCTCTAATCATAATTAAATCTTCAAGGCTCATTGCAAGTCCTTGATCTTTATGAAAGATTTTTAATTCATCATTTTCTTTATTTATAAAATTATTCAATATTTCAATATCATTAGGTATGTTTACTTTATTTATCAATTCATTTGAATATATGGAAACTTCTCTTGAATCTACTGGGTTTATATAATATTTTTTTATTTTATCAATTTCATTTTTTAAAATATTTCCTTTTAAAACAATAACTTTTGAAGATTTTACTTCTGAATTATTATTTGCTGTTAATAGCATTATACATTCTTTTGCAGAGTCTGCACGTTGGTCATATTGCCCTGGTAAATATTCTACACAAAATGCAATCTCATCTTCTCTTAAATCAAAAGTACCTTCATACAAGTTATCAACCGGTGGCTCTCTAAAGATAGTATTTAGTGCCTCATTATAATAAGTTTCTTCTAAATTTCCTATTACATATTTATTTAACACTCTTACTTTAATTAAATTGTCTATTCCTAAATTTTCTTTAAAATCTTTTAAAAGTATCTTTGCCTCTACATCAAATCCATCTTTTTTCTCAACAAATATAATTTTATTATTACCCATTTTTTCCCCTCCACCATACTTTATTAATTTACTTTTTAAAATACCGCTTTTTGTAAATTCAGAATATCACTGACTTTTTAAAAAGTCAACATTAATCTATTTTTTTATTTTATTATTCGTATTATATAACGAATAATATTTTTATTTATAAAGAATATATTTCGTATTTTTATTATTTTTTATTTGAAATAAAAAAAAGCTGGTGATATCACCAGCAAGTTTAAACCTACGTAACCCTCAATATTTAGAAGGCTATTTTTATTATTAACAAATCTACTTTTAATTATGTCAGTATCTAAAAAATATCTCTAATTATTTTCTTTATCCAAGCAATAAATCCTGTTTCCTCTTCTTGTACCTCTTCTTTTACTTCTTTTGTTTCAGGAACCTTTATTTCATTTGTTTTCATAATAAATTTAACACTACCACTCATTTCATTATTTTTTCCTGAAAAAGTATCAGATTCATTAGATAATTTTACAAGCTCATCTTTAACATTAATTACTTCATCAACCTTTTCTGTAACTTCTTCTCCTTTATTGCTTAAAGTTTTTATTCCTTTTTCATTAAATTCTTTCATACCATCATTTAATTTTTGACTTCCATCAGAAAGTTTGTTTACTCCATCCTCTAGCTCTGGTAAAGTTTTAATTAACTCTCTTGCCCTTTGTATATTTTCTTTCTCTAAAGCTGTTCTAGTTATTCTAAGAATATCTTCACTATCTTTTAAATCTTGTTGCATATTAAGTAATTGTTCACCTAGATATTTAACTTCCTTAATATTTAAATTACCAATTCCATTACTTAATACTGAATTAATATTTTCTATTGTTTTTTGTGAAGATTCTAAATCACTATAAAACTTATTTATACTTCCCATTAAATTTTTATCTTCTTTTATACCATTTATCATTTTATTTATTGATTCTATATTATTTTTATTTAATTTTATATCTTCTGATAATTCATTTAAGTTTGTTTTTAATCCTTCTATAGCTTTTATATCATTTGAATTTAAACTTAAAATACTATCCCCAATTCCTTTTATTATTTTTTGATTATTACTATCTTTATAATTTACATAAAGGTTAGATATGTTTGCTCTTGAATTTTCATTTGATAAAACATTACTAATTGAATTTAATATAGGCTCTAATTCCTTTAACTCTTTTATACTGCCCATAATTCCTTTCATACTTTCGCCATATCCATTTATTTTTTGAGCATCTATTTGTATTTGATTCTTACTTAAATCATTTTCTGTTAAACTATTTATTAAGTCTTTTAATTGTGCGCCTTGACTTCCATAAACACCATCAATATATTTATTTACTTTCGCTTTTGCATCATCTAATGATAATTTATTTTGATTCATCTCTCCAATAATCATAGATTTCATTATTAAGTAACTAGAACCATAAGCTTTCATATCAGTTGCCATTTTATTCATATTACTCATATTTTCATTACTTAATATTTTTTGAGTGTTTTTAATTTTTGAATTTATATAGCTTAGAAAATTATTTGTCTTTTTATCTAAATTTGCTCCTGGTGTTGAATTTATTGCTCCATCAATTACTTTTTCTATTGGTTGAATTGAAGATTTAGCATTTCTTGCTGAATTTATTAAGTTTTGTCCTCTATTTAAATTTTCTCCACTTACAAGTTTAGTCATATTGTTTAATTTCTTTAAAGTTTCTGGATTTATATTTCCATACCCATCTTTTAACTTTATAACATCTTTTAAAAGCTTATTAAAATTATCATCTTTTGAAAGTCCTTTAAATGTATTAATTGAAGACTCTAAAAGTTCTTGATTTTGTAACACACCTTGTCCATCTTTAATTAAAGTATTAATTTTATTTACATTTTCATCTGTAACCAAAGATAATACTTCCTTTGTTTTTCCTGTATTTATATTTTTAGCAAAATATGCATCATCAATTAACTTATTAGCTTTTGAAACTTGCTTGTCTGAATTTATTATTCCAAGTGCTTCTTTTAAATTATTATTATTTAATTGCTCCTTTCCTTTATCAAGTTCTCTTTTAGCTGTTAATAACCCTTCACTTAGTGCACCAGTTCCTTTAAGTAATTCATCTGAGGCATCATTTAATTTATTTAAGGAATCTTTTATTTCATCTAATGAATCAGCTTCTTTTAATTCATTTAAATCTGGTAACTTTGTTGTCATTGTTATCATTATAGGATCTAATTCAAAATTTTCTACATATCCTTCTATTACTAATTTATCTTCAAGATTCAAATTTAAATCTTTATTATCTGAATTTAAACTCTCCTTTAAGCCTGGAAATGCTGCAAAAGTTACAATATTATTATTTCCTTCGGATATAATTGTTCCTGAATTTACTTTTATATCTTTAAATTTATCTACAGGTAATTTTATTACTGTTGCAGTTGTTAATGGTGTATATATCTTTCTACTTTTCCCATTAATATTTACATTCTTTGATAATTTATTTTTAAGTTCTAATTCTATCTTTACTTTTCCTGATTTACCTGCAATATCACTTTCCTTAACCTTTTCATCATTAATAAAATAATTTATTTTTACATCAAGAGGAATTTCTTTATTTGTATTTCCACTATAATAAAGATCACTGCTGTCTACTTTCCACTTAAGTTTATTTCCATCTTTAACTGGTTTATCATCACCTTTTATATTTTCTATATTATTAAGTTCTGTTTTATCTTCTATATCTAAATTCCCCTCATCAGTGTGTATCCAATTAGTTACTGTTGTTTTCTCTACCTTTCCATCAGCACCTAAATTTACATATACACTCTCATCTTTATTTATTTCACTTGCTCCTGCAATTGTACTTGTTGCCATAGAACCTATTATTGCTAATGCTATTACCTTTTTAGACATTGATTTATACATAAATCTCTCCCCCTAACTTATAAATTTTTAACCACGCCATTTTAATGATGTTTTATTTATTATTCCTTCTGAAACTAATAACAATGAAGGTAATATTAAAAGAATTACCGCCATACTAATTAAAGCTCCTCTAGAAATTAAAAAACAAAGACTTCTAATTAATGACATATCTGAAACCATTGCCACTGCTCCTGTTGCCCCAAAGAAAGTAAGTCCAGATGTAACAATTGATTTTGCAGAACCTTTTACAGCTATAAGTATAGCCTCATGTTTTTCATATCCTTTTCGAAGTTCTTCCCTAAACCTAGATGTCATTAAAATAGCATAATCCACTGTAGCTCCAAGTTGTATTGTTCCTATTACTATACTTGCTACAAAAGGAATTTCATTTCCTGTATAATAAGGAATTCCCATATTTATAAAAATTGCAAATTCTATAGTTGAAACTAAAAGTATTGGTATTGATATTGATTTAAATACTACTAAGATTATTAAAAATATGGCTATTATTGAATATACAGATACCATTTTAAAATCTCTATCAGAAGTTGTTATTAAATCTTTTGTAAGTGGTCCTTCTCCTGCAACTAAAGCTCCACTATCATAACTTTTAACTATTCCTATAATTTCATCAATTTGCTTATTTTCCTCATCTTTCGCTGCCTTATATTCAGAATTTGCAAGTATAAGGTTATAACCCCCTTTTTTAAATATTTCTCTTATATTCTTTGGAATAAAATCATCTGGTACTGCTGGACCTATTAATTTATCATAAGATATTACAGATGTTATTCCTTTAACATTTTCTATTTTCTGTGTTATTTCTTTTACTTTATAAGGTTTTACGTTTTCATTAATTAAAATAAAATGAGTTGTCATCATATTAAATTTATCTTTTAATTTATTTGTTGCTACTATAGACGGCATATCTTTTGGTAAAGTTTCATCTAAATTATAGTAAACTTTAGCATGATCAGAACCATATATAGCCGGAATTAATAATACAAAAAATATTGCTATAAAGACTTTATAATGAGTTGTAACAACTTTTGATAGCTTATCAAAATTAGGAATTATAGTTCTATGTTTATATTTATGAATTATTTTATCAAAAGTAAGGATTAATGCTGGTAATACTGTTACTGAACAAATAACCCCAATTACAACTCCTTTAGCCATAACAAGTCCTATATCTCTTCCAAGAGTTAAATCCATTGCACATAATGCCAAAAATCCTGCAATTGTTGTTAATGATGATCCTGATATTGAAAGCATAGTTGTTTGAATTGCTTCAGCCATTGCCTGCTTCCTATCTTCAAATTTTGTAAGTTCTTCTTCATACCTATGCATTAAAAATATTGAGTAATCCATAGTAACTCCAAGTTGAAGTACAGCAGCCAATGCTTTAGTTATATAAGAAATTTCTCCAAATATTATATTTGTACCAAGATTAAATAATATTCCAATTCCTATTGATACTAAAAATATTATAGGTACAAATGTAGACTCCATAGAAATTAATAATACTACCAAAGAAATAATTACAGCTAAAATTACATAAAATGGTGTCTCTTTATCTGCTAAATCTTTTGTATCTTTAAGAATTGCTGACATTCCACTTAAAAAACACTGTTTATTAGTAATTGATTTTATCTTTTCAATTGCATTTAATGTACTTTCTGATGCAACTGAATTATTATATTTTATAACGACCATAGTTGAATCACCATTAAACAATTGTTTTTTAACCCCATTTGGCAACATATCCTTAGGCACTGATATATCAAGTGCATCGTCTATCCAAATAGCATTTTCTACACCTTTAATATCTTTAATTTTTTCTTTTAGACTTACTACATCTTTATCTGGCATTCCATCAATTATAAGCATTGAAGTTGCAGCATCTGAATAAACATCATCAAGTATTTTTTGTCCTTTAGTAGAATCTAGATTCTGTGGTAAGTAACTTAAAATATCATAATTAATTTTTGTATTTATAAAACCAAAAATAGCTGGAATTATTAATACTGCTGTTATTATTAGTACTGTTTTTGTGTGATTAGAAATCCACTTACCAAACTTATTCAATATTCTCCCCCCTTATATGACCATTAGTCATTTCTGCTTTCATTATACCATTATATGTATTAATATCAAATATTTTGTTAAAAAATTTACAAATATTTCAAAACTCCTTTAATTTTTCTATTATTTTCTTTATCCTATATAAATACTGTTTTAAATAATAAACTTATTGTATAATAACTTTATAATATAAATTTTCATATAAATTTAAAATTTAACGTTTAATATTAAACTTAATTTTCTATAATAAGTTGCATTTATTTATTTAATTTGTAACAATAGAAATATTAAATTTAATATAAATTTTTTTAAAGGAGAGTTTTTATTGTTCGGTTATGTAACTCCTCTAAAACCAGAATTAAAAATTAGAGAATATAATCAATTTAAAAGTTATTATTGTGGAGTTTGCTTTGGTATTAAAAATCTTTATGGTAATATTCCTAGAATCTCACTAAATTATGATATGACTTTTTTAGCATTGCTTTTAGATGGATTAATGGATGAAAAATTAGACTTAAAACTTAAAAGATGCATGGCTCATCCTACAAAGAAAAAGCCAATTTTATTAAATAATACTGCATTAAATTATGCAGCTACTATGAATGTAGCTCTAGTTTATTATAAATTTTTAGATGATGTTTATGATGATAATTCATTAAAGAGTAAAATATCTCTTACTCTTATGAAACCCTATCATAAAAAATTTCCATCTTCTATAAAAAAAATAAACTTATCTATTGAAGAAAATTTAAAACATCTTACAAAACTTGAAAATGATAAAAGTTTTACTTCAATAGATGAAATATGTGATCCTTTTAGTAAAATTGTAGGAATCATTCTTAAAGAATTTCCTTATAAGTTCAAAGGAGATTCTTTAAACTTAAGAGAAAAACTTTATACATTTGGTTATTCTTTAGGTAAATGGATTTATTTAATGGATGCTTTAGATGATTTAGAAAAAGATATGAAGGATAAAAAATTTAATCCAATAGATTTTTTATATAATAAAGATGACTTAACTTATGATGAATTTTTTAAAGAAATTAAACAAAGAATTGAATTTAGTATTTTTAATACAGCATATACTTGTAGAGAAATTTTATCTAAACTTCCTCTTAATAAAAACCGAGAAATTTTAGAAAATATAATCGACTTAGGTATGATGGACAAATACATAAATACAATAAATAAATGTAAGTGTAAAAAGAAAGGTAGTGAAATTTAAATGAATCCTTATGAAGTACTTGGCTTAAAAGAAGGGGCATCTCAAGAGGAAATAAAAAGTGCATATAGAAAGCTTGTAAAACAATATCATCCTGATCAATATGGTGATAATCCACTTAAAGATTTGGCACAAGAAAAGCTTACAGAAATAAATGCAGCTTATGATATATTAACTAAAGGTAATAATAAATCAAACTATAATACAAATAATTCTTATAATAATTCATCTTCTAATAATCAAAATAGTAGCGATATGAATGCTTTTCAAGAAATTAGAAGACTTATACAAGGTAGAAATATAGCGTTAGCTGAAAATAAGTTAAATTCAATTTCTAATAGAAATGCAGAATGGAACTTCTTAATGGGAGTATGCCACCTTCAAAAAGGTTGGTATGACTCAGCTGTTAATTATCTTCAAACAGCAGTAAATATGGATCCTAACAACTTTGAGTATAGACAGGCATTAAACCAAATTAATATGAGAGCTAATAATTATGGAAATCCATACAGAACATCTGGCGCAGGTAATGCAGACGCTTGCAACTGTTGTTTAAACCTTTGGTGTTTAGATAGTCTTTGTGAATGTTTTGGTGGTGACCTTATAGGCTGCTGTTAATAAATTTTGGAGGCTTATTATTATGAAAGATTTAAAAGCTAAAGATTTAGCATTAGGTGGCATATTAACTGCTTTAACTATAGTTACATTATTTATAAGTATACTTATTCCAATAAATACTTTTGCTATTCTTACAATTTCATCTTGTTTTGTACCTATAGCAATTATGAGAAGTAATGTGAAAATTGGCATATTAGTTTATTTAGCTTCATCTATCATAGGATTCTTTTTAGTTCCTTTAGATATAATGATACCATTTATTCTTTATTTTGGAATTTATGGTTTAGTTAAATTCTTTATTGAAAAATTGAGAAATATGCCATTAGAAATAGTATTAAAATTAGTATTTTCAAATATAATGCTTTTTATAGGTTATATTTTATTCACAAAATTTGTATCACCTATAAATATAGATTTTCCTATATGGTTACTTATAATATTAGCTCAAATTGCATTTATTATATTTGATTATGCTTTAACATTAATAATAACATTTTATATTTCAAAATTTCATAATAAATAAAAGTAAAGCACTATTACTTAAAGTAATAGTGCTTATATTATTCTTTAACAAATTTACATTTAATGATATAAGCTGAATCATAATCTTTTAACAAACTTATATCATTATTTTTATAAAATTCTTCTGAAATAGTTTCAATAACGTCTCCTTTAGAATAGCCAATATAACCTAAAATATTTTCATCTTTTATGCTATTATCCTTAAAGCTATTTACTGAAAAAACTTTCATAATATCACTTAAACTATTTTCTTCTATCCTATATGGAAACTTAGTTTTAGAATATTCAATTTCATTTCCGATAAATATATTAGCTATACATTTATCAGTATCACTTGTAATTGGATCTGAAAGTGTTATTACAACTAATCCACTATCATTTATTAAAACTTCTGTTCTTCCTATATCATTTAAAATTAAATTACCTTTTTTATATTTTTCACTCCATATTATTATTTTATTAAATTGATCTTTTAAATTATACTTAAATACTATACTTTTATCATTTCCAATTGATAAAAATAATTTTTCACGTTCCGTAAGTTCTTCATTATATATTCCTACGTCAAATTCTTTTTTACCTAAGTTATTAAATTTAAAATTACATCCAGTGATTATCATAACGATTACAATAATAGATAAAAATAATATAGCTATTCTCTTTATAATAGCACCTCCAAATTTAATTAATTGAAACTAATATTTTTTTAATAGTAATATCCATTATTTCGCCTAACATCAAAATTACAAATAATCTTGTATATATAAATAAAATATATGCTAAAACAATTACCCCTATTCCTCCATATCCAATTAAAGAAATTGTCCCTTTACTTAATGACATCGTACTATTAGCATTTGTTTCATTTGATAAGCTATCTATACTATCTATACAACTTTCAAATTTACCATCAAAAAGAAATGCAATTACTCTATCAATAATAAATATACTCCAAAATATAACACTTAATTTATTTTTAAAAGTAACTATATACATAAATAGCATAACAATACCTATAATAGGTAACATATATCCTACAATCCATTTATTTAATTCCTTCATAATAAACTCTCCTATTACCTTAATATTTCCCATTATAATTATCATACCAATTTTCTTATCTATATTGCAATCTTTTAATAAATACATAAAAAAAGATATACAAAAAACTTGTATATCTTTTTTAAATTATAATAACTTATAAAGTTGCTTTTCTAATAAAATTCCTTCTTTAACTTTATAATCATATTTCATACTATACTCTATGCACCCTTTTACAAAGTTAGATGAATTATAAACAGAATCTTTTAAACTATTTTTCTTTAATAATTCTGTACATAAAACAGCTGTAAATATATCCCCTGTTCCTGGATAAGATTTTTCTAACTTTTCATGTTTTAAAATAGTTATTTCATCATCTTCTAAAATAGCTATTCCTATTTTTTCTCCACACGGAACTGATGTTATAACAATATTTTTAGCTCCAATTCTTCTTAAATCTTCTAAAATATCTTTTATATCTTCTTCTTTAAAATTTAAAAGGTTATCTTTATTTCTTCCTGTTAAATATAATGCTTCTGTAAAATTTGGTGTAATTACATTGCTATATTTTAAAATTGACTTTAGTTTATCTATATATTCATTAGTAAATCCACTATAAAGATTATTATTATCTCCAAATATAGTATCTAATATAACTAATCCTTTTTTATTTTCTCTTAAATATATTTCTGTTTGTTCTATATTTTCTTTATTACCTAAATATCCTATTAAAGTTAAATCAAAATTTATTTTGTTTTTCTCCATACTATGCAATGATTCAGTAATAAAATTTTCACTACTAATTTTTCCTATATTTTTAAAACCACCTGTATGACTTGATAATACTACAGTTGGTACTGGACAAACTTCTATACCTCTTATACTCATTATAGGTAATATATTTGTAATAGACGCTTTACCAACAGAACATAAACTGTGTATAACTAAAGCTCTATCTATAGGCTTTTTCAAATTGTATCTCTCCATTTCAATTAATTCATTTGCTTTATAAATACTTTACTAGCTGATTTTACTGCCATTGATAATGGTATAGCAATAACAATTCCTATAGCAGTTGTTGTTATTGATGTTAAAAGTGATGTTACAGCACCTTGCCATCCTTTAAATATTACCCAATTAAAAATAAAATATCCAACTAAAGATACAATTCCTCCAAGTAAAAATCCAACTATATTTTGTCCTACGCTTCTTCCTTCTTTTCCATTCATAAAACAAATCTTACCAGCAACATATCCTGTTAATCCTTTAATTATAAAAGTTGGGATTGTCCAAAGCACAAAGGCTGGATTTAATGCATCCATAAGTGCACTCCCAATAGCTGCTGGAATAAAGGCTTTTTCTCCAATTAAAACTGAAACTATAAATATAACTGTTGTTCCTAAATGTATCATTGACATCCCAGCTCCTATTGGAATTTCAATATGAATATAAGTTCCTAAAAATACTAAAGCTGAAAACATTGATAACATAACAAGTTTTCTAGTGTTCATTTTTTTCATTTTTATTTTCCCCCTATTTATTTTTTAATCTTATCCTATATTATTCTTTAATTGCATACACTGTCAAATGTATCGATACATTATAATAAAATATTCATGTTAAATAGAAGAAAATAAAAATAGGGCTGTAAAAACAGCCCTTATAATTTTAAATTTATTCCATTAATTTTTCAATTTTCTTACTAAATATTAATAATACTAAGCCTAGTATTGCACATACTCCAGATATTCCTGCGAATATTTCAAGAGGTCCTAAAGATTCTATTCTTGATGCTACAACTCCTGCTAAAAGATTAGCAACACCTGAAGCTGCAAGCCATATTCCCATTAATAATGAAGCATATTTAATTGGTGCAAGTTTTGATACCATTGATAATCCAATTGGTGATAAACATAACTCTCCAACTGTATTACAGAAATATGTTCCTACAAGCCAGAACATACTAGCTTTAGCAACTGGATTTTCTGCTCCACCTATTGATATAACTGCTAATACCATTAATAAAAATCCTACTGCTAATATTAATAAACCTGCTGCCATTTTTACTGGTACTGGTAAATCACCTTTTGGTCTACTTGCTAACTTAAACCATAATTTTGCAAGTATAGGTGAAAGTATAAGTACAAATACAGGGTTTATTGATTGGAACCATGCAACTGGTACTGTCATACCAAAAATTTCTCTATTAGTTAACTTTTGAGCAAACATTGTTAAAGAACTTCCAGCTTGTTCAAATCCAGTCCAAAAGAATATAACAAAAGTAGCAAGTATTAATATTGCTGCTATTCTTCTTTTTTCTTGTTTTGTTAAAGGTTCATTATTTACTTTAACATCTTTAACTTTTTCTTTTCTTTCTGGCTTTCCTCCAACTTTTGCTAAATACTTAGGTGAAAATGCTATAAATATAATTTCACCAATTACCATACCTATTGCTGCTGCTAAGAAACCATATTTAAATCCATATGACATTATTTGCCCATTTGCACCTGTTACTGCAAACATGTCTTCTGCTAAAAATCCACATATTAATGGTGCTATTAATGATCCAACATTTATACCCATATAAAATATTGTAAATGCTGAATCTTTACGTTTATCATCTTGATCATATAATTGTCCAACTATTGTTGATATATTTGGTTTAAAAAATCCATTACCTATAATTAATAATGCTAAACCAACATAAAGTCCTATTCTAGTATTATTTGCAAATAAGGCTAAATTTCCTAAAGCTAGTATTGTTGCCCCAATAACTACAGCTTTCTTTTGTCCTAAAAACTCATCTGCAATCCATCCACCAAGTATTGGTGTAAAATATGTAAATCCTGTATAAACTGCATATATTAACGCTCCTTGTGATACAGTAAAACCTAAACCACCTTGAACTAAACTTACTGTTAAGTACAGCATTAATAAAGCTCTTAATCCATAATAACTAAATCTTTCCCACATTTCAGTTAGGAATAATAAGTAAAGACCTGCTGGATGTTTTAATCTACTTTTTGTAGCAGGTACATCTAATGTTGTCATAAAAATTCCCCTTTTCATTTATCTTCTGCTTTAATTTTTACTTCAAATTTTGCAACTTGTTTTTTAAAACTTTCTTTAATTTATGATAAAATTATAACATTTATAACAAATGAATTCAAGTCATTTTCGCCATTCTATTTAATCTAATTAACTTTTTATAAAAAACCATTCATTTAATCAAGTATTTTTTTATTAATTTAATAATAAAATCCCATTTTTTTAAATTTTCTTTATTAAACCTTTAATTTTTTTATTGTATTCCCATACAGTACATTTGATTTTTTGAGTAATACACTTGCAAGTTTTTATATAGTAAAATTCATTTTTATTATTCTTGTTCTTTTTTTATTAATATTTTGTTAACACTATGTTTATTTTCTGCTATAATTTTCTTGAGGTGTTGATATTATGAAAAACTTAAAAATTTATTTTACGTCTGATTTACATGGATATATTTATCCAACAGACTATACTAATAAGGATTTAAAAAATATTGGTTTATTAAATATTATAAATTCTTATGATAAAGATGAAAACACTCTAATAATAGATTCTGGAGACACAATTCAAGGCTCTCCTTTTACTACATATTTATCAAAAACAAACTTTTCCTTTCATCCTATAGCCAAAATAATGAATGAAGGTAAATATGATTTTGTAACTTTAGGTAATCATGATTTTAACTATGGATATAATTATTTAAAAAGTTATATTAATAATCTAGATGCAACCTGTATTTGTGCAAATGTAGTAGATAAAACAAATCAAATAAACATAAAACCTTATAGTATTAAAACATTAGGAAATGGTCTTAAAATTGGATTAATAGGCTTTACAACTGATTATATTAATGTTTGGGAGCAAAAAGAAAACTTAACTAATTTTGAAATTAATGATACTTTTGAAAATGTAAAAAAATATCATGATGAATTAAAAAATAAAGTGGATATTTTAATAGGCGTTTATCATGGTGGTTTTGAAAATGATATAAAATCCGGAAGATCACTTAGTAGTACATCTGAAAATATTGCTTATAAAATAGCAAAATATTTGAATTTTGATATACTACTTACCGGTCATCAACATATGGAAATAGAAGGCTTTAACCTTTTTAATACTTATATAGTTCAAACTCCTCAAAATGGAAGTAAGTATATTGAGTTAAATGCTGAAATTGAAGATAATGTTATAAAATCTATCAATTCAAATTTAATAATCCCTAAGATAAATCCTAACAAAAAAATGTATAATGAACTTTTAAATATTGAAAATGATGTGCAAAAATGGCTAGATACTCCTGTTGGCTTTTTAGATTGTCCATTAAATCCAGAAAGTCATATAAAAATGGCTCTAGAAGGATCTAATTTAGCTAATTTTATAAATCAAGTACAATTAGAAAAAAGTAATGCTGATATTTCCTGTACATCTTTTGCTAATGTAATAAAAGGCTTTAATAAATCAGTAACTGTTAGAGATATTGTATCAACTTATGTGTACCCTAATACTCTTGTAGTTTTAAATATTACTTCTGAAATACTAAAAAAAGCATTATTTAGATGTTCTCAATATTTTGCTATTGAAAATAATAAAATCAAAGTATCCAATTTATTTTTAGAACCAAAAGTTGAACATTATAATTATGATTATTTTAGTAACATAGAATATGAATTTGATTTATCTAAAGAAGGTTTAGATAGAGTATCTAATATTAAGTTTAAAGGAAAAGATATTAAGGATACTGATACATTTAAACTTGTTATGAATAACTACAGAGCTAGTGGTACAGGTGGGTATGAATTTTTTAAAGATTGCCCTATTGAAAAAGACATCCAAACTGAAATGACTGAAATAATTATAGATTATTTTACAAAACACAAAAATGTTGTTGTAGATAAAACTAAATATATAAATATAAAAAAAATAAAGGACTGATTTCCAGTCCTTTTTTTCATTAACCTCTAGCTAATTTAGTTCTTATTTTTCCTGAATAATATTCAACTATTAATACAAATATTATTAATCCAAGAAGTATAGCACCAACTTCACCCCACTTATATGAATTCATTGCAAATACAAGAGGAGCACCTATTCCACCAGCCCCAACTATTCCTAATATAGTTGCATCTTTTACATTTATTTCATATCTATATATAGCAGTTGAAATAAAGTTAGTAGAAAGTTGTGGTAATATACCATATCTAATTTTTTGTAATGTTGAACATCCAGCAGCATCTAACGATTCTAATATACTTTTATCTAAATCTTCAATGGCTTCTATATAAAGTTTTGTAACCATTCCAATTGATGCAACTGATAGTGTTAAAACTCCAGTAAATGGTCCAGGTCCAGCAACTTTAATAAACATAAGTCCATAAACAAATGCTGGGAATGTTCTAATGCCAGCAACTATAAATGTTCCTATAGCGCTAACCCATTTTGGTACAATATTACTTGCGCAAAGAAATGCAAATGGTACAGATATTACAGCACCAATTAAAGTACCAAGTAATGCTATACATGCAGTTTCAAATATAAGATATAAAACCCCAGTTTCTGTAAAATTAAATAACAATTTTGTATTAGGTGTTAATATACCAGTAAATATATTTTTAGCTACATCTAGTCCACCTTTTTGAACCCCTGTAAATTCAATAGATCCTGTTGACCAAAGAATTAAAGCTAGTACTATTGCTACAGATAAAGTTTTTACAATCCAAAGTCTTGGCTCTTTTGATAATTGTTTTGCTATTTTTTCTTTCATACTAACCTAATTTCCTCCTTATGTATTTACTTAAGTATTCTATTGATATTACAGTTATAAATAACATAAGTAAAATCATACCTACCCTATTATATTCTCTCCAACCAATTTTCTCATTAAGTATTAAGCCTATACCCCCAGCTCCAACATAACCTAATATTGCAGCATAACGTACATTTATTTCAAAACTATACAAACAAATTGAAAAATAACTTGGCAATATTTGTGGAAGAACAGATCCTAAAAATGCTTTAAGCTTTGTAGCACCAACAGCTTCCATAGCCTCAAAAGGTCCCATATCAACAGTTTCTATTTTTTCATATAACATTTTTGCAACTATTCCAAATGTAAATACAGCTATAGCTATAGTTCCTGCAAATGTACCTAAATCAAATATGTATGTTGCAATTAAAGCTATAATAAGTGTAGGTAAAGTTCTTATTATACTTGAAAAAAATCTTACAACCCAAAGTATTAATTTATTATGATTTATATTAGTAGATGAAAGAATAGCAAAAGGGACTGCTACTATACATCCTAAAATTGATCCTAATATAGACATCTTTATTGTATCTAAAAGTGGTTTCCATATAGTACTTGCATAACTAAAGTCTGGAGGTATCATATCTTTTAATATTGCAAAAAATTGATCTCCTCTTTTTATAATAGTTTCAAATGAAAAATCAGTAACCTTAGCCGATATCAAAACAGCTATTACTATAGCAATTATAATAAAAGGCATCATTGATCTTGGCTCTTTTACTTCTTTACCATTTGATAATGTAATACTCTTTCCTTTTAATATATTTTTAACACCTGCCATATTACTCACCCATCATTTCATCTTTTGTTACATCACGACCATATATTTCTTTTAAAACATCTGGTGTTACATCAGTTGAAGGACAATCATATATTATTTCTCCAGCTTTAATCCCAACTACTCTATCTGCGTATTTAAGTGCTAAATCTACATGATGTATATTTATTAATATTGATATACTCATATCTTTATTTATTCTTTTAAAATCATCCATAACTTCCTTTGCCGTTACTGGATCTAAAGCTGCAACAGGCTCATCTGCCAATATAATTTCTGGCTTTTGTGCTAAAGTTCTTGCAAGAGCAACTCTCTGCTGCTGTCCACCAGATAATTGATCTGCCCTAACATAAGCTTTATCCAATATCCCAACCTTATCCAATGCTTCTAAAGCTATAACTTTATCTTTCTTTGAAAATATTCCTAAAAAAGCTTTCCAAAGAGGCATATCAGGAACTCTTGATGTTAATACATTTCTAATTACAGTAGTTCTAGTTATTAAATTAAATGATTGAAACACCATTCCTATTTTTCTTCTAAAAGAACGTAAATCTTTTCCTCTAAGACTTTTTACATTTTGATTATCAACTATAAGTTCACCATCTGTTATATCATGCATTTTATTTATAGTTCTAAGTAAAGTTGACTTACCAGCTCCTGATAAACCTATTATTGCAACAAACTCACCTTGTTTAATTTCAAGATTAATATTTTTTAATGCTTTATATCCATTTGGGTACACTTTATTAACATTTGTAAATTTAATCAATCTTAATTCCTCCAATTAATTTTAAATAAAAGCTCATGCCATTTTGACATGAGCTTTTTATAATTTTACTTTTGTATTACTTATTCATTGACTTTATTAATTCTTGTGCTTCACGCTCTTTGTCATAATTTTTATCTTCTGCTATTTCATAACCATTGTGGCTATATACTGAAATTATTTCTTTACCTTCTTTAGTTCCTGCAATTTCAATAAATGATTCTTGAAGAGCTTTCTTAAAGTTATCATCTATAAAATCTGCATTTTTTGATACTGATATTGTATCGTTATATATAGCCGGAGTTACACCAATTACAGCTGTATCTTTCCATATATCTTTTCCACCCATTTCAGATTTCCATCTATCTTCATTGTCTCTTCTTGCATCTGCATAAGTAGTTATTATATCTAACTGTCCTGAAGCAAGCCTTGCCATAGCACTTGTATATGAATCTGTTGGAACTACATTTGGTAATTCTCCTAATCCATTCATTCCATAATTATCTTTTAACCATAATGATGGATATACATATCCAGCTGGTGAAGTCGTACTTGCTGGCACTCCCCATTTAGCTGTTTTTAAATCTTCAGTTGTTAACTTTTCACCATTATTTATCTTTTTAGCTAACTCTTGTCCCTTTTCTGATGGACCAGCTATTATTAATGCTCTATAACTTACTGCTTGCTTATCTGAAGCTTTTGTTGGTTCCTTATTCCAATCTTTAGCATTATCTGAATCATGATTTAATCCATCTCTTGTTGCTGTAAGTATTGCTTCAGCCCCATCATCATATAATACATATGTACTTCCTGGTATAAATCCAACATGAGCAGTTCCTGAAGTTAATCCTTCTCCAACTACTTCAAAGCTTGTACCAACCTCTATTTTTACATTATTAAAGTCATATCCTTTTTCACTTAATTTTTCTTTAAGCATTCCTGAAAGTGGCTTTGTTGCTTCTAATATTTCTCCTGGTTCTCTTGATGGAACAAATTGTACAACTAGCTCCTCTGGTAATTTTGAAGTATCACTTGAACTTCCACAACCTGCAAGCATAGATGCTCCAAGGACTAAAGCTCCCATTAACGACACTATCTTTTTCATCTTCATAAAATGTATATCCTCCCCAAAATATTCTTGTGTTTGATTTAATTTTAAATTCGAGTTTAGTATATCATAAAAGCACTTAATTTAGTTAATTTTTTTTAAACTTTTTATACTTTTTGTTAAATATTATGTCATTTTTAATCATCTATTAACATTTTTATCGTTTTAATTTTTATATAATGTCATATTTAAGAGTTTTATATTATCATTTTTCATTTAATTTATATTAAATAAAAAAATTACAAATAAAGTTAATAAACATCAACTCTACTTGTAATTTTTAAATTTATATTTCAAACCTATTTTATTTTTGATATTATATCCAAAATCTCTTGAAAACTTATTTTATATTTTCCTCTATTTTTTTCTACAAAATTTATTAATTCCTCATCTTTATTTGTATTAAAAAATTTTATATTATCACTAAAACCTTTTATATTTAATTCTGTATACTCTGAATAATAAACTATCCCCTTAACTTCAATCTTATAACCTAAATCTTTTATATATTTATCTAATTTTTTAATTTGATTTTCTATAATATCTTTAGGATTATTTATTTTTTTAACTTCAAAATTATTTTCAACTTCCCACTTACTACTAGAATAATCTCCTGTTATAACTCCTTTATCTTTTCTATCATATATAATAAAAACTCCATTCTCATTTATACATATAGTATCTATATAATTTATTCCGCCTCTTAAGGATACTTTAGCATTATTTACTATGTAACTTTTACTTCCAAGTCTCTTTAGTACAGAAGGCTCTACTTTAATACTTTCATTTTTCTTTTTACTTAAATCAATAAATCCTTTTGTCATATATTCCTTTTTTAAATATTTTCTCTTTGAATATACATATGTTAAAACTAATGCTATTAAAATTACTATAAGATCATAATATGAACCTAAAACTTTATACATATCAAAAAAACTACTTATTACTTCAAATAACAACTTAACTATAAATATACCTATTATAAATATAATTACTATTGAAAATTTATTAAAATTTAGCTTTTTATTTTCTTCTTTAAGATTATTCATATCTACTAATATAGCCATCAATTTCACCTCATTATATAAATTAAGAGCTAGAAATATTTCTAGCTCTTATTAGTATATACTAAAGTTAATATTTTTATATAAATCATATATATTTTTATTTATTGAACATGAGATGCTAAATCTTGAAGTTTTTCTAATGACAATGCCGCTCTCTCATCATCATCTACTAAAACAACTAAAAAGTCTCCTGAAAGAATCTTTGTATTACCTTTTGGTATAATTTCCTTTCCTCCTCTTTTTATAGCAACTAGTAAACATTTCTTTGGCCATTCTATATCTTTTATTAGTTTTCCCTCAACCTTACTTCCCATAAATACAGAGACTTCTAATAAAGTTTTCTTAACATATGGCTTACATTCTTCACTATCACAATCTAAATTACCACACTTTTTAAGTCTTCTTTCTAAAAGACTTTCATATATTGGCTCTGATTTTAATACATCTGATGTAACATATGCAGCAATTACAACTACAGTAAGTGCCAATAAATGTTCAAATGAACCTGACATTTCTGTTATTAAAACAATTCCTGTTATTGGAGCTTTAACAATTGATGCAAAATGTCCAGCCATAGCAAGTATTATAAAATTAATTATATATACTGTTGGTATATTTGTTGCTTTACAAACAAGTATTCCAAATATATTACCAACGATAGCTCCTAATACTAATAGTGGGAAAAAGATACCACCAGGTGAGTTTGATCCAAAGCTTACAAATGTAAATAGGTATTTAACTATTAAAAATACAAGTAATACCCAAATAGTAAAACCTCCATTTACAAGGCTCATTATAAGTATATGTCCACCACCTAAAAGAAGTGGTGCTGTAAGACCAACTATTCCTGCACAAATAAATGGTACCATTACTTTTACTTGAACTGGAACATTTTTAAACTTTCCATATATATCTTGTGTTTTAAGTATTCCTTTACTAAAAATTACACCAGTACCCCCTAATATAATACCTAATAATATTAATGCCCAATAATATTTTAATGGGAATACTTGTACATTTGAGAATCCTAAGGCTGGTTCAAGACCTAGAAAATTTTTACACATAAAATCTGCTGCAATAGATGCTGACATTGCAGAAAGTAAAACTAATGGAGAAAAGTTTTTATGTACTTCTTCTAATGCAAATACAACTCCTGATAAAGGTGCATTAAATGCACCTGCAAGACCAGCACTTGCACCACTTGTTATTAGAAATTTATCTTCTATATTTATTCTTTTACATACCTTTGAGAAACCTTGCCCTATTGATGCCCCCATTTGAACTGATGGACCTTCACGTCCTACTGATAACCCAGCAACTAAAGCCATTGTTCCACCAATAAATTTAAAAACTAAAACTCTTAGCCAATTAGCTTCAAGCCTTTTCATAAGTATGCCTTCAACTTGGGGTATACCACTACCTGATATCATTGGATCTTTCTTTACTAAACATCCAACAATAAATCCCATAGCTCCTAATATTACAAAAACTAAAAGTATATCTAGCGGATTTCCCTTTGCATAAACATAAAATTTAATTAGTAATGGAGATAATTTTTCAACTAACACTCTATTTGCAACAATTACTAATCCTGTAATTAATCCAATAAGTGCCGCTTCCCATATTAATCTAATTTTCAAATTATTTCTATGGGGAAAAATTTCTTCTACTCCATCTTTGTTCTTTTTCATTAATAATTCCCCCTTAAATGCAGTCTACTTTTAATTATATATTTTATTTTGAATAATAGAAAATTACATTAACCTTTTAAATTAATACTTACAATCATTTTATCCTATTTAATTTAATTAAACTAAACTTTATATCTCTTTCTTTAAATATCTTTAAAATACTTTCGATTTCTATTTTTATAATTAAACTTTTTGTAAATTAAAATATAAAGAGAGATTTAAATAAATCTCTCTTTAATTTATATTGCTATTTCAATCTTATTTTTAAGCATATCTATTATTTTATTTGATTGTATCTCTAATATTCCACAATCTAAAACAACTTCTTTCGATTTATTATAATTATTGAATATTTCTATTGCATTATCAAAATCATTAAAAACTTTCCAATACCCACATATTAAACATTTCTTCTCCTTACATTCCATAAAATCAATGACATCATCTAACGGTATTCCTAAAAAGATTCCTAATTCATGAGGACAATGAATCTTTTCATACCTATAAACTAAAACATCTAATATATCAGAAATATTAAAATTCAAATTAATTGTGTATCCTAATTTAACTAAAAACTTTTTTACTTTTTTTGAGTTTATTACTTTTTCTAAACTTTGTTTTGAATATACAAGTAATATAATTGCATTTTCATCTTCTCTTAATACAATATAATCTAAATCTATCTTTTTCATAAAAGCTTTTTTATAATTTATCCAAACTAAATATTCTTTACTTTTCTTTTTTAAAGTTACAGTTGAAGATGGCTTAAAGCCACTTACTACTGGTGCTAATAAAAATAACATATATTTATCGAAATATTCTATATCACTAACATTATTTAACTTATCCATAAACAGTTTAACTTTACTTCCCATCTTCAACTCTCCCTTTACTTACATTTTAACTACTTTTCTTCCAATTTCTATTAATTTATCTCTATCATTACCTTCTGGAAACTCTCTAACTATAACTTCTCTATCTAAAAGCTCAGCTCCTAAATTTTCCATTCTTTCTTCCCAATCTGTCATAAATTCTCCATTTCCCCATCCATAAGATCCAAATAAAATCATTTTCTTACCTGATACTTCTCCTTCTATTGACTGTACAAATGGTTCCATTTCGCATTCTTCTATAACTTCTGCTCCCATTGAAGGTGATCCTAAAACAAGTAAATCACAATCTTTAACATCCTCTATTTTTGCCTTATCAACTGTTTTAATCTCAACAGTTGCACCTGACTCTCTTGCTCCTTCTGCAATAAGCTTTGCCATTTCCTCTGTATTACCTGTTCCTGACCAATAAATTATATTTAATTTCATACTTACCTCCTAATTGATATTGATTATCATTATTTAATGATATTTTATTATTTTATTAGTCTGTTTGTCAATAGAAACTTTTATAAAAATAAAAAATCACT
>NZ_AVSV01000008.1 GCF_000498355.1 Clostridium sp. Ade.TY | reverse complement strand
AGTGCTAAAGAATTTACTACTGCACAAATGACAACAACAAATAGTAATTTAAGTAAAGCTACAAGTGAAATTAATATTTTAAAAGAACAGATAAATACTAAAGTAGGACAAGTTGATGTAGAAAATAGTATTATAAAAGCTAAAACAGAAAACTATGGATATGCATATAAAAAAGATATTATTGTATTTGGTGATTATAATTTATATTATCCAGTAGTTATAAAAGGTGGAAATCAAAATGTAAAAAGAAAGATTTTTATAAATAGAAGTTATTGGGAGCAAGCTCCTTCAGAATGGAATCCTGATTTAGCAACACATCATGGTGGATTAGAACTTTTAATAAGTGCTAATTTTGGTGGTTGGGGAGGCGCTAATTACTCTTGGAATATTTATGATTTAGAAGAAATGTATTCAAGAATGTTTGCAGGTGCAGTCAATTGTGCATCTAATATGGCTTTTGCTATCTTTTTAAGGGGTGGTGGAAAGAATGGTGCAATATATCATTTGTATTCTGACCAACCATTAGATAGTAGTATAGGTTGGGAAAAAGAAGATATTCCAAAACCTACATCACCACAAATAGCTTATAACGGAGAAATGATTTCTTTTTATAAGCCAGCTTATGAATTTTACGCTCCTAAACCTAGAACAATTACACCTGAAGTTGAAGAGGAAATTAAAAAAAGAAAATTTATTCAATTAACACAAGACAATGCAACAGAAATTACAATTGCTAATAACAAGATTAATGATGTATCTACAAAATTAACTCAAACTAAAGATAGTTTACAAGCTAGTGTTAATAGTTTAAATTCTACTACACAAACAATAACAACTAACTTAACTAATACAACTAATGATTTAAGTAATAAGATAAATACAGCTAAAACAGATGCTATTAATAGTTCTAAGAGTTATGCTGATAATAAAAAGAATGAAGCTATTACAAGTGCTAATTCATATACTAATTCAGCAAAACAACAGGCTATAGATTCAGCTAATAGTCATGCTAATTCAGTTGCAGAGCAAAAGAAAAATGAAGCAATAGTCGGTGCTAGAAAAATCCCTGATACTAGAAATGACAATCAAACTCCAGATTGGTATATGGTGAATTATCCAAGACAAACAATAACAGAGTTTAAACTTGCTAGTTCTATAAAAATACCAAATAGTAATTTTTATGGAACTTTAGAAACAAAAGTACCTTGGGATAATAGCTCTGGTGGTTATCCTACTCAAATATTTAGAAGTAGTGATAATCCTACTTATCAAAGACATGGATTAAATAATACTGATTGGAGCGAATGGGAACAGATAGAAGATACTCAAGGATCACAATCAAAGGCGGATAGTGCTTTAAATAATGCTAAGACTTATACTAACGCTCAAATAACAACAGTAAATACAAGAGTATCTAATGCAGAAAGTTCTATTAATGTTTTAAAAGGTCAAATCTCAACTAAAGTAAGTCAAAGTGATATTGATAAAACAGTAAATAATATTCAGATTGGTGGAAGAAATTTATTAAGACACTCAAACTTATTTAATGCAGGTGGAGGTGCTAATGGAATAAGTTCAAAGATAAATCCAGACGGAACTTTATCTATAACCGCAATAAAAGGAAATGGTAATTGGTTTACTGGTTTTATAAAGACTTATGTAGGAATAGAAGATAATTTAAATGAAGGTGATTATTTTACAATTTCTTTTACAATGAAATCTGAAGATACTACAAGTAAGCCAAATATTTATCTTAAAAATGGAATTGGTTATTGTCCGCTTGAAGGAACTCTAAGTAATGAATACTCAAAATTATATTATACTGGTATTTGGAGAAAAAATAATCAAATAGCCATTCATTTAGGATTTGTAAATGTAGTAGGCACAATTCAAATACTTAACTGTAAAGTCGAAAAAGGTAATAAAGCTACCGATTGGACACCTGCACCTGAAGATATAGGAGAAGAAATTAAAGATAATATAACTACAGTAACAGAGAAAATTAATACAGTAGAAAGTACATTAACACAAAAAACAAATAATATAAATGCAACAGTAAGTAGTGTACAAAGTATATTAAATACTAAAGCTGATGGAAGTACAGTAAGTTCTATGCAAAGTCAATTAAGTAGCTTAAATATAGGATTAAATGGAATTAAGTTAGAAGTAGCAAATAAAACTGATAAAGGTTCTATTATTAGTGCTATAAATCAATCAGCAGAAAATATTTCAATAAATGCTAGCAAGATAAATTTAAATGGAGCAACAACATTTGCAAAGAGTACAGGATTTAGAGCAATAGAAATAAATAATGCTATAATAAGTTTTTTTGATTGGGAAGGAAGTGAAAGAAGTAGCCCAGTAGGAGCAATTTATTCTACTAGAACTGATAGAGATGCTAGAAAGCCAGGTATAGCAATAGGTCATGAAGAAAATTCAACTTTTGATATAGTTTTTAAAAAAGATAATAAAAGTTATTCATTTGTTACTTTTGACAACGACAATATCCTTGAAACAGGATTTCCTATAGCATTTCATAAAGAAATTAGCCTTTGCGGCTACGTTTTGTGGCTTGGAAAAACAAGAAGAAATAGTATGTATGAAAATGGTGATGGCAACTTTAGTATAAGAACAGCACATGGATTAAAAATAGTGGATAAAGATAATGGAACTTTGACAGCTGATTTAGATGCAAATTACACAGGATTTAGTAAATGGGATCATAAATATTTTTATGCGATATTTAAGCCTGATGAATTTAACTTAAGCAACGGAAAGGGACGATCATATTTTTGGACTGAACAAGGCAACTCAAATATTTATACTGGTAGTGGAATTAATATGAAGATACAAGGAGATTTAACTGTTACTGGTAGAAAAAATAGAATAGTTAAAGATACCATTTATGGAGATTTAGCTCTTAATGCAGTAGAAAGCACAGAATGTTGGTTTACAGATATGCTTATAGAGCAAAGTAGAACAGATGCTAACGGTGATTGTATAATATGGTTTGAT
>NZ_AVSV01000007.1 GCF_000498355.1 Clostridium sp. Ade.TY | reverse complement strand
ATAAATCTTAATTACTTTTTTATTTTTGTTTTTTGTTTTCTCCGTTTACATTTATTATTATATAATAATAATTATCCATTGTAAATACTTTTTTTAATTTTTTCTAAAAAATAGATAAGAGTAAATACTCTTATCTATCTAATATTAATAATATAAATTTTCAGTTGCATATTCTGCATCACAAGTTATATCTATACCAAGCTTTCTAAATGTTTGCTCATCATTATTACTCACTATAGTTGTTGAATGTGCTTGTGCCCCTTTAAGACTAGAAAGCTTCTCAATAGCAACTTGAGCCATTGGATTAGTAGCTGCACATATACTAAGTGCCATAAGTACTTCTTCACAATTAAGAGCTGGTCTCTTAGATGCTAATGTTTCCTTTTTTAATCTTATTATAGGATTTAATATAACTGGTGATATTAAGTGAATATCATCATTTATATCAGCAAAATGCTTAATAGCATTTATAATAGCTGCTGCTGTTCCTTCCATAAGATCTGATGTCTTACCTGTAACTATAGTTCCATCGTCTAATTCAATAGCAACAGATGGACATATTTCTTTACTATCTTTAATTCTTTTTAATCTTTCTGAATTTTCTCTAGCTTTAATAACAACTTTTCTATCTTGTTCTCTTAAATTTAATTCACTCATTATTAAAGATACTCTTTGAAATGTTTCTTTATCTACATATCCTTTTTTATATTCACATGCAGTTTTAAAATATCTTCTTATAATTTCTTGTTTTGAAGCTTCTTTTACTACTTCATCATCTATAATTCCAAAACCAACTCTATTTACACCCATATCAGTAGGTGATTTATATATTGACTCTTCCCCTGTTATTTTTTCTATAATTCTTTTTAAAACTGGAAAACTTTCAATATCTCTATTATAATTTACAGCAACTTTATTATAGGCATCAAAATGGAATGAATCTATCATATTTACATCTTTTAAGTCTGCTGTTGCGGCTTCATATGCAATATTTAATGGATGCTTTAATGGCACATTCCATACTGGGAATGTTTCAAATTTTGAGTAACCTGCAACTTTCCCTCTTTTATTTTCATGATAAAGTTGACTTAAGCATGTTGCAAGCTTTCCACTTCCAGGTCCTGGTGCAGTAACAACTACTATTGGTTTTGTAGTTTCTATATAAGGATTTTTTCCATATCCCTCATCACTTACTATAGTATCTACATCAGTTGGATATCCTTTAGTTGATCTATGTTTGTATACCTTTATGCCTCTTCTTTCAAGTTTATTTATAAAAATATTTGTAGAAGGTTGTTCATCATATCTTGTTATTACAACACTATTTACATCTAAATCATAAGCTCTAAGTTCATCTATAAGTCTCAATACATCAGCATCATATGTAATACCGAAATCTCCTCTTATTTTATTTCTTTCTATATCACCAGCATAAACACAAATAATTATTTCTGCCTTATCTCTTAATTTATGTAATAATTTTATCTTTGCATTTTCATCAAAACCTGGCAATACTCTTTTGGCATGAAGGTCTTGAAGAAGTTTACCTCCAAATTCTAAATAAAGCTTATCGTAGTTATTTACTCTCTCTAAAATATATTTAGACTGTTCTTCTAAGTATTTTTTATGATCAAATCCTATTTTCATAAGTTCTCCTTTTGTTAATAAATTTTTTATTTAGATTTTATACGTTTATACACTATACTATTTTCATAAAAATATGTGAACCATAAAATGTTTATAAAAAATAGAAAATATATTGGATTGTCAGCTGTAAATCCTTTTAATCCTATTAGTGATAAAAGTCCAAGCAATCCAATATATTTATATTTGTGATAATCCATGTAATCATCCCCCAAAAATATATACTTAATTATATTATATACATTTTTAGAATTATTTTCTATATTTAATTGCTTTTAATAAATTTATATTTATACTCAGGTCTACCAACATTACCATAATCTATAGTAACTTCTGCCTCACCTATATTTTCTAAATAATCAATATATTTTTTTATAGTAACATTACTTACCCCTGTTAATTTTGATATTCCTCTTATAGTCCAATATTCTTCATTATTTTCATTTATAACATCATATATTTTGTTTAGTGTATTTTTATTTATTCCTTTTGGTAATTTATTTTCTTCATTAAGTAAGCTTTCACTATTGTATAATCTATCTAAGTCATCTTGATCTATCTTAGTATTTTGAATTAAAAGTTGTTTCTTTTTTATGTACTTATCTATAGCTTTTTTAAATCTTTCAAATTCAAAAGGTTTTATTAAATAATCTACTATACCATAGGCAAAAGCAGCCTTTATTTCTTCTGATTTATCTGCTGCTGTCATCATTATAACTTCTGATAATATCCCTCTATCCCTAATATCTTTTAATATTTCTATTCCATTATCTTTAGGAAGGTATACATCTAACAATATTAAGTCTATATTCTCTTTTTCTAATATATTTATTAAATCTTCTTTATTAGATACAGTTTTTATTACTTTAAATCTATCAATCATTTCAACATACTTTTTATTTATTAAAGCTACCATAGGGTCATCCTCAACAATAATAACTTTATTCATTTTTATCCCTCCTTTAATATGTTTATTATAAACTTCTTATTCTTTTTATTTTCATTTATTTTTATAGAACCCCCGTAAAGATCAATTCTTCCCTTTACTGTTGATAATCCTATTCCTCTTCCTTCTCCTTTTGAAGTTACTCCATTTTCAAAGAGATTATCTTTTATATTTTTCTTTATATTCTTACCATTATCTTTAACTTCTATATTTATCTCCTTATCATCTTCATATATATATACTTCGACAATTCCACTTCCTTCTTTTTCTACACATGCATCAAAAGCATTTTCTATAAGATTACCAAGTATAGTTATTATATCTATTGAAGTTACTCTTCCATGAGATGACATCATATAAGAATCATCATTTATTATAAATTCTATATTTTTTTCATTTGCAATTAATTTCTTACTAAGAAGCATTGCACTTATTAAATTATCTTTTATCTTTGCAACATTAGTTGTATTTTCTAAAACCTCTTTTTGACAATCACTTATATATTTTTTAGCTTCATTATATTCTTCTAAATTTATAAGCCCTAAAATAACATGTAGTTTATTTTTAAACTCATGAACATTCGCTCTAATATTTTTAAGTAATCCATCTATTCCTGTTATTTCCCTTGCTAATCTATTTATATTTTCACTTTTCATTAAAGTAATAACTGCACCCAAGTATTTTCCTTTTTCTTTTATAAAACTTAAATTTACAAATACTTTCTCTCCACTTAATGTTATCTCTTTCATCTCTATACTTTTTTTCTTATCTATAAAATTAGAAAGCTTTTCTATTAATTCTTCTATATTTAATGTATCAAACATTTTAAAGCAATTATCATTTATTTCTAAAATTTTGTTATTTGTATCTATAGCAATTACACCTTCATCTATTGAATCAAGTATTATTTTCTTTTCATTATATAACCTAGCTATTTCATCAGGTTCCATTCCAAGCATCTCTTTTTTTATTTTTCTTGCAAATGTTTCTGATAGTAATATTGTAATTGGTAATATTAAAATAAATAAACATATTGTTATAAATATAACTTTATTAGTTACAGATTCAACATCCTTCAAATATTTCCCAACCATAACAAATCCAACTTGCTTATCCTTATAATATATTGGATCAAAATATCTAACCGTAAATCCCATTGAACCTTGCATCGTTGAATAATAACTAGTTCCATATTTAATTACATCTCTATTATCCGTATTTACATATTTATGTCCTATTTGACTAACATCAAGATGAGAATATTTTTCTCCTGTCATATCTCCAACAACAATAATATCTACATTTTTAAATTTATCAGCAAATTTCTTCACATAATTTTGAATTTCAAAATTATTTTTTCGTTCAGCTAATGTTTTTTGAACTAATGGTGTATTCGCTACTACATATGAAGTTTCCTTTAAATCTCTTTTTATTTCATCATGAAGATCATCAACTCTAAGTTTCATAAAAAACGCACAAGCAAGTATTAAAGGTATTATCGCAATAATAATGCTACGCTTTCTAACACGACTTTTAAAGCTCATATTACCTCCTATTATTCTTTTTAAATTAGATTATACATAACTTTTCTATTTTTTTCGACATATTTTTTATGTATATTTATTAAATTTAATAAAAAAGCCTTACTTATAGTTTGTTACAAGTAAGGCTGCATTATAAATCTTATTAAGCTATTGCATTTTTACAGTTTTTTTCTGTTAAATATTCATTTAAATTTTCATATGAAATACTTATCATATTTGTTAAAGCTTCATCTGTATATGAACCTATATGAGGAGTTAATAATACTTTAGGGAACATATTTATAAGCTTTTCTATATTTTCATCATCTATTTCTTGTCCTTTAAGATCTTTAAAGAATACTCTACTTTCTCCTTCTAAAACATCAGCTCCATATCCTCCAAGTTTTCCACTTTCAATACCTCTTATTATAGCTTCTATATCTTGAAGTTCTCCTCTTGCTGTATTTATTACAATTCCGCCATCTTTCATATTGTTTATAAACTCATCATTTATTAAGTGATAGTTTACTCCTTTAATATATGGCATATGTACTGATATTATATCTGAAGTTTTTATTAATTCTTCTTGACTTACAAATTCAACAACTTCTTTTGCAGCATCACTTTGGAATACATCATATCCAATTACTCTTGCTCCTAAACCTTTGAAAAGTTTAGCAGTTGTAAGTCCTATTCTACCAGTTCCAATTATACCAACTGTACAATTTCTAACTTCTTTACTAAACATATTTGCATCAACTACAAAATTCTTTTCTCTTGTTCTGTTTACAGAATATGCTGTATGTCTAAGTAACATCATAGCAAGTGTTACTGCAAGTTCTCCTATTGCATTTGGTGAATATCCTGGAACTCTTGCTGACTTTAATCCAAATTCTTTAACTGCATCTAAATCAACATGGTCAAATCCAACTGTTCTAGTAAGTACATATTTTAATCCATTGTTTTTTAAAAGCTCTAAGTTTTGTCTATCAGCCATACAGTTACCTCTAACCATTATAGCTTCAGCTCCTATAGCTTCTTTAACATTTTCATGATTTAATCCTTTTTCTACAAGCTTTAAATCGTATCCATATTTATTTAATTTATTAAAAAATTCAACTTCTGTTGGTCTTACTCCAAAACAAACTAACTTAATTGACATAAAAAACTTCCTCTCTTTTCTACATTTATATTTAAAAATAAATTTATAATAAAATAAGACTTAATTCGGAGAAAAGAATTAACTTAAACTCCGAATTATAGTCATTTAATTTTAGTCTATACAAACAATCCTATATTTTTAATTACTTCTAAAACTACTATCCATATTGGCATTGCAACTACGGCAACTATAGTTGATAATAATGAACAGTTTGATGAAAGAACTGATTCTTTATCAAAGCTTATAGCATAAGCTGCTGCAACTGTCGCTGTTGGTGCTGCCATCATTATTACTACTGTAGCTAGTCCAACATATGATACTGGTAAAATTCCAGTTACATTTAAAACATATAATAATACTATGTTTATTAGTGGAACTATAATTACTTTTTGAATGCTGTAGTACCATGAATCTTTTGATCCCATTGCTTCTTTAAATGGTATTGTAGCTAAATTAGCTCCTATTGATAACCATGCAAGTGGTGAACATAAAGTACTTAAATAAGTTAATGGTTTATAAAGCCATGGTAACGTTTGGTCGATTCTTAAGAATGCATAATTTTTTACTCCTTCTTTTGTTGAAACAGCTACTTGTGGTAGTGAATCTTGGAATAACCATATAAATAATCCTAAGAATGTTGCTATAATAATTGGATTTAAAAACATGCTTTTAACATTTTTCTTAAAGTTTTCTTTATCCATTTTTAAACCTGACATTTTAATAAATCCATATGAATAAAGGAATACTCTATATGCTATATTAAATATTGAAGAGTACATAACTCCTACTGTTCCATAAACAGCTTGTACAATCGGAGTTCCAAAGAAAGTTGTTGAACCAAATACTGTTAGTACTCTTAAAGCATCTTGCTTGTCTCCTTTATATCTTGAATAAAATAACTTAGTTATAAATATAAGAATTATGTAAATTGCAAATCCCCATATTAAAAGATTTATTCCTTCATGTAAACTTTTCTTGTTTATATCTACTAAGAATGATTTTAATGCTAATGCTGGAAGTGATACTGATAAAACTACTTTACTTAATATCTTTGCGGCACTATCATTTATTATGTTTTTCTTTCTTAAATAAAATCCTAAGAAAATAATTGCTATTGATGAAAATATTGCGCCTATAATTTCGTTGTCTGTTAATGTTTTTCCTAAAATACTTAAGATATCCATCTAACCTAATTCCTCCTTGGTTTTAAAGTTTTCTCAAATGTTTTTTGTTATTAATTTCACACTTATGTTATAACATTAACAATTTAACTACAATTATATTTAAATTTCTAAATAATTATTTAAGTTTTTTAAGGTTTTTTATTTAATTTATTCACTTAAATAACTTAAATAATTAATTTTATCGTTAAATTTTAATCAAATAAAAGAAAAATATCTTTATTCTAATTGTTATAATTAAATTATTTTAATTACCCTTTTCTAAGTTTCTATATAAATAAATAAAGTTTTTATGCTTTTCTACAAATAAAAAAGAGCCTCATTCGGCTCCTAATATATTAATTAAAAATTTATTTTCTATATTATTTTGTATAATATTTTCAAATTTAACTTTTGAATTTTCGCTTGTATATTCTAAAAGAGGATCTATTATATAATATAAATTTTTAATATTTATTTCATCACTACTAATAATATTAATTTTAACTTCTTTTTGATTATATAATTTACTACATTCTTTTAATGTATTATATACTCCAATACCTATATTCTCTTTATCATTTAATTTTGATATGTAAACAAACATATTTTTTAAATTTAAATTATTTTTATTTATATAAAAATATAATATTTCTTTAAATAAAACTATTATATCCATGTTTCTTCTATTATTTATATATTTATTTTCTATAAAGGTTAATTTATTTAAATTATTAAAGTCTTTTATAAAAATATTTTTTTCCTCATTACTACATATTAATATATTTCCTGAACAATTATAAAATAAACTTAGTTTATAAAAATAATTTTGATCATTGTAATTTATAATATTTATTTTATATTTATCAAAACAAAAACTATAATATGTAAAAATCTTTATAATATTTTTTTCTTTTATAATATGTTTATTTTCCTTAAAAATATTTTTATTTCTAAGTTTACTTATTATATTTATTTCATCTTCTAAAGAATAAATTATATTTATAACTTTTAAATCCCCCATTATATTGACCCCTCTTATTTTAAAATTCAAACGTAATTTAGGGCCATTTTAAAAATAGCCCTAATTTTTTTATACATAAAATATATTTTTTATATCTTCTTCATTGTAATTAACTATAAGTTCTTCTGGGAAATCAATCTCATCTATTAATTTTATACAATTATCAAACTTTCCTATATCATAACATATATGAGAATCACTTCCGAATATTATTTTTGTTTTATGCTTTCTGCAAAACTCTAACATTTTTTTATCATTTTCTAAAGCTCCAACTCTAAATCCATTCGGCTTTAGAGATGAGTTATTTAATTCTAATAAAACATTATTTTCCTTTGCTGCAATTACAATCTCTTCATAATTAATAGGATATCTTGAATCATCTAAATGTCCTATTATTTTTATATTTGGCTTTTTCATAACATTTATAACAGCCCTTGTATTTTCTTCTTCTGTTCCAGATGCTATACAAGGTGGATGAAGACTTGCTATTGCATAGTCTAAATTATTTAAGTCATCATTTGTCATATCTATATTTCCATCAAAATCTAAAATATTAACTTCAGCTCCAACTAAAACATTAACTTCATCAACGAACTTAGGTATTGCTCTTAAATTATGGAAATGATATATATGAGCAGTTCCTGGCATTTTAGGTGCGTGATCTGAGATTCCTAAATATTTAAGTCCCTTTTCTCTTGCACTATCTATATTTTCTTTAACTGTACTATATGCGTGTCCACTAGATATAGTATGAGTATGTAAATCTATTAATTCTCTCATTCTTTACCTCCTTAATACTTACTTATATATTTTACCACAAAAAAATTTTTTAATCATAATTTTACATATTGTTAAACTCAAGTTAAACTAATAAAAAGCTTCCTTGCAAAGAAATTAATCTAAGCAAAAAAGCTTTTTTTAATATATATTAAATTTCACTAGTTCCTTCAGTTAATAATACCTCATCTGAAAGTTTCTTTTTATAAAACACTACAAAACATGTTACTGTTATAATTGCAGCTGTTATATCTGCAATAGGTTCTGCCATTAAAGTCCATCTAAGTTTATCTTCAAAAATCATCGGTAATACTAATGCTAATGGTATAAGAAGTATTATTTTTCTAAGAAGAGCTAATATTAATGATGTTTTAGCCTGTCCCATTGCTAAGAATGTTTGTTGACATGCTATTTGTGCACCTGATGCTATAATACCACCAAAGAATATTTTTATACTCCAAGTTGTTATAGTCATAAGGCTTGGATTATCATTAAATATTGATACAAAGAATCCCGGTACAAGCATTAAAGCAATCCACATAGCTCCTGCATATCCTAATGAATATGTAAGTAATAACTTAAATGTTCCTTTAACTCTATTTCCTTTCTTAGCACCATAATTATAACTTATTATAGGTTGTGCCCCTTGTGATAATCCAACAAGTGGTAATAATACAATTTGCATTATACTGCTCATTATAGTCATTGCACTAACTGCTAAATCTCCACCAAACTTTAATAATTGATTGTTCATTATAATCATTACAAGACTTTCTGTTGATTGCATTATAAAAGGTGATACTCCAAGAGCTATTATTGGAAATACAACTTTTAATTTTGGAATCATATACTCTTTTCTTATCTTTAATATACTCTTTTTCCCAAATAAAAATTTTAGAACCCATATAGCTGATACACTTTGTCCTATTACTGTTGCAAGTGCTGCTCCTTTAACTCCCATTCCAAATCCAAATATAAATATAGGATCTAAAATTATATTAATTACAGCCCCTATTACAACTGTTGCCATACCAACTTTAGCAAACCCTTGAGTATTAACAAATGGATTCATTCCTAAAGCTATTTGAACAAAAACAGTCCCAAGAATATATAATCCTAAATAATCATTTGAATATTTAATTGTAGCTTCACTAGCTCCAAAAGCCCAAAGCATCGGTTCTTTAAAAATTGTAAAAACTATTGTTAATAAAACTCCTAATAATATAAGAGAAGAAAAACTGTTACTTAATATTTCTTCTGCTTCATCATTCTTCTTTTCTCCCATCTTTATTGCCGCAAGAGGTGCTCCTCCCATACCTATAAGTGCACTAAAAGCTGATATTATCATTATTATAGGGAAAGCTACTCCAACCCCTGCCATGGCTATTTCTCCATTTGGTATTCTTCCTATAAATATTCTATCTATTATATTGTATAGAACATTAACTATTTGAGCTATAATTGCAGGAAGTGCTAATTTAAATAATAAACTATTTATATTCCCATTACCTAAGTCTATTTTCTTATCAGACATATTAAACCCTCCATATAATTTAGTCTTTTATAAATTTTACATTATTTTACCTCATTTGTAAAACAAAAAAGCATAGTTTAAAACTATGCTTTGTGCTTATTTATAAATCTTTCTATTCTTTTTATAGCTTCAGTTAAATCATCCATAGATGCTGCATAACATGCTCTTATAAATCCTTCTCCACATTCACCAAAAGCATTTCCCGGAACTGCTAATACTTTCTCTTCCATAAGAAGTTTTTCACAAAATTCATCTGATGTCATTCCTGTAGACTTAATACATGGAAATACATAAAGAGCACCTAATGGCTCAAAACACTCAAGTCCCATTTTTCTAAATCCATTTACTAAAACTCTTCTTCTTCTGTTGTATTCAGATGCCATTTCTCTTACACTGTCATCTCCATGTTTAAGTGCTTCAATAGCTGCATACTGTGCTGTTGTTGGTGAACACATTATTGCATATTGATGAATCTTCTTCATTGCCTCTATTAATACTTTATTTCCACATGCATATCCAAGTCTCCACCCTGTCATTGCATATGCTTTTGAAAATCCATTTATTATAAGAGTTTTATCTTTAACATCCTTAAATTCTGCAATTGATACATGCTTTTTATCATATGATAATTCTCCATATATTTCATCTGAAAGAATTATTATATCTTTATCTTTAACAACATCAACTATTTTTTCTAATTCTTCCTTTGTCATTATAGCTCCAGTTGGATTATTAGGAAATGGAAGGATTAAAACTTTTGTTTTTTCTGTTATTGCCTCTATTAAATCATCTGGCATAAGTTTAAAATCATCTTCAGCCTTTAAATTTATTATTTTTGCTGTTGCACCTGTAAATGCAGTACAACCTCTGTATGCAACAAAACTAGGTTCTGGAATTATAACTTCATCTCCTGGTCCTACAAGTGCTCTAAGCGCTAAATCAATAGCTTCACTTCCACCAACAGTAACTAATATCTCTTCTTTAGGATTATATAATAAATTAAATTTTCTATATAAATAATTTGATATTTCTTCTCTAAGTTCTATAAATCCTGCATTAGATGAATAATGAGTATGTCCTTTTTCTAATGAATATATTCCAGCTTCTACAACGTTCCAAGGTGTTACAAAATCTGGTTCTCCAACTCCAAGAGATATAACATCCTCCATTTCATTTATCATATCAAAATATTTTCTTATACCAGATGGTGGCATATTTTTTATATTATCTAAAATCATATTTTCCATTATCATATGAATATAGCCTCCCTATCTTTAATTTTCTTATCTTTAAATATAGTTCCATGATCTTTATATTTTTTAAGTACAAAGTGTGTTGCCGTACCTTGTACATATTCTTGGACAGCAAGTTTTTCTGATACAAACATAGCAACTTCCTTCATAGTTTTCCCTTCAACTATTACAGTTAAATCAAAACCTCCAGAGCTCATTAAATAACAAGCTTTAACATTTGAAAATTTATATATTCTTTCTGCAACTTTATCAAAACCTTGTCCTCTTTGAGGTGTTATTTTTACTTCAATTAAAGCAGTAACAGTTTCTTTTCCTGTGTTTTCCCAATTTATTAATGTAGTATATCCTGCAATTATATTTTTTTCTTCATAATCTCTAATAGCTTCCCTAACTTCTTCAACAGTCTTTCCTGACATTACAGCAATTTCTTCATCACTATATCTACTATTTTTCTCCAAAATTTCAAGAATTTCTTCCATCTCTCTTAAATCCTCCCTTATTTTTTTAATAAAAAAAACCTTAATCCCAAAAAGGGACGAAGGTTATTGTTTCGCGGTACCACCCTAATAAATAAATATATTACTATACTTATTCACTCTATAAGAATAAATTTATTCCTTTCCTAGTTAACGTTAGGCTTACGGCTTATTTTATTAAGTGTTTTTACTTAGTTCTCAATAAGCAATTCCAAGGCTGCTTCCATAAATACTCTTACTAAATTCCACCAAACTTTAGCTCTCTTTAAAGATAATATTTTATGTACTCTTCCTCTTCATAATTTTTTTGAATTTATTTTTTTCTATATTATATGACTATATTTTAATAAATTCAATACTTTTATTGATTAAAATTTTGTAATCTATTATTTCTCATTGAATATTTATCCATTTTATAATAATATTTACATCAAGATATATAGGGGGTATTTTTATGATTAAAACAAATTATCACACTCATACAAAAAGATGTTTACATGCCGAAGGTAATGATTTAGATTATATTAATGAAGCAATAAAAGCCAATCTTCATACTATAGGATTTAGTGATCATGGTCCATATGAAGATAATAGATTTGGACTTAGAATGCCTTATTCTGTTTTACCTGAATATATAAAAACTTTTAAAAACTTTAAAAAACAATTTAAAGATATTATAAATATAAAAATTGGATTAGAAATAGAATATGATGAAAATAAACTAGATTATTATAAATATCTATTAACTAAATTAGATTATTTAGCTTTAGGACAACATATTTTTCTTGATAAAAATAATAACTTTTTAAATAGTTATGAAATTAAATCAACAGAAAGTTATTTAGACTATGCAAATTCTATATCTAAAGCTTTAAACACTAAATTATTTTCTTTTGTAGCTCATCCTGATCTTATATTTTTAAATGAATTTCCATTTGATGAGAATTGTGAAAAAGCTTGTAATATAATAATAAATGCTGCAAAAAGAAATAATTCTATCCTTGAATTTAATGCTAATGGTTTCAGACGTGGAATTCATAAATTCCCAGATGGAGAAAGATATCAATATCCTTATAAACCTTTTTGGGAAAAAGTTAAAGAAAATAATTTAATGGTTTTAGTATCATCAGATTGTCATAATCCAAAACAAGTATATGATTCATATATGGAGATGGCAGTAAATACTGCAAAAGATTTCGGACTTAATGTTATAGATTTTATAGATTAAAAGGAGCTTTAAAAGCTCCTTTTTTTATCCTATTCCACCAAGTATTATTCCAAGTACTATTATAACTACTGTAATAAAGACAAATACATACTTTCCAAAGAAATAAAATTTATCTCCAAGTTTTACTTCTGATCCAGTATTTATTTCCTTTAAAACCTCATCTTTATTAAGAACATAATAAAATACAATCATAGTTATTAATGCCCCTATTGGTGAAAGTATTATTGTTATAAAATTTGTAAAATTATTAAAATTATTCATACTTAAATCCAATGGAATTGACAGCAAAAATCCAACTAAAGCTATAATTGTTATACTCTTTCTTCTACTAATATTAAACTTATACATTAAAGACTCACATGGACCTTCAAGCATAGCAATAGAAGAACTAATTGCAGCCAAAAATATACTTAAAAAGAAGAATTCACCTAATATTTGACCTCCTGGAATTGTTTTAAATATAGTTGGAACTGTTATAAATAATAATGGAGGTCCTGCCATTGGATCTAAATTACAAGCAAATACAGCTGGCATTATAACAAATCCTGATAAAATTGCAGCTAATGTATCAAATATTGCTGTATATACTGCTGCCTTTGGTATATTAAATTCCTTTTTAGTATAACTACCATAAACAACTAAACAACACCCTGTAAGTGATACTGTAAAAAATGCTTGTCCTAATGCATTAACCCATGTTTTGATTTTAAATAAATATTCCCAATTTGGAACTAATAAAAACTTTACTCCTTCAATTGCACCATCTAAAGTTAATGATCTAATAGCAAGTATTAATAATATAAAAAACATAGCAGGCATTATTATTTTATTTATTTTTTCAATGCCTTTAACAACTCCAAGCCAAACTATTATTACTGTTATTATAATAGCTATTAAATTCCAAATTATACTTTCTGGACTTCCTGCAAAAGACTCAAAATAAGATGTTAAATTAACCTCTTTAAATTTTCCACTTATACTTATTGAAAAATACTTTATAATCCACCCAACAACAATGTTATAAAAAACAAATATTCCAAAAAGCCCCATTACAGGTATTGCTCCTAATATTTTTCCTCCATGAAAACCTTTCTTTTCAAATGCTAATTCTGTTCCACCAAGATTACCTTTTGAAAATAATCTTCCAAAGGAAAATTCTGTTATAAGTCCTGTTGTTCCTAAAATTAAAACAAAGAAAAGATATGGAATTAAGAATACTGCCCCACCGTTACTTCCCATTCTGTAAGGAAACATCCATATATTTCCAAGTCCAATTGCAGCACCTACACATGCGAGAATAAATCCTTTACTACTTTTAAAATTTTCTCTTTTACCCATTTCATAGCCCTCCTCTACGCAAAAAAGCCACATAGAAAACTCTATATGACTTAAATATAAAAAAAGCCACATAGATACTACGTGGCTTAATTACTTACATAATTTTAAAACTTAGCCACCATAGATACTTACCCCTTATAATCTATACGAAGGTTTGCATCCATGATGATTTATAAACACAAACCTTCTACCTAAAGTAGCTAAAGAAAAACAATCTATTAACTTTTTCTATATTGTACAGTATTGTATTCATAAATCAACCTCCTAAGTTTTTTATGATTATATCACAAAAAACCATTATCTGTCTATTATTTTTCATTATTTAATCTACTTTTTTAATATTATAATATATAAATATTATTTTTTTTATTAATTTCATATAAAAAGGATGTAAAATCTTTAATTTTACATCCTTTTAATTATCTATTTACATTTCCAATATCCGTCACATTCACAGTCATCGTCTGCTTCTTCTTTATAGCATTCTATAGCTTTTAAGAATAAAGCATTTGTTTTCTTAATCATTTCTTCAAGCTTTTCTAATAAACATTCAGCTTCTCTTATTCTTTTATCAGCTTTTTCAGATAATTGATCAGCTTTCAATCTATATTTTGCTGCTTCTTCTTGTAAACAATTAGCATCTCTTAATCTTTTATTTATTGCTTCTAATAATCCTCTATTTTGTGCTGCTAATTCTTCTGCACATCTTTCATATTTTTCACATTTGTTATCCTTGCATGGTATACAATAGCATTTTTCCTTTTTGCATTCTCCACAACCCTTATTACATCTAGTCATTTTATATTCCCCTCTTTCTCACTCTTTAGTATAATAAAAACTTTCTTTAATAATAATATATGAATGCAATATGCTATTGTTACTTTTGTTTGTATAAATTTGTATTATCTTAAAATTTATTGTCCTTTATAACTTTAACCTTACCATCTAAAATTCCTATAACATCTTTATTATTTTCCAAATAATTTTTTACTATATTTATTGCATCTATTGTTATAACTTCTCCTTGACATATTAATGGTATCCCTGGTGGATATGGAACTATTGCTTCCTTAGAAACTCTTCCTAATGACTCTTTTAAATTTACAAATTCATAATCTTTTTTAAAAATTTCAAAAGGCTCAAATACTTTTTCTGTTTTTATATTAAAGCTCTCTACATTCCCAACATACTTTATATCTTCAAAATTTATTTTATTAAGTACTTCATAAATCTTTTTAAAGTCCTCTTCTTTATTAAAAGGGGATAGTATTAAAACAACACCTCTTAAAAATCCCATTTCACATTGAACTTTTTCTTTTCTAAGAAGTTCATGAAGCTTATACCCACTATAACCTTCATCAAGTATTAAAACATATCTACTTTTATCAATTTCATAACCATCCATTAAATCAAAGTCAGATAATATTTTAACCTTATCAATACAATTAATTTTTTCTTTCCACTTATTTGCTAACTTTATTAATTTATCATATTCATTTTCACCATATTCATCTAAATAATATCTTGCATAATCTAAAGAAGCCATTAAAAGATATGATGGTGATGTGCTTAAAAATGTATTTTTATAAAATAAAACATCTGAATCTTCATCATTTACAATTAAATATCCCCCTTGTGTTAATGATGGTAATGTTTTATGGGCACTTAAAACAATGTAATCTGCCAAACTAGTTAAACTTTTAGGTAATTTATTAGTTGCAATAAAATGTGCTCCATGAGCTGCATCTATTATTACTTTTAATCCCTTATTCTTTAAATCTTTGATTATAGTTTCTATATCATAGCTTACACCAAAATAATTAGGATTTGTAATAATTATTCCCTTTGCATTTTTGCATTTATCGAAAGCTTCATAAATTTTTTCTTTATTTGGAGGTAAGAAAATCCCATTTTTATTATCTATTACTGGATCTATATAAGTAACCTTTAATTTTCTAAGTATTAAACCATTATATATAGATTTATGACAATTTCTTTCAACTAAAACTTCATCACCTTCATTAAATGCACTAAAAATAGAAATTAAATTGCCAGAAGAGCTCCCATTTACCATGAAAAATCCTAATTTTCCACCATATGTTTTTGCTAAAAGCTCCTCACTTTCTTTAATAACTCCTTCTGGACAATGTAAATTATCTAATGGATCATTTTCTGTAATATCTAAAAAGCCCAAATTATATACAAACTCTTCTCCAAGCTTATCACCTAGAAATCCAATCCCACATTTATTTCCTGGCATTGAAAGTATAAGGTTTTTTTCTTTATGATAATCTATTAAAGCTGTTAACAAAGGTAGTTTTCCCATATATTTTCCTCCTTAATTATAAAAAAAGTTACCTTAAATTAAGGCAACTTTTTTATTTTAAAACTTGAATAAGCTTTTTATCAAATACTTTCTTTATAGTATTTACTATAAACATTAAATTTATATCATCTAAAATTTCTGTTTCATCATTATAAATACTAGAATCTTTAAACATAGTATTAAATGTAGCAAGTTCTTTTGCAAGTACTATGCTCTGTTCTTCCCTAAATAATCTTTTAAGCTTAAAACTCTTTTTAAGTTTATCTAAATCTTTTTCTGTTAATATATCATTTAAATTCAATGAATCATTAACACATTCATCTATAATTTTTATAGCTTTTTTATAATTTTCTTTTGATGTACTTAATGTTATTTTATAAAATTTTATTCCTTCTTCATAGCAAACTCTAGTTAATACATCATAAACTAAATTATTTTTAGTTCTAAGTGTATCAAAAAGTTTTGAATTAACTCCATCACCAAAGTATTCATTAAATATTTTAAGTGCCTTAACTTCCTTATTACTTAATGTATCTATTGGATAATTAATTTGAATTTTGCTAGTTTTAATATTATCCTTCACTTCTTCAAAATATTTATCCTTAGCTTCCTCATAAATAATTTCATTAAGTTCTTTTTCTCTTGCATTCCATTTTCCAAAATACTTTTCTAAAATATCAATAACTTTCTCAAATTTTATATTAGTAACAACAGCAATACTTGTATTTCTTGGGAAATATACTTTATTGTAAAATTCTTTTATATCCTCTACTTTTAGTCTTTCTAAACTATCAAAAGTTCCTATTATAGGATACTTTATTCTTCTTTTATTAAATGAATTTAAAAACAACTTATCTTCTAAGTATTGTTCTACCTCTTCATCCCACTCTTTAAGTTCTTCGATTATTATTTTCTTTTCATCATTAAATCCTTCTTCATTAAAAATCGGATTAATTATAATATCTGAAAATATATCAATTCCTTTTTCCAAATCTTCACTTAATAGTGTTCCATAATATATTACATAAGGATAATTCGTCATAGCATTTTGAAATCCAAAAGTTTCACTTAACTCTATATTTATTTGTTCTTCTGTTCTATTTTTAGTTCCTTTATAAACCATATGTTCTGTTGCGTGAGCCACTCCATACTTTTCATCATCCATAAGAGCTCCTCCATTTAAAGAAATACATACAGATGTAAGGCTTGAACTATGATTCTCATATATTAACTTAATGCCATTTTTTAAAATATATTCCTTAATCACTATATCGCTCTCCTAAGTACACTTTTAATATATTATTCTGCTTTTAATGCTATTGCACATTCAATTCTTTTCTTTTGCATTTTACAACCTATTTCATAAGGAACATTCATATCTCCATTGAAATTAACATTGTTTGCTTGACATCCTCCACTACAGTAGAATCTTGCCCAACAATCTCTGCATTTAGGTTTATTATATATATGTGCTTTTTTAAATTTCTTTCCTAGTTCTGAATTATATGAATCATCATATATACTTCCAAGTTTATATTCTTCCTTACCAACAAATTGATGACATGGATAAACTTCACCCTGTGGAGTTATTGCAACATATTCAAATCCTGCTCCACAACCTGAAATTCTCTTATAAACACAAGGACCACCATTTAAATCTACATTAAAGTGATAGAATCTAAACTCATCTCCCTCTTTTTTTCTTCTAACCATTTCATCATATAACTTATCATAATTTTCAAAGATTGTATCTAAATCTTCTTCTCTAAGTGATAATTGATGTTCCTTTGGTAATACAACTGGTTCTATTGAGATTTCTCTAAAACCTTCATTTGCCATAGCCATAACATCTTCATAAAAATCAGTATTAGCTCTTGTAAATGTTCCTCTTACATAGAACATTTTATCTTTATTTCTCTTTTCAACCATTTTCTTAATATTTGGAAGAATATCATCATATGATCCTGATCCATCAACTTTTATTCTTACATTATCATTAACTTCTTTTCTACCATCTAATGAAAGAATTATGTTTCCCATTTCTTTATCCATATATTCCATCATTTCTTCATTTAAAAGAGTAGCATTTGTTGTCATTGTAAATCTTATATTTTTATTCCACTTAGCTTCATTTTCTCTTGCATAAGCTATTATTTCTTTAATTGTATCCATTATAAGTGTTGGTTCTCCACCAAATAAATCAATTTCTATATTTTTTCTTGGACCACTTCTCTTAACAACATAATCAATTGCTTTCTTTGCAGTTTCAATGTCCATAACTCCCTTATGTCCATGATATTCACCTTCATCTGCAAAACAATATTTACATCTTAAGTTACATCCATGAATTATATTTAAACATACAGCTTTTATATAATCTCTATCATCCATTGAACTATGAGCTATATCTTCATACATATCTTTAGTATAAAGCATGTCCTCATCAATTAATTCCTTTATTTCATCATAAGCTTCACTAATAGCTTCAACAGGATATTTATCTTTTAATTCATTTATTATTACTTCTTTATCTCTTAACGCATTATCATCAACTATATCATAAACTAAATCATCAACTATGTGAACTGCTCCAGTATTTACATCTAAGACAAAACTATTGTCTCCTTGTTTAAATTTATGTATTAATGCCATTTTTAAAAATTCCTCCTCATATATATTGCACATTAATAATTAAGCAGCAACTTAAAATTTAAGTTACTGCTCATTTATTAGTTTTCGCACTCTAAGTTTGCAACTGTGCATGAAGTCTTACATGCTGATTGGCATGAGTTTGCACATTCTTTGCATCCAGGCTTCTTTAAACTATTTTTGATGTTTGTTTTGTTTATTGTCTTTATATGTTTCATATCCTTACTCCTCCATCATTAAAGAATAACATAGAAATTATATCACAATACAATCATTTCTTCCACAGTAATTATAATCTTATTATTAGTTTTATTTAATTATTAATAAAATGATTAACTATATTTTGTTTTTCATAATAATATTTTATATTTTTCAAATCATTTATTTCCTTGCACCCTAAGCATCCCATAAATATTTTGCTATTATTTTTTATATTATTTATATAATCCCTAACTTTTATAATTCCACCCTCTAAATATACCTTCAATACAGCACCAGACATACCTACCATATTTGCTCCTAGTATTAAAGATTTTATTAAATTTATCGAATTATTTATTCCTCCTGATGATATTATATTTAACTCATCACTAACAGCCCTACAAAATAATATAGACTGTGGAGTTGGTATTTCAAGTTGCATAAGCTCTCTACATATATCACTATCTTTTCTTAAAGATTCAATTTTTATAAAGCTTGTACCTCCCTTTCCTCCAACATCTACATATTTAACTCCTATATCATTTAATTTCTTACAAACATCAAAACTTATTCCGCTACCAACTTCTTTTATAATAACTGGTACATTAATGTTTTTTATTATATCTTCTATATTTTTTAACATACCATTGAAATTTCTATCTCCTTCGGTCATAACAAGTTCTTGTGATACATTTAAATGTAATTGAATAGCATTTGCCTCTAAAGAGTCAGTTGCTCTCTTTACATCATCTAAAGAACTCATTGCACTTAAATTAGAAATAATTATCCCATCTTTATTATTTTTTCGTACAATCTTAAAACTATCTTCAAAAATTTTATCTTTAATCATTATTGATTGAGATCCAACAGCAATTGGTATATTAAATTCCTTTGCTATAATGCTTAAATCCCTGTTTATATCAAAACTTAAATTAGCTCCACCAGTCATAGCATTTATCATTAAAGGCATATCAATATTTTCACCTAAAAACTTTGTTTTAAGTGATATCTCATCATAATTAACTTCTGGAAGAGAATTATTTAATATTATTACTTCTTTAAAATAATCTTCGCAAGCATATGATTCATTTGCATATTTTATATGCTCTTCTTTTCTTAATTTCACATTTTCTAAATATTGCATTTATTCTCCTTAATATAAAATCCTTTTATGTAAACATCTTTATCATACATTATTATAATATCATTGCAAGCTTTTTCTGAATATTCATCAAAAATAAACTTTATACCATCTATAATAACTATTTTATCATTTTCTTTTTTAAAATCCATAAACAAATTATAGTAAGAAGAACCACAAGCAAGTTCTGCTTTTATTCTAACATAATCATCTGAGCTATTTTCAATTAATTGTTTTAATGCTAATTTAGCATTTTCATCAATATTTATTTTCAAAATATATCACCTCTAAATTTTATATAAACTTAGGATTAGCATAAATTATAAAATTTAAACTTAAATTTCAAAGAAAAAGACCTATCGTATAAAAATACGCTAGGTCTTATATAAACTTATTTAAATTATATTAACCTTTATTTATTAAAGTACATTAAGTGCTACTTGATTTAATAAGCTCCATGGTTTGTTAAAGTGTGGTTGGAAGAAGAAATCTGTCATTGCAAGTTCTTCTACTGTCATTTTATTTTGAATAACTACTGATAAAGTATTCATAAATTGTGTTAAATCAGCTTTTGATATTATTTGTCCACCTAAAACTCTTCTTGAATTCTTATCAAATACAATCTTAACCATAGCTTTTTCATAAGTTGGCATAAATTCTGGTCTATAATTTTCTTCAATTGTTGAAGTACCACATTCTATTCCAGAAAGTTTAGCTCCTTCTTCTGTTAATCCTGTTGAAGCTATACATTCTTCATATATTTTTATACCTGATGTACCTTGTGTTCCCATATATTTTATAGTTGGTTTTTCAATATTTCTAGCTACTAATGTTCCCATTCTTACAGCATTTGTTGCAAGAGGAATGTATCTATCTTCTCCTGTTGGATTATATTTAACAACACAACAATCGCCAGCAGCAAATACATTTTTATCACTTGTTCTCATATATTCATCAATTATTATTGCACCATTTGGTAAAGTTTCAAGTTTATCTTTAACAAGTGCTGTGCTTGGTCTAAATCCAATACATAATACAACTAAATCTCCATCATATTCACCTTTGTCTGTTACAACTTTAGTTACTTTACCATTTTCTCCTTTAAAGCAACTAACTTTTTCTCCTAATACTAGTTTAACTCCATGCTCTCTAAATTCATTTTCAGCAATATCAGTAAACTCTTTATCTAAATATTTTGCCATTATTCTTTCTTCTGCATCAACTAATGTTACATTTTTACCTAATGTTTGGAATGCTTCTGCAAGTTCTACCCCAATATATCCAGCTCCAATTATAACAACGTTTTTAGCTTTCTTACCTTTTTCTGTTATATCCTTTGCTTGATTATAGTTTTTGCAAAGAACTATATTTTCTAAATCTCCCCCATCAAATTTTGGTACAATTGGCCATGATCCTATAGTTAAAACCAATTTATCATAACAATCTTCAAATTCTTCTCCATTTAATAAATTTTTAACTCTAATTTTTTTATTATCAAAATCTATATCTAAAACATCATGTTGCATATTTGTCTTTACGCCTAATTTTGCTAAACCTTCTGGAGAATTGTAGAACATATCATTTAAATCCTTAACTACATCTCCTACATGAAGTGCTATACCACATGATAAAAATGATATATTATCATTTCTTTCATATACTGTAACTTCACAATCTGGATATAATCCTTTTAAATTTACTACTGCAGCAGTTCCTGCATGAGTACAACCTACAACTATAACTTTCATTATAAGTACCTCCCAATATTTTATATTAATTAATAAGTATTATCCAATAAACTTTATAATTAAATGATACTTCTTTGAAGTTGATTTGTAAATAGTTTTTTTGTTAAGTTTTTCAATAAACTATTAATAAAAAAGAACTACACAAAAATTAATAAAGATTGTATAGTTCTTTCATTATTATATCCAGTTGTATAAATATTTATTTAAAAATAATATCTCCAAATATATATCCTGCACTTATAAATACTGTATTCCAAATAATTATTCCCATTGTAGAAAATATTGAAAATCCTATAAAATTAATTTTAAAAACTCCAGCTGGTATTGAAACTAAAGTTCTTGCTACAGGAATTAATTTACTAATAAATACTCCATAGTTTCCACTTTCTTTAATCCGTCTTGATATTTTATCAACATATTTTTTTTGATTTGGAAATTTTTTTATGTATCTATCTAAAAGAATTGCTCCACCATATCTTCCTATAATATATAAACATATACTTCCAAGTAGCCCTGCTAATACAGAAATACATATTGCTGTAAAAAAATTAATATGGCCTCTTGCAATTAATACTCCAGCAGCAGGCATTATAATTCCTGCTGGTAACCCAGGTAAATTTAAATATTCTAAGAAAACTATAATAAATAGAAACAATAATCCATATTGTGAAAAATAATCTAAAATCACTTCTAAATTCATTTAATCTCCTCCCCATCTCAACCATTATAAAATATATTAACAAATTATTAATACATTTACCATTATTTTTTCCCTTTATTTGTTTATTTTTAAAATTCTAGTAAATACTTTATTTTTCTATAAAATACTGTTATCTTTAATAGTGTATATTTCTTAATAAAAAAGTCGTATTTTATAATATTTTTCTACTTTTTTTTATTAAAAGAAATATTTTTGAAATAAATTCCTTGACATTATGTATTAAAATAATATGTGGAAGCATTTGATAAGGAGGAAATATGAGTAATTTTGATAAAAGGCTAAAAAAAGCCAAAGATTTATATGAAAGTAAAAATTATAAAGAAGTTTTAAAAATATGCGATAAAATACTTGAAAAAGAATATAATAATGAAGAAGCTCTAGAACTTGAAGGGGAAGCCCTATTAAAACTTGGCAGAATAGAGGAAGCTGTTCTTAACTGGCAAATAAATGCAGAATATAATAATAACCATACTGCTAAAATGCGTCTTGAAGATGTAGATGATGAAACTAAGCAAAGAGCATTAAATTTAACTTTAAACTTAAGTAACTTAAGTAAGATTATTAACTCTGAAGCTAAAAAAATAGAAAAACAAAAAAAGGAAGCTAAAAAGTTAAAAGCTGAAAAAGAAGAAGCTGAATCTAAAGCTAAAAATAATACTAAACCAGTGCAGAATAAACCTAATACTGAAAAAGGTTCTATAGAGAACGAAGTTTCTAAAAAAGAAACTAAACCTGAACCTAAAAAACAAACTACAAACAATATAGAAGATAAAAGAAAGCCTCTAATAAAGAAAGAAGATAAGAAGGCTGAAAAAATTATAAATAAAGAAAATACAAATACTGAATCCAATTCTAATAAAATAGAAAAAGATTCTAAAAAAGAAGATGTTAAAACTAATGATTTAAATGTTTCTAATAAAGAAGCTAAAAAAGAAACTACAGTTGATACTATATCAAAAAAGGATAAGCCTTCAAATAAAGGTAAAAAATCTGCAATAATTGCAGCTTGTGCTCTTATAGTTGTAGTAAGTGCTTATGTTGGTATAAAGCATTTTAAAGCGCCTTCTAACAACGATACAGCTACTCAAGAACAACAAAATACAGAAAAAAAACAAATGTCAGCTGAAGAACTTAATAGTAAACTTTCAGACGCTATTTCTAAAAATGATTATAATGCTATTTATAATCTATTAGAAGAAAATCCTCAAAATACTATTACTGACGCTACTAAAGAAAATTATGATAAGGCACTTGATCTTATGAAAACTAAAGGAGTAGAAAAATTCTACAATGAAGGATTAGATCAATACAAGTTTAAGACTTATGATAAAGCATTAGATAGCTTTACTAAAGCTTATAAATATTGTGGAGGAACTTATTTAGAACCACATATTTTATATTTCCTTGGATCTACATATAATTCAATGGATAAAAAAGATGATGGAGCTAAGTATTTCCAAGAATATTTAGATAAGTATCCACATTCAGACTTATATACTGCTGAAATATTATATAATCTATCACTTTATTATCATAATAAAGGTGACAATGAAAAAGCTAAGCAATATGCTCAACGTATTGAAAATTCATATCCAAGCTCACCTTACTATAATGATGTAACAAAAGATATTTTATACAAATAAAAAAAGGTTAGTAGAGAAAATTCTCTACTAACCTTTTATTTTTTTAATTATTTATTTTTATTTTCATTGTTGTTATTATTTTGATTATTTTTATTTTGATCATTACTATTTTTATTATTGTTATCTTTTGATTCAAAATAACTCATAGGAGCATTTTTTATTACTTTAAAGCTATATCCTGCATCTTTATAAATCTTTATTACTTCTGGTAATGCTTCAACTGTAGTTTTCTTTGCAGCTGCATCATGCATTAATAAAATAATATGTTTTGGATCTCCTTTTATTGATTTTTTTGCTCCACTTATTAAAGTACTAACTGGAAGATTATTTCCTGTTGCATCTCCTGTTTCAGCATTCCAATCAATTGAAATTATACCCTCTTTTTTAAATGCAGCATTTAAAGCCTTTAAATGAGGATCATTATAAAACTTTCTTGACATATATCCACCAGGCATTCTAATTACTCTAGTATTAAAGTCTTGTCCTAAAATTTGTTTCATCATTTCATTATTTTCATTTAATTCTTTCATAAATACAGGTACATTTACACTATTTCCTGGATATAATTTACGGTATTCATGACTTACTGTATGATTTGCTATTGCATTACCTTCTAATAACTCATCTTTTAAAAGTTTTTTATTTTCTTCATCTTCTTTTAATTGATTACCCATTATAAAAAATGTAGCATGTACATCATTTTCTTTTAATATTTTTAATATTTTACTTGTATTTTCACTTGGACCATCATCAAATGTTAAAAATACTTCTTTTTCATCATTTACTTTGTTTCTAGTTTCTATCATATCATAAACATCATTTGCTGGTACTGCATATTTATCTGCAGCATAAATAATATTTTGTCCTGAAATTATATCTGTTGGCTCTGGCTTTTTAACTTCTTCTTGTTTAGCCTGTGCCTTTTTAGCATTTGCTGTGTCCGCTTCACTCTTATGATGTGCAAACGCATAAGTTCCGGCACCTAAAATAACAATCAAAGCCGCAACTCCTATTGTTATAGCTCTTCTCCTTCTTTTTTGCATTGTTTTATTTCTTTTGTTTCTACTTGAATAATTCATCCTTATTTATCCACCTGTTCCTATATATAATATTTAATTTAAATTAATTTTAACTATAAAACCAGTTACTATTTTATACTTTAAATATTCATTAAAGATTACTATTTGGAAACAAAATCGTTAATTCATATAAGTTTTACAGTTCGTATACACCTTTGTAATTTTTGAATATATTGTTACTTATTAATATTTTATGTAGTAATTTTATCTATTTTGCTATTTTCATAATTATAATTTTGAGTTATACTAATGAATAGAGAGAAATTTTTGTAAAAGCAATTACTTCTCAAAATAAACAATTAAATTAAAATATTGGAGGTTTTGCACATGTTAGTTTCAGCAAAAGAAATGCTAAATAAAGCAAGAGAAGGTAAATACGCAGTTGGTCAATTCAACATAAACAACTTAGAATGGACTAAAGCTATATTATTAACTGCAGAAGAAAACAGATCACCTGTAATCCTAGGAGTATCAGAAGGTGCTGCAAAATATATGTGTGGTTACAAAACAATAGTAGGAATGGTTAACGGAATGTTAGAAGAATTAAACATCTCAGTTCCTGTTGCATTACACTTAGACCACGGTAGCTACGAAGGAGCTCACAAAGCTATAGAAGCTGGATTCTCATCAATAATGTTCGATGGATCACATTATCCATTATCAGAGAACATAGAAAAAACTTCAGAACTAGTTAAATTAACTAGAGGAAAAGGATTATCATTAGAAGCTGAAGTTGGATCAATCGGTGGAGAAGAAGACGGAGTTGTTGGAGCTGGAGAAATCGCAGATCCTCAAGAATGTAAACAAATCGCTGATTTAGGAGTTACAATGTTAGCTGCTGGAATCGGAAATATCCACGGAAAATACCCAGAAAACTGGAAAGGACTTGACTTTAACGCTTTAGCTGCTATAGAAAAAGCTACTGCTCCAATGCCATTAGTTCTTCACGGTGGTACAGGAATTCCTGATGAAATGATTCAAAAAGCTATCTCACTTGGAGTTTCAAAAATCAACGTAAATACTGAATGTCAATTAGCTTTCCAAGAAGCTACTAGAAAATACATCGAAGAAGGAAAAGACCTTCAAGGAAAAGGATTCGATCCAAGAAAACTTCTTGCACCAGGATTTGAAGCTATCAAGGATTTAGTTAAAGAAAAAATGGAAATGTTCGGTTCAGTTAATAGAGCTTAATTTCTATTTAAATAAAAAAAGTCATCTTTACAAAGATGACTTTTTTTATTAACATTTTATTTTTATTTTATTATTTTCTTTAATTGATTTTCTATTGATATAATTTAATATTTCCTTTAAATTATTTTTATTAGTCCAATCATGAGGTTTTTCATAGCAACTTAAAAGAAATCTTTCCTCCTCTGTTAAAACTCCATCTTTATTTACAAGCCTATTTCTAAGCATCTTCATAGCTGTCTTATCAAAGAATTTTAAATTTTCAAAATCAAATCCTCCCCTTAAATAAAATAATTTTATATTTTTAGGATTATCTTTTAAATTAAATTCTTTTATTTTATTTACTTCACATTCATTTCCTAATGAAGAGCCAACAGCTATCAATATTATTTCTTTATCTTTTAATTCATCTAAGTTCTTTATTATACTATTAAATCCTTTTACAGAACTTGAATATACTCCACCAATATAAATTATACTATCATATCTTTTTAAATCTTTTAAAGAAATTTTATCCTTTTCAAATATATCACATTTTAACTCATCTTTAATCCAATTAGCATATTTTTTTGAACTTCCATACTTAGATTTATATACCAAAACTCTATTTTTAAACTCCACAAAATCTCCCCCTCATAAACCCTTTACAAATATTATATTTAAAAAAAATACATTTTTCTATATTAATTTTCAAATTTTAACAAATCCTAGGAACAAGTTCACCACTTAACATATATAACGTTTTTACACTCCCAAGTTCTGTTTCATAATAAAGCTCATTACCATCACCTTCTATAACTTCTCCAATTATTTTTGCGTTTTTACCATATTTAAAACATTTCATTATTTTTAACGTTTCTAAACTTTCTTCTTTTCCTACAATACATATTAATTTACCCTCATTTGCCATATACAAAGGATCCATACCTACCATATCACAAACATATTTAACATCATTTCTTATCGGTAACTTGTTTTCATAAATTTTTATATTTTTATTTTCCAAATTACATATTTCTTTTAAAGTAGTTATAACACCACCTCTTGTTGGATCCGTCATAACTTTTATATTTTTTATATTATAAATTAATTTTTCAGTTAACTTACATAAACTTTGACAATCACTTTTTATATTTGTATTTAAATCTATTTCTTCTCTTTCACATAATATACTTGTCCCATGATCTCCAATAGTTCCACTAATTATTACTTTGTCCCCTATATTTATTTTTCTATTTTTTAAATTATTTTCATAACTTACCCCTATACCAGTTGTATTTATATATATTTTATCTCCCTTTCCCTTTTCTACTACCTTTGTATCTCCACATATTATTTTTACATCATTTTTCTTAGCCTCTTCACTTATTGATTTAATTATCTTTTCTAAATCACTTATTAAAAATCCTTCTTCAATTATTAAAGATACTGTAATATATAATGGTTTTGCAAAACTTACAGCTAAATCATTTATAGTTCCACAAACACTTAATTTTCCAATATCTCCACCTTTAAAAAATATTGGATTTATTACAAAACTATCTGTTGTTATAAAAATTTTTCCTTGAATATTTTCTATTATTGCTGCATCATTTCCATTTTCTAATATTTCAGAATTAAAATATTTATAAAACATCTCATTAATTAGCTTATGAGTTTCTATTCCTCCATTTCCATGCGCTAAAGTAATCCTCAATCCTTAACCTCCTTTAATTAAAATAATAATTTATATAACAACTTCCCTCATTTGAAACCATACAAGGTCCTTTTGGATTATTAGGTGTGCATAAATTATTGAATTTTGGACATTCTTTTGGCTTTCTTTTTCCTTTTATTATTTCACCACATATACAATTATTATTTTTTACTATATTATCTTCAATTAATTTAAAATATAATTTTGCATCAAATTCTTTATAATTATCATTTAAAGAATATCCTGTGTCTAAAATTTCACCAATTCCTCTCCAATTCCCATTTGAATTTTTAAATACTTCATATATTTCATTTAATGCTTTTTTATTTCCATCTTCCTTTACGGCCTTTTTATAGAAATTTTTAAAGCTTTCTTCTTTATTTTTTATCATATTTACAATATCTAATATACTACCTAATATACTTAAAGAATCAAATCCACTAACTACTACAGGAATATTATATTTTTTTGATATATTACAAAACTCTTTAGTTCCTATTATCGTAGCAACATGACCTGGCGCTATAATTCCATCTATTTTACTCTCTTTATCATTTAATAAATGCTCTATAACTTTTGGCATTCTTTTACCTTCTTGCATTATATAAAAATTTTTTATATTTTCCTCTTTTACCCTTTTTAATATATTTGCTATTGTTGGCATAGTTGTTTCAAATCCAACAGCTAAAAATATAACCTTCTTATTCTTTTCTTCCCTTAATATATTAAAGGTTTGCATAGGTGATGTTATAACTTTTATGTTGCTCCCTTTTAATTTTTCTTCTTTTAATGAACTTATGCTCCCTGGAACTTTAATCATATCTCCAAAAGTTACTATAACTATATCTTTTCTCATACTTAATTTAATAGCATTATCTATAAAACTTTCTGTTGTAACACAAACCGGACAACCTGGACCAGATATTAAATTTACTTTTTCTTTTAATAACTTATCTATTCCATATTTATAAATACTTCTAGTATGAGTGCCGCAAACCTCCATAATATTAATATTATCTTTAACATTTCTTTCTATATTAACAATTATTTTTTTACATAAATCAACTTCTGAAAAATCCATATAAAATATACCTTTCTAAATTCATTCTGTTATCATATCTTTAAATATATTTATAGTTTCTTCCCCTTCTTTTTCATCTATTTTTTCTATAGCAAATCCAACATGAATTAACAAATAATCTCCTAATGTTACATTATCAATAAATGTTACATTAACCTTTTTAGTTACCCCAAAACACTCTACAATAGCATTTTCAGAGTCATATATTTTTATTACTTTCCCTATAACTGCAATACACAAAATAACGCCCCCAAAACTTTATTTATTACTTCCTATTAATATTTGTCCAAAAGATATACAACTATCATTGCAAGGTATTTTCTTATGAGTAAAAACTTGAAAATTATTTTTTTTTAATTCCAAAACTATACCTTTAAGTAAAATTTCATTTTGAAAAACTCCACCACTTAAACAAACTTTATTTATTTTATATATATTTCTTAACTTTAATAAAACCTTTTTTGTTAAGCCTATTATAGTATTATGAAATTTCATTGCTATTTTATATTTCAAAACATTATTTTCTAAATCATTTAATATTTCTAATATTATTTTCTTTATATCTATTTCAAATAAATTTTCATTTTCTATAATATCAAAATTATATAATTCTTTAATGTTTACAGATTTATTAGCTAATTCTTCTAAATATATAGCTGCTTCACCTTCATAAGATATGCGTCCATTAAATCCAAGTAATACTGCTACCCCATCAAAAATTCTACCAATGCTTGATGTTAAATTACAGTTTAGTCTTCTTTTAAGAAGTTTTATTAAAAATTCTTTATCTTCATATGTTTCATTAATATATTTACTTAAGAAATAATCTAATTTTTCATCATTTAATTTAAAAATTTCATATAAAATACTTGTAGTAATTCTCCAAGGATTTTTTATAGCATTATCATTGCCAATTAATTTAAAATATTTTATATGAGCTACTCTTTTAAATTTTTTTATATTTCCTATAAAAAATTCTCCACCCCAAATATTTCCGTCCTCACCATATCCAGTTCCATCAAATGCTACTCCAATTACATCATCATCTATTTTGTTTTCACCAATACAAGCTGCTATATGAGCGTGATGATGATATATTCCCTTAAAACTTTCTCCATAACCTTCTTTTAATTTAGCACTTATATAACTTGGATTATTATCATACAAAACCTTTTTTACCTTTATATCATAAATATCTTTAAAGAAATCTATTGATTTTTTAATTCTTATATTTGCTTTATTACTATTTAAATCTCCTATATAAGGACTTAAAAAAATATATCCATCTTTATTTATTGATATAGTATTTTTAAGATCACTACCTAAGGCTAAATACTCATTAGTTAATTTTTTATTTATGCTCATTGGATAATATCCTCTTCCACCTCTTATAACCCTTTCCTCATCCAAAACTACATTTACTACTGAATCATCTATAGGCATATTTATATCTCTATCATGAAGCAAAAAATAATCTACAACTGTACTTAACTTATTAATAGCTTCCTCATTTTTGTAAATTATAGGTTCTCCACTAATATTTCCACTTGTAAATATTAATACTTCTAACCCATCCCTAAATAATAAATGATGAATTGGACTATATGGAATTACAACTCCAAGCTTACTTATATTAAATGATATATTTTCAGGTAATTCATTATTTACTTTTTTAAGCAAAACTATAGGCTTTTTTTCACCTAATAATATTTCTTTTTCTATATTATTAACTTTACAATATTTTAAAACAACATCAATATCTTTCATCATTAATGCTAAAGGCTTTTTAAATCTTCTTTTATTTTTTCTTAGTTTATCTATTGCACTATAATCTTTTCCATTACATAAAATATTAAATCCACCAATACCTTTTACAGCAATAATTTTACCAAGTTTTAAAAGTCTTATAGTTTCACTAATATTATCATAAACATTAATTTCAATACCTTTTTTATTTAATAATTTAAAAGTTGGACCACATTCTTTACAACAAGTTGGCTCAGCATGAAATCTTCTATTTAAAGGATTGTTGTATTCTTCATTACAATTATTACACATATAAAATTTTTTCATTGAAGTTAAATTCCTATCATATGGAAGTTTTTTAATTATTGTATATCTCGGTCCACAATTTACACAATTTACAAATCCATAATTTCCTCTTCTACTATCATATTTATCATCAATTTCTTTTAAGCATTCACTACAAGTTGCAATATCAGGTGATATAAATGTTATGCCCTTATTATTATTACTTTTTATAATTTTAAAATTATTATATAAAACTAAATCCTTATCATATATTTCTATACTTTCAATAACACTTAACTTTGGAGGTTTAATTTTTAATATATTAATAAATTTATAAATATTTTTCTCTTCTCCTTCAATATCTATAAATACACCATTTAACGTATTATTTACTGTTCCATTAAGTTTTAAATTTACAGCTTCTTTATATACAAATGGCCTAAATCCAACACCTTGAACAACTCCTTTTACAATAATAAATTTTCTAATCAATACTTCACCTCCTTATTTATAATTACTTTTTTATTTTTATCTTTATTACAACTTTACATAAAAAAATAGCCTTAAAAACATCTTATGTTTTCAAAGCTATTTTTCTCCTTGTAAATTTTTTAATTTAACTGGAGTATTTCTAATCCTTTTTTAAAATGTGTGTATGAGGATTCACAATCTACTATTTTACTTATTTCCAATTCTTTTTCTTGCCATCCTCTTAAAGCATCAAATATAACCATTGTTTTTTTATAAAGTTCATATGGTTTATGTATACAATTATTTAATTCATTTTTACCAATATGTAAGATAACATGAATATCTTTTATTACATTTATGTTTAACCCCATTAGATATTCAATAAGCTTGTCCTTTTCTCCTTCATTATAGTACTTATTAAGTTCATTTGATGCTTTTTGTAGTTCTACATAATTATCTTTTAACATATAATCACCCCATGAGATTTAAATAACCTCTTTATTATATCATTATAATTTCAAAAAGAAATAAAAAAAGAACTAAACTTTTCAGTTTAATTCTTTGAAAATTTTAACAACTAATTAAATCTTCTACATTTTTTGAACTAGTATTAATTTTAAATATTATATCATTATCTATTCTAAGCTTGCATTCATCATCATTTACCTTTATCTTATTAAGACTTAAACTTCCACCTGGAGATAATTCTTTATATCTTGTTGATGAAATATCTATATTAAACTTCTTATCTTTTGCTCCTGTAATTTTAATAATAGTTCCATCTGTTGATTTACTCTTAACCTTTATGTGTATAATATTATTACCTTTGCTAGAACAACCTGTTAATCCATCTACAGGAACTTTACTAATTGATGCTTTTCCATGCATAGTAAACCAACCGCCACTTAATTCTATTTTAGTCATTAATTCTAAATCATAATTTTCATCTAACTTTTTTAATATATTTCCTAATTCATTTATACTTAAATCATATTTCATATTTTAAAACCCTCTTTTCCTAAGTAATCATTACTCTCAATTAACAGTATATATTCTTTGAAAGCTTTTATCAATATATAATATAGTTTATTTATCAACTAACTTTGATAATAAATATTTTTTTATTTCATTTCCATCAACATTTAAAATTATATTTTCTGTTGACTTATTAAAATCTTTTATATCATCTAAAATTATTTGACCTTCTTTTGGTCCTTTATTAGTTATTACTTCAACATTAGTATCTATAGACTTTTTTACTAACTTAGGATGAATAAATATTGCTATTACTATAGGATCTGCAAATCCAATTCCCTTTTCACCTTTTTCTTTGCTTACACTATAAACTTCTTTAGATATATCAAGAACAAATTTTATAGTATCTGAATCTAATTTTTTTAAAGCCTCAACATCATTATATGTTATAATTGCATCTCCTACTGCCACATCCCACCCTAAAATTATTTCTGGAACATCCACTTCTAGAACTAATTTCAATGCCTCCGGATCTGCGTAAGCATTAAATTCAGCAAATTCAGTAACATTTCCTTTACCTTCTATTCCTGTTCCAACCATTAATGTTATAGATTTTAATTTTCTAATAGTTTTTGGTTCAAGTAAATAAGCATATGCAATATTTGTAAGTGGCCCAAGAGTTATTAGTTCTACCTCATAAGGATTTTCTTCTATAATTCTAAGTAAAGCTTGTATTGCATTCTCTTTTTCTGACTTTAATTTTTTAGGATGTAAATTAGTGTTTCCTAAACCATCCTTTCCATGAATTTCAGTTGCCTCTACTTTTTCTTTTATTAATGGCTTTCTAAGCCCCTTATAAACTGGTGGACTATATGTTCTTGCTTGTTCTATAGCAATTAATGCATTTTCTGTTGCTCTATCTACATCCACATTTCCTGCTACAGTTGTAATAGCCATTACTTTTATACTTGGCTCTCTTAGTGCTGCTATTATAGCAACCGCATCATCTGATGCAGTGTCTGTATCAATAATAACTTTTCTCATAATATCACCTAAAAATTACTTTCATATTCATTATATTATATATACATTTTTTTGTTTCAATTAATTACCTATAAAACATTTGACATTAACCTTACGTAAAGGTGTATATTTATTTTATCATTAGAAAGGAGTTTTTTATTTTGGAATATACTATACAAAGTTTAAGCAAAATATCTAATATAACTACTAGAACATTAAGATATTATGATGAAATCAACCTTCTTAAACCAAAAAAAAATTAATTCTTCAGGATATAGAATATATGGTGAAAAAGAAATTGATAAGCTCCAACAAATTTTATTTTATAAAGAACTTGGACTTGACTTAAATAACATAAATAAAATTTTAAAAGATCCATCATTCGATAAATTATCAGCTCTTTTATCTCACAAAGAAAAACTTTTAGAACATAAGGAAAGATTAGATTTATTAATTAAAAATATAGATAAAACTATTTTAAATATTAAGGGGGAATACACAATGAGTAATAAAGAAAAATTTGAAGGTTTTAAAGAAAAATTTATAAACGAAAATGAAAAAAATTATGGCTTAGAAATCCGTAATAAATATGGTAATGATACTATAAATAAATCTAATTCATTATTTAAAAATATGTCATAAGAAAAATATAATGATTTTGTAAGTTTAGAAAATAAAATTATAGATGAATTAATTAAAAACTATAAGACTTCATCTCCAGATAGTAAAGAAGGTCAAAATATAGCTAAACTTCATAAAGAATGGCTATGTTATACTTGGACAAAATATACTAAAGAGGCTCATAAAGGACTTGCTTCAATGTACCTTTGTGATGAAAGATTCAAAATGTATTACGATAAACATGGAGATGGAATAGCTGAATTTTTAAAGAACTGTATATATATATTCACTAATTAAATTTTTGTTATAAAAATAGGCTTAATAATAAAATTTTATTATTAAGCCTATACTATTATTATTTTTTTATATAATTTTCTAAAGCATCCATAGCAAGTATATATCCATACTCACCAAATCCTGATATCTGTCCAATACATGCTGGTGCAGTTTTTGATTCTTTTCTAAACTCTTCCCTTGAATGTATATTAGAAAGATGTACTTCAACAGTTGGAATTTCAGATATTCCTTTTATAGCATCATGTATTGCATAACTATAATGAGTATATGCCCCTGGGTTTATTATTACTCCATCATATTTTTCAAAATATGCTTCTTGAATAAAATCAATTATTTCTCCCTCTGAATTAGTTTGATGTAATACTAATTCATGATTTCTCTTTATACCCTCTTGCTCTATAAATTCACATATATCTTTAAAAGTTTTCTTTCCATATATGTTTTTTTCTCTTACACCTATCATATTTAAATTAGGTCCATTAATTATCATAACTTTCATATATAAAAACCTCCATGACTAAATATTACATATAATCTTTAGTTTCAGTTTTTAATCCTTTTTTCTCAAGCCTTCCTTCAACAATTTCTTTAATTATTGAATATAAAACTGCAAATAAAGGAACTCCTATTACCATTCCTACAAATCCTAAGAACTTTCCTGCTACTAATATTGAAAATAAAATCCAAAAAGCAGATATTCCAATAGAATCCCCAAGTATTTTAGGTCCAATAATATTACCATCAAGTTGTTGAATTATAAATATTATAAGTATAAGCCATAATGCTTTTGTTGGTGAAACAAATAATACTATTATAACTGATGGTATAGCACCTATAAAAGGTCCAAAGAAAGGAATTATATTAGTTATTCCTATTATTACTGATAATAAAAGTGTATATGGCATTTTTACTATAGTTAATATTACAAATGTTAAAATAGCTATTATAAGTGAATCTAAAATCTTTCCACTTAAAAACTTTCCAAATGTTTCATTACTTCTATGTGTTAATTCAATAGTTTTTTCTGCCGCTCTTTTATTGAATATTGCATAGGTTACTTTTTTAGCTAAAGCAAAAAACTTTTCTTTTTCTATTAATAAATAAATAGATACTATAATACCTAATACTATATTCCATATACTTGATAAAATAGTAGTAACTCCTGCACCAAGCATTGGTAGTAAATTAGTCGATGCCTTTATTGCATAATCTAATATATTATTAAACTTTTCATTTATTATAGTTAAATAATGCTCCTGTAAATCAAGATTTGCAATAGTTTCATTTATAAACTTACTAGTACTATTTATATAGCTTGGTATATCATTTACTAACCCAACTATACTATCAATAAGTTGAGGAAGTACAAATTGAATAAATAATCCGATTACTATAAATGCAGTAACATATGTAAATAATAATCCAAGTCCTCTTTTTGATTTTAGCTTTTTAAAAATGCCCTTTTTAAGAATTTTATTTTCATAAAATCTTAAAACAAAATCTAAAAGATAAGCCATGGCAAATCCCCATATAAATGGTTTAAGTATATTAACAGCTCCACTTACTTTATCCATTAAATGTCCAAGTTGTGATACTGCTAAATAAAATATTATTATTGTACATATTGATATAACTGCATAAACTGATATAGTTGTATATTTTCTATTCCAATCTATTTTCATTATATTACCTCTTTTTCCCTTTAGTATCAGTTTTTATTATAACATAATTTTAATTAAGTAATTCTGAAATAATTCTTATAATTTTTCTTAATAAATTCATAAAAAAATCTATATTAAGTAAAAACTTAATATAGATTTTTATTTAATAACTTCTTTCAAGTAATTTTTTAGTTATTTCTTTTAATATATGTTTATATTCATTCTCTGGTAATTTTTCTATATTTTTAAAGGCTTTGTTTGAATATTTTTCAGCAAGAGATATAGATTCTTTTATACCACTATTTTCTTTTACTAAACTTATTATATTTTTAATATCCTCATCAGAATAAAATTCTTTATCCAATAAGTTATCGAATGCTTCCTTATTATTTCTAATTGCAAATAGTATTGGTAAAGTATAAATTCCATCCTTTAAATCATTACCTGATTTTTTTCCTATCTCTTCATCTGTCCCTATGTAATCTAATATATCATCAATTATTTGAAATGCCATTCCTATATCGTGTCCTATTTCCCAAAATAATCTACAAATTTTTTTATCACATGAACTTTCAGCTGCTCCTATATAAAAACTAAGAGAAAAAAGTTCTGCTGTCTTTCCAGATATCCTTTTTAAATAATCCTTAATTGAAACATTTTTATTAAACCTTGAATTTAATTGCTCAACTTCACCTAAACATATTCTAGACATTACCTTTGTATCAACATCAATACCCCTATCTATTGATGATGTCGTTCCAAGTATTCTAAAACATAAACAAAATAAATAATCTCCTATATATACAGCGTAATTTTTCCCATATTTAGATTGAATTGTTTCTCTTCCCCTTCTAAGAGGTGCATCATCTATAACATCATCATGAACTAATGTTGCCATGTGGAACATTTCTATGACAGAAGCAAGCGCTCTTACTCTTTCCTCATTATACTTACCAAATTTTGAAGCAATAATTAAAAAAGCAGGTCTTAACATCTTACCACCTGAATTTAATAATTCTAATATACTTTTCTCTATAACTTTGTCCTTACATTTTGCATTTGTTCTTATCTGATTTTTAACTTGTTCTATTTCTTTACTTATAATAGGATAATCAGTCCAAAAATTCCCCATTTTCTTCCCTCGTTTCTTATATAAATACTTTATTAATATAAAGTCTGATAATATAACTTAATAAAAATAATATTATCACACATTATATTAATATTATTTATATCAAAGTAGAGAATATAATATTCTCTACTTTAATAATTATTTAAATATCAACTATTTTCCATGTATTTCGTATATAGGTTCTCTTTTTCCCATCCAAAAATTACTAGTAATCTTACTAATCCAAGGCATTACATAGTAATCTAATCCAAATGTTCTTCCAGCACCACACATTAATGCAATACTACCAAAAGTAAACCATAATATATCCCATCCAGCCATTGCTGAAAATATAAAATTAACAGTCATAAAAGCTGAAGCTGCTGATGCTAAGAATGTAAATAGACCAGCTATTAAACATAATCCTATAGCAATTTCAGTTAATACAACTATTCTTTGGAACCAAACTGCAATTTCAGGATTCGGCATAAATATTTCCATTATAGATTCATAGAACTTTGGCATACTTTCAAATATAGGTGTTGGCATACTTGATACAGCTGCATCAGTTGCAGTTGATGATGCTCCTGTTACACTATCTTGAAGCCAAGAAAATGGCATTTTTACGTTTCCCATCTTCATCCAACTATCCCAACCAATTGTCATATTATCAAATAATGATTGAATATAAGTGCCTATACTACCACCAACTGCATCTGATGCACTTGATGCTGATTCAAATGCTTTTTTCCAAGTTTCTTCACCAATTAATTTTTTAAGACCTTCAATAAGCCATAAAGATCCTATATATATTCTAAGTGGAACAAGCCATAATCTATTTCCTTTTGAGGATAAATGCCCTCTCATTATACATCGTCTTTCCTTCATAGCAAAAAATTCATGTTGAAGATAATTGTATACTGCATGTACATTATTAACACCAAATAAATAAACCATATTTATAAGATGTTTCATTACCATAGCAAAAAATCCTGATAGTTTAATTCCCATAAGATTTGCTACTGCATATCTTCCTCCTATGGATACCATAAATCCATGATAACTTGACTTAAATTCAACTTTTTCTTTATTCTCTATTGATGCTATTATATTTTTAGCAGCTGTAATTGCTGTTTGCTCTGCTGCTTCAACAATTTGAGGATTTGACTTTCCATCATTCTCCTCAACATACGCAACATCTCCTACAACATATATATTTTCTTTTCCTTCAGCTTGCATATATTTATTTGCTAAATATCTACCTGATCTTGCTTTCTTTACATTAACATCTTCTAAATCTTGATTTGCTTGGACACCACAAGTCCATATTAATGTTTCTGTTGGAATTACTTTTCCATCCTTTAATTTAATAGTATTTTTAGTTACTTCAACTATCGGAGAATCTTTAAGGACAGAAACTCCATGCTTAACCATATATTTTTCTGCCTTATCTGCTTGTTTTCTATCAAGCATATTTAATATTGTTGACATAGCCTCAACAACTAATATCTTTATTTCATCCTCAGATACTCTATATTCTCTAGCTAAAGTAGTTTTCCATTCCAATAATTCTCCGGCCATCTCTATTCCAGTAAATCCTGAACCTGCTACAACAAATGTAAGCATTCTCTTTCTCTTTTCAGCATTTCTTTCAAAAGAAGCTTCCTTAACTCTATTTTTAATATGTTTCTTTATTCTAAGTGCATCTTCTAAAGACCATAAAGTAAATCCATTTTCTTTTACTCCTGGAACTCCAAAAAATGATGGTTCACTACCTATCCCAACCATTAGGTAGTCATATTCATATTCACTTTGATTTGTAGTAACTACATTTTTATTAGTATCAACATTCTTAATAAAATCTACAACAACTTTTACCTTTGTTCTATGAAATATTCTTGAAAGCTCTACTTTAACAGATTCTTCTGGAACTCTTCCACCAGCAACCTCATGTAATTCTGTCATTAACGTATGATAAGGATTTTTATCAATTAGTGTAATTTCAACATCCTTGTTTTTCTTATACTTTTTTGCTAATTTTTTAGCTGCATGAACCCCAGCATAACCTGCACCTAAGATAACAATTTTAGTTGACATATTATTCCCTCTCTTCTTTATTTTATTTTAAATATATTAATTTAAGTTATTTAGCATGTTTATTCTATAAGTTAAACTTATACATGTCTACAATTGTTTATTAATTAACAAACAATCTTAGTAAACTTAAAAGTTTTCTAAAAAATCCTTATACTCCTTATAAATAGAGGACTAAGCAGACTTGAAATTTAGTAAACACCATAATTTTTTTTGATATATCATAATATATTTAAATATCCAATATTTTTAAAAAGATTAAGTTCCCAATTAATTCTATTATATAAATACTATTTATTATAATAAAATTTTTCACAGCTAATACAAACGTTTCAGACTTTACTTGTTTCTCTTCAAACTTTTTTATATTCTTATTTATAAACGGTATAGTTAAAAAAACAATTACTGACGTTATAGGTAAAACTTTTAAAATTATTGATATAAAAATTGCAAAGTATCCAAAATAATATAATATTTTATATAATTTTATAGCAAAATCTTTTCCTATATAGTATGGCAACGTAAACCTTGATACTTTTTTATCATCTTCTAAGTCACATATATTATTTGATAACATTATATTTGCAATTCCTGTTATTAAAGGAATACTAACTAAAAATATATTGCTAGCTTCTACTAAATTAATTTTAGCTATAAATTCACCATTTATTACATACATACCAAAATATCCAAGATCAACTATATTTATATATATAGTTAAAAAAGTAATTATGAATCCCATAAAAATTCCTGAAAATACTTCTCCAAGTGGCATTCTTGATATTGGAATTGGTCCAAATGTATAGAATATACCTATAAAAAAGCATATTCCACCTAAAAACAATACTAATAAGTTTGTTCTAACTGCTAATATTATTCCAAATAAAATTGCTATAAATAATAAAATGTATATTACTGTAAGCCCAGTTCTTTTAGATATATTGTTTACAAACATAGGGTTTCTACCAATATACTTTCCATTACTATGCTTTATTTCATTTTTATAATCACAATAATTATTTATTGCAGTTGTTGCCATATCAAAACATATCATAGATATGAACATAATTATTAAATTAACAACATTTACTTTTCCATACTTATAAATACTATAAATACTTCCAAATAAAAATGGAATTAAACTAGCTATCTTAGTCTGGATTTCAACAAAATTTAAATATCCCTTTAAAGTCATATTTCCTCCTATCTAGCTTTATTTTCAGTTATTATAGTTTAAAACTTTCTCTAATTCTTTAATAAATAAATTTATTTTTTTCTTTATTCTACTTTCAATATCTTTTCTATAAGTTATAAATAAATCATAGGACTTCTCATAACTTTTAAATCCTAAATCTATAAACTCCCCTGATTCAATTTCAGATCTTACAGCTATTTTAGGAACTACAGCAACTGTATTGTTATTATTTAAGTATTCTTTTATAGTACTTAAACAATTACTTTTTAAATTAATATTAATATTATCAAAATCTTCTATACTATTTAAAATATTACTTCTACCATCATCTAATATAGCAACAGCTTGATTACATAAGTGCTCTTCTTTTATATTTTCCTTGCTTATTAATATAAATTTATCACTTCCGATATAATTTGATGATAAATCAACATCATATATCATATTACATCCAACAACTAAATCTGATTTATTATGAATTAATAATGATTGCTGATTACTTTCCCAGTTATTGTTAACATTAACATTAAAGTTTTTAAATATCCTCCATATATCTTTCGCCATTTTAGATACTAAAAAATTTGCTGATATATTTGCATTAGTTATATAAAAATCATATTTAACTGAATTTTTTACATTGACATCTTGTAACATATTGTTATGATAATTTAATATTTTTTTTGCATAACCATATACTATTTTCCCTTGCTCTGTTAATTCAACTCCTCTATTACTTCTTTCTAATAACTTTGCCCCAAGTTCTTTTTCTAACTTTAAAAGTTGATGACTTAATGCAGGTTGAGATATATGTGAATTATTTGCAACTTTCGATATACTCTTTAACTCTGCAACTTCATAAAAATATTTCAAGCTATCTATTTGCATACTCTTTCCCCTTTCTAATTAACTAATTTATAATTATCATTTATTATTTTAAAATCTTCCCTTATCCCATCTGTAATGTAAACATTTTTATTATTCATTATAAAAATTGCGTCTACTCCATCAAGTTTGTTAATAAACTCAAGTCCTTTTTCCAAGCCTTTGGTAAAAACTAAAGTAGATAATGCATCACCATCTATTGATTTATCAGATATTATAGAAACACCGGCAATATTTGTTTCATATGGATATCCTGTTTTTGGATTTAATATATGGTGATATTTTTTTCCATTATCCTCTATGTATCTTTCATAAATTCCACTTGTAACAACTGATTTATTAGCTACAGCAACTGTACCAATTATATTTCCTCTATCTGTAAATGGATCTTGCACACCAATTTTCCATTTCTTATCTACCTCTTTATATCCTAAAGCATATATGTTTCCTCCAAGATCTATAATTGCTGAATTAACACCTTCATCTTTAAGAATTTTTGCTATTTCATCAGCTGTATATCCTTTTGCAATACTACCTAAATCTAACATCATTCCTTTTTTCTTCAGAAAAACTTCCTTTGTATTTTCATCTATATAAACATTTGAATAATTTATATTATTAATAGATTCTTTAATTTCACTTTTATTCGGTACTTTTGCTTCAGGTAATCCTATACTCCAAAGCTTAACTAAAGGACCAATTGTAATGTCATAATCTCCTTCTGAAAGCTTTGAATATTCCAATCCTTTTTTAACTATATTAAAACTATCTTCACTTAAGTTTACAGGTCTTACTCCTGAATTTTTATTTAAATTATCTATTTCTGTATTAGGCTTATTTATACTTACCAAATTTTCTAATTCAATTACCCTATCAAATACCTTGTCCAATACTTTTTCATTTTTATAATCATACAACGTAACCTTTATAGATGTTCCCATAAAAAGTTCCGTTCTACTTATAGGCTCAATTTTTTTCTTATCCTTACACCCATACAAGCCTATACTAAATACTATAATCATTAAAAATGTTATAAATTTAGTCTTATTCCCCATCAAATCCTTCTCCTTTATTATTAATTTTTCTTATGTTGTATTAACACTTTGTTTACACTTCGTTTATATTTTACTTTTTTTGTTTAACTTTTACAACATAATTTGTATTTTTTAAATTTTATTTTAAAATCATTTGACATTTTTACAAAATTATTTTTAAATAATTTTATATTTTATCAAAAATTTATTTTTAATAGACAATTATTGTATTTTAAGCAATAAAAAAGCCAATGATTTAAAATCATTGGCTATAAAAAAATATGTTATTACTATTATTTAACTTCAACTAATTCTTTATCAGTTTTTCCTTCTTTTGCATTATTTAAAGCTTCTCCAAATAAAGTTTTAGCTTTAGCTGATGAACTTGTAGCTCCTGTTACTGCATCAAAATCTGCTGATTGAGCTGAAACAACACCTTCTTCAATTTTAACTTCATATTCTGAAGGGCTAGTACCAGCTTTTTCCTTCATCATCTTATTGTATTCTTTATCTTCTCTCTTATCACCTTTATTAGTGAATTCATTATATTTAGCTTCTGCTATTTTTCCATCTTTTATTGTAACTGAAGCTCTAGCTTTTCCACCATTGTCATCAGCATTTTTTGTTTCAACTTCATATGTTCCATCTTTCATAGTTGATTCTTGCTTGCTACCCTCTGCTGGAGCTTCTGTTTGCTTTTCTCCTCCACAAGCAACTAATGATAATGCTAATGCTGCTACGCATAATCCTACTAATAATTTTCTTTTCATTATTATTCCTCCTAAAAATTTATAAATAAAGTTTTAAATTTAACTGTTTTCATCAAGGATTATACACTGAAATACAAAAGTAATATTAACGTATATTTTTATGTAATATTAAAATTTTCTATTACCAATTTTTCTTATTATAAATTAAACTTTAATTACAGATTTATTAATAAACTTTAATTTATCAGGAGAAAACTAATGAAAATATTTAAAAAATTAGATATTGTTATTATAGTTTTTCTTTTAATAATATCCTTTACGCCTTATCTTATATCAGCTAAGGCTTTAAGCAAACAGTATTCATCTGTTTATGCAAATATAAAGGTATCTGGAAAGCTATATAAAACTATTAACTTATCATCTATTAAAGATGAACAAAGTATTGTTTTAAATACAGATAAAGGAAATAATACTATACTTATAAATAATTCAGGTATTAAAATGATCCATGCAGATTGTAAAGATGAGCTTTGTATAAAACAAGGCACTATAAAGAAAGTAACGGAAAGTTTAGTTTGTTTACCACATGAATTAATAATTGAAATTAAAGGAGAAGAAAGTACTAATGATGATGACATTATACTTTCACATTAATAAATATGAAATTAAACAAAACTAGTAAAATGATTTATATATCTTCTTTAGTATCTATGGCTTTAATTCTTTTTACAATAGAAAATATGATACCTGTACCATTTATAACCCCTGGTGCAAAACTAGGACTTGCCAATTTAGTTATAATGATGGCAATATATACACTAGATAACTATAAAGAAGCCTTTTTAGTTTTAATTTTAAGAATAATTCTTTCAAGCTTGTTAGTTGGAAATCTATCTACACTAATTTATAGTTCTGTTGGCGGAATATTAAGCTTTTTTACAGCAATTTTAGTTAAAGAACTTTTTAAAGACAAAGTATCAATAATTGGAGTAAGTGCTTCAGCTGCTGTTTTTCATAATATTGGTCAACTTATTGTAGCATCTTTAATATTAAATAATTTGGGTATTTTTCTTTATTTACCAATACTCTCTATAGCAGGTATTGGAACAGGAATATTCGTTGGAATTTCTTCTAATTACTTATTAACTCATTTAAGAAAATTACCTTATTTTTAAATTCATTTCTAACTATACTTTTATATAAAAAAACAGATATAATACTATATCTGTTTTTTTCTTAAAATATTTTTGCTATAAGCTTTTCTCCGTCATATTTACTTTTTATCTCATTATTTTTGTACATCCAATCATTACAAAAATTAAAATCTTCTAAACTAAAGTTATCTCCATATTCAAACTCAAAATCTTTTAAGGTTTCAGCCTCACTAATATTATATTTTCCATACTTTAATCCTATTTCTATCTTTTCCTCTGGAGTACTTGTATTAAATATTTTTTTAGCTTCTTCTAATGCCTTATGAAAATTTTTAACTGTTTCTTTATTATTTGTATAATACTTTTCATCAAAACACCACATAACAAGATTTCTTCTACTTTCTCTAAGACTCCATATCTTTTTAAAACCTTCTTTTGTCATATCAGTTATGAAAGGTTCTATAGCAACTAACCCATCTATTTCTCCTTTTTTTAAGGCATCCATACGCTCATAAGTATTATTAATCCATGTTATATTGGGATCCTTTATAATATCTTTTAAATCTTCTTCTAAGAATAATCTAAACATCCCCTTTCTATTAACACCAAAATTTAATCCACTTTTATTTGGATTAAATTTTTTTGATACAACTAAACTTATTGTTCTAGTTAAATTTGATGTTATAATACACCTTTTGCCTTGCTCCATCATATAAAAGAAAAATGTTAAATCTCCCATCATAGCATCAGATTCACCTTCTAAAAATGGACTTTTCCCACCAAAATTAAAGTCATATGGTGCTTTTAAATTAATATCTATATTATATTTTTTAAATATTCCAAATTCCTTTGCTATTATAGAAGGAATAGATAATGGATTTTTACCAATTAGTACTAAATTCATTATATTCATAAACTTTCTCATCCCTTTACTTAATCATTATAAAAATTAAAAATTCAATTGATACTAAAATATGAAAAGAATATATTAAAAGAAGAGGTCTAGGTCCCCATTCCTTTCCCATTTCCTTATAAACTTCCTGTATTTTATAATAACCTTTATAAAATTTTACATATCCATAATAGTAAAATGTGAATAACCCAGTAATAAAAATTATTATATTTATACTTCCAATAACATATAAAATTATCCAAACAATTACCATTACTATTCCTTCTGGAATAAGTATTTTAATAGAGTTTCTAAATCCTATTACATGTGGAAGTGTTAATCTTCTACCTTTATCTTTTATAAAGTCCGAAGTATTATTAGTAGACATTAAAAATATAGTCATTATCATTGAAACTAAAGAAAATAGAAAGATTTCTAACTTAAAACTTCCTAGTTGAATATAAGATGATACTAATGAGCTTATTAACCCAACAAAAATACCAGAAATAACCTCACCAATGGGATAAAGTATATAAGGCTTTGGACCTAATGAATAACATATGGCTGCAATTAAACTTAATATACCTATAATAAGTATCTTTATATCTTTAGTTATTAATACAATTAAAATTCCAGATATACCACCTAATATTATCATAAATAAAAATGCTATAATCGCATCTTTAAGTTTTGCATCACCTCTTACTAATCCTTCACTCCCCTTATGACCTGTAAATGTCTCTTCATTTTCCTCTTGTTTTATATAAGCTCTTATCTCATTAGCAATATTTGCAACAATATTAAAACTAAATCCTGAAACAAACATAAGTAATAATAATATAAATTTTATATCTCCAACTAAATAAGCCCCAAAAAGTCCTCCACTTAACACAGGAAGACCTGTTGCAAAGCCTGTCCTAACCTCCATAACTGTATATGCTCTTTTAAAAAAATTTTTCCTATCCATTATTTTATACTCCCCGCAGTTATTCCCCTATATATATACTTTTGTAAAAATAAGAAAAATAAAATCATTGGAATTATGCTTATTATTACTGCAGCACATATAACATTCCATTCTATATTATCTGGTCCTATAAATTTAAATATTGTTGTTGAAACAGTATTTAATTTTTCTCCTGGCATATATAAAAAAGGAATATAAAAATCATTATATATCGATATAACTTTAAGCATTGCAACTGTTGCTGTTGCTGGTTTAAGTAAAGGAAATATTACCTTTCTATATAATGTAAAATATCCTCCTCCTTCAAGCATTACAGCTTTATCTATATCCTTCGGTATTTTCTCAAGCATTTGTAAATAAATATATACCATTAAAACATCAGCTCCTAAATATAAAAATATTGGTGCTAATCTAGTATTATATATTCCTATTGAATCTACTATTTTAAATGTGGCAACTTGTGATATTTCCATAGGTACTATAGATACTAAAAGATACATAAATAAAATTATTTTTTTATATTTAAATTCAAATCTATTAATAATAAAAGCAACCATAGATCCTATTAATATACTTCCACTCACTCCAAACAAAATTAATACAAATGTATTAAAAAATCCTGTAAGCATTTTCCCATTAATAAAAGCTTTAATATAATTATCAAAATAAAAAAAATTGCTTGGAATATCAGTTCCACTAGTTGAATTAAATTCATTTAAAGTTTTAAAAGCTCCAAAAAATACTGTTATAAGAGGTATTAATATTATTAAACACCAACTAATTAAAGTTATATATTTAATTGTTTTTAATATTATATTTTTAATATTAATATTCATCATTTTTACAAATCCTTTTCTGTATAAGTGTCATAACAATAATTACAATACTAATTATTACTGCCATACTTGATGCAAGTCCTATTTTTTTATTTTCAAATGCAGTCTTCATAGTCATAAGCAAAAATGTCGTTGTTCCATTTGACCCATTAGTCATTATCATAGGTATTTCAAATGCTGATATAGATCCAATTATAAGCAAAGTAAAATTAATTTTTAATACCGTATCTATATTAGGCAATATAATATATCTAACTTTTTGAAATACACTTGCACCTTCAATTTCACCTAACTTAAAATATTCTTTTGGTATAGTTTGTATAGCACCAAAATACATAATAAAACTAAAACCTGTAAATTTCCATAAAGATATACTCGCTAAAGTATAATTAACAATCTTTGGATCACCAAGCCAAAAGTTTATATAATTTTCTAGACCTAAAAATGTTAATATTTGATCAAATGTTCCATCAGGTGCAAAAAACATTCTAAAAATCATAGAAATTGCAACACCACTAATTAATAATGGAAATATAAAAACTCCTTTAAAAAAATTTTTATATTTTACTTTAAAAGATAAAATTATTGCAAGTGTTAAGCCAATTATAATTTGTAATACTCCAGAAATAAAATAATAAAAGCTATTCGTAAAAACTTCTATATAATTAGGATCTGTAAGTATTTTTATAAAATTATCAAACCCTATAAAATTTTTACTTTGAGATAATCCATTCCATGATGTAAAACTATAATTAAATATAGATACAATAGGTAAAACTCCAAATAATATTAATAATAATATAGGAAAAAAAAGAAAGATAAATATAATCTTTCTTTCTTTTTTTAAAAGCTTACTTTTCATTATTCTTTACTGCTTTTGCCCACTTATTTTCTAATTCTTTTATATATTCATCATAACTTTTATTATCATTTGGATATAAACCTATATTTATAGTATTTTGAAGTACATCATTAAGTCTTCCAACTCCAACTTCATTAGCTATATTACTGTATAACTTATCTGTTTCTGGTGTCTCTGTTGGAACTGTAAGTATTATATTATTTTCTTCAAACATTTTTTTCTGTTCGTCAGTTAAAGTACTTTTATCTGGACTCATTCCATTTAAGTCTTTTGCATATCCACTCTCATTTGATACAAAAAACTCTAAAAATGCTTTTGCAGTTTCTTTATTTTCACTATTTTTATTTACTCCAACAACAGCTGGTGCTCCAAATGGTATACTAGTTTGTCCATTAATTTTAACTGGAAATGGTGCTATATTTATAATAGATCCATTTTTAACAAGATTTTGAATCTTCGGTATTTCTTGTGAACCCTTCATAAGCATTGCAACTTCTCCATCCGCAAGCATTTGAAGTGATTTTCCATAATCCCCTGTTATAGGATCCTTTTCTATTAATCCTTTTGATGATAAATTATAAAAAAGATCCATTATTTCTCTTATAGGTTGTCCTTCTTTAAATGCTGTTCCCTTTTCAAGTATAACTGATCTATACTGTTCTCCACCATAAGAAGTTAATGCTCCTCCCCATGTTCCTAAAGTACTATTATAATTTGTATAAAAAGGAATAGCGTCAGTATTCTTTTTTACCTTTTCACATACTTCTATCATTTCCTCTAAAGAAGTCGGCATTTTTTCTACACCAGCTTTCTTTAAAACATTTTCGTTATAAAGTATTCCTAAAGAATTTAAAGTTGCTGGTAATCCATAAGCTACCCCATTATAATCAGCCTCTGTAACATCTATATATTTTTCTTCTAAATCTTTAACCTTTCCTAAAGGTTCAAAATAATTTTCATACTCTTCTGGCGTTGCATTCATACTAAATGGTACAAATAATACATCTCCATAATTTTTTGTATTCATTCTTGTTGTTATATAGTTTGAATAATCACTTGAAGATTCAAATACCACATCTTCAACTTCTGGATACTTTTCTTTAAACTTTCTTTCTATATCCTCAAATAATTTGTCAGCATCTGTTCTATCAGTTACAACTGTTATAGTTCCTCCAATTTTTCCTGATTCTTTTTTATCTGTTCCACACCCAGTAAGCAAAATTGGTAGTAATATCAACATGCTAAGTAATTTTTTTTTCATCTTATTCTCCCCTTATATTTCTTTCGTTATTTTTATTAAAAATATTAGCTTCTTCTAAATCAAAACTAACATAAACTTCATCATTTAAATTAATATTCTCAAAACTTGTAACTTTGCTTGTAATTATTTTTCCTAAACAACTTAAATAAATAATTATCTCACTACCTAAATATTCTATTTTTTTAACTTTTGCTTTTATATCTCCATAATTTAAATTTAAATTTATATTTTCAGATCTAACTCCTAAAATATAATCTCCATTCATTAGATACTTTAATGAATTATTATTGTTTAAAATTAATGTCTCTTCAATAATTAATTGATTTCCTTTAACTTTAATATTAAATAAATTTATTTCTGGTTTTCCTATAAAAGTTGCTACGAATATATTATTAGGATGTTTATAAATTTCTTTTGGAGTTCCAATCTGTTGTATAATCCCATCATTTAAAACAACAATTTTATCTGCCATAGTTAAAGCTTCTACTTGATCATGTGTTACATATATAGTTGTTGCATTTATTTTTTTATGTAATGTTGTTATTTCATTTGATGTTTGATTTCTAAGTTTAGCATCTAAATTAGATAAAGGTTCATCCATTAAAAACAATTTAGGTTCTCTAACAATAGCACGTGCTAATGCTATCCTTTGCCTTTGCCCTCCTGATAAATCTTTAGGTTTAGAATTTAAACATTCTTCAATATTTAATATATTAGCTGCCCACATTACTTTATCGTGAATTTCTTTTTTATCAATTTTTCTTATTTTCATTCCAAATGCAATATTTTCATATGCATTTAAATGTGGCAATAAAGCATAATTTTGAAAAACCATAGATATATCTCTATCCTTTGGTTCAATATCATTTATAATCTTTCCATCAATTTCTATAGTTCCACTTGTAGCTTCCTCAAAACCGCAAATTATTTCTAAAAGAGTTGATTTTCCACTACCACTTGGTCCAATAAATACAATAAATTCCCCTTTATTAATTTCTAGATTAATATTTTTTAAAGTATTACTACTTTTACCTTTATACTTTTTAAATAGTTCTTTAAACACTACATAACTAATTTTTATCATCTCCAAATTAATCTATCTTAAAGCATTTTAAATTATACAAATATATGAATTTATTTAGAAATACTTTTATTCTATACAATATAAAAATCTTCAATAACCAGTTAAACAATTTTTTTATTATAATTTCCATTCAAATAAAATTTTAATACTTTAAATAAATATATTTTTAATATTAGGAGATTTTTTTTACAAGTTATAAAAATATGTGTGTTTAAAAAATTTAAAATATATTATAAAATTTTTCTTATAATATAAAATTTTATAAAAAAATAAAACAAGCTATATATTAAAGCTTGTTTTATTTTTTATTAATTTAAATTTACAGTAAATCTATTATCTTCTAATATTTCATAATTATTATTATCATATACATTAATTTTAAAGTCTCTCTTATTCCCAACTTTAAATATTCTTATATTACTTGAACCATCTCTATATTTTTTTAATAACTCTTCTATCGCCTTATTATTTTTACTCTCTAAACTTTTAATCTCTAAATCATCATTTTCTAAACTAATATCAAAATTTGGTAAAATCATTGATTTTAATCCTTTATAAAACATGTCGTAATTTATAATTAAATATTCTCCGTCAATTATAGGCTTCTTTATACCTAATGAAAGATTATCTTTTGTGTTTATATTCATATTTTTATTCAAATCCAAATTAACACTTTTAATCTTTGTTTCTTTTATATTATTTTCATAATTAAAGTATATCGGAATAAATGTTATTTTTTCCATATTTTCATTTGATATAAAACTATTCTTAAATGTATAATCTGATTTAAATCCACTTCTTTCGATTGAAGTTCCATTATCTTTTAAAACTTTATTATTATTATCAATTGCAATATACTGTATTGCTCCACTATCTATAGTGCCCATATCTTTTATTTTCCCTGTTACTAATGTTGTAAGTGGTGATACTACTGAATTTTTAACACTAACATCATAATTAGAAATTTTAAATTCTTTATCTATATCCTTTTTATAAGTATTTTTAATTATTCTACTTTTATCTAACTTAAAATTAATATCGAAATTAACTTTTTTGCCTAAAAGTTCATCTATCTTTATATTAACATTCATTTTTTTAGATAATTTTTCATCTGATATATCTATAATTTTTACAACCTTTAGAGTATTATTATCAATAAACTCAAAATCTCCTGAAGCTCCTATATTGCATGACTTTCCGTTTATATTTAAATATGTTGGAATAAGCATAGCATCAGTAAATGAACCAAAATCATTTTTATTAAATTTTTTATTATTATTTTTTACAACAAAACTTAATAGCATAATATTATCATCTACAGTAGCTTCTTCAAAAGTTATTTCTATTCCATCTTTTTCTTTAGTAGTTCCTATTACACTTAAATATTCTGCATAATTTTCATTATTATCTATATATTTTTGTATTATCTCTCCAATTATCGGAATATTGTAAGCAAAAGCTGGCTTAACTGTTATAAGTGATCCAATACTAATTGCTCCTATTAAAGCTGCTGATGCTATATACTTTTTATAATTTCTCCTTTTCTTTTTTATATTTTTATTTATATTCTTTTTTATTCTCTCTTTTTCTAATTCATCAGTTTCTATTTCTTCAAATTCACTTTCATCTATTTCTATCTCATTTAATAACTCATAAATATCCTTCATTTTAAAGTTCCTCCTTTAATTTTAAATATAGAGGGGCTTTTTCTTTTAATTTTCTTTTACACCTATACACTCTATTATTTATAGCTGATTCTGTAATTCCTTTTTCTTTGCATATACTACTTACAGACATCCCCATAAAATATTTCATTATAAATATATCTCTATCTAAATTATCTAATGTGTTTATAAGATTTATAATTTCCTTTTTATTTTCACTATTTAAAATATCGTCTTCAACATGAATCTTATATCCTAAATCAATATCATAAGATGGAACCTCAACTTTTTTTGATATTTTTCTATAATAATCAATTGCTTTAAATTTGCTTATCTTTGCAATCCAACTTTTAAAATTATTTTTCTCACCATCAAACTTTTTGGAATTATTCCAAACTGCCATAAATATATCATTTATACACTCTTCCATTAGTTGCTTATCAGAATATTTACTTAATACTTTATAAGTAATACCTTTAACTAAAGGCAAGTAAATATCAATAATAAAATTTAGTGCATCTTCATTACCCCTTTTAAGCTCTTTTATATAATTATTTTCATCTACCCTCATTAAATTTTCTCCTTACCTTAAGGTTTTGTAAAAGCCTTTACACCTTATATAACGAAATCTTTAAAAAAATCTCTCATGTAATTGAAATTATAATTAAATTCTTTTCAAAATTCCATATTTTTCATTTAATTGACTATGTTAATATTTAATACTATTATTTTTATGTATAGAAAACAAAAGAGGTATTTTAATGAACGAACAATATTACGAAGAATTACTAAATATAAAAACTAATAAAAAACAAGACTTAAATGAAACATCAATACATTATAATAGATACGAACCTACTGAATATTCAGCTCTAAATGAATTATTTAATCATTACAAATTAAAAGACACTGACTCAATAATTGACTTTGGATGTGGAATGGGAAGACTTAATTTTTTCATAAATTATTTATTTAACTCTAAAGTTACAGGAATAGAAATGAATCATTATTTTTACAAAGAGGCTTTAATTAATAAAGAACATTTTTTAGAAAAACATAATAAAGAACAAAGTAAAATTAATTTTTCTTGTATTTTAGCTGAAAAATATAAAATTAATAAAACTGATAATAAATTTTATTTTTTTAATCCATTTTCTGTTCAAATATTTATGAAAGTTTTAGATAATATTTTAGAATCAGTTTATAAATATAAAAGAGATATAGAACTTATATTATTTTATCCATCAGATGATTATATTTTCTTTTTAGAAAACTACACATTTTTTATGTTATCTAAAGAAATACGACTTGAAAACTTTAAAACTGATCCAAGGGAAAGATTTTTGATATATAAACTTGCTTACATAAATGAATAAAATGGTATCCACATTTTAGTGGATACCATTTCTATTTTTAATATTAACCTTTTAAATTTTAAAATCATTTGGATTATGTTCTTTAGCTTTTGTTTCTCCAAATACAGCTCTTGAACTTTCCTCTTGACTATTATGTTTTATTTTCTTATGCTTTTTTTCATGTGGTTTCATCTTATTTCCCATTTATATCACCTCTATAATAGGATGGCTTAAAGTAATTTTTCATATTCATCAATATTATTTTTATATTCATTTAATATATTCAAAAAATTTAATTTTATATTTTCAGGCAAATCAGTATTAAATTCTTCTAACAATTTTTTTATAGATTTAACTCCCATTGAAAGACCTTTTATAGTGCTTTTTATAACTTCATTATCTTCATCTATCGTTAAATTTATTATATTTGAAAAGCCTTCTATTATCTTTCCTAAAACTCCTTCATTATTTGAAGGCTTATAATTTTCTTCACTTATTATCTCTCTTAAAAATCTTTTATGCTTTTCAATAATTTTAATAGAATTATTAAGTGAATCAATTAAATTTTCATCATTAGCTTTTTCTATAAGCTTTAAAAATTCTTTTTCACCCATTATAACTCCTTGAAGTTGTTCATTTAATCCTTTTATAACACTATTTTCCATAAAACTCCTCCTATTAAAATACTACTATTAATATTTGTTATTGTTATTTAACTTATGCAATTATAACAGGTGTTAAATTAGGTATGTTATCATATATCCATTTTGCATTGTTAGTTAAAAGTCTTATACATCCATGACTAAGTTCCATTCCAAGCCTAGAGTCTATTACATATTTACCATTGCTATCATATAAAATAGAATGATAGTAGTATCTTCCAATAAATCTTGTTGCATATTTAGCCCTATACTGATTAGTTCCAAACCAAGGTTTTCTTCCTGTTATATAAAAATATCCTTTTATAGTTGGAGTAGTCTTTTTTCCAACTGTACATATCCATTTATAAATCTCATCCCATTTATCACCATTTTCTTTGAATATATAAGTATATTTTGTTTTCAATGATGTTGTAATTAAATATCCTGTAGTGCTTTTTATATTATTTTCATTTACAAAAGCTAACATATCAATATTAAAATTTTTAAAATCAAGAGAATTATATATTTCAACAGGATTTTTCATAAAATTACTCCTTAAAATATTTTTTCCTACACATTATAATATTAACTATTTATATTTTGTGATTTTAAGCCATACTAATATTGAATAATTTATGGAGGTGATATTATGCCAAAAGATAGTCAACCAGATAAAAAAACTTCAAGAATGCCAAAATGTAATTGCCAAACTTCACTTACTAGCGAAGAAGGTAAAAACCATAATAGAACAGCAAAAAAACATTCCGTAAAACGCGAAGGTTTTCAAAGTCAACATATAAATTAAACAAAAAAATACGAGTGAAAAATCACTCGTATTTTTTATTTATAACAAACAACAGGTGTTCCTGATGTTATGTTATTAAATATTGTTTCTGCAACTTGTGGTGGTAAATTTACACATCCATGTGAACCTTGATTTTCGTATATTTTCCCACCAAACTTATCTCTCCACCATGCATCATGAAGTCCTATACCTCCATTAAACGGCATCCAGAATTTAACTGGTGTTTTATAATTTTCACCTTTTAGTGTTGCATCTTTTTCTTTGTAATTTAAGAAATATACTCCAGCTGGTGTTGCCCAGTTTTTGCTTTCATTACCTGTAACAATATCACCCTCTGTAACAAGTGCACCATCTTTATAATACCAAACGTGTTGTTTATCTAGGTTAACTTCAACATATGTATTTCCTATATCATTAGTTCCATAAGATAATGAAGTTTGTGAATATATTGGTTTTCTTGTAACTTTTTTGCCTTCTTTTATTTCTGAAATTAATGTTTGAACTTCTTCTGGAACATTTATTTTCCATCCATAAGATCCGCCACTTACTTTTGCAATAGTTCCTAATGAAGTTTTAAAATCTCTAGTCTTTCCTACTGTATCATATTGATTAGCTAATCCATTTACATAGTTTGAAACCGCTTGATCATTAATTATAACGTTCATGTTCTTGTCCACATTAATCCAATTATGAATTATTGATCCATTTAAATTTATTTTACTATCTCCAATAGTATATGTTATATCTGAAGATACATATTTATTTAAAGTATTTTGGGCCTCTATAACCTTTTTAGAATCAGCTAAAAACTTAGGATTATCGTAACAATTTGCTTTATCTAAATTTATGCTTGTTTGTCCATTATGAATTGCATCTACAACTTCTTTATATAACTTTTCTTTATTAACTTTATTACCATAGACTTCTTTTATAATTTCATACTTTCCATCTATATATTTAAAGCTAGCATTTTTAGGATTAACTATTTTAGCTTTGTCAAAATAAACCATATTATTTATAGTATTATTTAAAAGCTTATCATCATATGATGCTAAAATATCTATTTGAGTATCTTTATTTCTAAAAATTTCTATAACCCACTTAAAAGGGCTTTGTTTTTCTTTTAACTCTTTAATAGTTTTAGCTGCATCATATTTTAATCCTATTTCCTTTGCAGTTATTACTTCGTTAACTTCATTTCTTCCTTCTAATTCTAATTTATAATTCCCGATTTTATCTTCAATCTTTTTATTAGCTTCTTCAACAGTATCTCCTGATATACTTATTGAATTAACAGATGAACCAAAATAAAAATGATTAACAAAGTACATGGACATTCCTAAATATATAGCAAGTAAAATAGATATAGAAATTATAACTCCTATTATAATTTTTTTACGATTAGTATCCTTGTTTCTTTCACTTCTTCTACCTCGATCATTATCTTTTTCCATAATAATAATTCCTCCCTATAATACTATACCAAACTTTAACTTAAAAGGTTGTCCTTTTTTGATACAGTAAACCGATATTAAATTTTTATTTACAATTTCCTCTGTTTTTAAGTAATAAATTTAAAATTTTTTAAATTTATTACTTAAAAACCTACTTTAAACTTTATTTTATTTATCTAAATTATATTTTAAATAATAATTAAAAATATATTAAATCTAATATATGCAATAAAGCATATTTAATTATATTCGTATTTTTAAGTTTTGCCAATTACTATTTGATTACAAATTTGATTTATTAATATTTTTTTATCCTAATAAAGTATATATATGTATTTAAACTCATATATTATACTAAACTCTGTATAAATGGTTATAATTATAACCTAATTTGTGAGTTCTTCTTCTTTTTAACCCAAAATCAAAGGGAACTATTTTAAATAGTTCCCTTTTAATTTTATAAAATAAATTTTTAATATTTAATTTATATTCATTATGACAAACCAAATATAAAATAAAATGTAAATAATCCAGCCAAAGTGTACATTATAGGATGAACGCCCTTAAAATTGCCTTTCAAAACCATTAATACAACGTAAGCGCAAAATCCAAAAGCAATTCCTATAGCTATACTATATGATAATGGCATTAATATAACTGTTAAAAAAGCAGGTATTGCAATTTCTGGCTCTTTCCATTCAATATCAGCTAATGATGCACACATAAGAGATCCAACAATTATAAGTGCTGGTGCTGTTACTTCAGAAGTAACTACAGAAAGAAGTGGTGAAAAGAAAGTTGATAATAAAAACATTCCTCCAACTATAACACTTGAAAATCCAGTTTTAGCTCCTACAGAAGCACCTGATAGAGATTCAATATATGATGTTGTATTAGTTGTTCCAAATATAGAACCAACACATGTTGCAATTGAATCTGCAACTAAGGCTCTAGATCCATTTTCAATAGATCCATCTTCTTTAACAAGTCCAACCTTTGCACCAACAGCAACCAAAGTTCCTGCTGTATCAAAGAAATCCATAAATAACATTGTAAATACAACCATAAGCATTTGTGGTGTAAATACTTCTTTTACATTTGAAAGTGCATATCCAAAAGTAGGTGCTATTGATGGTACTGAAGAAATTACTCTACTTGGAGTATCTATAAGACCTGATATTATTCCAACTATTACCGTACATATCATACCAACAAAAATTGCTATTTTAACTTTTCTTGCCATTAATGCACCTGTAAATAAAAGACCAAATATAGCAAGTAATACTTTAGGACTTGTCAAATTTCCTATTGAAACGAAAGTAGCATCATTTTGCACTACTATTCCCGCCCCTTTAAATCCTATAAATGCTATAAATAAGCCTATTCCAGCTGTAACTGCTGATTTTAAATTCCCTGGTATTGCTTTTATTATAAGTTCTCTAAGTCCTGATACTGAAATTATCACAAATATTATTCCTGAAACTAAAATTCCTGAAAGAGCAACTTTCCATGAGATTCCCATCTCTCCACAAACAGTAAAAGCAAAAAAAGCATTTAATCCCATTCCTGGTGCAAGTGCCATTGGAAAATTTGCATATATACCCATTATTAATGTTCCAAATGCAGCTGCTAATGCTGTTGCAACAAATACACTATTTTTATCCATTCCTGTTGTACTTAATATATCTGGTATAACGAATAACACATATGACATTGTTATAAACGTTGTTATTCCCCCAATTAATTCACCTTTTAAAGTAGCATTTCTTTTTTCAAACTTGAAAAATTTTGAAATAAAATTCATCTTTTGTATTTCCTCCTTTAGCTTTTAATATTTTATTATAATTTTGATTAATCTAAAGGATTGTTTCTATACTCTTTAGAAAAATCGTAGTCAAACCATTTACGGTGGCTTGGTAGAAACTATCGAACCTTATTTACGATATTATACGATTATTTTTTTATTTTTTAAACTTTATATTTCGTATATTTATATAATATTATACTTAATTCATTTAGTCAATATTCGTGTTTATGTTTTTTAAAATTAAATTTTTGCATATAAATATAAAAAAGTATAAGTTTTTTAAGTTAAATTAAAAAACTTATACTTTTTTTTTATTTTCTATGAAGCTTTGAATATACTCCACCTTTTTCTATAAGATCTTTATGAGTACCTCTCTCTTCTATTCCATTTTCAGTTAAAACAATTATTTCATCTGCATTTTTTATTGTAGATAATCTATGAGCTACAATTAAGTTTGTTCTATTTTTACTTAACTCTTCTAATGACTTTTGTATTTCTTTTTCAGTTACATTATCAAGAGCTGATGTAGCTTCATCTAGTATCATAATAGGAGGATTCTTTAAAAATATTCTAGCTATTGATACTCTTTGTTTTTGTCCTCCTGATAATTTTACTCCTCTTTCACCTATATAAGTATCATATCCATTTGGAAGAGACATTATAAAATCATGTATTTTTGCCCTTTTACAAGCTTCTATTATATCTTCATCTGTAGCATTGTTATCTCCTATTGTTATATTTTCCTTTACTGTACCTGTAAATAAAAATACATCTTGTGCTACAACTCCAATATTATTTCTAAGAGAATTTAAACTTACATCTTTAACACTTACGCCATCTATTTTTATATCACCATATTCAAAATCAAAAAATCTTGGTATAAGACTACATAGAGTTGTTTTACCACCACCAGAAGGTCCAACAAGTGCTACTGTTTTTCCTGCATCTATTTTTAAATTAATATTATTAAGTACTTCATTTTCCTCTTCATATGTAAAAGATAGATTTTCTATTTCAATATCACCTTTTACTTCTTTTAATTCTATTGGATTTTCACATTCTTTTTCTGTTTCCTCGTGAATTATCTCCATAAATCTTTCAAATCCAGTCATACCATTTTGATATTGCTCTGTAAAGTTTATTAGCTTTCTAATAGGCTGCATAAACATTTTTACATAAAGTAAGTATGCAGCAAAATCACCTAAAGTAATATAATCCATATAAGTAAAATATCCTGCAACTATTAAAACAACTAATTCTAAAAAGTCAGTTCCAAAAAACATACCAGAAAAGTAACTTGCCATTACTCTATACGCTTTTTCTCTAGCCCTTTTAAATACTGCATTAGATTCCTTCATCTTTTTAAGTTCTTCTTCTTCGTTACAAAAAGATTTAGTAACTCTAATTCCAGCTATACTATTTTCTAAAGTAGCATTAACTTCTCCAATTTTAACCCTAGTTTCTTTAAAAGCTCTACTCATTCTTTTTCTTTGAGTTATTGCAAATAAAATTATAAGTGGAAGTATAGAAAAAACTATTATTGTAAGTGGAACATTTATTCCAAGCAATATAAAGAAAGACCCAAATATAATTACTATAGATATAAATAAATCTTCAGGTCCATGATGTGCAAGTTCTGATATATCCATAAGATCATTTATTATTCTAGACATTATAACACCTGTTTTGTTATTACTAAAATAAGAACTTGGGAGCTTTTGAAGATGAACAAATACCTTTTCTCTCATATCAGCTTGCATCCTAACCCCAACAACATGTCCCCAATATTGCATAAAATAATTTAAACCAGCTTTCAGTATAAATATTAGTAATAATGTTACTCCAAATATTACAAGCAACCTAAAATTCTTTTCTGGAACAACATCGTCCATTATATTTCTTGTTATCATAGGATATACCAAATCACATAAAGCTACTGTAAAGGCTGCAAATAAGTCTAATATAAATAGCTTTTTGTAAGGCTTATAATATTTTATAAACTCTTTAAGCATAATTTATCCCTCTCTTTCGTATTAAATTTTATTATTTAATATACATTATATCAAATATTTATAATTTATCTAAAAATTTAAAAGTTGTATTATAAATTATCATTATAATACAACTTTTAGTTTATTTTTGTTACAAAGTTTTTTTACTTAGTTATAGCAGTATTTACTTCATCTAACATTTTATTTGTTGATATAATTCCTCCATCACTTAAATACCATTAATGAGTATCTAAGTAAACTATATTATTATTTTTATAAGCTTTAGTTTTATTTATTAAATGAAGTACCCCATTTAAGTGGTGAATCTTCAGAAGAATATAGAATGAGAGAATTATTTTATTTAAATCTTAAATGGTTTATGGTAACTCTTCTTACTCGTAAAGATAGAATGAGTATGGCAAATAGCCTTGAAGTTAGAGTTCCTTTTGCTGACAAAAAAATTGTTGAATATGCTTTTAATATTCCAAGTAATATTAAATTATTAAATGATAGAGAAAAAGGTCTTTTAAGACAAGCATTTGAAGGATATTTACCTCAAGATATACTTTATAGAAAAAAGAGTCCCTACAAACTCATAATCCTTTGTATACAGACTTAGTTTGCAAAGAAATGAGTAATATTCTTCAGGATAAAACTTCTCCTATATTACAAATTATAGATATAAAAAAATTAAAGAAATAGTAGATACTAAGGGTTCATCTTATAAAACACCATGGTATGGTCAACTTATGACAGTTCCTCAATTAATTGCTTATTTAATTCAAGTAAATATTTGGCTAAAAGATTATAATATTATAATTGAATTATATTATATAAAAACTCTGATAAAACAATTATTTGTTTATCAGAGTTTTTTCTTAACAAGCATACATATTCGCATTTAAATTATCTTTTGTATAATCTTTTAATTTTTTATATAAAGCTTCATTAACTTTAGCCTTTATAGATACTAATCCACTAAAATCAATATTATCAATATTTCCATCATTACTTTCTATTATGTTTCTAATTGGAGAAAATATACTATAATCACATTCTATAAATACATTTAAGTCATCTTCATCTTCTTCAGATTCCTCAATTTCTTCTCTATAATTTGCTCTACAAACACTACTATCTTTTGAGTCTAATATATAAAATCTTAATTTATTACTTCTTGGGAATTCTCTTTTTTCTATTGTTTTGAGAAGTTTTTTCAACTTATCTATATTTAAATTATAAAATTCTTCCTTATGAAATCCATCTTCATAAAGATTATAACTATCTTCTAATTTTTCTATAATAACTTTTCTATTTTTTTTGTATGACCTTATATCCAAACAATTTAAAGGCTTTAAACTTTCTAGTCTCTTAATTGAATCTAATACAAAATTATCAATTGATACCATTTAAAGCCACCTCTCTTCTATTTAATCTTACTATCAAATATTTTATTTATAGAGTTTTCTACCTCTTTTAAAGAAACTCTTTCTATAAGCTCTGCAAATCTTTCATTTTCATTTGCATTTTTATCATAATATTCAATTATTGATTCTATAATATTCATAAGTTCTTCTCTTTTAAATTTTCTTTCCATAGGCTTTGCAAGTCTTGCATTTCTTCCAAGTCTTCCACCTAAAAATATTAAATATTCTATATTTGAAGTTTCTAAATTTCTAGTTGGCATTATAGATAAATCATTACTTTGTGCTTTTCCATAACTATTTACACATCCAAAAACTCCAATTTTAAACTTACCAATAAGATTTCTTCCAAAAAATTTATCTTCAATTTCATTTCCAAGCTTTCTTGTATCTATAAGTCCATGTATACATACATTTCCTTTACATGCTATTACTGCTCTAACAGTTTTTCCAGCTCCACCAATTCTTAATCCATTTTCTTTCGCATAAGCTACTACATTTTCTATATTTTTTTCTTCTATATAAGGAACCTCAACTGTTAATCTACTAGTTAAGCTTACTTCTCCATTACCATATCTTTTTGCTATATTACTTAATGCTATTATTTCATCTGCTTCAAAATATCCAACTTTACTTAAAAATCTAATTGTATAATAACCCTCTTGCTTCTGAGCTAATATACCCCTCTTTTTTAAATTCATTTTTTCATCATATGTTAATCTTAAGCTCATCACATTCCCTCCACTTTACACTATAAATTATAATTTTATTATACATCCATTATATAAATAAGTAATATATTATTATATTATTTATTATATAAGTAATTTATTATATATAATTATAAAAAAGAAAACCTAATTTTTAGGCTTTCTTTTTTTATAATTAATCAGTATGATTATTATCCTTTTTTTCTATTACAACTTTAAATGGCCACCAATTTGCCTTACCAAATATTTTAACCATAGCTGGAATAAATAGTGGTAATATAACTACAACATAAAGTACTATACCTGTTAACACAACCATTGATATTTCAACAAGTGATAATACTCCTGAAGGAAGTAATGCTGCAAATGTTCCACTTAATATAATTACTGCTGAAAGTATTACGCCTCCCATTAATCTCATTGTTGTAACTATGCGAGTCTTCATATCACTATTTTCATCTTGATTAAATCTTGTCATTATAAATATAGAATAATCTATGCCAAGAGCCATCAACACTACGAATCCGAAAAATGATGTTATCCATGAGATACCTGGATATCCCATTATCTTTTCAACAACAAACTGAATTATACTTATTGAAGTAAAATAAGTTAAAATAAGTGATGCCATCAAATATATTGGCATTACTAATGATCTTAAAATTATTACTAATGCTATGGATACCCCAATAATTACAAATACTAATGCTTTATCATAATCTTTTTGAGCCATCATTTTAGTTTCATAAGTTGTACTTGCTATTCCTCCAACTCCAATATTTGCATTTTCAAGATGTGTTCCTTTAACACTATTTTTAACTACATTTTCAAGCTTTGGAATTGCATCTACTGCTTCATTTGAGTATGGATTCTTTGTTGTTATTACATTTATAACAGCAAGCTTTCCATCTGAACTCATATATTGGTTTAATGATTGTCTAAATTCACTATTACTAAATACTTCTACTGGAACACAAATTCCAGAAAGGTTATATGAAAGATTAGACCAATCATTAATGAATCCATTTGCATATCTAAGACCATTTTGTATCTCTTCAATACCATTTGAACCAGTTTTTAATCCATCTGATAATTCATTTATTTGTGAGCTAAATTCTTTAAATCCATTTTCTATTTGTTCTTGTCCTGCTGCTATTTTAGATAATGCACTTGATATTTCAGGTACTTTTCCTGATATTTCTTTTCCACCTTTCAATGATTTTGAAAGTCCTGAATCTAACGCATTTAATCCATTTTCAACCTGTTCTATACCTGAATTAAAATTATTTAAGTCATTTATTATTTTAGTTTTTTTGTTATTTAATTCTTTTAAACAATTATTTAAATAATTTATATCACTATTTAAACCCTTCACTTTATTTAATAAATTATCATTTGCTTTACCTTGAATATTATTAGTATTACTGTCTAAACTATTTAAATCATTTATAAATTTTTGAAAATTCTTATCTTTTTCTGCTTCAGGATGAATTTTTAAATATTCATTTAAATTATTTTTAACTGATGATATAGTATCTTTTATCTGTTTATTATTAACATTTACTAATCCATTATTATCAATTAAATTATTAAAATTACTTACTTTATCTAATATTTCACCTGCTTTGCCTGTTATATCATTATAAGCATTTTCAATTTCTGTTTTACTAAATTTTAAACTATCTAATTTATTCTTTGCCTTATCTACTCCATCCTTAAGTTCTGTTGCTCCATTATGTTCTAAATTAATACTATTTACTAATTCATTTAATGCTTTTTGAAGTTCATTAACACCATTTTTAGTCTTAAGTGTACCATTTTGTAATCTTTCAGTTCCTTCTTCTGCTCCTTTAAGTTTTGACTTAGAACTGTTTATTTTATTTCCTGCTGTATTTAATCCATCTTTAATTTGATTTAGGCCTCCATTTGCTTTATTTATTCCTTTATAGACATCTCCTGCTTGATTATTAACATATATCTCATCTAACCTACTTCCTGTTGGTCTTGTAACACTTAGTACTGAAGTAATATCTTTATTTGAGTTTTCTATATCATTTGATATCTTTTCTATTAAAGCAATATATTCTGGCTTCTTCATGTTATCATCATTTTCAATATATATTGATACTGGTGAAGCTTTACCTATTCCAAAATCATCAGCTACAATATTAAATCCTTTTTTTGCTGAGTAATTATTACCTATTTCATTTAGATTATTAAAAGATTCATTCCAATTATTAAATAATATCGGTATAATCGTTATTACTAATATAGCTATCAATGTTGGTATTGGCTTACTAAAAGCAAAATTTCCAAGTTTACCCCACAATTTGTTTTCTTCAACTGAAATTTTCTTTTTAACAGGCCAAAATATATTTTTACCTAAAATCGTCATAACTGCTGGAAATATAGTAAATAATGCAATTATTAAAAATACTATCCCAATAGCAACTGCTACAGCACTTCTATAAAGATTAAATCCAATAAAATTTAATGATGCAAAAACTACAAATACAGGTATTGCACTTGACAATACAGTTTTCCCTGCTGTTTTATATGTAATTTTTACAGCTTCATATTTATCTTTACCTCCTGCTATTTCTGCTTTAAATCTATTTAAAAGCAATATAGAATAATCTGTTCCTATTCCAAACATAATACATATCATAAATATTTGTGTATAATTTGAAAGTGGAAAATTATATTTATTCGCTAGTATTGCTACAACAGATTGTGCAGCTAGATAACTTATTCCTACAGTAAGTAATGGCACAAACGGTGTAACTATTGACCTAAATAATAATATAAGAACGATAAATATAAATACAACTGTTATATTTTGAGTTTTATTAAGTCCACTTTGAGCTGCCAAATTAACATCTGATTCTATTAGCTTTTCTCCTGTAAGATATGTAGAAACTCCTGGTGTATTTAGCTTACTATCTATAGCTTTTTTTATTACATTAGTTTTATCACCCTTAGGGTCTATTGTTATTAATGCCATTATTGTTTTATTATTATCTGATACTAATTGTGATTTTAATTCTGGCGTATCAAAACTATCTACTATACTTTTTATATAAATACTATCTTTATCCTGTTTTAAATTTTCAATAGTATTTTTAATGTTTTGTTTATCAATATTATTTAGTCCATTATCTGAATGAAAAACTGCTATGTAGCTATCATTACTATTAAACTTGTTATTATCTTTTAATATACTTGAAATTTTTGAAGAATAATCATTAGGTAATTGAATTCCTCCTTTAACACTAACTAATTTAGTTAGAGATGGAGAATTAAATACTAAGACTAATGCTACTACACACCATAAAATTAATATTCCAAAACTATAAACCTTTTTTAAATTTTTTTTGCTATTACCTTCTTTCATACATCATCCACCTTTTCTTTTTTGCATTAGTACATAAAGAAATATAACACTTTATAAGATTTTTTCAAAAATTAAAAAATAGTTTGAAACAGTTATTTTTAAAAATAATTTATAATTTAATTATTTTGTATATACATTATTAATATAGTTAAAAATATAAATCGTATATTTTTAAAGTTATATACATGTAATCTAAAAATTTTTCTCATTTATTAGCTTATATAATAAAATTCAGATAAATACTAGCTTATTTTTAAATATTTTATCTTTAATATACAAGTTAATGTAAACTTATTATTATATTTTTTTTAAACAATAAAAAAAGCTGTAGTTTACACTACAGCTTTATAATAATTTGAATTATCTTCTATTATTTTGTTCTTTTTTAGCTCTTCTACAAGCTGGACATCTTACAGGTTCATTTGTGAATCCTTTTTCTTTGTAGAATTCTTGTTCTCCTACTGTGAATACGAATTCTTCTCCACAATCTCTACATTTTATTGTCTTATCTGTCATAATAAATCCTCCTAAATTAAAAGATTCAAATTGATAATAACCTCTAATTAATTTAAGAGTAATTATATACCTAAGAGAAACTTTTCTTATTGTTAGCATTTCCTGCTACCAATTAATAATAACATATTATTATATATATAACAACACTTATTTTCTGTTTATTTAATCTTTTTTTGTTATTTTTTTCTTTTTGAAAAAATTATATTACTTATTTGCAAATTGACTATTATAAAGTTTCTCATAAAATCCTTTTTTGGCCATAAGCTCTTCATGATTTCCTTGTTCTATAATATTACCTTCATTAATAACTAATATTAAATCTGCATTACGTATTGTAGACAGTCTATGTGCAATAACAAAACTTGTTCTACCTTTCATTATGTTTTGCATAGCTTTTTGAAGTAGCTGTTCAAGCCTTGTATCTACTGAACTTGTAGCTTCATCTAATATAAGTATTGCTGGATCTTTTATTATAGCTCTTGCAATAGTTAAGAGTTGTTTTTCACCCTGAGATATATTTGATGCTTCCTCATTTAAAAACATATTATATCCATCAGGTAAAGTTTTAATAAAATGATGTACATTTGCAATTTTACAAGCATTAACTATTTCTTCTTTAGTTGCTCCAAATCTACCATACTCAATATTATCATATATTGTTCCATTAAAAAGCCATGTGTCTTGTAATACCATACCAAACATTGAACGTAAATCTTCACGCTTCATATCTTTAGTATCAACACCATCTATTTTTATCGAACCACCATTAATATCATAAAATCTCATAAGTAAATTTATTAATGTTGTTTTTCCTGCTCCAGTTGGTCCAACTATTGCAACCATTTGACCACTTTTAACTTTAGCATTTAAATCTTTTATTAAAATTTTATCTTTGCTATATCCAAACTTAACATGCTCAAATGTTACATCCCCACGTAAATTTTTAATTTTAATTGGCTTTATAGGGTCAGGTGTTTCTTCTCTTTCATCTAATATTTCAAATACACGGTCAACGGCTGCAAAAGCTGATTGTATACTTGAAGATAGCTGAGTTATTTGTGAAAGTGGTTGATTTATTTGCCATATATAACGAATAAATGCTTGTAAATTACCAACTGTAATTATCCCTTTAATTGCATAAATAGGTCCTATAAAAGCCATAACTGCAATTCCTAAATAAGTTACTAAAGAAACTAAAGGTGACATAAGTCCTGATACAAACTGTGCCTTAAATCCATTTGTACAAAGCTCTTCATTTATTTCTTTAAATTCCTTAATTGCATCATCTTGCTTTCCATATAACTTTATTTCATTAAATCCAGTATACATTTCTTGTACACTTCCATTTAACTTCCCTAAAGCATTTTGTTGTTTCTTAAATAACCTTTGAGATTTTTTTACTATAAATCTTGAAACTAAATAACTAATAGGAATAATTAGTGTTGCAAGTATTGCCATAGTTACATTAATAGTAAACATCATTGCCACAGCTAAAGTTACTGCAAGTATTGAGTTAACAACTTGACTAAAACTTTGTTGAAGTGCATTTGATATTGTATCAACATCATTGGAAATACGACTTAAAATATCTCCATAGCTATTTTTATCAAAATAACTTATAGGTAACTTTCTAATCTTATTTAAAAGAGAATTTCTTAAATCTCTCATTGTATTTTGAATTGCATTTGTTAATAAAAAGTTTGCTGCATAAGTTAAAACTGTATATGAAACATAAAGTATTGCTAGTATAATTAAAATTTTAGTAATATAAGCAAAATCTACACTTGCTCCTATTACCCCTTTTGACATTTCAATTACATCTTCTGTAAGCTTAGTAATTATAAGACCTTCAACCTTTGGAGATAATGCACTTATAATTGCTGCAAATACTATAAATAATATAGCCATCATAAAACCTATTTTATAAGGCTTTATATAAGGAGAAATTTTATTAAAAGTAATCTTTAAATTTTTAAATTTATTCATCTTCTAATTCCTCCTTTGTAAGTTGTGATGTAGCAATTTCATAATAAATTTCACAAGATTTAAGTAATTCCTTATGAGTTCCCTCTCCTACAACTTCACCTTCATTTAATACAATTATCTTATTAGCATCTAGTATTGAACTAATTCTTTGAGCAACTATTAAAACAATTGAATCTTGTATCTCTTCTTTAAGTTTAGCTCTTAATATAGCATCTGTTTTAAAATCAAGTGCTGAAAAACTATCATCAAATATATATATTTCTGGTTTTCTAACTACTGCTCTTGCAATAGATAATCTTTGCTTTTGTCCACCAGATACATTTGATCCACCTTCACTTATCTCTTCATCAAAACTGTTAGGTTTTTTTACTATAAAGTCATATGCTTGTGATACCTTAGCTGAATGAATAAGTTCATCCTTATTTGCATCCCTTTTACCAAACTTTATATTTTTACCTATACTTCCTGTAAATAATAATGTTTTTTGTGGAATAAAACCAATTTTAGTTCTTAGAGATTTAAGATCATAATCTCTAACATCTACTCCATCAATTTTTATACTTCCATCTGTAACATCATAAAATCTAGGAATTAAATTTATAAGTGTACTTTTACCACTACCAGTACTTCCTATAAAAGCTATTGTCTCACCCTTATTAGCAGTAAATGATATATTTTTAAGTACTGGTTCTTCTCCATAAGGATATGTAAAAGTAACATTTTTAAATTCTATTTTTCCTTCACCTTTTATATCTTTAATTCCATTTATAGGATTTTTAATTAATGGTTCTTCATCCAATAATTCTTGTATTCTATTTGCTGATACTTCTGCTCTTGGATACATTACAAAAACTAATGAAAATAACATTATTGAAAACATAGCATGAAATAAATATTCAATAAATGCAACTAATTGTCCGACTTCTAAAGATCCAGTATTAATCATATGACTAGAAATCCAAAATATAGCTATTATTGCTAAGTTAAGTAAGAAAAAGAATGTTGGTTGAGTAATTGACATAAGTTTGTTTAATTTTTTTGAAACATCAGCGTAACTTTCATTTGTATCTTTAAATCTTTCTGTTTCATGTTCTTCATTTCCAAAAGCTCTTATAACTCTTATTCCAGTTAAATTTTCCCTAGATATTCTATTTAATTTATCTAAACCTTTCTGTTGGCTTTTTGACATAGGGTGAGATGTTTTAGCTATAATAACTACTCCTGCTATTATAAAAGGAATTGTTATAGCTAATACTAAAGATAATGATAAGCTTGTTCTTATTATCATTATTAAACTGATAGTAAACATTACTGGTGTAATGAGTGCTGTTCTTAAAACAGTATTTACGAATTGTTGTAATTGGAATGCATCATTAGTAGTTCTAGTAATCATAGAAGATATTCCAAATTTATCATATTCACTATGAGAAAATTCTTGTGCTTTAGAAAATATATCATTTCGAATATCTCTTGTTATACTCGTTGAAATTTTTGAAGAACAATATCCCAAAATAATAGTTCCAATAGATCCTATTATAGATATAAGAACAATAATAATTCCCATTTCCCTTATATACGGGACATCATTATAAACAATCCCAACATCTATAATTTTAGCCATTACAGTTGGTATACCAAGTTCCACTAGGGCAAAGCCAAATACTGACACTATATTTAATGAAATTAAAATTTTATATTTTTTCAAATATTTTAAAATCAACTTCATAAAAAATCATCTCCTCTCTTTATAATTTTTAATTTATATTTTTATAAATATAATGTTCCTTATTTATTTGCAAAAAAAAATACCTTTATAATAGGAAAATCCTATTTAAGGTATGTATACCATGCAAACTTATAATTTACAGAGTAATACCAAAATCATTTATAATATACCTGTAACAAAATTAATTCTTACAGATTTATAAATAATTTTCATGTTATTCTTAATATTATTAATAATATACCATACCAAGAATTCATTGTAAATATTTATATTATTTGTATTATAATAGTTTATTTTTATAAAAATAATTTATTTTTAGGTAATAAATTTGTTGACTCACATAAATTTAAATGATATGATTATCTAGCAGTTGGTACGTAAAGTGCTAATTAATTGTGGAGCTTGGTTGTCTTTCGCCGGATACCAAGCTCCATTTTTATATTTTTTATTGAAAGGATAATAATTAATGAATTTTAATAATTTAGGATTAAATAATAATATAGTTAAAACTTTAAATAAAAATGGTATTAAAGAACCTACTCCTATCCAAGCTGAATGTATACCTTATATTTTAGATAAAAAAGATGTTATTGGTGAAGCAAAAACTGGAACTGGTAAAACTTTAGCTTTTTTACTACCATTATTTCAATCTATATCTACTAAAGATAATTTTACACAAGTTCTTATTATATCTCCAACTAGAGAACTTGCTATACAAATAACTGACGAAGCAAATAAACTTAATATAAATAATGAAATTAATATTCTTGCAGCCTATGGTGGAAAAGATGTTTCATCTCAAATAAAAAAACTTAAAAATACTATTCATTTAATAGTAGCAACTCCAGGTAGATTAATAGATCATATAAAAAGAAAAAGCATAAATTTAAGTAAACTTAAAACAATTGTTATAGATGAAGCAGACCAAATTCTTTTTATGGGATTTAAAAATGAAATAGATGAAATTATGAAGCATATTCCAAAAAAGCGTCAAACACTTTGTTTTTCAGCAACTCTTGATTCTAAAGTGAAAAAACTTGCCTATAGATATATGAAAGATCCAGTTTTAGTTGAAATTAAAGAAGAAAATATTACAGTTGATAAAATAAAACAAAATGTTGTTTTTACAACTGATAGATGGAAACAAGATTCTTTATGCGAGACTTTAAAAGAAGATAATCCTTTTATGGCAATAATTTTTTGTAGAACTAAAAGAAGAGTTGATGACTTAGAAGAAGCAATGCATAAAAGAGGATTTAACTGTCAAAAAATACATAGTGATATCCCACAAGCAAAGCGTGAAAGAACAATAAAATCTTTTAGAAAAGCTGACATTCAATATTTAATAGCAACTGATGTCGCAGCTAGGGGCATAGATATAACTGGAGTTACTCATATTTATAACTATGATGTTCCTGAAACTCCAGAAAGTTATATTCATAGAATAGGAAGAACTGGTAGAGCTGGAGAAGATGGTTATACTTGTATGTTTGTAGTTCCAAGACATGAAGGTCATTTAAATAAAATTGAAGAACTTTTAGATTATAAAATACCTGAGCGTAAAATTAATATAGAAAAATAAAAGATGGATTAATCACCCATCTTTTTTTATTATACTAACCTTTCTAATTTTTTAATTAATTCTTTAAATCTATCATCATCTTTTAAAAATTTATATTCACTCTCTTCTTCTAATTCACCCTTTAATATTTTTATTAAATTTCCTATAACATATTCTTTAGAATGAATAGCCTCTGAAAGTTTTACTCCATCAAATAATATATGCCCATTAAAATCATATTTATCATTTACATGTTCTATAACATATTGTATATGCTCTAAAGTTTTTAAATCATTATGCTCCTTTGCATACATAGATGCAAACATAATATTACTACTAACATTATATATTCCCTCTAATTTAAATATTTTTATTATTTCATTTTGAATATTAAGTATTTCTTTCGCTCTTTTTATATTGCTTTCTTTAAAAGAAATACTTATATAAGTATCTAATGCTTGTATAATATTAACAACTCTTTTTAAAGTTAAATTTATTAGTATTTCTTTTGCCTTATCATATTTATTTTGATTTATATAAAGTGCTATTAACATATCATCTCTATCCAATGTTACTTTTGGTAAACTTAATAAAATTTCTTCTGCTTTATCCCATTGTTCATTCATAGTATATAAAGAACTTAATATATATTTTGATGCTTCACTTATTTCATTATTAGGACTAGTGGAGGATTCTTCTAATAAAATAATAGCTTTATTTAAAATATCCTTAACTCTATCTTCACTAGTTGCACTTCCCATATACATCATATATAAAGAACCTAGTCTAAATTTTAAAAATAAATTATTAGGATATTCTATCAAAACTTTTTCTGAAGCTTCAAGTGCTTTTTCCATACCTTCATTTTCAAAAATTTTTGCTAAACTTTTCATAATTTCCATAACATCTTCATTAGAAATATCTTTATTAAAATTTAAAAGTTCATCTATACTTATATCAAAAAACCTTGCTATAGATGGTAATATAGTAATATCAGGATATGATATTTTGCTTTCCCATTTTGATACTGCTTGAGAAGATACTCCAACTGCATTTGCTAACTTTTCCTGTGTTATTTTTCTTTCTTTTCTAAGTTTATATATAACCTCACCAACTGATAGTTCCATAAAATTCTCCCTCAAAATATATTTATAAGATCTTATATTTAAATTATATAATTTATTATTTATCCAAACAATGGAAATATAGTTGAATAATAGTTTATTTATTTAACCATTAGTTAAATATAAAATAAATAGAGCAATGATAATATTGCTCTATTTACTAATTAAATTTTTATTTTTTTCTTCTCTTTATTAATCCTATTCCAGCAGCTATAGAAGTAGCAGCTAAAATCCCTGCAAATCCTAAATTGTATCCTGTGTCTGGCATAGGTTTACTATTATCAACACTTGGATTACTTTCATTACTTGGTTTATTATTTTCCGGTTTATTATTTTCTGGTTTGTTTTCTGGTTTGTTTTCTGGTTTATTGTTATCACCTGGTTTATTGTTATCACCTGGTTTGTTGTTATCACCTGGTTTGTTATCATCACCAGGCTTATTATCTTCTGGTTTACTATTTAATATTGGAATTGCTATAGCTTCTTGTGATGTAGTCTTTTTAGAAGTTAATGTATTTTTGTACATTAAATAATATGCTGATGCTGACCAACTAAAGTTTTTAGTATGAAGTCCTTCCCCTGTTTCTGGATTATAATTTTCTCTAATTGGGGCATCTCCCATTAAACCTTCTGCATTATTAAATAACTTTTTAGCCATTCTTTCAGCATCTTTATTATATCCATAATTTTGAAGAGCTTCTACGCCATATAATGCTTGATCAAGCCATACTGGTCCTCTCCAATATTTGCTTGGATTATATTTTGGATTATCTTTTGATGCAGTTGGAAAAGGAACAAAAGTATCGAATTTGCCTGGATCAACCATATTATCTTTAACTTTTTCTGCTTCCTCTTTAGTAGCCATTTTTGCCCATAAAGGAATCCAACCTTCAGTTCCTTTACCTCTTTCATCTAACATATTTTTCTTATTTCCATCTTCGCTTATTTGAAGATCATAGAAGAATCCTGTTTTTTCATCAAACATATTTTCACTTACATATTCTCTTACATATTTTGCTTCTTTATCATATTTATTTGCATCAGCTGAATTCCCAAGCTCCTTTGCCATTGATTTTAAGAATGCTTTTTCGGCATAAAGATATGCATTTAAGTCAACTGATTCTTGGTTTATAGAATATCCAAGAAGCTTTCCATTTTTATCTTTATTTTCAAATACTTTTACGCCAATATCTTCTCCGCCTGCTCCTTCTTTATCGAATCTTGTAGCATTATCCATACCACTTTCCCAAGCAGCTGCTAATATTACTTCGTCTTCATTAAATTTAGGATTTCCTTTTTCATCTTTTATAATATTTCCATTTTCATCATACAACCAGTGTGCATCATGTACCATTCCACCATATTCAGCTATACCATTTTTATTGTGATCTCTATTTGTATACCACCAATTATGATATTCAACTAGCTTAGGATACATTTCTTTTAAAAATGCCTTATCATTAGTTTCTTTATATACATTCCAAACTGCCCATGCTGCTAATGCTGGCTTTGAATTTCTTTCATTCCAGTTACCACCATCATCATTTCTTGCTCCATCTTTATTATAGAAAATAGCATCTATTATAGCTCCTTTATCTTGTGGTCTTAATTCATCATTTCCTTTAATTTGATAATCAAATAATGCTTTTATATTATCTTGAGCAAGCTCTCCATTAAATTTTGCTGTAGCTACTGCTTGTTTCCATGAGTCCCATGCCCACATTCCAATAAACCATTTATATGACATTGAAGGAACTATACCATCATGTTCAATTGCTCCTGCTGCACTTCTCCAGTTTGTAGTTAAAGTTTCTATAGATTTAACTGCTGCATTTTTATATTCAGGGTTATTTGTACTTTCTATTCCATTAAAAGTTTTATCTAAATACCCTTGCCAACGACTATTATTTTCTGAAAAATATTTATCTCCACTTTCTATGTATTTATTTAAATTTTTCTTTTCATTTTTTAACTCTTCATCAGTAAAAGTATAACTTTGAGTTGAATAAGTTTTAAATTCTTTTTTAGGTTCTATTTTAACTTCATTATTTAATTTAGTTACATATTCTTTACCTTTTACTTCTGTTTTTACATCTCCATCATATTGAACTGTAAATTTAGTTTCTGGAGTTGAAAAGAAATTCCAAGTATCTCTTAAATTTGAAAAATTAACCTGAACTCCTTTATCTGTCGCTTCTAAAGTTTGTTTTAAATCTATAACTCTACTTCCTGTATTAAGTTCTCCAAATATACTACCTGTCCACTCTAAATTTAATTTTAATTCTTTATTTGTTTTATTTTCTATTCTTGTTTGTATAAGTGCACTTCTATTACTTGCAAAAATAAGTTCTAAATTCAAATTAAAATCATTCATTTCATATGTTTGAACTAATTTTCCTGGATAATAATTAAATGTTACATTTTTTGCTTTAGTTAAATCATATTCCTCTTTTGTCTCTAAATTTTTTATAATAATTTTACTAATTGTTTTAGACATATTTGCTGGATACTCTTCTCCAATTATTACTGGTCCTGCAAAACCACCATATATATCTTTAGCATCTTTAGTTGGTAAATAATATCCATGCCATGCTCCCATATCTGAGAAGTTATTATATTTGTTTGTTGAATATGATCCATATATTTGTGATGTTGGATTTGCAGTTACATTAAGAACATTTTTAAAATCTGTAACCTTATCCCTTTTATCTTTAGCTAAGGCATTTATCCCTCCTAAATTCCCAACTAATACAGCTGTTAATAAAGCTGTTGTTAAAATTCCTTTCTTTTTCATTCTAAAAGCCATAAATAAAATCCTCCCCTATTTCTTTAATTATAATTAATTTTGTTAAAACAAAATTTCACTCTAAAAATATATAAAAAAATACCTAAACCAAACTTTTCTCACATCATAATCAAACCAAAATATTTTTATAATATTTCAGCAATATAATATAAGAATTTTAAATTTGATTTAGGTATTGCCTCAATTAAGAGTTACAAGCCTATTTTCAACATTTTTTGTATTTCATAACCAAATATTATCATGTAAAGGTTTTTATGTCAACATTTTATTACGTTTTTATTAATTTTTAGTAAATTTATAGCTGGATTAAAAAATCTAGCTATAAATAACTAATATTTATCATTTATATTTTTCTTTACACCAATATAAGTTGCAATAAAATATCCTCCATATATTAATAAAATAACTACTACTGTAATTATTATATTTTGTACAGTTTTTGAGTTACCAAATATAGCTACTATATGAGATGCTATCTTAAGCCCTACTATAGAATGCACTATCGCCAATGATAATGGAATAAAGAAATACATTGCAACCTGCATAAATATTGCTTTATTTATTATTTTTTTATCTACACCAATATTTTTTAACAATCTATATCTTTCTATATTATCTGTTGATTCAGAAAGCTGTTGTATTGCTAATATAACTGAAGCTGTTATTAAAAATATTATTCCAATATACATTCCAAGATATGAAGCTATTGCTCCAATTCCAACTGAATTTGATATCATTTCATCTTTACTCATACAATGTATTATATCTTTATCTTTAAGTTTTTTATTATTATATTCTCTTATCTTCTCTTCTATATTCTCTAATTTTTTCTTATCCTTTAAATTAATGTTTACTATTGATTGATTAATTTTTAAATTTTTTACTAAGTTATCATCTACAACAAAAACTAAAATATCTCCTTTCATAAGTCCATTCGCTGTAGTAATATTCATAACTTTATTATTTTTCGGTGTAAGACTTTTTCCATTCAAATTTATTTTAATGCCTTTTTTTAAACTCTCATCTATTTTAGGCATAAGATTATCTATATTACTAAATGCTAAATACTCGCTTTCATTTAAACTTATAGTTCTTTTATTCAACATTTTTAAAATAGAATTAAAATCCGATATTTTCATTACACTTATATTCTTATTACTTGTTATTGGGTAATAAGATTTCTCTTCTTTAATTGCTTTATGACTTAAAAAATCACTATATTTAATATTACTTTCATACATAATTGAACTACTATATTCATCAACATCATCTTTTAAATCAATATTGTACTCTCTTAAACCTTTTACTATGTTCATTCCATTATTGTTCCATATTGTTGCATCAAATTGAGTTAAATCTTTAAGTTCAGTATTTATCGCACTATTTATTCCAAGTCCTCCTGAAAATGTACATATTGCAATAAATAACATTAAACATATAAAAGACATTGATATAAATGTTGTATTAATTTTACTACTTATTTGTTTAGTTACAAACATATTTAAATCTTTTAAATAAAACTTCTTATTTGATTTAACTAATTTTAATAGAAACCCTGTCAATGAATAAAAAAATAAAAATGTTCCAACTGCTCCAAATATAATTACTACACCATCAATATTAAAACTTACAGTTCCAATGCCTTCACTTAATATTTTATAATAAGCATATCCAATCATAATAATACTTATTATAAATAAAACTACTGAAACCCATATATTTTTTATTGTTTGTTTTTCATTTTTCTTTGAAGCTATAAGTAAATCAACTAATTTTATTTTTCTAATACTTATACTATTAAAAAGTAACACTACTATATAAATAAGAACGAAGCATATTATTGTCTTTATAAAAGAACTATTTGAAAATACAAACTCAAATTTAGTAAAACTTGCTCTAAACATTTTAGCTGTAAGTACTGACATACCTTGTGATAATAATATTCCTAAAATTATTCCAACAACTAAAGAAAGTAGTCCAATAATAAAAGTTTCTAAAAAAATTAATTTTGATAAACTTCCCTTTTCAACTCCTAATGTCATATAAATACCAAATTCTTTTTTTCTTCTCTTAATCAAATAATTATTTGCATATATAATTAAAAAACCAAGTACAAATGCAATAAAAATTGATACAATTCCTATAATCTGATCTGCTAAATTAAAAGCATTTTTTTGCATTTCATCTAATTCCATTAATATGCTTTGAGATTTTATTGCATTAAAAGTATAAAATATACAAACACCAAATACTAAAGTAAAAAAATATATAGTATAATCTCTAAAACTTCTTCTTAAATTTCTAATGGCTAACTTAAAGTACATTGTTTGAATCACCTCCAAGAAGAGTTATGACTTCAATGATTCTATTAAAAAACTCTTTTCTTGAATCTGTTCCTTTTACAATTTCATTGAATATTTTACCATCTTTTATAAAAAGAATTCTGCTTGCATAGCTTGCTGTAAAAGCATCATGAGTTACCATCATTATAGTTGCATTTAAATTTCTATTTAAATATTCTAAACTCTCTAACAGTATTTTAGCTGATTTTGAATCAAGTGCTCCTGTTGGTTCATCTGCAAGTACTAAAGCTGGATTAGTAATTATAGCTCTTGCTGCTGCAGTTCTCTGCTTTTGTCCTCCTGATATCTCATATGGATATTTATTAAATATATCACTTATATTTAGTTTTTTTCCTATACTCTCTACTCTTTTATCTATTTCTTTATTATTTACTCTTTGAACTGTTAATGCTAATGCTATATTTTCATAAACAGTAAGTGTATCTAAAAGATTAAAGTCTTGAAATATAAATCCTAATCTTTCTCTTCTAAATTTTGAAAGGCTTTTATCTTTTATTTCTGTAATATCTTTCCCCTCTAAATAAATATGCCCACTAGTTACTTTATCTATGGTTGAAATACAATTTAAAAGTGTCGTTTTTCCGCTTCCTGATGCCCCCATAACACCAACAAATTCTCCTTCTTCTACAGAAAAGCTAATATCATTTATAGCCTTTGTTATATTCCCTTTCTTCCCATAATATTTTTCTATATTATTTACCTTTAAAATTTCTTTACTCATTTTTATCCTCCTAACAAACTCTTTGTAATTAAATTTTATATTTATAAACATTATCTAGCCATAGGAGAACATAACGAGAAACTTACATATTTGTCACATTAAAATTTTTAATCAAAAATCATCATTTTATTAATTGGAAATATTATAGATACTGTTGTACCTTTGTTTTCTTTAGATTTAATATTTATAAAAACCCCTAATTTGTTACTTAACTTTTTACATAAATATAATCCTATACCAGTAGCTTTACTAAACTTACGTCCATTTTCTCCTGTATAGCCTTTTTCAAATACTCGCCTTATATCTTTTTCTTTTATTCCAATACCATTATCACTTATATTAAGTGTAATACTTTCTGAATTTTCACTTGTATAAAATTTTATTTCACCTAATTCTTTATCAATATATTTAATTGAATTAATTACTATTTGATTTACTATAAACTCTAACCATTTACCATCACAATAAATATTTTTATCCAAATTACTAATGCTTATTTTTATCTTTTTACTTATAAGAACATCTGAATTTCTTCTTATAACATTATTTATACAATCTAATAAATTCATCTCTTTTATAATATAATCTTTTTCTACATCATTACTTCTTGTATAAAAAAGAGCTTGTTCTATATAATTTTCTACTTTATTTATTTCTTCATCTATACTTTTAGTTACTTCATTATAATTATTTTCTATTAATAATTTACATGTTGATATAGGTGTTTTTATTTCATGAACCCAAATTTCTATATACTCTCTATACTCTTTATTACTAATTTTAAATTTAGCTATTTCATCATTCATAGATTTATCTGTCTTTTTAATTGTGTCATATAATATTTTACTTTCTAAAAAATTTCCTTCATTAATAACATCTGATATAAGATACTTTTTATCTAATACATCTAAATTTTTTTCAAGCTCATCATAATATTTTTTCTTTCTTAAATAATCATATATGTGGAATAAAATAATGCTTAACATATTCATTATTATTACAAATAAAATAGCAAAATCACTTACATTCAATGCATTAAGTAAAACTCCTGTAAAAAATAAAATTAATATATTTATTATTATAAAAATTATTCTATCTTTAAAAAAATCAATTAATCCCATACTAATATATATCCTTGTCCTCTTTTTGTTTTTAAATACCCATTTGCTCCAAGCTCTTCAATTTTCCTTCTTAACCTATTCACATTCACTGTTAAAGTATTATCATCTATAAATTCATTTGATTGCCATAAAGCCTTTATTATTTCATCTCTTGAAACTATCTTTTCACTATTTTTCATTAAAACAAATAATATTTTACTTTCATTTTTAGTTAAATCAATACTTTTATTATTAAACTCTACTTCACTTTTATATAAATTATATTTTAATCCATTATAATTTAAAATTTCCGTTTCATTACTATTACTATATGTCCTTTTTATAATTGAGGCTATTCTAGCCAAAAGTATTTGAGTATTATAAGGTTTTGTTACAAAATCGTCAGCACCTAAGTTCATACTCATAAGTTCATCAATTTCATTTTGTCTACTAGTAACAACAATTATTGGAACATCACTTTGCTTTCTTATTTCTCTACATACATAATATCCATCATAATAAGGTAAATTTATATCTAACAAAATTATATGTGGATCTTCATCAATTGCATCTTTAACTACATTTTCAAAATTTGTTGCTACACTTGTTATATAACCATACTTATTTAAAAAATTACTTAACTCATTTCTTATTTTTTCCTCATCTTCTATAATAAATATTTTCTTATCATTCATATTTTTTCTCCCCCAAAACAAAAAACCGTACAATATCAGTGCACGGTCTTTACTTTTCATATTTTATTATAGATTATTTTTACATATATTGAAATAAATATATCTATTTATAGTCTATTTCTATTATTAATTTAAAATTCTTTTAATAATAATTTTAAAGAATAGTCTTTTTTACTTTTCTTAACAAGAGTATATCCTATAATAATGAAATATTTCCCATTTAATGGCATATTAATTATTCTTTATAAAATTTTACTACTTCAACAGTATCCTTTAAAGCATTTTAAACTTTTTAATAATATTAATTTATATATTCAATATATTAATATTATTATTTATTAATATTAATATTTTTAATTAATATTTTCAAAAAATCAATCTTCATATTTACATTCTATGAAAAAAGGTGTACATTAGTATTATAGATTTGGAGGTAATTTATGCATAAAATATTAAGCCATTGTCCAGTATGTTCTCATAAGTTAAAAGCAATAAAATTAAAATGTACTAGCTGTAATACAACTATAGAAAATGAATTTGAGTTATCTAAATTTGATTATTTAAATAGTGATCAATTATATTTCATTGAAACTTTTATAAAATGCAGAGGAAACATAAAAGAAGTCGAAAAAGAAATGGGAATTTCATATCCAACAGTTAGAGCAAAATTAGATGAAGTTATTGAAAACTTAGGATATTCATCAAAAGAAAATAACTTAAAACAAGAACGTAAAAATATTTTATCTGCTTTAGAAAATGGATACATATCAGTTGACGACGCAATTAATAAATTAAAAGATTAAATTTTTGGAGGAATTATTATGAATGAAGAAACCCTTTTAGTACTAAAAATGATTGAAGACGGTAAAATTTCTGCTGTAAAAGCAAAGGAAATACTTGATGCTTTAGGAGATCCACTTAAAAATACTGAAACTATAACCCCTAAAAAATATGAAGATAAATTTTTAAAAGTTGATGTTTTAAGTCATGATGGTGATAAGGTAAATATAAAATTACCAGTTAAGGTAGTTAAAGAAATTATAAAAGTTGCTGGAAAGTTACCATTATCTACACATATAGAATGTATGAACGGAATTAATATAGATGAATTAACAAATACTCTAGTATCTTGTTTAGATAATGAAGTTATGGGAGAAATAGTGAATGTTTACTCAAGTCAAGGCGATACAGTTAAAATATTTATAGATTAGAGGTCTCTAAATGATAATTTCAATAAAAAGCAAAGAATTTAATTTAACTTTACCAGTTCCCTTATTTCTTGGAGGTCTAGTTATAAGATTTGTTCCAAAAAAATACCTTAATGCTCATGAAAAGAAATTAGCTATACTGCTTTTCAAAAAAATAAAATATAGCTTAAAATGTTATAAAGGATTAAAATTAGTAGAAATTATTTCACAAAATGGTGAGCATATAACTGTTAAAGTATAGTAAAAATATCATTCTTATTTGCAATATACCCTATTTAATAAAACGTTTAAAGCAGAGAATCACTCTGCTTTTTATACTGTTTTAAATATTATTTTTAATTTTTCTTTTATAAGTTTATTCAAAAGGATATTTAAATCCCCATTGATTTCTAACTTCACTTAATAAATGAGTTACATCAGAAGTTAACTTAATATTTTTTCCACTACTTTTTTTATCTATTGCTTCTTGCATATCTATAACCTCATAATTTAAAGCTTTAGCTGAATCCCCAATTTCTATTTCTTCTGTTCTACCATCTTCTGTATAAGTAATAGTTGCCTTTTCCGCTCTTGGATAATTATTAATTTCTATATATCCAAACTCTCCTGCAATAACTCCACGCTTTGGTTGTTTTGCTCTCATTGTTAATGAAATTACAGCCATTTGATCACAATCATTTTTCATAATAATCCCTGATTGTTCATCAACTCCTGTTTCAAAATAATTAGCTGTTGTTAAAATAGTATTTGGTTTACTTTCCATAAAGTATCTAGCAAATGAAACTGCATAAACTCCAATATCAAGTAAAGCTCCACCGGCTAATTCTTTATTAAAGAAACGATTATTAACATCATATTCCTTACAACTTCCAAAATTAACTTGAATCATTTTAACTTTACCAATCGCTCCTAAGTTTACTAATTCTCTTACCTTTTTATAAATTGGCATATGATAAATTGTCATAGCTTCTAAAACTACCAATCCTTTATCATCTGCTATTTTTAAAACTTCATCTAATTGTTTAGCATTAACTGTAATAGCCTTTTCACACAATACATGCTTATTATTATTTACTGCATCTAATAATGCTTTATAGTGCAAATTATGTGGTGTTGCTACATATATTACATCAACATCTTCATCCTTTAAAATATCTTCATAATTTTCATATACCTTTTTAACCTTAAATTCTTCTGCAAATTTTTTTGCTTTATCTATATTATGATTATATACTCCATAGATGTCTCCATTAACTTCATTTAATGCTACTGCCATTTCTCTTGCAATAGTTCCAGCCCCTAAAATAGCCCAATTGTATTTCTTCATATAAATATCATCCTCTCTAATTCATAATTTTTAAACAACCACTCTTATTAATATTTATAAATTAAATTTTACTATTTTATTAGATTTACTAAAATTATTATATTATATTTTAATATAAAAAACCTCTATAACACTTGTTATAGAGGTTTTAATGTTATATACTTTAACTATTTTATTTTAAAATTAAATAAGATTTGCAGTTTCTTTAGCTATCATAAGTTCTTCATTAGTAGGTACAACATAAGCTTTAACTTTTGAACCTTCCGCTGAAATTTCTCTTAGCTTTCCTCTTACTTTATTCTTTTCTCTATCTAAATCTATTCCTAAAAATTCTAAATCTTTTAAACATTCTTCTCTAGTTTCTGGTGAGTTTTCTCCAACTCCTGCTGTAAATGCAATTGCATCTAAACCACCCATTGAAATCATATAAGCTCCAATAAATTCTCTAATTTTATAGTGGAATATATCTAAAGCAAGTTGTGCTCTTTCATTTCCTTCAGCCGCAGCATCTTCTATATCTCTAAAATCTGAACTTACTCCTGATATACCAAGAACACCTGACTCTTTATTTAAAGAATTATTGACTTGTTCCATTGTATATCCACATTCATTCACTAAAAATGGAATTATTGATGGATCTATATTTCCTGATCTTGTTCCCATAGGTACTCCTGCAAGAGGTGTAAATCCCATTGAAGTTTCTATACACTCTCCATTTTTTATTGCAGCTAAACTTGCTCCATTACCTAAGTGACAAGTTATAATTTTTAAATCCTTTATATCTTTACCCATAGCATCTGCAAGCTTTTGTGATACATACTTATGTGAAGTTCCATGGAATCCATATTTTCTTATTTGATGTTTTTCATATAAATTATAATCAATTGCATATATATATGCTTTTTTAGGTAATGTTTGATGGAACGCTGTATCAAACACAACTACCATTGGAATATTTGGCATTAATTTTTGACATGCTTTTATTCCAATTATGTTAGCTGGATTATGAAGTGGTGCAAGTGGTGATATTTCTTCTAAATATTTTATAACATTCTCATCAACTACAACTGATTCTGAATATTTTTCTCCACCATGTACTACTCTATGTCCAACTGCTTTTATTTCATCTAAGTTCTTAATTACTCCAACACTTTCATCAGTTAATGTTTTAAGAACTAATCCTATAGCATCATTATGATCTTTTATTGGTTCCTCTATTATATGTTTTTCGTCATTTTTTTTATGAACTAGTCTAGATCCTTCTATTCCAATTCTTTCTACTAACCCAGTAGCTATTGATTCCTCATTTTCCATATTTATTAATTGATACTTCAAAGATGAACTACCACAATTAATTACAAGTATTTTCATATTGATTAACCTCCGATAAATTCACAAAATATAAGTAATGCTACCTAGAAGTATCCAAGAAATTTATGATACATATCTTTATGTAAGCCTTTACTTGTAAATCCTATTTTAACTGCTCACTTATTTTATGTCAACATTTTCATTAAAAATTTAATATTTTTAAAGTTAATATTTTAACAATTATTAAAAATAATACCCTTTTTACATCATTTTTAATATAGTCAAAAAATTTAATATATTCTTACTATTATTTTACATACCGATTTATAATTTATGAAAAAGAGGTTTATAAAATTATAAACCTCTTTATAAATACATATTATTTTTAATAAAATTTTAGTTAGGCAAATTATATTATTAGTGTCATACTATACACATATTATTAATGACTAATTTAATAGATTAATACTATATTATAATTATTTTAAATTTAGCCCTTGTTTTACTCTTCTACCAAAATCAACATCTGCATTTTTAAAATTTTCTATAGCTTTAACCTGTATTTTATAATCAACTTCCCACATATCTGCAACTATATTATCAACTAATATTTCTTGTTCTTTTTTACTCATTGCTCTAAACTTATCTCCAGCTTGTTTAAAATTATCATTTTTATCAATCTCTTCCGTAACTATATTCCCTTCAACAAATTTTGCTTTTTGATTCCCTTTAGGGTAATCAATAGGTTTATTATCATTTAATTGATTTGGCTTATAATTAACTTTCCCTTCATTATAATAATATCTCATAGCTCCATCTTGAGTATTATTTAAAACATCAACCTTTGGTTTATTTATAGGTAATTGTTGAAAATTAGCACCTATTCGATGTCTTTGAGTATCCTTATACGAAAATCCTCTTCCTTGTAATAATTTATCCGCTGATAATTCTATTCCTGGAACTAAGTTTGCTGGACAAAAAGCTATTTGTTCCATCTCTCCAAAAAAGTTTTTAGGATTTTCATTTAATGTCATTCTTCCTACCTTAATTAATGGGAATTTATCTTCTGGCCAAGTTTTAGTTGCATCCAAAGGATTAAAATCTAATGATTTTATTTCATTTTCTTTCATAATTTGTACTTTAAAATCATATTCAACTATATTTCCTTTTTCTATATGTTCATATAAATCTCTCGTTGCTACATCAGGGTCTAAGCCAGCAAGCATCTCTGCCTCTTTTCTATCTATAGTTTTAACACCAAGTAGTGGAACCCAATGATATTTTATAAATACTCTATCTCCTTTTTCATTTACCCATACATAAGTATTTACTCCAAATCCACCAATTGTTCTATAACTTTTTATAGTTCCAAGATCTGAAAAAAGAAAAGTTATCATATGAGTTGATTCAGGACTACTTGAAATAAAATCCCAAAATCTATTTTTATCTGTTAAATTATTATCAGGCGATGGCTTAAATGAATGAACCATATCAGGAAATTTCATTGCATCTCTTATAAAAAATACAGGAATATGATTCCCAACTATGTCCAAATTCCCTTCATTTGTATAAAATTTTGTTGCAAATCCTCTTGGATCTCTTAAAGTATCTGCTGATCCTCTAGCTCCAATTACTGTTGAAAATCTCACTGATACTGGCACTTTATTACCCAATTCTGTAAAAACTTTCGCTTTTGTATATTCTTTCATTGATTTTGTTAATTCAAAATATCCTTTAGCTCCAGCTCCCTTAGCATGAACCACTCTTTCTGGTATTCTTCCCCTATCGAAACTGGATAACTTTTCTATTAAATTTAAATCTTCCAATAATACAGGCCCATTTCTACCTACTGTTAAAGAATCTTTATCATTACTTATTGGATTTCCTACATTATTTGTCAAGTACTTATCTTCATCATAATCTCTTTTTGATCTATGCTTACCCATATTAACCTCCAATTTATATCTTTATAATTAATATATAAATTCAAGTTATAGTATATTACTAATTAGATAAACATTATAAGGCTTATTGCCATTACTGCCATTCCAGCTATTAATCCATATATAGATATGTGATGTTCACCATACTCTCTAGCTGTAGGTAATAATTCATCTAAAGATATAAACACCATAATACCTGCAACAGCTGATAGAAGAACTCCTAAAGTTATATCATTAAAAAAATTTCTAAGTAATGTGTATCCAATTACTGCACCTAACGGTTCTGACATTCCAGAAAGAAAAGAATATAAAAATGCCTTCTTTTTATCTCCCGTAGCATAATAAATAGGTACGGATACTGATATTCCCTCTGGAATATTATGAATTGCAATTGCTACTGTTATTGGTATTGCTAAACTTACATTATTTAAAGCTGATACAAAAGTTGCAAGACCTTCCGGAAAATTATGAATTGTAATTGCTAATGCAGTAAAAAGCCCTGTCCTTAAAAGTGATTTATTTTTCTTTATTTTATCTTCATCTATGTCTTCAACATTTTTAATTTCATGAGGATTTTCTGCATTAGGCACTAACTTATCTATAATTGCAATTATAAAAATACCTGCAAAAAAAGATATTACATTTACTGTACTTCCAAGCTTTTCACCTAACCCTAAAACAAGAGACTTATTTGCTTGTTGGAATATTTCTACCATTGATACATAAATCATTACTCCTGCTGAAAATCCTAAACTTAAGCATAAAAATTTAGTATTAGTTTTTTTAGCAAAAAAAGCTATAAGACTTCCTATTCCCGTTGCTAATCCAGCTATTAATGTTAATATAAAAGCCGTCAATACACTATTCATATTACCACCCCTTCTTTAATTGATAATTATTATCAATTATACTATTGTAATTATTCTTTGTCTATATTAATATATTAAAAAAAATAAAAGCAGCTAAAGATTTAGCTACTTTTATTAAACTTAATTCTTAATTTAAATCTAATTCTTCTCCCATACTTTCATCAAATTCAAATTGTTTTTTTATCTTTCTATTATAAGCTTTTTTAGAAAAATTAGTTATGAAAAGACCTAATAAAGTTAATATAACAGGTCCCCCATATGTTTTTATAATTAACATAACTGCTTCTTTTCCACTACTACCTACTATATAATCAAGTCCAGCTCCAAAAAATCCTGCACATGATAATACTAAAGCAATTCCTGCGAAGCTATATGCTAAAATATTAGATTTAAAAAATTTAAATTCTAAATTTTTATTATTTTTTCTAAATATTATATATCCATATATTAATATTACATAAGGAACAACAACTGCTAATGATGATAAGTCTGTTAAAAGCTTAAAAAAATCATTAACTGATCCAATACCAACTAACGGAATAGCTATAAGAACTACTAATATAGCACATTGAGTCCATAATGCATTAACCAATGTTCCATCTTTTCTTTTTTTAGTTAAAAATTCTGGGAAAGTTCCTTTTGGAACTTCTCCAAACATAGCTCTTATTGGTGATTCCATCCAAATTATATATGCTGCAATTGAAGTTATTAAGTTTATTGCTGCATATATTTGAACTACTATTTTCCCATCTATTCCAAAATTATTTGCAAGTATTGAATATACTACATATCCAGCATCTTGAAGTCCTGCATCTTGTAAAACTTTTGGTGATGCTATAAGTTGTATTGCTACGGAACCTAATATATAAGATAGCGCTATAAGTAATGTTGCTATCATCATTGCCTTTGGAAATGTTTTTTTAGGTTTATCTGTTTGCATTATATATGTACCTGCAACTTCTGAACCTGAAACTGCAAATAAAAGCCAAGAAAATGTTGAAAAATAATTCACATTAAAATCTGGAATAACATTACTTGGAGTAAAATCAGTTGCAGATGGGGTTCCAACAAAATATCCAACTATAGCCATAACTATAAATATTACTGTTGCTGCTAATGTAAATTTTCCACCAAAGTCAGCAAGCTTTGAAAACTTGCTTACACCTATTGTTGCAATATAAGTCATTATTATACATATAAATATTGATAGTATAGGTAATAAATATGAATTAGAATCTGTAAATATATTTCTACCTAATATAGCCCATGATGCAGCAACTGGTATTCTTGAAAAAACCATTTGTAAATAAAAAAGTATTCCTATAAAGTATGTCCAAGTTCCTATAAATGCCCACTTTTCTCCTATAGCTTTATTTATCCAAGAATAAATCCCACCTTCTTTATCTTGATTTGCAGAAGCCATCTCAGCAATTATTCCACATAAAGGTAAGAAATATAATATAGCAACTATAACCCATGATGGTATTGCAGCCGGTCCTAAGTACACAGCATTACTAGCTATATTTCCAAATCCAAATGTTGGAACAAATATAAGCATTACTAAAGCCCAAAGTTTTATTTTTTTATCTTTTCCCATGTTTTATCCCTCTCTTTTTGAGTTTTATCTTTTGTTTTGTTTATCTTTTTTCTTTGAACTTATTATAGCATCTTCCGTATGTTTATACAATTATATTTTATATTTATTCATAACCTAATTAATTATTGTTTCTATTTTATGAATAGACTATTTTTCTTACACTTCTTAATTCATCACCAAAACTATAGATTTTAAAAGACTTTTCAGCACTAGTAAATTTTTTATTTATTTGTAAAATAATTGTACCAATAGATATTTTTATATTATAAAATGCATTTTTATTCATTTTATTTTTACATATTCATATATAGATGTATAAACTTTAATTAAATTTTTATATAATTTATTCCTTAATTAAATATATTTTTTTCTAAAAAAAGAGAGTAGATTTCTCTACTCTCTTTTAACTAATATATTAATCTAATTTATTTAATACTGATTCACCAATTGTTCCTTCTGGCATTTTTATATCAAAGTTATCAGCTATAGTTGCACCAATTGTTGCAAAAGTATTTGCATCTTCTAATACTCCATCGCCTTTCATTGAAGGTGAATATGCTAAAAATGGTACATACTCTCTTGTGTGATCTGTTCCACTATATGTTGGATCATTTCCATGGTCTGCTGTTATTATTAATAAATCATCTTCATTTAACTTATCTAATACTTTTCCTAAGTTAACATCAAATTTTTCTAATTCTTCTGCATAACCTTTTGGGTTTCTTCTATGTCCCCATAAAGCATCAAAGTCAACTAAGTTAACAAAGCATAATCCATTAAAATCTCTATCCATTATTTCTAATGTTTGCTCCATTCCATGAACTGAACTCTTTGATTTATTTCCTTCTGTAATTCCTTCACCATCAAATATATCTTTAATTTTCCCTACAGAAATTACATCAAAGTTATTATCCTTTAATTCATTAAGAACAGTTTTTCCATATGGCTTTAATGCATAATCATGTCTATTACTAGTACGTTTGAACTCACCTTTTTTGTTTCCAAGATATGGTCTTGCAATTATTCTTCCAACTTTCCAATCATCTTTAAGAGTTATTTCTCTTGCTATTTCACAACATCTATATAACTCATCTAATCCAAAAGTTTCTTCATGACCACAAATTTGAAGTACAGAATCTGCTGATGTATAAACAATCATATCTCCTGTCTTCATTTGATGTTCTCCAAGTTCATCTAATATCTCAGTTCCACTAGCACTCTTGTTTCCAACAATATTATGACCAGTTCTCTTTGTTAATTCATCTAATAATTCCTTAGGGAATCCTGTATCAGTAAATGTTTTGAAAGGTTTTGTAATGTGTAATCCCATCATTTCCCAGTGACCTGTCATTGTATCTTTACCAACACTTGCTTCGCCCATTCTCATTTGATATCCTAAAGGTTTTTCTACTTTATCAACATGTTTCACTTTGTGAAGATTTGATATACCCATTCTTTGTAAGTTAGGAATATTGAAACTTTCTACTGATTCAGCTATATGTCCAAGTGTATCTACATTTACATCACCATATTTTTCTGAATCAGGCATAGCCCCAATTCCTAATGAATCAATTACTATTGTAAAAACTCTTTTATATTTTCCCATATTGAAAATACCTTCTCCCTGTGTTTATTTATTATTTTCTTTATCTAATTTAATTAAGTTTCTTATTGCTTCTACTGCTACTTTTATAGCTCTTTCTGTATCATGAACTTGAGTATTTTCAAGACCTCTTTTTTCTCTTTCTTGGTTAGCTACAGTTAAGAATATAGCTCCTGTTCTAACTCTTAGGTAACTTCCTACTATAAATAATGCTGCTCCTTCCATTTCTGAAGCTAAACATCCACATTTAACCCAAGCATCCCATTTATTTAATAAATCATATCCTATTGGTTTTGTTTCTGGTGAATGTTGTCCATAGAATGAATCTTTTGATTGAGCAACCCCTACATGATATGGTGCCTTTAAAGTTTTAGCTGCTGTAACTAAAGAATTAACTACATCTAAGTTTGCTACTGCAGGGAACTCTATTGGAACATATTCTCTTGTTGTTCCTTCTGCTCTAATTGAACCTGTAGCTATTACAAGATCTCCACCTTTTACATCAAGATCCATACCACCACATGTACCTACTCTTATAAAAGTATCTGCTCCACAGTTAACTAATTCTTCTAAAGCAATTGCAGCTGATGGTCCACCAATACCTGTTGATGTAACACTTACTTTAACTCCATCTAAGTATCCAGTATAAGTTACATATTCTCTACTATCTGCAACAAGCTTTGCATTGTCAAAATACTTAGCAATTTTTTCACATCTTTTTGGATCTCCTGGCATAATTACATATTTTCCAACTTCTCCTGGTGCTACTCCTATATGATATTGTCTATCAGAACCTTCTGTATAAATTAACTTTTTATTAGAATTTTGTTCATTGCTCATTTTTATTGCCTCCTAAAACTTAAAACTTTAACTTGTCTATTTTCTTGTATGTATTATATATATAGATAATATCATGTACTATCATAACTTGTCAATCGTTTACATATTTTTTCACTTTTTTATTTGCTATTTTTAAAAAATATTTTATAATTTATATTAAAGAAATAATTTTTTAAAAACAAACTTGTATGTAACTTGTCTTATTGTTGGAAAGGTTGATTAAATGGATAATATTAATATAAACGTAATAGATACTGCAAAAGAATTAAGATATGTAACTGTCTATAATAAACTTTTTAAAATGATAACTGAAGGCTCTTTTTCAGAAAATAGTAGACTCCCTTCTGAACCTGATCTTGCTAAAACTTTAGGTGTAAGCAGAAGTACACTTCGTCAAGCATTAGCATTACTTCAAGATGATGGACTTATAAAAAATATACGTGGAAAAGGCAATTTTATAACAAAAAAATCTCCTACGAAAAAGGTTGGACTTGAAAAAATAGGACATGTTATTTATAAATGTTTAGACCATGAAATAGATAATATTCAATTTGATTTTAAAATACAACCACCTTCAGATTATTTTACGAAAATACTTGGTAAAGAATCTGTTGCTACCGTAGGAATAGACAGATGGTATATGTATCAAGGTAAAACTATTGCTTATATATTTACAATAATGCCAATAGAAGCTATATCCTCTTTTAATCTTGATTTAAACAACAAAAAGGATTTCTTGAATTTCTTAGAGGAAAAAGTTTATGATGAATGTACTGATGCTTTAGTTGATATTAAATTTTCAACTGCTGGTAAATTTGTAACTAAAAATCATCCCATTTCTTTCGAAAAACAATTTTATTTAATAGAAGAAGCTATTTATAAAAATACTAATCATCCAATAGTATTTAATAAAAATTATCTTCCTATACAATATGCAGATATAAAGTTTCATCCAATAAAATAATATAAACCTATTCTTTAATTAGAATAGGTTTTTTATTAATATTTAACCATCTTTAAAAATTCTTCTTCATCTATAAATTTTATATTTTGTCCCTTAGACTTTAAAACAACTGCCTTTTTTAATTTATTGCTCATCTCATCTCTTTCTAATATTTCAATATTTTTTGTATTTGTAACTAAACATGTTGTCTTTTTAGTTACAGAACTTCCTACATTTCCAGATAACTTTCTAACAAGCATCATAGCCACATCTCTTGTCATTGAAGATAATCCGCCAGTAAATACTACAACTTCATTTAAAAAAGCATTACTATTTAAATCTTCTAATAAATTTAAACTATTTTTTGATGTTTTCCTTCTTGATACTTTTTCTATTCTTCCCTTACTTGATGAAGGCTTGTACCCACTACTATTAACATTTCCAATTGTTACGCCTAAATATTTAGATATTAAATTAATATCTTTTACATTAAGCTCTTCTGATATACTAAGTAATATATTACTACAAGCTATTGCATCTGCTAAAGCATCATGGTGTTTAAACTCAAATCCTAAAAAATCATTTACTGTATTAAGTTTTGCATTACTTAAATCTCTATAAAAATTTCTTGATAATTTCATAGTGCATATATAATTGAAAGAAGGTAAAGTTATATTATAGGTTTCTAGTGTATTTCTTAAAACAGATATATCAAAAGAAGCATTATGTGCAACTACAAGACTTTTATCAAAGTATTTTTTTATCTTTTCCCATATCTCATCAAATTCAGGTTCATTAATAACCATTTTAGGTCTAATACCATGAATACCAATATTAATTGGCATAAATCTCATTTCTTTTGGCTTTATTAAATAATGTATTTTTTCTTTTATTTCACCATTTTCTACAACAACAATACCAATAGAACATGGACTATTTCTCTTTTCATTTGCTGTCTCAAAGTCTATTGCAATAAAATTCATTTATAACCTCCTCTATATTTTAAACATAATATTTTACATAAAAATATATTATAATCAATTAATAAATATAACTATATTTAAAACAAATGTAAGGCAAAAAACAAATTAATGCTTCTTGCCTTAAGTTTATTTATATTCATTAAAAGAGTATATTTCATCTATTTGTTTTCTTACTTTTTTTCTTGGTATATTATTGTTATGATATCCTAATGATATAACAAGCTGAATTTCTCTATTACTTGGAATATTTAATAGTTTTTTTATTTCATTTTCCTTAAACCATCCCATCATACATGTTCCAAGTCCAAGTTCTGTTGCAGCTAAACAAATATGTTCTGCTGAAATTCCTATATCTATAGATGTATAATCTTTTTTCTTTATAAGTTCTCCCATTTTAGAGGTTAAATTTCTTTTTTCACTAACTACAACTATAAAACTAGGTGCAGTAAGTGCAAATTTATTTAAACCTATAACTTTCTCATAAAGGCATTTTGAAATACTTTTAACTTTATCTTCATCATCAACAACAATAAATTTCCACGGCTGAGAATTACAAGCTGATGGTGCAACTCTTGCAGCTCCTATTATTTTTATGATTTTTTCTCTTTCTACTTTCTTTTCAATATAACCTCTTATGCTTTCTCTTTTTTCTACAAGTTCAAAAAAATTCATAATCTTTTACTCCCCTGAATTTATATACTACCTTTTCTCTACCTTAAATCCACCTTTTTTACTAACTACTTTTATTTTTAATTCATTATTAAGCTTTTCCATACTTTTAACTTGATTTATATATTTTATATTATTTTTGTTTACTAATTTTTCTATCATAGTTATTATATCTTTCTTTTCTTCTCCTGATAACTTGATATTATTTTTTATTAATTCTCTATTTATATAAGTTAAAGTAGTCCATATTTGATCACTTTTTATATTATTTATATCCATAAGAACCCAAGTGAAATTTTTTCTTCTTTCTTTTGCTGGATATGCCTTTTTAAAGAATTTAATAAAACTATTTTCCTTTCTTGGGTCTTTATCTTTAACTAACTTACCAAGTTTACTTTTAAGAGTGTTTTTTAAGTGCATCATTGTATTTGGTTTTATTGTATTTCCCATAGCTTCTATACACTCATAAATATAATTATAAGTTTCTTGTATTTTTTCTTCATCTACATCTTCTTGTTTAAAAACATTTGTAAGCTCTATATATTCTAATATAGTTTTTTTAGAATTTAACTTTTCTCCATATAATTCATTTAAAAGTTCTTCTGCTCCTAAATTATTTATTAGTACTACATCTATTAATTCTTTATCCATAGTTTTCTCTCTTTCTTTTTAATATTAAACATAAACTAAATTATAACACCTTATATTTATTTATAATATAAAAACTTTTTATATTTCTATATTAAACTTTAAAATTAATTGCCATATCATTATTAAAAACTAATATTATAATTTCATCAAATGATTGTAATTCATAACTATCATTCAATTTATATACGTTATATTTCTTTTTTAAAATATTTATTCCTTCATCACTTTTAAAAAGCTTATTAATCTTTAAGCTCTCCTTATAAACTTCCATAACTTTATTAATTATATTTAAATATTTATCTTCTATATATATAACTCTTTTAACTCCCTTATTAAATTTCTTAAATTTCTTTAACCTATCACTATTTATTCTTTTTGAAACTATTTTCCTACTTTTAATATGAGTTTCTTTTGTTAACTTTGGTCTTATATTATATTTTCTATACCATTCCTTTGAGTTAACTATAGTTCCAATGTTATAAAATTCATAAATTAATTCAATATCATTTTTATTTAAATCAATAAATTTATATCCTGAAATATTTTCTCCAAACTCTTTTAAAATATGATACTTCCCGCATTCATATTTTGCTAACATCCAATTATTCTCTATATACTCTTCTCTATTTTCTAAAACACAATGTTTTTTTCCATGACTTATAAAATTCCAATGATCTGATATTCTAAGACTTCCTTCTGGTTTATGTTCCCAAGTAATATTTGGAACGTTATAAAAACTTAAACTATAAGGACTTTTATTTATATAATCAAATGTTTTAATTTCCTCCAAAACTTCTCTTGGAATTACTTTTCCTTCTATAGGCACTAATATCTTTTCCATAAAAATTCTCCTAAATATTTTATACAAATATTATTCCACATTTATAAAATATTATATATAACTTATGTATATATAGAAATGTTATCTACTGTTGGTTGTGGTATAGCAATGGGTAATGCTAGTGATGAAGTTAAAATACACGCAAAGTAAATCACAGATACGGTTCATAATGATGATATTGCAATAGTAATTAAAGCATTTATATTATAAATAAAAAATAGAAAGTATCACTTTAAGATACTTTCTATTTTTATTATTTAAATATTTAAGTGTTAAAAAAATTGTAAGTCGCTCCAATTAAACCTGCATTATTTTCATGCTTACACTTTTCTATTTTACATTCAACAAAGTGCCACCATGGTATTTCATTAAGAGCTTTATTTAATTCGTCTATTAATTCTTCTCTAGCACTTACCCCTCCACCTATTAAAATTTTCTCAGGGTTTAATATTGAAGAAACATTGTATATCATTCTTGCAATATTTCCATACCAATCTTTGATAATAAATTTTATATTATCATCATACTTTGCTTCATCAAATATTTTATCTCCTAATACTTTTTCTTTGCTATCTATATTTTTATATTCCTTATACATATTTATTAACGCTGTCATAGATGAGTTTTCATTTAGTCTTTGATAATTTTCTTTATCTTTTGTTATCATATAGCAAAATTCACCGCCCTTAAACTGCTTTCCTCTAATTAAATTACCATTTAAATAAATTCCTCCACCTATACCAGTTCCTATAGTTATACATATAAAATCATCACATTCTGATGCGTTTCCATTGAATTTTTCAGCTAAAGCAACACAATTTGCATCGTTTTCTATTTTTACAGTAAACCCACATCTCCACTCTAAAACATCTTTTAATCTATAATTTTCTATAAATCTTAAAGCACTACAAGCTATTGGAATACCTTCTTTATTATTTATAAAACCAGGCATACTAATAGATACACCCAAAATATCTTCATCACTTTTATATGAATCTATTATTTCGCATAATTCATCTACGAAACCTTCTATCCCACTTTTATTAGTTGGTTTTTTACCACAATCTAAAATATTTCCTAAATTATCAACTAAACCATATTTAACAAAAGTTCCTCCAATATCTATAGAAATTATTTTTTTCATAAATGTTTCCCCATTTCTTAATAACTTATTTCCACCATTTGATGTCCATTTATTTTATTAACAGTAAATTCTAAATTCCCATCTATAATATTAAAATCTACATTTTCATTTTGTGGAACTAACTTAACTGACTTAATATTTTTATCTAATGCCATATTTAAATTTAAATTATATATAGGAATTATATCTTCTATAACATCAATTCTTTGACATCTTCTTTCTGGAACATAATGAAGAAGATGAAGTACATATCTATTTTCTTTTTCTTGTTCATTTATTGTACTTATTATTGTACTTGGTCCATCATGTTTAACTAATCTATTATTAAGTAGCATATCTATAGCATTTATAAATAACTTTTTACACCACAATGATCCATAGCTTTGATATTGTGAAAATATTTTATGAGCAAAATATATTGAATTATATCCTTTAATTATTGCTGGTCCATAAACTTTACCACTGCTTGGTGCATGTTGATGTGAACAGAAATGTTCTGGTGTTCTATTAAAGTATGGTTCCATTGAATAAGATAAAACTTTTCCACCATCTTCTACAGAAACCTTTAATGAATCTTCATACATAACATACTCTGTATTATATAATTCTTTAGATAGTTCACCTTCTGGAATTATAAATGTAGGTGCAAATTCGCCTTTTGATTCATATTTAACTTTTAAGAATGGAAGATTAAATCCATTTTCTCCTTCATTTAATCCACCTTCGTTAACAGCTATAACTTTACCTCCGCAATTTACAAAAGCCTCTAATTTTTCTTTAAAAGAATTATTTACTATAGTTCTTTCTGGTAAAACTAATAACTTATATTTATTAAAATTCATTGTACTATCAATAATATCAAATTGAAGAGATTCTTCTTGTAACATTCTAGTTACACCAGTTATTGCAGGCTTTAATCCAAATGGACTTGCTGCACTATAATCTATAAACTCTTCTGGAGTAAATACTGCAATTTCACAAACCTGTTTTGCATCTTCACACCATGGTTCTTTTTCTTCAACTTCACTATATACTTTTCCAATCAAATCATAAACTTCTTTTGATATTTTACCATTTGGATCTAATTGATCTCCAATTGAACATTTTGTATTTTGAGCTAACATATGAAAACATTCATATTGAAGTGCTGCTAAATTTTTAAATGAATGAAAATCTCCCCAATAAGTATGGAACTTACCTGTCATTCCTAAACAATCTTTTCCTAAATTTCTAGCATATCTAACTGTTATAGGAAAATGCATATAACCCCATCCACCACTTGGTAATGATTCAATTTCAATATGGCTATAAAAATCTATTGATCCTTTAAGAGCTGGACTTATATGAGATCCATTATAAAATATAGCTACATTTTCATTTATTCCTTTTACAAACTCAGTCATTTCTCTCTTAAATTTACTTAACATTTTCTCTGAAAATTTTAATCTTTCACCTTTTACATTATAATCTATCCCTAATTCTTCCATACTCTTTTTACAGTTATCACATGCACAAGGTAAAACCATAACTATATCAAAAAATAATCCATCAACCTCTGGAAACATTTCTAATATTTCTCTTACATGATTTTTAAGAAATTCTCTATAAGGTGTATTAACACATAAAAACTCATAAAAGCCTGGTTTTCCACCTTCTCCTTTAATTATATTGCCCTCTAAATCTTTTGAAACCCATTCTGGATGTTCATCATAAGTAAACTTATCCCATTGAACTGGTAAATATATTGGAGCTTTTATATTTCTTTTATGACAAGCTTCAATTTGTTCTTTTAATAAATTTTTATTTGCAAGATGTGGATGAATTCTTTCTTTATTTATTTTTGAATCATAATATAAATATCCATGGTGACATCTTGCAAAGCATGTTATTGAATTAACTCTAGCTTTTTGTAAAATTTCACCAAACTCATCTTTATTAAAATCTTTACCTATTCCTTTAATTAATGGACTTGTATGGAAATCTAAATGTACTTGTCTACTTCTTGTTTTATAACTCATAAATACTTCTCCCTTAATTTTAAAAATTATTTTTATCCTTTAACAGCTCCAGCTGTAATTCCTTTTTCAACATGTTTTTGACATGCTATATAAATTATTATTATTGGAATTATAAACATACATATAGCTGCAAATATTGCACCTTTATCAGATGAATATCTTCCATTTAAACTCATAAGAGCTACTGAAATTGTATATTTCGCTTTATCAGTTAAGAACATCAGTCCAAATATAAATTCATTGTATACTCCTAAAAATGAGAATATAGAAATTGTTGCTGCTGCTGGTTTACTTAAAGGAAGTAATATTCCAAATAATAATCTTAAACGTCCACATCCATCAATTGTTGCAGCTTCGTCTATTTCTTTACTTATTCCTCTCATATATCCTGACATCATAAATATTGCAAAAGGTAATTGGAATGTTGCATATAAGAATATAAGCGGTATAAATTGATTTTTAAATCCATGTCTATTTATAATATCTGCAATTGGAATTATTGTAGTATGCATTGGAATTGTTAATCCCATTATAAAATACATTAATACTAAACTTCTAAGTTTAAATTTTGTTCTTGTTATTACATAAGCAACTAATGTAGCTAAAATTACTACTAATAATGTTGTTGAAATTGCTAAGAAAAATGAATTAAATACAGCTCTTGCAATATCAGCCTTACTCATTGCTGTTTGATAATTAGTAAAATCTAAACTTTGTGGAAGAGCAAATGCATCACCATATATTTGGTTTGTACTTTTAAAAGATGACATAAGTGTAAATATTAATGGTGCAACGCTGAATATTGCCCACAATATTGCACAAATATACATACCATATTTCATTAATTTATTTTCTTTATTATTTAACATATAATCCCTCCTATTCTAATCGTCTTTTGATTTAAATACTCCATTTAATATTAATGTACATATAATTGCAGCAACTAATATTAACATACCTATTGAACTACCATATCCAAAGTTATTATATTTAAATGCTTGATCATATAATAAAGTTACTGGTACATCTGTAGCACCACCTGGACCTCCTCCAGTCATAACATATATAATATCAAATACTTTAAATGATCCTACTATAGCTAGTACTGAGAATATTTTAAAACTTTCCTTCATAAGAGGTAGTACTATGTGTATTTGTTCTTTAAATCCATTAGCTCCATCAATTTTTGCAGCTTCAATTAAGTCATCTGGTATATTAGTAAGGCCAGCTACAAATATTAACATGTTATATCCAATGAATACCCATGCATTTACTAAAGCTACTGTAAAAATAGCAAATTTAGGATCTCCAAGCCAGTCTTGAACTGCATTATTCATTCCAAAATTTATTAATAATGTATTTAAAGCGCCACCAGATTTATAAAGTATTAAAGTCCACATTAAACCAGTTGCTGCTGTTGGTAAAATTGAAGGTAAGAAATATACTGTTTTAAAAAATCTTTTTCCTTTAATATATCTACTACTAACTAAAAGAGCTAAAAGATATGCAAAAGGCATTATTACAAGAAAACTAACAGCTATAAAAACTCCTACATTTTTTAAAGCATTATAAAAAGCTGGATCTTGGAATATGTTAAAAAAGTTTTCTAATCCTACAAACTTTTTAGGAACTGCTGGAATACCATTCCACTTTACAAATGATAAATATAATGACTTAACAACTGGTGATATATAAAAGAAAGTATATAAGCATATTGCAGGAAGTATAAATAATATAAATGTAGAATTGTCCTTTAAACTCTTTTTAAATTTAGACTTTTTACGATTAATATTATTTTTATGTTCAACTTTTTTATAATTACCTTCTTTAGGTTCTATATAAAATTTGTCTTTAGATTTTTCTTTTGTAATTGTATTATTTTCTAAAGCCTTCATCTTTGACCTCCTTAAATTTTCTTTTACCTATTCATATTAGGTAAAACGGGTCGCAATATATACGACCCTACTAAATTTCACCTATTTAATATGAATTACTTTTTCATATCAGTTACTTTTTGTATTCTACTTAAAGTATCGTCAACACTTGTTCCAGCAAACATACCTTGAATTGCATCTCTTATTTCTTCTCTTAATTGTGGATTCTTTGCATAATCACCAGGCTCAAGTTTTGTATCTTTAACATCTACAAATACTTCATTAAATTCCTTAGCAATTTTTGTAACATCATCAATCTTTTCCATTGTTGTTACTGGATAAATTCCACCTTTAGCTAATTTTTGAGATTCATTATATCCATCTTTATCAGTTAAATATTTTAATAATTTTATTGAAGCTTCAAGTCTTTCTTCACCATTATTTGCAGCTAAACTTATTCCTTCTGAAGTTCCTGAATGCCAATTATTTTTATGATCTGGATATTTTTCAAAATATGGGAAAGGAATAAATCCTATTTTTTCTGGAATTTCTGAATCATTTATTTGATTCATAAACCATGATCCATTTAAGTGCATTGGTGTATCACCATTTAAAAATAATGCTTGTTCTGCACTTGAATCCATTGTTGTTATATTTTCTCCTAAGTAACCTTTCTTTTGCCACTTTTCCATTAACCCAAATAATTCTTTCATAACTGGATCATTCCATTTAATTTTTCCATCAATAACATCCTTTGTATATTGAAAATTCTCTCTTTTTAATGCTAAATTAGCTAAAAGATGAGCTCCTCTAAAATTATCTTTATCACCTAAAGCAAATGGTATAATACCTTTTGCTAAAAATGCATCACAAACTTTTTCAAATTCTTCAATTGTTTTTGGAGCCTTTAAACCATTCTTTTCAAATAATTCTTTATTATAATATATTCCTGTAGCAAAACATGAAACTGGAACACCATAAAATCCATCAATTCCTTCAAACTTCCATGCATCTAACATTGTTGGTATATATTTATCAGCCCACTCCTTATCTTCACTTGCAACAGTACTTAAATCTAAAAATAATCCATTTTCAACATATTCTTGGAATTGCATTCCACCATAATTTACAAATAAGTCCGGCGCATCTCCTGTTGCAATTGATGTCTTAAACATATTATTATAAGTTGCTTCATCTCCGATAGCCTCATGTTCAACCTTTATGTTTGGATTTTCTTCCATGAACTTTTCAATTCTACTATTAATCATTATGTCATCTGGTCCTTGATCACTACTATATCTTGATAACATTTTTATAGTTACAGCATCGCCTCCCCCCTCTGCACTTGTCTGTTTACTTCCACATGCAACTAATGATGTCATAGTCATTGCTGCTAATATACAAGCAATAATTTTTTTCCTCATAAAATATCCCCCCACACTTTTATTTTGGTTAATTTTATGATAACATTTACAATAATAGGTTTAAATGTATTATTTTTCATTTTGTTGTATTATTTTTAGAATTTACATATTTTGTAAAATATTTTCATCTTTTTAGGAGGCTCAATGAAAACATATAATTTAAAAAGAAAAATTTTTAATAAACTAAATAATATAAAATTTAAATCTATTAAAGATAAAGTATTTTACTTCTCATTTTTTGTATCTTTATCAATTATATTTTTAATTATTTTTACTTCTTATTCTATTGCATATAAAACTATAAAAAAAACATCCATATCTAGAGAAAAAAATACTTTAGACTTAATATCAAATCAAACTGAAATAACATTAAATTCTGCTGAATCTAACTCAACAAATCTTATGGTAAATATAGATGTACAAAATATATTAAAAAAATGTTCTTCAAATAATATATATCCAACTAAAGAAGAAATTTTAAAATTACAAAGAGAAATGGATAAAATTATGTATAAAGACTCAGTTATATCAGGCGTTATTTTACATTCAGCAAATGGATTTAAGATGCAATCAAATAGTAAATTTATCAGTTTAATAAATTTAAATCATATACCTATGAGCTTTAATAAATGGTATGGTGCAATATTAGATACTCAAGGTAATCCAAATCTTTATATTGCAAGACAAATTTTTGACATGAATACAGGAAAATTAATAGGTTACTTAGAAATATTTGTACCTGAAAGTTTTCTCTCCAAAAACTATACAAATAAGAAAGATACAAGTAGTTACATAGACTTCTTTTTAGTAAATGATGAGGGTTTTATAACATCTTCCTCTAATTCTAAGGAAGTTACAAGTAATATTTTCAAAAAAATACCTAATATAAAATTTGCTAATAATAGTTCTCCGTTCTTAATTATAGAAGATAAACCTAAAGATAAAATAACTCTTATGTTATATAATAATAAACTTAATTGGAATATAGTTGCCAATATATATCTAAAAGATATTATTCATGAAAAGGGTGCACTTATAATATTATTAATAGTTTTAATATTTATAGGTCTTATATGCGCTTATATACTTTCAAAATTAATTTCACAATCTATAACTAAACCAATTTATAACTTATATGATGCTATAGCTGAAGTCGAAAAAGGCAATTGGTCTACTGAAATAAAAATTACATCATCAGATGAAATAGGAATTCTTTCTAAAAAATTTAATCATTTAATTATATATATTAAAAACCTTTTAGATAAAATCAATTACGAACAAAATAAAAAAAAGGAATTTGAAGTAGAATTAATACAACTTCAAATAAAACCACATTTTTTATACAATTCCCTTGAAAATATATCAGCACTTATAGAACTTGAACAAAGTGATGAGGCCGTAAATATGATAGGAAACTTATCAACATTTTATAGAGGTGTATTAAATAAAGGAAATACATTTATTACAGTTAAAGAAGAACTGTCATTAACTGATAGTTACTTAAAAATTATGAAACTTAGATATTATGATATTTTTGATTATAAAATAAATTATACTAATTCTCTTAATAATTTTTTATGTCCTAAACTACTTTTACAACCCCTTGTTGAAAACTCTATATATCATGGACTTAAAAACAATAGTTCTAAAGGCTATATAAATATTAATATTGAAAAAATTAACGATAAACTTAAAATAACTATAAAAGATACTGGTATTGGAATGACAGAAACTGAGTTAAATAAAGTACTTAAAGGAACTATAGCATCATCAAAAGGTGGATTTGCTGTAAAAAATACTATAGAAAGATTAAATTTATTCTATGATAGAAACTGTACATTTAATATTGTAAGTAAAAAAAATGTAGGAACTACTATAATTATAACTATTCCTGCCATAGTAGAAAGGAGTTTATTATGATTAATATACTTTTAGTTGATGATGAGTATTTAATAAGAGCTAAGATTCATAAATACTTAAAAGATGGGATATTTAAATTTGATAATATTTATGAAGCATCCAATGGATCAAGCGCTCTAGATATAATTAAAAATAATAATATAGATATTGCAATAATAGATATTCAAATGCCCTTAATTAATGGTATTGAATTTGTAAAAAAAATAAGAGAAGAATATTATGAAACTAAAATTATATTTTTAACTGGCTTTGAAAAGTTTGAATATGCAAGACAAGCAATTCAATATAATATAGTGGAATATTTATTAAAGCCAGTAAAAAAAGATGAACTTTATAGTTCAATTGAAAAATGTCTTTCTCTTATATATAACGAACAAAAAAACTTAATAGCATTAAATGAAATAGATGAAAAAAAGAAATATCAATTTATTATTGATTCATTGTATAATAATTTAACTCAAGTTTATTCTCCATTAAATATTAATGAGAGTTTCAATACAGTTATTTCAATAGAAGTAAGTGAAAATTCTCACATAATAGATTTATATAAATTTTTAGATAATAATTTTAAAAACTATGATGTAATATATGGACTTTCAAAAAATAATAAAATATTAGTTTTAGATTGTATTTACTCTGAAAATATTAAAACTTTATTTTTATCTCTTTTAAATAATAATTTATTGGATTATTGCTATTTTAGCAACTATAAAAAAAATAATAGTATAAAAGATAAAGTTTTTGAATGCTTAACAGTATTTCCATCAAAAATATTTTTCAATAAAAAATCTATATTTTATTTTGATGAAATAAAATATAAAGCTCTTTCAATTCCTAATAATTTAAAATTAGACTTTGAATTATTAGCTAGATCAAATTCTAAAGATAAACTTATTGATAAGGTTAATTACTATATTTCTGAAGCTAATATATTCAAAGATATTAATGGGTTAAAAAAAGTAATATCATATTACCTTTCAGCATTAGATAGTATAATTTCAGAAGGTGAATGTTATTTATCTATAATAGACATAGACTATATTATAAATACTTTATTATACTCTTGTAATAATTTAGATGATATAAAAATATACTGCAATAATTTCTACACTAAAATAACCTCAATAAATAAAACAACAAAAATTACTGACTCTACTAAAACTATAAAAAAAGTTAAAGATTATATAGATAAAAACTATACTTCTGAAAATATAAATTTAGAATATTTATCTACTACATTTTTTATAAATCCTTGTCATTTAAGTTCAACATTTAAAAAGGTTACTGGCGATAGCTTAATCGAATATATAACTAAAAAACGTATAGATAATGCAAAACTTTTACTTAAAAATAATGAAATAAAAATTTCTGAAATAGCTGAGAAAGTTGGATATAAAGATTATTATTATTTTAGTAAAATATTTAAAAAATTAGTTGGAATTCCTCCTCTAAAATACAAGCAATTATCTTATAATAATTAAAATAAAAAAAGCAGTAAATCTTATTTATAATAAGTTTACTGCCTTTTATTTTAAAACAATTTTTCAAAAGCTATCCTTTTACTTTTATCTTCTAAATATATAATTCCACAATATTCAAAACTATTTTTTTTAAGTAATTTTTGCATAGCTATATTATCTTCATGTGTATCTATCTTTATACTATTTATGCCTTCATTTAAACAAATGTCTTCTACATGCTTTATAATTTCAGAAGCTAATCCAGTACCCTTATGATTTTCATTTATAGCAATTCTGTGTATTACACCAAATTTTTCATTACTAATCCATCTGCCATTATAAATTTTATCGTAAGTTTTTTCTCCATCAAATGAAACTGCAAATGTTCCTACAATTTCACTATCTTTAATTACAACATAGCTTATATTATTTAATATATCATCTTTAATAGTATTTTCATTTGGATATCCATTTTGCCATTGATCTATATTTTGTGCTTTTAAATTGTTTTGTGCTAATTTTATAATTTCCATTATATCCTTTATATCTTCATTAAATGATTTTCTTACTATCATAAATTTCTCCTTTAGTTTTTAAATGAATGTATTGGAGCTGGTATTCTTCCACCTCTTTTTATAAATAATGAAGATGAATACTTATTAACAGGCATAACCGGAGCTGTACCTAAAAGTCCTCCAAATTCAACTAAATCTCCTACTTTACATCCAGGAGCTGGTATAATTCTAACAGCTGTTGTCTTGTTATTTATCATTCCAATTGCTGATTCATCTGCTATCATAGCCGCTAAAGTTTCAGAACTTGTATCTCCTGGAACTGCTATCATATCAAGTCCAACTGAACATATTGCTGTCATAGCTTCAAGTTTTTCTAAATTTAAAGAACCATTTAAAACTGCATCTATCATACCAGCATCTTCTGATACAGGTATAAATGCTCCACTTAGTCCTCCAACATGACTACAAGCCATTACTCCACCTTTTTTTACAGCATCATTTAAAAGAGCAAGTGCTGCTGTAGTTCCATGAGTTCCTACAACTTCAAGACCCATCTCTTCTAATATATGAGCAACTGAATCTCCAATTGCTGGTGTTGGTGCTAATGATAAATCAACTATCCCAAATGGTACATCTAATCTCTTTGAAGCTTCCTTTGCCACTAATTGACCCATTCTTGTTATTTTAAATGCTGTCTTTTTTATAGTTTCTGAAACAACATCAAATGACTCTCCTTTTACTTTTTCTAATGCCCTTTGTACTACTCCTGGTCCACTTACCCCAACATTTATAACCCTATCAGCTTCTCCAACACCATGAAAAGCACCTGCCATAAATGGATTATCTTCAACTGCATTACAAAATACAACTAACTTTGCACATCCAAATCCTTTTGTATCTTTTGTAAGAGAAGCTGTTTTCTTTATAACCTCTCCCATATCTCTAACTGCATCCATATTTATTCCACATCTAGTTGAACCAACATTTACTGAAGAACAAACTTTAGTTGTTTTAGCTAATGCCTCAGGTATTGAATTAATTAATATCTTATCTCCTTTTGTATATCCTTTTTGAACAAGAGCTGAAAATCCACCTATGAAATCTACGCCTAAAGTATTAGCAGCTTTATCTAAAGTTTCTGCAAACTTCACATAACTTGTCTCATCTGTAGCTCCTGCTATTATTGATATAGGTGTAACAGAAATTCTTTTATTAACTATTGGAATTCCAAACTCATTTTCTATTTCTTCACCTACTCTAACTAAATCCTTTGCTGAAGTTACTATTTTATTATATATTTTTTCTCTTGCTTTATCTCCATCAGAATCTATGCAATCTAAAAGAGAAATACCCATAGTTATAGTTCTTATATCAAGTTTTTCTTCTTCAATCATTTTAATTGTTTCTAATATATTGCTTGTATTCATCTTATTACCTCCAACTTAAAGTGTATGCATTGAATTAAATATTTCTTCTCTTTGTATCTTTACATCAACACCTAATTCTTCACCTTTTGAAAGTAATTCTTTTTTAACTTTATCAAATTTTTCATTAGCATATTTTAAATCTAACATCATAATCATTGTAAAATAATCATCCATTATCGTTTGATTAACATCTAAAATATTAATGTTAAGCTTTAAAAGCTCATTACTAATTCCTGCTATTATCCCAACCTTATCTTTTCCTATAACTGTTAAAATACCTCTCATATTAAACACTCCCTATTTCCTTAATTAATAAATTCTTATCTATTTTTCCTTAAATTTTATTATAATTCTATACTTGCACTATAAGTTTGTCAATTTATAAAATAATAATTTATTTAACTCTATTTTTTATTTATAATATATTATTTAAGCAGTTTTATTTCCTCTAATTATTTTATACCAAATTTTATTACTCCTTGGAAATTCTTTCTTTTGAAGTTCTTTAAGTATTTTTTTTACTTCCTTGTATTTAATATTTAAAAATTCCTTTTTTTCATATCCATCTTCTATTATATTGAAAGCTCCTTCAATCTTTTCTATAGTAAATCCTCTATCTTTTTTAAATGTTTTAAAACTAACTTTATCATTAACTTCAATAATTTTTAAAGTATACATTGCTACATTAATTAAATCAGTATTATTTATCACGCCTTAACAACTCCTTTAACTTTTGCTACTAGCTTTGTAAATAAATTTTTTCTTATAATATTTGATATAAAAAATACTAATATTTTATCTTCTATATAAATATAAGCAACTCTACAATCTAAATCTTTATCTAATGGTATTTTATACTCATATATAGTTTTACCTTTGTACTTATATCCTCTTACTGTTTTTATTTTATGTGGTCTATCATTTATAATAGTTAATATTTTGCTATTAATTTCTTTTTTTATAAAATCCTCATATTTTTTGTTATCATAAAAATATTTTTCTAAACTATTGTTTTCCTCTATACATATTTTTTTATCTTCCATTAAAATCATCCCTTTAATCTATAAATTTAATTACTTTATACAGTTAATTATATACTTTAAATTTCTTCATAAAATATACTGTTTTCTTATTGTTATTATATTTAATTGTTTATATAAAAATTTAAAATATATCTTTTGTAAACTAAAAGTTTAAAACTATAATTTAAAAGAAAAAATGACACTTACCTTAAATAAAGTAAGTGTCATTTTATATTATTTATTTTTATTTTCTAAATTTTCTTTCCATAATGGTTCTGCTCTTTTAGCCCAAGTTTGACCATACTCTATAGTTTTTTTACATAAATCATCAACATCCTCTGGATCTATAAATTCTGTTGATTTTGCTCCTGAATTTTTTACCATTTCTGCAATTTTAGGTGCATTATCTAATATCGGACAAGGCCTAAATTGATTTTTATTAAATGGTTGATTTTTTTGATATTCCAAAAATAATGGTTGTCCTAATGCCTCAATTAATGAAACATCTTTAATATTTGCACTTGAATAATGACAAAATACACATGGTTCAACATCACCATTTGCATTTATGTGACAATATCTTCTTCCTCCAGCTATACAACCACCAACATACTCAGCATCATGCCAAAAATCCATATTAAATATAGGTTTTGTATTACGCCAAGCTCTTATTGTTCTATATAGTTTTTCTCTTTGATCTGGACTTGCCATTAATGATGTATCAGTTTTACATCCTATTGGCATAAATGTAAAATACCATGAGAAATATGCTCCTTTATCTATCATTAAATCTATAAATTCATCTGATAATACGCTATCACAATTTGCTGTAGTAAAGCATGTTGAAAATCCAAATGGTATATGATTTGCTTTCATAAGATCCATAGCTCTCATAATATCATCCCATGAACCCTTTCCTCTTCTTCCATCAGTTGCATCATCAAAACCTTCAACACTTATTGTTGGTACTATATTTCCAACTTCGCATAAATCATCACAGAATTTCTGATCTATAAGTGTTCCATTTGTAAATATCATAAAAACACAGTCATTATGTTTCTTAGCTAACTTTAATACATCATTTTTTCTTACTAAAGGTTCTCCACCTGTCATAATGTAAAAATATATTCCAAGTTCTTTTCCTTGAGTAAATAATTTATCTAGTTCATCATAACTTAAGTTTAATGAATTATTATAATCAGCTGCCCAACAACCAATACATTTTTTATTACAAGCTGTTGTTGGATCTACCAATATAGTAAAAGGTATGCTATAACCATACTTCTCTATATTCTTATCTATTTCTTCACAACCTCTAATAGCTGCGTTTAATAAAAAGTTTGTGAAAACAGTTTCTACTATGTGTGGATTTACTTCTGTTGCTATTTTACTCATAAGCTCAACCCAGTTATTATTTTCTTCTTTTAAAAAGCCCTCTATTACATCATATTGTTCTGCATACATTCCTTTGTTATCAAATTTTTTTACTAATGAAACAATATTACTTAAATTCTTTTCTGGATTTTTTCTTAAGTAATTAAGCAACTGTTTTATTACTATTTGTTCTGCTTTATATTTTGGACTTAACATAGATTTTCTCCCCTTTTTAAAAGAGTAAAAACTCTCCTTATTTTATACGTTTATAATTTAATTTTATCTAATTATTCCATATTTCAAATGTACAATATTTTATAACTGTTTATAACCATATACAAAAAGACGGCTTTGTAGCCGTCTTTTTACAAATATTATCAAATGAATATCTTTTCATTTTATTTTTTAATCTAATTATTATTTCTTTCTTTTTTATTCTTAATCTCAATCTTATCTGAGATAAATGATAATATTATTGAAAAAATTAAAATTAATATAGCTAAATATAATAATCCTCTATTATCCTCTAAAGGACAAACCCCTGGTGGTAATTTTCTATGACTATTAAATACTTTATATCCAGCATACAAAGAAAAAATAATAGCAATATTCATAATAAAATTACTTATCCTACTTAACTTCATCTTCCATACCTCATTACTCCACATATAATATTTTCAAATATTAATTATATATAATAATATATTAAATTATAAAAACTATAACAATGAGTTACTTTTAAGTAACCATAGTTTTATAATTTATACTTTAAATAATATTTAAAAATATTTTCTTGTATCAAAAAGTAAAAATTATTTTAGTTTGTAATTATACAAATCTCTTTTTAAGTTTACTATTGCTACATATGCTACATAAAAAACTTATTTTTACTCTATTAAATTATCAATAATATTCTCTAATGAATTATTAATAAGCATTTCATACTTATTTGATAAATCTTTAGCTGATACACTTATCCCATCTTCAATCCACCTTTTTATTATATAAGTTAACCCTCTTGAATAATATTCAGCTACATATTCTGCAGAAAACTTTTCTTTTAAACCTTTATTGCTTCTATCATGCTGCTTGAATAGTTTTACAAAAATTTTGCTTAAATGTTTTGTCATAATTTCTTCAAATGAATTTTGTCCTGTTACTTTAGCAGCTTGAAAATAAAACTCTTTATTATTTTCAATTCTTGTAAACATATAAGAAATTGCTTCTTTGGGCATCTTATTTTCAATTAGCATCTCAATTCCACTAAATATATCATTATAACAAATCTCTTCTAATAGCTCATACTTGTCTGCATAATGATTATAAAATGTTGGTCTAATAAGAGAAGCGCCATCAGTAATCATTTTTACCGTTATTTTTTCAAAATTATACTTTAATATTAATTTTTTGAAGCTCTCTTGTAATGCTAAATGAACTTCCTCTCTCTTAGTATTCATAATTCACCTACATCCATTATTTGCTTTTATTAAATAATAAGCTCTTTATTTTTTATAAAATTAACTTACTTATTATTACATTATTAATTTCTTATAAATTCCATTTACTTATTATAATGTTATCATATAAGATTTTTTTAGTAAAACAATCTCATTTAAATTTAACTATATTTTCCTTATACTACCTCTTATTAAATAAGTTAAGCATCCTTTTTAGCAAGTATATTCATTATAACTTCAGTATAAAGTTTAACTGCATTTATCATATCTAATTCGTTAAAGTCAAATTTTTCTGAATGATGCTCTCCCTTAAGTTCACTACCAAACATAATATATGATGCTTTTCCACCTCTTTCTTGAACCTTTTTCATCATATAACATATATCTTCACTAGCACCAAAATCTTCTTTTTCTCTTATAAATTTATAATATTTTATATTTTCTGCTACACTTTGTATTATCTTTATTAACTCTTCATCACTTTCACCACTTATTGATTTGCCTACATATTTTATATCCACATGAGTATCGTGCATTTCTGCTGAAGATTTTAAAATTCTTTCTGCATATTGTTGCATATAATCATTTAATTCTGTTGTTTCTCCTCTAGTTTCTATTTCCATAAATGCTTGTCCTGGTATTACATTTCTTCCACTTCCTGCTACTAATTTCCCTACATTTATTCTAGTAGTTCCCTCACTATTTCTTGGTATAGCATCTAGATTCAAAACTGCTGTTGAGGCTGAAAGTAGTGCATTGTGTCCTTTCTCCGGTGCTACCCCAGCATGTGAAGCCTTTCCTCTAAACTCTGCATTAATTTTAGTTGTTGCTAAAAATCCATAAGTTCCACATATTATTTCTCTAGATTTCCTAGCCTTTATTCCAACATGCCCACCTATTAAATAATCTACATCATCCAAAATTTTTGATTCAGATAGTGCAAGTGCTCCACTAACTCCTTCTTCTGCTGGTTGAAATATAAGCTTTATTTTTCCTTGAAACTTTCCTTTAATCTTTGAAATAATTTCGGCAACCCCAAGTCCAACTGCAATATGACCGTCATGTCCACAAGCATGCATTATTCCATCATTTAAAGATGAAAAACCTTCCTTAAAAGGTATATGAGAGCTATCCTTACTTTCGCTTACTTTAACCCCATCCATATCAAATCTTAAAGCTATAGTAGGTCCTTCTCCATTTTCTAAAATACCTATTACTGCTGTATATCCACCTTTCATTTTCTTTGAAAATTCTTCATACGCTCCTTCTTTAATTGCTCTATTATAGCTTTCTTCTAACTCATCTTCCTTAGGAATATTCATTCTATAATTATCATTTATAATTTCTTTTCCTATATTAACCTTATACCCCATATCCAATAAAGCTTTCCCTATTAATGAAGCTGTTCTAAATTCCATCCACGCAACTTCTGGAAATTTATGAAAATCTCTTCTATAATTAATTATTTTCTCTTCTATATCGCTTACTAATTTATCTATCATTTCACACACTAAAAACACATCCTTAGTTTATATTAAACCTATTTATTATAAAATACGCCCTTTTGTTTCTAAAGTTTCTATATTAAAAATTTATTTCTCCTTATATTTTTAAATTCACTCCATTTTTTATTTTAATGATTAATTTACCACATTTAGTATATTATACTATTGTTAAAAAAGAAAATTATTACAATAATTTCATATATACTTAAATAGCATTAAAAAAGAAGATAATTTA
>NZ_AVSV01000006.1 GCF_000498355.1 Clostridium sp. Ade.TY | reverse complement strand
ATTCGCTTTTGATTTTAATTAGGAACTAACAGTTAAGTGGTATTTAATATTGTATAATATTGCAATATTAATTACATATGATATAATGTGAAAATAAGATTAAAAATGTTTAAAAAAGGACAAGAATATAATATAAAAATTTAAATTTCAAGAAATAAATTTGTCAAAAAAGTATGATATAATTAAATTTAATATAAAGATTTAAGAAAGGTTAAATAGGTATACAATAAATTTATGAGAAATTTATACATAGTTGATAGATGTGAAGGAGAATATTATATTTTACAGTCTTTAGATAATGAAATATTAAATGTTCCTAAGAATAAATTCTCAATAGAATTAAAAAGTGGCGATGTAGTATACGAAGAAAAAAATAAATATTACTACAGTAAAGAAGAGACCACAAAAAGAAAAAAACATATTAATGAGTTGATGAAAGGAATGTGGAATGAGTAGTAATAAAACAAATTTTTTTAAAGATTTGATAATACCAGTTATTATAGCTGTAATACTTGCTATATTAATAAATAAATTTTTAATATTTAGAGTGTATATACCAAGCTCATCAATGGCACCAACTTTAAATGTTGATGATAGACTTTTAGTAACAAAAGTTTATAATCCAGAAAATTTAAAGAGAGGCGATATAGTAGTATTTAAGTCAAAAGAACTAGATGAGATTGTTATAAAAAGGCTTATAGGACTTCCAGGAGATGAAATAAGGTTTGATGGTACATCTGTTTATGTAAATGGTAAAAAGTTGGATGAACCTTATGTTAAAAATCCTATGGAGTTTTATGGTACATATAAAGTTCCTGAGGGAAAATACTTTTTCTTAGGAGATAATAGAGCAAATTCTAATGATGCTAGATTTTGGAAAAATCCATATATAAGTGGAGACCAAATATTAGGTAAAGCACAAGTTAAAATATATCCTTTCAATCAGATGGGATTTTTACAATAATTATAAGGAAAAGAGAGGTGGATTGAATGGAGCCAGAAAATCAAAAACAAAACCAAAATAAAAATAAGGCTGGGATTATATATTTTCTAATAGCCTTGGCGATTATAATGTCCTTTAATTATATTAGAGAGACATCAATGAATAAAGAAATTAGTTATACTACATTTCAACAAATGGTGAAAGATAAGCAAATTTCAAAAGTTGTAATAACTACTGAAAATTTAATTATTACACCAAGTGATAAGAGTGAATACAAAGGAAAGACTTTATATACAGCAAATATACCAAATAATGATTTACTTAATCAATTAAATGCAGCAGGAATTGACGTAACAGGAAAGAATCCTAAACAATCACCTATTTTTGACTTCTTAGTAAGTTATGGATTATTATTCTTATTCATGTTTATAATGTGGAAGGTGATATTCTCAAAAATGGCAGGTAAAATGGGTGGCGGAATGATGTCACTTGGAAAAAATAATGCCAAAGTTTATTTAGAAGATGAAATAGGAGTAACATTTAAAGATGTTGCAGGACAAGAAGAAGCTAAGGAATCTCTTGAAGAGGTAATTGACTTCTTAAATGATCCAAGTAAGTATACTGCAATAGGTGCAAAACTTCCTAAAGGTGTTCTTTTAGTAGGACCTCCAGGAACAGGTAAAACATTACTTGCAAAAGCGGTTGCAGGAGAAGCAAAAGTACCATTTTTCTCAATATCAGGTTCAAGTTTCGTTGAGATGTTTGTTGGTGCTGGTGCTAAGAGAGTTAGAGAATTATTTAAGGATGCTCAAGAAAAAGCTCCTTGTATAATATTTATTGATGAAATTGATGCAGTTGGTAAGAGTAGAGATAATCAATTACAAAGCAATGATGAAAGAGAACAAACACTTAATCAGTTATTAGCTGAAATGGATGGTTTCGATTCATCAAAAGGTATAGTAATACTTGGTGCTACAAATAGACCAGAAATACTTGATAAAGCATTGCTTAGACCAGGTAGATTTGATAGAAGGGTTATAGTTGACAGACCAGACTTCCCAGGAAGAGAAGCTATACTTAAAGTTCATGCTAAGGATATTAAGCTTGGACCAGATGTAGATTTAGAAGAAATAGCAAAGAGTACTCCAGGTGCAGTTGGGGCAGATCTTGCAAATATTATAAATGAAGCAGCACTTAGAGCTGTTAGAGAAGGTAGAAAAGAAGTTATTCAAGATGATTTAAGAGAAGCTGTTGAAGATATAATAGCAGGTAAGGAAAAGAAAGATAGAATACTTTCACCAAAAGAAAAGAAAGCAGTTGCTTTCCATGAGGTTGGTCATGCTTTAGTAGCAGCACTTTTAGATGGATCAGATCCAGTTCATAAAATTACAATAGTTCCAAGAACTATGGGAGCTCTTGGATATACTATGCAATTACCAGAAGAAGAAAAATACTTAATTTCTAAGGAAGAACTTATGAACCAAATAACTGTAATGCTTGGTGGTAGATCTGCTGAAGAAGAAGTATTTAATCTTGTATCAACAGGTGCTTCAAATGATATAGAAAGAGCAACTCAAACAGCTAGAGGTATGGTAACTATGTATGGTATGACAGAAGAGTTTGATATGATGGCTCTTGAGTCAGTACAAAATAGATACTTAGATGGTAGAGCAGTTAGAAATTGTAGTGAAGAAACTTCAACTTTAGTTGATAGAGCAGTACTTACTATAATAAAAGAAGCTCATAAGAAAGCAAAAACTATATTAAGAGAAAATAGAGATCTTTTAGATAAAATATCAAATGTTCTTCTTGAAAAAGAAACAATCTTTGGGGATGAATTCATGGAAATAGTTTATGAAAAATATCCTGAGATGAGAATTAAAAAAGAAGAAGAAGATAGAATAAAGGAAGAAGCTAGAAGAGAAGCTAAGATGCTTGCTGAAAGTAGAAAAAACTTTAGAAAAGAATCTTCAATATTATCTACTGAAAAAGCTGAAGGAGTAAATGAAATAGCTGTTACTGAAACTACTGCTGTAATAGTAGAAAATTTAGATTCAAATGAAAATAGTAATGAATGTAATCATAATGAAGAGCATTCAAATACTGAAGAAAATCATGGGTATGAAAAACATTTAAGCCATGATGAGAATAATGAAGACGGTGAATAGGTGAGTAATAATCTATTTTGGAAGGAGATATAGATAAAATGGAAAATAACCTAGATTTCCTTATGGAAGAAGCTCATTTAAATGAAACATTAAATACAATAAACGAAGAAATTTTAAGTTATATAGAAAAGAGAAAATATATAACTCAATATATTATAGATTACAGAAAAAAAGTAATAGAAGAATATAGAGATGATGAAGATAAAGTATTAGAATACTTTGATCATGAAGCTTATGTAAAAGAAGAAGCTTTTAAGAATATAGATAAAAAGCTTAAAGAATATACAATTTTAAAAGAATCACCTTATTTTGGAAAAATAAATTTCATAGAAGAAGGAGATTCTCCAGAAGAAATTTATATAGGTAGATTTGGACTTACAAAAGAAGGAACATATGAGCCAGTCATAGTAGACTGGCGTGCTCCTATAGCTTCATTATTCTATAAAGGAAATGTTGGTGAATCTTCATATACTTCTCCAGCTGGAGAGATAGGTTGTGATATATTATCAAGAAAGCAACTTGTAATAAAAAATGGAGAGCTTAAAGGAGTATTTGAATCTGCTATAGATGTAAAAGATGAGATACTTCAAATGGTTTTAACTAGTAATTCAAGTGAAAAACTTAAAGATATTGTAATGACAATACAAGAAGAGCAAGATGAAATAATAAGAGCTCCAAAAGATAAAGTTGTTGTTGTAAATGGGGTTGCAGGTTCAGGTAAAACTACTATAGCACTTCATAGAATATCATATCTTTTATATAATTTTAGAAAACAATTTGGTGACAAAGTTTTAATACTTGGACCAAATGATATATTTATGGATTATATAAATGGTGTACTTCCATCACTTGGTGAAGATGGAGTAGATAATATGACTTTTGAAGCTTTTGCAATTAAAGAAATTGGGCTTGATGAACCTATAACAGAGTTTTCTTATTATATAGAAGAGGCTATGAAGGGGAATGAAAAAGCCTTAGAAGAATATAAGTATAAGAGTTCATTTGAATTTGTTAAAAAATTAGATAATTCAATAGAAGAAATGAATGAAAATTATTTTGATGTAGAGAGTGTAAAGTTCTTTGGAGAAGAAATAGTTTCAAAAGATGAAATAAAAGAATTATTTAATAAACATTATGCTTATATGCCTTTATTTAGAAGAAGCGATAAAGTTAAGAGAATACTTATTTCTAAAATAAAAGATAAAAGAGATGAGTATGTTTGGAAGTTAAATAAAGAAATAGAAGAAAAGATAAGCACTCTTACAGAAGATGAGCTTATTTTTGAAAAAAACAATTTAGATTTCAATAGAAGATTAAGAATAAGAGAAATAGTAAGAGAAGTTATCAATGCAAGAGAAAGATTAAATGAATGGCTAAATAACGAAGATATAGTAAGTATATATAAGAGAGTTACAGCTACTAATAATCTTGGATTTATGGATCTTGCAGGAATACTTTATTTAATGATAAGGTTAAATGGTAAAAAGACTAAAAAAGAATATAAGCATGTAGTAATTGATGAAGCTCAAGACTATAATTATATTCAATTTATAGTATTGAAAGAGTTAACAGGAGCTAAAAGCTATACAATAGTTGGAGATAGTAATCAAAGGCTTATTGACACAAAAGAAGTTCCAGCAATGCTTAAATTAAATGAAATATTAGATAATGTAATGGAATTTAGCTTAAATAAAAGTTATAGATCTACTCAACAAATAATGGAATATGCAAGTAAATTCTTAGATGAAGAGAAAATTATACCATTAGTAAGAAGCGGAGAAGCTGTTTTAGAAGAAGAAACAGAAAGTTTAGGAGAAACAATAGATACTATAACTTCTATAATTGAAGATTATGAAGATGAAGGTCTTGAAAGTATAGCCGTTATAACTAAGAAAAAGGATGAACTTAAAGATTTATCTCATAATCTTAAAGAAAAAGTAAAAATACTTACATTTGATAGAAATGATATAATTTATAGAGGCGGAAAAGTTTTAGTACCAGCATATTTTGCTAAGGGACTAGAATTTGATGGTGTAATTATTTTAGAGGATGACACAGACACTCCAAATCTTGTAAAATATATAATGTGTACTAGGGCCCTTCACAGGCTATCAGTTATAAAACAAATAAAAAAATAAAAAAGATTGCGTAGAATTACGCAATCTTTTTTGTTTTTAAATAATAAAATATTGATTCATATTTTTTAAAAGATACGGTTTAAACTTTAAATTTTTCAAAGTCTAGTATAATATCATTAAAAATTTTATTTACTAAATTAAAATCCATGTGAGAAACATATATTTTTTCAAGTTTATCATGGGTAATTTTAGCTTCTGTAATTAATGATAATCCTTTATTAAGAAGTATATCAAATTCAGTTTTATCAAAGTCTAATTCTTCTTTATATTTTGCTAATATACTTTTATCGCAAAGTGAAGATAAATCAAAAACTGTTGCATTTAATTTAATTTTTGATAATTCATTTTCACTAAATACTCCAATCCCTTCAGATGGTATTATAATATGCTCTAGTTCATCTGGTAAAAGGGGATGGTGATAATACTCAACATATAAACCAAGCTTTTGAGCTGAAACTCCTAATGATTTTAATAAATCACTTTTATAAAGTCCAGGTTCTCCTTTAAGTACAAATATTTTGCCTAAAGATTTTGCAAGAAGTTCACTAAAAGAGACAATTCCATTTGGAGTAAAGGCAGTAGCAAAAAGATGTCTTTCACCTCCAAGAGTATTAGATGATTTTATAGGAAGAACAGCAGATTTAATAGTGGATTCAAGGTTTAGTAATAAGTCTTTATTTACAGATGATTTATTTATATACCTCCAATCTAAATATATAGAATTTGCAGATTTAAAGAATGTATATGCTCTAGAAAAACATTCGCTTATTTGAGTGCTTAAAGATATAATATCTTTTTTGTAATTAACCATATCTTTGCTATCTAAAGCAACTGCTAAATCAACAATTTTATCTATAGCACCAGGGGAGATAGGATCTGTCATATGAGGTGAAGTAGCATCTAATATTGCTGCCTTTAATTCCTTAACTAAAACTCCATCAAGGGATTGATCATCAGATGAGCAATGATATTCTTCAACAGTATATCCATTAGATTTAAAATGAAAGGCTAATTTTTTCATAAGAGAAGATTTACCAGTTCCAGGTCCACCTTTTAAGCATATAATTCTATTAGCTTCATCTTGAGATAATAAATATTTAAAAAGAGAGTAAAATCCATTTGGAGTATTATTGCCTAGAAACATATGACGGTTTAGAGTTTTATCCATTATTGCACCTTCTCATAAAATATTTTAAGTAATACATTATATATTTTTATATATTTATTTGTTACTAAGTAAAGAGTTTAGGTTAGGAGAATGTATAAAAATTACGTAAATATACATAATAATTGCATAAAAATAAAAAAATACAGAAAAATATAAAAAATACTTGCATAAATATAAATTTATAACGTATAATGATATCAAGCAAAAAACATGTAATAAGCAATAAATAAATTTGGGGGTACAAAATTATGAAAAAAGGAATATTAAAAAAAGTTATAACGACATTATTAGTTGGAGCAATTTCATTTTCAATGGTAGCATGTGGGGGCGGTACAGAAAAAAGTGAATCAGGGGCAAATAGTGGAGAAAAAACTATGCTTTCACAAATAAAAGAAAAAGGTGAGCTTGTAGTTGGATTAAGTGCTGATTATTCACCATATGAATTCCATACAATGATAGACGGAAAAGATACTATCGTTGGATTTGATGTTGAAATAGCAAAAGAGATAGCAAAGGACTTAGGGGTTAAATTAAATATAAAAGAAATGAAGTTTGATTCACTTCTTACAGCATTACCAGCAGGTCAAATAGATATGATTATTTCAGGAATGAATCCAGATCCTAAGAGAGAAAAAGTAGTTGATTTTTCAGAAATATATTATAAGGCTAATCATGGTGTATTAGTTAAAAAAGAGGATTTAAACAAATATAAAGGTATAGATGATTTAAAAAATATCAATTTAGGAGCTCAAATGGGATCAACTCAAGCTGATATAATAAAAAATACTATAAAAGGTGAAAAAGTTAAATTATTAAGCAATGTAAATAATTTGATATTAGAATTGAAAGCTGGGAAAATAGATGCGTTAGTAGTAGAAAAACCAGTTGGCGAAATGGCTATGTCAAATAATAGTGATATAGTTTTAAGTGATATATCATTTGAAGATGAAACAGGTGGAAATGCAGTAGCAGTTAAAAAAGGTCAAAAAGAACTTGTAGAACAAGTTAATAAAACAATAAATAGATTAAAGGAAAGTGGAAATATAGATAAGTTTATTATAGAAGCAAATGAATTAGCATCAAAGCAAGTTGAAAAGTAGGTGTTAATATGGGATATAAATTTGATTTTAGTTTTTTAAATGAATATTTACCTGTATTCATAGAAGGGGCAAAAATGACATTAATAATATCACTTGTTACTGTATTTTTTGGAACTTTATTTGGATCAGTTTTATATTTTATGAAAACATTGAATTTTAAAATTGGAAAAGTTAAACCTTTAGCATGCATTGCAACAGCTTATATAGAGCTTGTAAGAGGAACACCAATGGTATTACAAATATTTATGGTATACTCTGGCTCAGCATTATTTTTAGGAATTGATATTAGTGCATTTACAGCAGTTATATGGGCTATATCTTTAAATTCAGCAGCTTATGTATCGGAGATAGTTAGAGCAGGAATAAATGCAGTTGATAAAGGTCAAATGGAAGCTGCAAGAAGTTTAGGAATGAATAAAGTACAAGCTATGTATTTAGTTATAGTTCCACAAGCAGTAAAAAATATTTTACCTGCAATAGGTAATGAATTTGTAACAATAATTAAGGAATCGTCTATGGCCTCATTTATTGGAGTTGGAGAATTAATGTTTAGTGCAGATATAGTTAAAGGAGCAGTATATTTAACATTTGAACCATTAATTGTAGTAGCGGTATTTTATTTTATAATGACATTTTCATTAGGAAGACTTATTGGGTATTTTGAGAGGAGGTTTAAAGCAAGTGATATATGTTAATAACTTAAAAAAATCTTTTGGTAATCATGAAGTTTTAAAAGGAATAGATCAAGAGATTGAACAAGGTGAGGTTGTTGTTATAATAGGACCTTCTGGATCTGGAAAGAGTACTTTTTTAAGATGTTTAAATCTTTTAGAGGAACCAACAGATGGAGAAATAAATTTTGAAGGAAATAATATAACAGATAAAAAAATAAACATAAATAAAATAAGAGAAAAGATGGGAATGGTTTTTCAACAATTTAATTTGTTTCCGCATAAAACTGTACTTGAAAATTTAATTATGGCACCAATTAAGGTTAAGGGATTGGGAAAAGAAGAATTTATAGAAAAAGCAGAGATGCTTCTTGAAAAGGTAGGACTTTTAGAAAAGAAAAATGCATATCCAAATTCTTTATCAGGAGGACAGAAGCAAAGAATAGCTATAGCTAGAGCATTAGCTATGGAACCAGATGTAATGTTATTTGATGAACCAACATCAGCTCTTGATCCAGAAATGGTTGGAGAAGTATTAAATGTAATGAAATCATTGGCAAATGACGGTATGACTATGATTATAGTTACACATGAAATGGGATTTGCAAAAGAAGTTGGAGATAGAATTTTATTTATGGATGAAGGAAAAATTATGGAAGAGGGAACTCCAGAAGAAATATTTAATAATCCTAAAAATGAAAGAACGATAAGTTTCTTATCAAAGATTCTTTAATTTTCATTGCATATTAAAATATACACTAACGGAAAAATAAATAGTTATTTTAGCATAAACTAGCAAATATTCGTTTAAATGAATATGCTAGTTTATTTTTTTATAAAATTAACTCGAAAAATGAAGAAATTTATAGTAAAAATTTAATATTAATAAATAGTTAATAAAAAGCATTTTAATTTTAAAAAAAATACATAAAATTAACATAAAAGCCTTGTTTTTGTTAATTTATGGTGATAGAATGAATCTTGTAGAAAACGTTTCCTAAAATAGAAGGAAATAATTTTTTGAAGTTTCTGGAAAGGTTTCCATAAAGATTTATATGTAATTAAGTATATGGATTTTTTATTTTAATATTTTTGGAAAGGTTTCCGAAAGAGAGTATTTAGAATATTTATTTAAAGTGGGAGGATTAATATGGCAGGGTTAGTTTTTAAAAATCTGTACAAAATTTATGAAAACGGATTTGAGGCTGTAAAAGATTTTAATCTAGAAATAGAAGATAGGGAATTTATAGTATTCGTTGGGCCTTCAGGTTGTGGTAAATCAACAACATTAAGAATGGTTGCTGGACTTGAAGAAATAAGTGAAGGGGAACTTTATATAGATAATCAACTTGTAAATGATAAGGCACCAAAAGATAGGGATATAGCAATGGTTTTCCAAAACTATGCATTATATCCTCATATGACAGTTTATGATAATATGGCATTTGGTCTTAAGCTTAGAAAGATGCCAAAAGATGAGATAGAAGTTAAAGTGAGAAATGCTGCAAAAATTCTTGATATAGAGCATTTACTTGATAGAAAGCCAAAGGCTTTATCAGGAGGACAAAGGCAAAGAGTTGCTATGGGTAGAGCAATTGTTAGAAATCCAAAGGTTTTCTTAATGGACGAGCCTTTATCAAACCTTGATGCAAAACTTAGAGTTCAAATGAGAATTGAAATTTCAAAATTATATAAAGAATTAGATACAACATTTATATATGTAACACATGACCAAACAGAGGCTATGACCCTTGGTACGAGAATAGTAGTTATGAAAGATGGTGTAATACAACAAGTAGCAACACCTAATGAAATATATAATAATCCAATAAATATGTTTGTTGCAGGATTTATAGGAAGTCCTCAAATGAATTTTATATATGGCAATGTTATTGAAGAATCAGGAAAAGTCTATATAGAAATTAAAGGTAATAAAGTAGAATTACCAAAAGAAAAAATAGAAAAAATAAAAGCTAATGGTGTTTTAAATAAAGAACTGATTCTTGGAATTAGACCAGAAAAGATTTTATGTAATACTACTGATAAATCTGATAAAACAAAATTTAATTTTAATAGCACAATTGAATTAACAGAGAATTTAGGTTCAGAAACGTATGTTCATACAAAACTTGGAGAAAAAGCAATAATAATAAAAACTAAAGGTGGTTCAAATCAAGCTTTAGGAGAAAAGTTAGAGTTTTCTTTAAGTATTAATGATATACATGCTTTTGATAAAGAAACACAAGTTACAATATTCTAATTTAAAATGTCAAAATTAAATTTAAATAAAATATATTTATGATTTTGTGGAGGGGAATTTATATGGTTAAAAAGAAAATTATTGCTTGTCTTATGGCAGTAGTAGTAACAAGTTCATTATTTGTAGGATGTGGTGGTTCAAAAGGAGCTAGCGCAGAAGGTGGCAAGGAATTAACAGTTTGGACTAAAGTAAAAGAAGGGGAAATGAAGACAATAGAAGAAGAGGCTAAAGCTTGGGGAGAAAAAACTGGTAATACAGTTAAAGTTGTAAATGATGAAGGTGGATATCAAGAATATTTACAAGCAGCAAACTCAAGTAAAGGACCAGATTTATATATTGGAATGCCTCATGATAATTTAGCATCTTTCTATGAGTCAGGATTACTTGAAGAAGTTCCAGCTGATAAATTTGATAAGAGCAAATATAGTAGTGAAAGTGTATGGGATGCAACTTCATTTGAAGGAAAAAATTATGCAGTACCAATGGCACAAGAAACAGTAGCACTTTTCTATAATAAGGATAAAGTTAAAGAAGTTCCAAAAACAATGGAAGAACTAGTGGAAGTAGCTAAAAAAGATAAGAATGGATTTCAAATTGATTTAGGAAACTTCTATATTACAGGTGGTATAGTTCAGACTCTTGGAGGATATATATTTGGAGGAGAGCAAGGTAGCTTAAAGGCAGATGATATTGGTCTTGCAAATGATGGAGCAATAAAAGGATATGAATTCTTAGCTGATTTAGTAAGAAAGCATAAGTTAATGCCTGAGGATATTACTGGAGATATAGCATCAACAAACTTTAAAGAAGGAGAATCAGCTTTCTATATTTCAGGACCATGGGATGTAGAACAATTTGAACAAGCAAAATTAAACTTTGGTGTAGCTCCAATTCCAACTATAGGAGGAAATGATTATAAGTCATTCCTAGGAGTTCAAACAGCATTTGTTAGTGCTAAATCACAAAATAAAGATTTAGCTTGGGATTTATTATCAGACATAATTAACAATAAGAGCGAGGAATTATTCAAAGTTGGTAATAGAATTCCAGTATTAAAGGATGTTTTAAATAGTGATGCAATAAAAGAAAATAAATATTTACAAGGATTTGTAGATCAATCAAAAGTAGCAGTTCCAATGCCAAATATTTTAGAAATGCAAGCTGTATGGAATGCAACATCACAAATCACAAGATTATACAAAGGTGAAGATGCAAAAGCTGTATCTAAAGATATTGTAGATGCAGTTAAAAAGGGTATAGAAACACAACAATAATTAATTGATAACTAGGAAGGATGGAGGGAAAGGCTTTTCCTCCATCTTTTAAGTTAGAAGGAGAGAGGGGAATTATGAGTAAGAAAAAGGTAACTTTAAAAGATAATTTAAGAGCTATGAAATTCTTATCACCATCATTAATAAGTATGATTATATTAACAGTATTTCCTATAATATGTACTGTAATAATAGCTTTTACAAATTATAATATAAAAACATTAAATAAAGGTTTTGGTTTTGTAGGATTAAAAAACTTTAAAGATGTTTTATTTGGACCACTTAAAGAAGTGTTTTTACCAGTGTTTGGTTGGACAATAGTATCAGCAACAATAATTACATTGGGTGGATTTATTGTTGGACTAATATATGCTTTAGTATTATCAAATAAAAATATGAAAGAATCAGCAATATATAAAGGGTTTTTAGTAGTGCCTTGGGCGCTTCCAGCAGCAATTATAACAATTTCATTTACAGGACTTTTAAATAGTCAATATGGTGCAATAAATGAAATATTAATGAATTTACACATAATATCAGAACCTATAATGTGGCTTACAGAGGCGGGTCCAGCAAGACTTGCAGTATTATTAATTAGCATATGGCTTGGTTTCCCATATATGATGAATGTGTGTATAGGTGCATTATCAGCAATTCCAGAAACATATTATGAAGCAGCAAGTATAGATGGAGCTTCAACATTACAAAAGTTCTTTAAAATTACATTACCATCACTTGCAAACACAGCATTTCCATTATTAATAGGTTCATGGTCATTTAACTTTGGTAGTTTCACAGCGGCATTCCTTTTATTTGGAGGTGGACCTGTAAGACCAGATTCACCATTTGCAGGATATACTGATGTTCTTGGATCAGCAGCTTATAAGATGACAACTCAATTTGGTAGATTTGATTTAGGGGCAGCACTTTCAATTATATTATTCTTGATAGTTGGAACTATAGCGTTTTTCCAAATGAGAGCATCAGGACAGTTTAAGGGGGAATAGGTTATGGAATTAAAAAAGAAAAAATATAAGCATAAAAGAAAAATGACAAAGCCAGAAAAAGTAACGCTTTGGATGAGTAGAATATTTATATGGATAAGTATACTTGTAATATTATTCCCAGTTCTTGCAATTGTAACAGCATCACTTTCAACTGGTTCAAGTTTTATACAAAAAGAATTAATACCGAAAGATATTACTCTTGATAATTACCTTTTTGTATTAAAAGAAACTGATTTTTTACTATGGGTATGGAACTCATTTAAAGTTTGTTTCTTTGTTGCAGCAGCACAAGTTCTTATGACATTACCGGCAGCTTATACTTTTAGTAGATTAAGATTTTCAGGTAAAAAGTATGGTCTTATGTCATTATTAATACTTCAAATGTTTCCAGCTTCAATGGCGTTACCTGCAATATTATCAGTTGCGTATAGATTAAATGGTATGGACAACCATTGGTTCTTAATATTAGTAATGTGTGGAGCAAGTGCCTATAATATATGGTTAATGAAAGGATTTATAGATGGGCTTCCAAAGGAACTTGATGAATCAGCATTAGTTGATGGAGCAAATCATGGTCAAATATTTAGAAAAATTATATTTCCATTATGTAAACCAATGCTTGTTGTTATATTCTTTTTTTCATTTATTGGAACATTTGGTGAGTTCATTCTTTCAGCAGCATTACTTAAAGATCCAGGACTTAAAACTTTAGTTATAGGATTAAAATCATTTATGGATAGTGGAGTTTCAACAAACTGGACTGCTTATGCAGCAGCATCAGTAATGGCTACAATACCTCTTGCTATATTATTTGTATCAATACAAAAATTTGTATCAAAAGGATTAGTAGCAGGGGCAGTTAAAGAATAGAAATAAGTTATAAAAAAGATAATTAAATTTTAAAAAATATATTAAAACCCTTCCTAAAAATATGTTGAAAATAGATTAGTTAAATTATACCTTAAGTAAAAAATGTAAAATATATTTCAAAAATTATATATGAAAATAAAGGATTTTAATAAAAAATGTCTAATATAGTTTATTGAAAGATAATGTTTACATTGATGAAAAGAAAACAAATTATATCATAAAAGAGGAGCTATGGGTATGAATATCAAAGATATTGCTAAAATTGCTGGAGTTGGAATTGGAACCGTTTCTAGGGTTATAAATAATCATCCTGATGTGAAGGATGAAACTAGAGAAAAGATTAAAAAAATAATAAAAGAAAGTAATTATATTCCTAATAATAGTGCCAGAAATTTAAAAATGGTAAATTCAAAAACTATTGGGGTTTTAGTTAGAGGGGTATTCAATCCATTCTTCTCTGAAATGATAGACATAATAGGAAAAGATATACATGCTAATGGATATACAATGTTATTAAAGCATACAGATTATTCTGCAAAGGGTGAAGATGAGGTAAAAAACTTAATAGAGTTTCAAAAGGAAATAAAGCTTCAAGGAATAATATATTTAGGTTGTGATATTAAAGATATAGATGAAAATACTTTTAAAGATATATCAGTTCCGTTAGTGTTAGCATCAACAAATAATACTTACAATACTAAAGTTAATAATTTTTCTTATATAGGAATAAAACAAGTTGAAGCAGCCTTTAATGCTACGAAATATTTAATAGATACAGGGCATAAAAATATAGCTATAATACTTGGTCTTAAGGAAGACGCTGGTCTTGGATCTGAAAGATTACTAGGATATATTAGGGCAATGAAGGAAAATTCTTTAGAAATAAAAGAAGATAATATAGCTTATGGTGAATATAGTACTAAAGGAGCCTATGATACAACAAAAAAACTTATAGAAAAAAATAAAGATATAGATGCAATATTTTGTATATCAGATATTATGGCTATAGGTTCAGCAAAGGCATTAGTTGATAGTGGATTGGAAATTGGAAAAGATATATCAATTATAGGTTTTGATGGTATGGATGTAGCTGAATTTTACAACCCTTCAATAACAACTGTTTTACAGCCAAGGAGAGAAATAGCAGAAAAAAGTATGGATGTCTTATTAAATCTTATAAAAAATAAAGGGGAAAATAAGCAAATTGTATTAGATACAAAGCTTATTGAAAGGGATTCAGTAGTTAAAATACATAAATAACAAAAGGATGTGAGAATGTATGAGTATTAAAAGATTTTCATTTGGAGAAATAGTTAATTGCAATTCTGTAGTAATAAATTTAGAAAAAGAAAATGGACAAATACCTTACTTTTCAGAAAATGATGCTATACTTAATCTCAAATTAGAAAAAGATGATTTAGTATATGGGTTAGGAGAAAACGTAAGAGGAATAAATAAAAGAGGCTGGATATTTGAAAGTTATTGTACAGATGATCCAAATCATGCTCAAGATAAAAGATCACTTTATGGAGCACATAATTTTATAATAATACATGGAAAAACAAGAAGTTTTGGTGTGTTTATAGATACACCAGCTAAAGTTAAGTTTGATGTAGGATATACAGATTTAGATAAATTATGTATAGAAGTAGTGGGAAATAACTATGATTTATATATTATAGAAGAAAAAAATGTTAATGAAATATCAAAAAAATTTAGAGAGCTTATTGGTAAAAGTTATGTTCCACCAAAATGGGCATTTGGTTATCAACAAAGTAGATGGAGCTATGCAAATGAAGATGAAGTAAAAGATATTGGGAAAAAATTCAGAGAAAAAAATATTCCAATAGATTGTATTTATTTAGATATAGACTATATGGAAAGATTTAAAAACTTTACTGTAAATAAAGAGGCTTTTCCAAACTTTGATGGAATGGTAAAGGACATGAAGGAAGAAGGAATAAGATTAATTCCTATAATAGATGCTGGTTGTAAAATCGAAGAAGGTTATGATGTTTATGAAGAAGGAATAGAGAAGGGATATTACTGTAATGATAAAGAGGGAAAACCTTTTGTTGCTGCTGTATGGCCTGGAAAAGTACATTTTCCTGATTTCTTAAATAGTGATGCAAGACTTTGGTTTGGTAAAAAGTATAAATTTTTAGTTGATAAAGGAATCGATGGATTTTGGAATGATATGAATGAACCAGCAATATTTTATTCAGAAAAGGGATTAAAGAAAGCTTATGAAAAAGTTGAAGAAAGCAAAAATAAAAATTTAGATATTTATAGCTTCTTTGCTTTAAAAGATACATTTATGGGATTAAGTAATAGTCAAGCTGATTATAATAGTTTTTATCATAATATGGATGGACAGGTTATAAAACATAATGATGTTCATAATCTTTTTGGTCATAATATGACAAGAGCAGCAGCTGAAGGACTTGAATCAATAGATAAAAATAAGAGATTTTTATTATTTTCAAGAGCTTCATCAATAGGAATGCATAGATATGGTGGAATTTGGACTGGAGATAATACATCATTATGGGAGCATTTAGAGATGAATGTAAAAATGATGCCAAACTTAAATATGTGCGGATATCTTTATACAGGAGCAGATACAGGTGGTTTTGGTGGAAACTGTACAGCTGATTTAATGACAAGATGGTTCCAATTCAGTATGTTTACACCATTATTTAGAAATCATTCTGCTATGGGAACAAGAAGACAAGAACCATTTGCCTTTGGAGATGAAACAGAAAATGTTTTAAGAAAGCTTATAGAATTTAGATATGGATTAGTTCCATATATATATAGTGAATATATGAAATCTGCCAATAATGATACACTTATGTTTAAGCCACTTAGCTTTGAATATAATGATATAAATTCAAGAGAGATAGAAGATCAAATACTTATGGGAGATTCATTAATGCTTACACCAGTTGTAAAACAAAATGCTAATGGAAGATATGTATATCTACCAGAAGATATGCTTATGGTTAAAGGTAAATCTTTAAATGAATTAAATTATGAAGTTATGGAACAAGGACATCATTATATTAATGTAGCACTTGATGAATTTATATTCTTTATAAGAAAAAATAAGATGTTACTATTAGGTGAAAGTGCTAAAAATGTTGAGAGTTTAGAAAATAAAGAGTTTAATATTATAGCATTTATTCAAGATAAGGCAGAATATGAGTTATATGATGATGATGGAGTATCAAAAGAATATAAAAAAGGTAACTTTAATAAATTAAATATAGAAATAAAAAAAGATTTAAAAAATATAGATATAAAAGTTAATGGGGATATAAAGGGTAAAAAATTAAATATAAAAGTAATTTCAAAAGACTTAGGAGAAATTAAAAAAATATACGACATATAAGAAAGGGTAAATTTTTATGAGAAAGAGAAGTAGTGGGGTTTTAATGCATATATCATCTTTGCCAGGAAAGTTTGGTATCGGTTCCGTTGGTGAAGAAGCATATAATTTTATAGATTTTTTAGTTAAGTCAGGACAAAAGTATTGGCAGATACTTCCTATTGGTCATACTAGTTATGGAGATTCACCATATCAATGTTTTTCAGCTTTTGCAGGTAATCCACATTTTATAGATTTGGATATTTTAAAAGATGAAGGATATTTAAATGAGGAAGATTATATAAATGAAAATTTTGGGGTTAATGAAGAAAAAGTAGATTTTGGATTAATTTTTGAAGTTAGAAATAGAATATTAAAAATAGCTTATAAAAACTTTAAGAAAAATAAATTAAATAGACATAGAGAATTTGAATACAGACAATTTAAAGAAAAAAGTAAGTTTTGGCTTGAAGACTATAGTGCATATATGGCAATAAAAGATAAATTTAATTTAGTTGCATGGAGAGAATGGGACGAAGATATAAAAAATAGAGAAGATGAAGCTTTAAATAAATATAAAGAAGAGCTTAAAGATGAGATAGAGTATTATAAATTTATTCAATTTATATTCTTTAAGCAATGGAAAGAACTTAAGCAATATGCAAATTATAATGGAATAAGTATTATAGGTGATATTCCTATATATGTGGCAGATGATAGTGCTGATATGTGGAGTAATCCAAGTTTATTTAAAGTTGATGGAAATAATGTTCCTAAAGTAGTCGCAGGTTGTCCACCAGATGCTTTTTCAGTTACAGGTCAGTTGTGGGGAAATCCAATATATGATTGGGAAGCCATGGAGAAGGAAGAATATAAATGGTGGATTTCAAGAATAGAAGAAAGCTTAAAGCTCTATGATATGGTGAGAATTGATCATTTTAGAGGATTTGAATCTTATTGGGAAATTCCTTATGGTGATGATACAGCTATAAATGGAAGATGGGTAAAAGGACCTGCAATGAAATTATTTGATGCAATAAAAAGTAACTTAGGTGATGTTAATATTATTGCAGAAGATTTAGGATTTATGACTGATGAGGTTATAGAATTTAGAAATAAAACAGGATTTCCAGGAATGAAAGTACTTCAGTTTGGATTTGGAGGCGAAGATAGTACAGACTTACCTCATAATTATATAAATAATTCTATTGCATACACGGGTACTCATGATAATGACACAGTGCTTGGGTGGTTTGAAAGTGTAGCAACAGAAGAAGAAAGGGAAAAGTCATTAAAATATTTAAATATAAATAGTTTAGATGACAGTTATAGCTTCATAAGAAGTGTTCTTGGATCTGTTAGTTTTTTATCTATAGTAACAATGCAAGATTTATTGAATCTTGGAAGTGAAGCTAGAATGAATATACCATCAGTTTTTGGTGGAAACTGGGAGTGGAGAGTTAAGAAAGATAAAATTACAGAAAAATTAGCAGAAGAGTTATATGACTTAACTAAATTATATGGAAGAATTTAATTAGTTAAAATTAAAGCTAATTAAAAATAGTTTGCTAAAGTCAGTATGGGAGGAACTATTATGAAACAAAAATTAAAAAATGCTATGGAAAGACAATTAAAAATTAAATATGGAGTATCTTTAGATGAAGCTGAAAAGGGAGAAATTTTTTCTAGTCTTTCATCAGCATTAATGGAAAACATAGTAGATGATTGGAGTAATACAAATAAAATTTATTCAGAAGGTAAACAAGCGTATTATTTATCAGCAGAATATTTAATGGGTAGGACACTTGGAAATAATTTGATAAATTTAGGGCTTTATGAAGAAGTTTCAGAATTATTAAAAGAGTTAAATATAGATATAAATGAAATTGAAGAAGCAGAAGAAGATGCTGCACTTGGTAATGGAGGACTTGGAAGATTAGCCGCATGTTTTATGGATTCAGCTGCTGCAATGGAAGTTCCTCTAAGAGGTTATGGAATAAGATATTCAAATGGATTATTTAAGCAATATTTTAAAGATGGATTCCAACATGAATGTGCAGATAATTGGTTAACTTATGGTGATCCTTGGAGTATTAGAAAAAATAGAGATATAGTTAAAGTAAAATTTAAAGATATGGAAGTTAATGGGGTACCATATGATACTCCAATAATAGGATATGATAGCAAAAACATAAATACATTAAGGCTTTGGAAGTGTGAAGCAATAGAAGAATTTGATTTTCATGCATTTAATGAAGGAAAATATCAAAAAGCAGTAGAGCTTAAAAATAAAGCAGATGATATATCAAGAGTTTTATATCCAAATGATGATATGAAGCAAGGAAAACTTTTAAGACTTAGACAACAATACTTTTTAGTAAGTGCATCAATTCAAGATATAATAAGAAGCCATGTCAAAGTTCATGGTGAAAATTTTGATGAGTTATCTAAATATCATGCAGTTCAATTAAATGATACTCATCCAGTTTTGGCAATACCAGAACTTATAAGAGTACTTGTTGATGATTATGGACTAACTTTCAATAAAGCACTTAAAATTGCAAAAGAAATATTTGCATATACAAATCATACAATACTTGCTGAAGCACTTGAAAAATGGGACAACAAATTAATTGTTGCTTTATTTCCAAGAATACTTCAAATAATAAAGATGATTGATACAAGGTTTATAAATGAATTAAAGAAAAAAGGCTATTCAAAAGATGAAATAGAGGAATTTAGAATAGTTAAAGATGGCGTTTCTAGGATGGCAAACCTTGCAATATCCATAGGATTTGCAGTAAATGGAGTAGCAAAGCTTCACACTGATATATTAAAAGATATTGAACTTAACAATTGGTACAAGTTGTATCCAGAAAAGTTTCAAAACAAAACTAATGGAATTACTCCAAGAAGGTGGATTAGACTATGTAATAGAGAATTATCAGAATTTATTACAGAACTTTTAGGTGATGAATCTTGGGTTAAAGATTTAGGTAAACTTAAACAATTAGAAAAGTTTATTGATGATGAAGCTGTATTAGAAAGATTTATGAAAATAAAACATACTAAAAAAGAACAGCTTG
>NZ_AVSV01000005.1 GCF_000498355.1 Clostridium sp. Ade.TY | reverse complement strand
GAGTAGGACGTTGCCAGGTGAAAACAAGAAAAAGATAGTTTAATTACTATCTTTTTTCTGATATGGGGGTATAGCTCAGCTGGGAGAGCACCTGCCTTGCACGCAGGGGGTCAGGAGTTCGAATCTCCTTACCTCCACCATATTTAAGATATATCTATATAGATATATCTTTTTTTTGTTTAATAAAAATATCATCTATGTAAATATTAAGGTAGTATTTGATCTTTTTAAAAAAATGAAAATAGATTAGAAACAAATTTTTGTAACAGATGGTGAGTTTTTATTAATAGAAAGAATTAGTATATACAAAATAGAATTTTAAATAACATTTGGTTTCTTTATAAAATACAGAAGTAAAGAAATGTATAGATAAGAGAAAAACAGGTAAGATATTAAGAATATTTTGTTAATGGAAAGAGATTAGAAGTATTAAAGCATATGACTTGGCAAATCATATATTGTTTAAATATAAATTTTAAGTAATGTTTAATGTTTCGTTGTTTTTTTTTGTAGGGGAAAAAATAATATTATAATTCTTTAGAGATTTGAAATATAAATATTTAAATAGATATTTAAGGTATAGTGGATTTTACTTTGATGCCGTAGACAAAATAAAAAAATAAGAAGAATATAAGAGAAATGATCACATTAATTAAAAAAATATATATAATTTTACGTGTATTATATGAAAGAAGTTGTTGTATTTAAGTATTTTATAAGTAAGTTGGTGTAGTTATCTTAATAAAATTAATTTATTTATATGTTTTAGATTATTTTTATTAATATTAGGTAATATATATGAAGCTCTAAAAAGAAAAGCTATATATTATAGTTAATAGATACATATGAATTTTTAAAAGAGAAGCAATATAATAAAAAGATAATTTAAAAGTATTTTAAAATATGAATAATTAAAGTTTATATGGTACATAATAATCAAAGTAAAGGTAATTAATTATTTAAATTAAACTAATTAAATTCTAAATATCGATATTAAAATTTATTAATGTACTGAATTTAGGCAAGTTATGTTAGATTTGATAGTTAAACATATCCTAGCGTATCTATGTATGAAAATGTTATAAAAATAGAGTGATTAATAGAATATGCAGGATAATTCTTTAAATTGATTGTATTTGTATAAATATAGTATTAATTATATGTTATTATTAATTTCGTCGCTTGAGACGATATAAATCGACAAAAACAGACATAAAAAAATATGTCGAAAAGTGTTGACAAGAAATTGTTTGAGTGATATAATAAATGAGTCGCTTGAAGGCGACGAGATAAAATGGTCT
>NZ_AVSV01000004.1 GCF_000498355.1 Clostridium sp. Ade.TY | reverse complement strand
ATTTGTTTTTTTATTTTAAATTGGATATAAACATCCAATTATAATTCCAAGTATTAATCCACCTAAAACTTCAAAAGGCGTATGTCCTAATAATTCTTTTAATTTTTTATTATCTAGTTTAAATGTATTATCCTTTGACACAATTAAGTTTAAAATCTTTGCATGTTCACCTGCAGCACGTCTTATGCCCATAGCATCATACATTACAATAGATGCAAATACAAAGGCAAGTGCAAAAATTGATGAATCAAATCCATTTACTCTACCAATACTTATCGTTAAAGAAACAATAAAAGCAGAATGTGAACTTGGCATGCCCCCAGTTTCAAATAGGCGATGTAACTCAAACTTTCTTGTAGCTATATAACCAAATACTATTTTTAATGCCTGAGCTATTAATAAAGATAATACACTTAAAATAATTAATTGATTTTTTATTATCATATTTATCACTCCATATTTTTATTATACAATTTTATAATAAAAATAATAGATTAAAAGATAAAAATTTGATTTAACTATGTGAATAAATATTTAAATAAAAAAATTTTTTAAAGATACACTAAAAATATATGATAAAATTTGTATAGGGAGGGATTAATTTGATTAATATTGCTTTATGCGATGATGATATTGAATTTTTATCTAATTTTGAAACTATTCTAACTGATATATTCTTAAAATATAATGAGGAAGTTTCTATATACAAAGAAAATGACAGTTTAATGTTTTTACAAAACTATAAAAAAAATTTATTTGATTTAATTTTTTTAGATATTTGTATGCCTAATATTGATGGATTGGAACTTGCCAAAAAAATAAGAAAATTTGATTCAAATATAAAATTAGTTTTCGTATCATCTTTTGAAAATTGTGTCTATAGGAGCTTAGAGGTTAAACCTTTTAGATTTATAAGGAAACCTAAGCTAAACTCTGAAATTTCTAATGTTATAAATGATTTTTTAGAAGAAAAGAATTTAAATGATGAGAATATATCATTTAAATTAAGTAAAAATCATTTTATTAAATTAAATAAAAATGAAATATTATATTTTAATGTTGAAGATAGAAAAATATATATACATACATTAGATGATATATACACAATAAATTCTTGTAAGTTTACTGATTTAGTTAAGGAATTTGAAAAAAAATCTTTCTTAGAGGTACATAGGGGTATTCTGGTAAATACTTATCATATAAAAGAATATTCAAAAAATTTAATTAAATTAAGTAATAATGAAACTATCCAAGTTAGCAGATATAAAGTTGCCCAAGTAGAAAAAATTTTCTTTTAAATAATAATATTTTTATATTTTTTGCTAATAATATAAAAGAATTAATTTTTAAGGAGCTGATGAATATGCCAATACCAGTTATTACATCTATAATTTCTGCGTGTTCAATATTAGCTGGCTCTGCTATGGGAGCTTGGTTTAGTTGGATTATAAATAATAAAATGCACAAAATTCAAAGAGAGGAACAATTTAATTTAATAAATTATAATAGAGATTATGAAAATCTCTTCAAAATAAAAGCGGTATGTGAAAATGCAAATACAATAAGATTAGATTTATGTACATCTATTTATCAAAGTATAAGAACACTCTTAAATGATACTGATTTAATGTATATATATCCAATTCCAATAAATAGAAATTTTTCGTGTGCCGTTGCTTCACTTAGTGATAAATACACTATAAAAGAACTTAGTTATTTATATCAATTATACGGTATAATTGAAAAAGTAAATAATGATATTTTAAATTTAGATATAGATAATATTAAAAATAAGGAAAAAGTATTATCAGGATTTAAGTCCATATTAACAAAAATTTATGGATTTAATTCTGTTTCTATTTTAAAAGAAAATATAGACAATTTATCCTATGAAGATTTATATAAAAATGAATATATAAAAGAGGGTTATAAAAACATTTTTATTAAATTAGATTGCTCCTGTAAAGAAGAATCCATACTTAGAAAAAAAATTATAAACAAATCATCTAAACTAAAAAAATGCTAAAATAGTACATATTTAATGTACTATTTTAATAGCATTTTTTTTAGTTTATCTAAAGTCGACTTTGTTTTATCTAAATTTAAAATGTACTCATTTAAATTAGCATTTAAAAAATTTATTCCTCTATCAGTTATTGTATATACCTTCTTACTTCTTTTATTTGATAGATCTTCACCACTCCATTTAGAAACTACATATTCTCTCTCTTCTAGTTCATATAAACTTTCATAAACTGTACTTGAGGATACAGGAAATGGTATAGTAGTTGAATCGAACATATCTCTAAAATCTGTAAGAATTTTATTTCCAAAAACAACTTCTCCTTTTGAAAGTTCTTTTAATATATATAACATATATAACATTTTTGTATTAACAACATTTCTAGGGGCAATAATACGATTACGCTTGTCCATAAATTAAATCTCCTTTATAAATATTCTATATAATTATATATTAACAAAATATTTGATTAAACAGAAATAAATATTTAACAAAAATAAAAAAAAAGAATATTATATATTAATCAAAAGAAAAGGAGTGATATACTTATGAGTAGATGCTTTAATAATTGTTCTTGCAATAGATCTCCTAGATGTGGATATAATAACTGCTATAACAATTGCAATAATCGTGGATTTAATGGCTATGGATGTGGTGGAGGATTCGGTGGTTGTGGTATAAGCCCATTGTTATTACTATTATTTTTAAATGGCGGTTTTTGGTTTTAAGATAAAAAGCTTAAGTGTTTTTCACTTAAGCTTTTACTTATATCAACTAAAGTAAAGTATATGTTCTTGTAAAAGTTTAATTTAATATATATAATCATATAGTAATATAAAGATGGAGTGATTATTTGATGGAAGAAAGATTACAAAAGTTTATGGCAAGATGCGGTGTTGCATCAAGAAGAAAATGCGAGCAACTCATATTAGAAGGTAAAGTAAAAGTTAATGGGAAAATTATAACTGAATTAGGATCAAAAGTTATTGAAAATAAAGATATAGTTGAATTTAATAATAAAATTATATTACCTGAGCAAAAAAAAGTATATTTTGTTTTAAATAAACCAACTGGTTATATAACATCATTAAAAGATGAAAAAGGAAGAAAAACTATTTTGGATATTATTAAAGTTAATGAAAGAATATTTCCAATAGGCAGACTTGATTATGATAGCTCTGGACTTTTACTTCTTACTAATGATGGTAATATATATAATAAAATAATACACCCTCGTGTTTCAATTGATAAGAAATATATAGCAACGGTAAAAGGAAAGTTTACAAAAGAAGAAATTATTAAATTTAGTTCTGGTGTTGATATAGGAGGATATATAACATCTAACGCTTCTATTAAAGAAATTTCATTTAAAAATAATATTTCGACTGTTGAAATAACTATTCATGAAGGGAAAAATAGACAAATTAGAAAAATGTGTTCTGCATTTAATCATGATGTTATATCTCTTAAAAGAATATCTATAGGAAAGATATCTCTTGGATATCTTAAAGAAGGAGAGTATAGAAATTTAACAAAATTAGAATTAGAATATATAAATTCTTTATAAATTTAATGGAAAGAAGTGTTTACTTGTGTTTAATTATGTATCAGATATTAGCGAATTATCACATTATATAATAAAAAATTTTTTAAAAAATAAAAATATAGCAATTGATGCTACATTAGGAAATGGGCATGATACTGATTTTCTAAGTAATGAATTTTCTCTAGTATATTCATTTGATATACAAAAAATTGCTTGTGATAAATATAAAGCAAAGGCTAAATCAAACACTATTATTATTTGTGATTCACATCATAAATTAAATGAATATATAAATTCTAAAGTAGATTGTATAATGTATAACCTTGGTTTTTTACCAGGCGCTTCTAAAGATATAACTACTTTACATAAAACTTCTCTTCTAAGCATAAAAGCTGGATTAAATCTTTTAAATGATAATGGTATAATGTCAATATGTATTTATACAGGTCATGATGAAGGAAAAAAAGAAAAAACTTGCATATTAAATTTTTTAGAAGATTTGCCTAAAAATGAATTTGGTGTAATGATTCATAAATATTTAAATAGAAGTAAAACAGCTCCTATGCTAGTTATTATTGAGAAAAAATAGATTGCTAAAGATTATTTTATACTTTATATATTAAAAATAACCTTCTTTGTTTTATAAAGTTATTTTTAATATATATGAAATATTTATTGAAATAAATATCATTTGATGATAAAATTATAAGACAAAAGATTGTTATAAGTAGGTAGATGTTATGGATAAAAATTTAAATGAAAATAAAGATTTAATGCGATTAATACAGATTAAGTTTCAAAGGTTAAGTAAGGGACAAAAATTAATAGCTGAATATATTTTAAACAACTATGATAAAGCAGCTTTTATGACAGCAGCTAAACTTGGAATATCTGTAGGGGTTTCAGAATCTACTGTAGTTAGATTTGCTAACGAACTGGGCTTTAGTGGATATCCTAAATTGCAAAAAGCACTTCAAGAATTAATAAAAAATAAGCTTACAACAGTTCAAAGGCTAGAACTATCTAATGAATATATATCTGATAGTGATTCATTAAAAGGTGTTTTAAAAGCTGACATTGAAAATATTAGAGCTACTTTAGAAAAAATTAATCCAGTTGTGTTTGAAGAAGTAGTAAATGAAATATTTAAAGCTAATAATATATATATATTAGGATTAAGAAGTTCTACTGCTGTTGCTGAGTTTTTAGGATTTTACTTAAATATAATACTACAAAATGTAAGAACTGTTCGTTACGGTATATCAGATATTTTTGAACAAATGATAAATGTTAAAGAAGGAGATTTAGTAATAGGAATAGGTTTTCCAAGATATGCTTCAAAAACTATAGCTGCACTTGATTTTTCAAAAAATAAAGGAGCAAAAGTTGTAGCATTAACTGACAGCTTAATATCTCCACTTGCAGCTAAAGCTGATTTAACTTTAATTGCTCAAAGCAATATGGCATCATTTGTAGATTCTTTAGTTGCACCACTATCACTTATTAACGCATTGATAATTGCTGTGGGAATGAGAGAAAAAGAAAATATAGCAGACATATTCAGTTCATTAGAAACAATTTGGCAAGACTATAATGTATATCAGATAAATAATAAAACAATAGGGGACAATGATAATTAGTAAATTTTATGATGTGTATTTTTTAATGCACATCTTTTTTTATATTCTTTAGTGTAGTAAAATGATTTTAGCATAATTTAAGGAGCTGATTAAATGAAAAAAATAGTAGTTATAGGTGCAGGTCCAGCTGGTATGATGTCTGCAATAACTGCAAGTCAAAATAATGAAGTACTTTTATTAGATGGAAATGACAGATTAGGAAAAAAATTATTTATAACTGGAAAAGGTCGTTGTAACGTTACTAATAATAAAGATATATCAGAATTTTTTGATTATATACCTGGTAATCCATATTTTCTTTATAGTGCATTATATACATTTACTAATGAAGATACTATAAATTTTTTTGAAAAGCAAGGTATAAAGTTAAAAGTAGAAAGAGGAGGAAGGGTATTCCCAAATTCCGATAAATCTTCAGATATTATAAAAGGCTTAAAAAATGCACTTAATAATAAAAATATAAAAATAATGTTAAATAGCCTAGTAAAAAGTGTAAACAAAAATAATAATAGAATTATTTCTGTTACGTTAGAAAATGGCAAAGAAATATTTGGAGATCATTTTATATTAGCAACAGGTGGTGCATCATATCCATTAACTGGTTCAAAGGGAGACGGACAAAAATTTTCAGAAAAACTTGGTCATAATATAAAGCCATTAAAACCATCTTTAGTTCCAATAGAAATAAAGGAATCAATAGTAACTGAATTAATGGGATTATCTTTAAAAAATATATCATTAAAGATATATGAAAATAATAAAAAAGTATATGAAAATATAGGTGAAATGTTATTTACACATTTTGGAATATCAGGTCCATTAGTTTTAACTGGAAGTAGATTTATAAAAAATAATAAGGATTATAAAGTTATTTTAGATTTAAAACCAGCATTAAGTGAAAAAGAATTGGATTTAAGAATACAAAAAGATTTTAAAAAATATATAAATAAAGCTTTTAAAAATTCATTAGATGATTTATTACCTAAAAAGTTAATTCCAGTAATAATTAATTTATCTAATATAGATGAAAATAAAAAAGTAAATGAAATAACAAAAGAGGAACGAAAAAGCCTTGTTTCTTTAATAAAAATTTTTGAACTTACTGTAAAAAAATTGAGACCTATTGAAGAAGCAATAGTTACAGCTGGTGGCGTCGATACAAAAGAAATAGATCCATCAACTATGCAAAGTAAAATATTAGGGAATTTATCTTTTGCAGGAGAAATTATTGATGTAGATGCATTTACTGGTGGATACAACGTACAAATAGCTTTATCTACTGGATATATTGCAGGTAGCAGTATTTAAAAGACTTGTTATAAAATAAATAAAATTATATAATTAACTTTGTAATTGTTTATTTAGAAAGGTGGAGAAATTTTGAAAATTTCAGTTGCGATAGATGGACCTGCAGGAGCAGGAAAGAGTACAATAGCTAAGTTAGTAGCTAAGGAATTTAATTTAATGTATATAAATACAGGAGCTATGTATAGAGCTGTAGCTTTAAAAGCTTCAAAAAATAATTTAACACCAAATGATGTTGATAAAATATGCGAATTAATAAAAACTATGGAAATGCATTTTGAAAATGATGATTTAATATTAAATGGGAAAAATGTTCAAGATGATTTAACTATGCCTGAAATAAGCTCAATAGTTTCAGCTTATGCTTCAATACCAGAAGTAAGAAAAATGCTTGTTAAACTTCAACAAGCTATGTCTAAAAAATATAGTGTTATAATGGATGGAAGAGATATTGGAACAGTTGTATTAAAAGATTCAAAGTTTAAAATTTTCTTAACTGCAACTCCTGAGGAAAGAGCAGAAAGAAGATATGCTGAATTAAAAAATAGAAATATAGATTGCTCTTATGATGAAATTTTAAAAGATATAATAAGAAGAGATTATGAAGATAGTAATAGAGCAATAGATCCTTTAAAAAAAGCTGATGATGCTATTGAAGTAGATACAACTGGTTTAAATATTATTCAAGTTACTGAAAAAATAAGTAACTTCATAAAAGAAACTTTAAAAAATCAATAAATTTATGAGGGATTAAAGATGAGAGAAATTATACTAGCTAAAAACTCTGGATTTTGCTTTGGAGTAAAAAGAGCTGTAGATAAAACTATAGAAATAAAAAAACTTTATAATAAAAAAATTTACACTTTAGGTCCTCTTATTCATAATAATGATGTTGTAAAATATTTAGAAAAAAACGATATATTTGCAATAGACTTTGAAAATATAGATAATTTAAATGTTAATGATGTAATTATTATAAGATCTCATGGAGTTTCAGAAAATATTTTAAATGAATTGGCTAAAAGAGGATTAGAAATTGTAAATGCTACATGCCCATTTGTTACTAATATTCAAAAAAAAGTAAAAAAATATTCTAATGAAGGATATAATATAGTTATACTTGGTGATAAATCTCATCCAGAAGTAATTGGTATAAATGGATGGTGTAATAATAAAGCCACTATAACAAAAAATGGTGAATTTGCTGAAGATACATGTTTTTCTGGAAAAACATGTGTTGTTTCGCAAACTACGGAAAAAGAATCCAATTGGAATAAAACTATTTTAAACTTAGAAAAAAAGACAAATGACCTTTTACAATTTAATACTATTTGTTTAGCAACTGAAGAAAGACAAAGAAGTGCTTTTGAACTTTCAAAAGAAGTAGATGCTATGATTATTATTGGAGGGAAAAATAGCTCCAATACAACAAAATTATATCAAATTTCAAAGGAAAATTGTCAAAATACTATTCATATAGAAAATTTTAATGAATTACCAAATGATTTTATAAACAATAAAAGTTTTAAAAAGATTGGTATCACTGCTGGTGCTTCAACACCGGATTGGATAATAAAGGAGGTTATTGAAGTTATGGAAAATATAAATAACGAACAATTAGAATTAATGAATGAAATTGATAAAAGATTATTTACTGGAAGCGAAATCGAAGGTGAAATTCTTTCAATATTAAATGATGAAATAGTTATTTCACTTACTGGATATAAATCAGATGGAGTTATTCCATTTAAAGAATTAACTGCTAAAGGAGATCCAAAAGAATATGCAAAAGCATTAAAAGTTGGAGATATTTTAAAGGCTAAAGTTATAAAACTTAATAATGATAATGGTTTTGTTGTTTTATCAAGATTAGAATATGAAAAAGAAGAAATATTAAATACGTTACAAAAGATGTTTGATGAGCAAACTATTTTTGATTTAAAAATTTCTGAAGTAAAAGAAAAAGGCTTAGTTGGATATTTTAGTGGAATACGTGTTTTTATTCCAGCATCACAAATAGATATTAAATTTGTTAATGATAAAGAGGCTTTTAGAGGAAAAACTTTAAAAGTTAAATTAATAGATTTTAATAAAGAAAATCCTTCAAGAGTTGTTGCATCAAGTAGAATAGTTCAAGAAATTGAAAAAGAATCTAAAGAAAATTTAGTTTTTGATTCTTTAAAAATTGGTGATATTGTAAAAGCTGAAGTTAAAAGATTTACTGATTTTGGAGCATTTGCAGAAGTAAATGGTGTTGATGGATTAATACATCTTTCACAAATATCATGGAATCATGTAAAAAAAGCTCAAGATTATTTAAAAAGTGGAGATATAATTGATGTTAAAGTAATTGATTTAGATAAGGAAAATAAAAAACTTTCTTTAAGTATCAAAGAACTTACTCCTGAACCATGGAGTAATATAACAGAAAGATATCCTGAAGGTTCTGTTGTTTTAGGGAAAGTTGTTAGATTAAATGACTTTGGAGCATTTGTTGAATTAGAACCAGGAGTTGATGGTTTAGTTCATATTTCAAAAATAAGTCATGATAGAATAAATCATCCAAAAGATGTATTATCAGTTGGTGAAGAGGTTAAAGCAAAAATATTATCAGTTGATGAAGCAAACAAACGTATAAGCTTAAGTATAAAAGATATTTAAGAATAGATAATAACCCCTTTTAAAGGGGTTATTTTATAATAATTTATGAGGTGGATATTTTTATATGGTACAATATGAGAAATTAACAAACAAAAATTTCTCGCAATTAGAAATTTTAGTTAATGAATTTTTAAGTCTAAATAAATATAAAATAAATTTTATAAAATATTATCTTAAATCAAATTTATTTAAAAAATCACTACTTAAAAATAATTTAATATTAATTTTATTAGATAATGAATATATTGGCTATATTTGGTTTGATTATAATGACATAGATACAATATTAATAAATGCTGCTTATATAAAAGACCAATATGTTAATATAATAAAATTCAATGATATTCCTAAATTTAATGGTAAAATCCTAATATATCAAACGTATGAAGATTCTCTAACAACAAAACTTTTATCATCAAATTTATTTGTGCGCTCTAAAATAACAAAATTATTAGAGTATAATATAAAAACTAAATTAAATATAAATTGTAATGTTAAATTTAGAAAGTTCACTAAAAATAAAGATGAATTCTTACGTTGTGAAATACAAAATTCTATATTTAACGATGATTCTAGAACTCCTCTAAAGCCTAAAGATATACGCTATGAAGAAAAGCAACTCTATTATAATGAAAATTTTTGTATATTCATGTTAAACTCTAATAATACTGAAATAGGTTATGGACAAATAATATTTAATAATAACATATATACCATAGTCAATTTTGGTATAGTAAATAACTATAGAAATAAAGGATATGGGGAATGTCTACTTAATTACTTAATAAATTTAGCTCATGATAATAATATATCAAAAATATTTATAAGGGTTGAAGAAGATAACTTTAAAGCTATTAATTTATATTTTAAGACAGGATTTAAAATTGTTGGAAATTATACTACTTGGATAAAAACTTAAATATTTTAAAATTAAAAAACGCTTTAAATTAAATATAAAATTTAATATAATATATAGGACTATTAAAACAATTGATTCTATTGAAAAGGAGATTATTATGTCAGATACAAAAGATTTAAAATATTATATAGAGACTTGGGGATGCCAAATGAATGAAGAGGATTCTGAAAAGCTTTCAGGAATGCTTAAAAGAATTGGTTATACAAGAACTGAAAATAAAGAAGAAGCTTCTATAATATTATTCAATACTTGTTGTGTTAGAGAAAATGCTGAAAATAAGGTTTTCGGAAATCTTGGTGCTTTAAAAAATCTTAAAGAAAAAAATAAAGATTTAATAATAGGTATTTGTGGATGTATGATGCAACAAAAAGGAATGGCAGATAAAATATTATCAAAATTTCCATATGTTAATATAATTTTTGGGACTCATAATGCATATAAATTCCCAGAATATTTAAATATAGTAAAAACTGAAGGTGTACAAGTAAAAGAAATTTTCAACAAAGAAACTGAAATAGTTGAAGGTATTCCAGTAGATAGAGAAAGTGATGTAAAAGCATATGTTACTATAATGTATGGATGTAACAATTTCTGTACATATTGTATAGTTCCTTATGTTAGAGGAAGAGAAAGAAGTAGAAAGCCTGAAGAAATCTTAAAAGAAATTAATGAGTTAGTAAACAAAGGCTATAAAGAAATAACTTTATTAGGTCAAAATGTTAATTCATACGGAAAAGGATTAGATGAAGATGTTGACTTTGCCAAATTATTAAGAATGATTAATAATGTTGAAGGATTAGAAAGAGTTAGATTTATGACTTCACATCCAAAAGACTTAAATGAAGATGTAATTTTAGCTATTAAAGAATGTGACAAACTTTGTGAACAAATTCATTTACCAGTTCAAAGTGGATCAGATAGAATATTAAAAGAAATGAATAGACATTATGATAGAAAGCATTACATGGGATTAATAGAAAAAATTAAAAAAGAAATTCCAGATGTAACAATAACAACAGATATTATAGTTGGATTTCCTGGTGAAACAGAAGAGGACTTCGAAGATACATTAAGCCTTGTAAATGAAGTAAAATATGATTCAGCATTTACTTTTATATATTCAAGAAGAAATCATACACCAGCTGATAAAATGGAAAATCAAGTTCCTGATGATATTAAACATAAAAGATTTAACAAGCTTATTGATGCTGTAAATAAAAATGTAATAGAAAATAATAAAAAATATGAGGGTAGAATATTAGAAGTATTAGTTGAAGGTAAAAGTAAAAATGATGATACTAAATTAATGGGAAGAAGTAGAAATGGTAAGCTAGTAAATTTTGAAGGTGATGAATCTTTAATTGGAACTCTTGTAAATCTAAAAATAGTTCGTGCACAACCATTCTCTCTTATTGGTGAATTAATTAAATAAACTTTAAATATGCAAAAAGGCCTTTTAGGCCTTTTTGTTTTATTATTTTAAAATTATAAATTCATATGTTATAATCGTATAGAAATAAGCAAACATCATTAATTATATGTTTATTTATGAATATTTTAGAAAATACATTATCTATCATAACTAATTAGTGAAAATATTAAAATAATTGATTTTATTCTATATAAAAATCTAGAATTCCTTGATTTTACAAGGATTTAGTATTAAAAAGTTAAAGGAAGTGAAAATTTATGACATTAACTCCAATGATGAAACAATATTTTGAAATAAAAGAGAATTATAAAGATTGTATACTATTTTTTAGATTAGGAGATTTTTATGAAATGTTCTTTGAAGATGCTAAAACAGCTTCAAGAGAATTAGAATTAGTATTAACAGGAAGAGATTGTGGACTTGAAGAAAGAGCTCCTATGTGCGGTATTCCATTCCATGCCTCTTCTTCATATATATCAAGACTTGTAACAAAAGGATTTAAAGTTGCAATTTGTGAACAAGTGGAAGATCCAAGTGTTGCTAAAGGAATCGTTAAAAGAGATGTAATAAAAGTTATAACTCCTGGGACCTATATAGACCAGAGCAATGAAAATAATTTAAATACATATTTGATGGCTATATTTTCAGAAGATGATTCAATAGGTATTGCATTAACAGATATAAGTACTGGTGAATTTAAAACAACTTCATTTAGCAATTTAAAAACAACATTACTTGATGAAATTACAAAAATAAATCCAAAAGAAATACTATTAGATATAAATACTAATGAAACAATATTAAATGATATAAAATCAATTACTCAAGCACTTATTACAAAAAAAGATTTAACAATATTTAAAGTGACTGATGATGAATTAATAAATCAATTTAGTGATGCAGAAGTTTCTTCACTGTCTAACCATAGCAAAATAGCTTGTAAAGTTCTACTTAAATATATATATGAAACTCAAAAGATGAGTCTTTCTAATATAAATTTTTTAGAAATATATAATATAGTAAATTACATGACTATAGATGGTAACTCAAGAAGGAATTTAGAATTAACTGAAAGTTTAAGAGAAAAAAATAAAAAAGGCTCTTTACTTTGGGTTATGGATAAAACAGCAACATCTATGGGAGCTAGAGTTTTAAGAAAATGGATTGATGAACCACTTATATCTAAAGAAGAAATAATGAATAGATTAGATGCAGTAGATGAATTATTTAATTCAATATCTTTAAATGAAGATATAATATCATCTTTAAAAAACATTTATGATATAGAACGTATAGTTGGGAAAGTAGCAAATGGAAATGTAAATGGAAAAGACTTAGTATCTCTTAGAACATCACTTGAGAAACTACCTTATATAAAAGAACTTTTAACTAATTGTAATTCAAAACTTCTAAAAGAATATCATGATTCTTTAGATACATTAGATGATATAAAAGAACTTTTATTTAATTCTATTTCAGAAGATCCATCAATTAGTGTAAAAGAAGGTAATATAATTAAAGATGGCTATTCAAAAGAAGTTGATGAATTAAGAACATCTAAATTACATGGAAAAGAATGGATAGCTTCACTTGAAAATAGTGAAAGAGAAGTTACTGGTATTAAGTCTTTAAAAGTAGGATACAATAAGGTTTTTGGTTATTTTATTGAAATACGAAAAGCCAATTACTCTTCAATACCTGAAGGAAGATATATTAGAAAACAAACATTAGCTAATTCTGAGAGATATATAACTCAAGAACTAAAAGAAATGGAAGAAAAAATATTAGGTGCTGAAGAAAAGCTTATAAACTTAGAATATGAAATATTTCAAAATATACGTAATTCAGTATCTAATGAAATTTCAAGACTTAAAAATAGTGCTAGAATCATTAGTAATTTAGATTGTTTATCTACATTATCATTAATAGCACTTGAAAATGACTATGTTAAGCCTAAAATAAATGAAAGTGGATTAATTGAAATAAAAGAAGGTAGACATCCTGTTGTTGAAAAAGTAATAGGTAGAGGTGAATTTGTATCTAATGATACTATATTAGATAAAGTTAATAATAGACTTATACTAATAACAGGACCTAATATGGCTGGTAAGTCTACATATATGAGACAGGTAGCCTTAATAACTTTAATGGCTCAAATGGGCTCATTTGTTCCGGCTAAAGAAGCTAATATATCTATTTGTGATAAAATTTTTACTAGAATTGGTGCTTCGGATGATTTAGCAGGTGGAAAATCTACATTTATGGTTGAAATGTGGGAAGTATCAAACATACTTAAAAATGCAACTTCTAATAGTTTAGTTTTATTAGATGAAGTTGGAAGAGGGACTTCAACTTATGATGGGCTTAGTATTGCATGGTCTGTTATAGAGCATATATCTAATAGTGAAAATTTAAAATGTAATACATTATTTGCAACACATTATCATGAACTTACAAAGCTTGAAGGAGAAATTGATGGTGTTAAAAATTATTCAGTTGCAGTAAAAGAATTTGATGATAATATTATTTTTCTTAGAAAAATAATAAAAGGTGGAGCTGATCAATCCTATGGAATTGAAGTTGCAAAGCTTGCAGGATTACCTGAAAGTGTAATAAATAGGGCTAAGAATATTTTAGAAGGTTTAGAATCAAAAGATACAAATAAAAATTTAAATAATGAACTTCTAAAAGAAGAACTTGCTTTTAATAATACTGAAGTTTCAATAAATAAAAAACATAAAAAAACTAATACTAAAGAATATAATAATATGCAATTAGATTTTTCTTATATAGAAAAGGAAGGTTTTATAAAAGAACTATCATCAATTGATATCTTAAATTTAAATCCTATGGAAGCTATGAATAAATTATATGAATTAGTTAAGGATGCAAAAAAATTAATTTAGGAGTTGATGTAATTTGAATAGAATTAATTTATTAGATGAAAATACATCAAATAAAATTGCTGCAGGAGAAGTTGTTGAAAGACCTTCATCAGTTATTAAAGAGCTAGTTGAAAATAGCATTGATGCAAACGCTAAAAATATAACTATAGAAGTACAAGACGGAGGTTGTTCTTCTATTCGTATAATAGATGATGGATATGGAATTCACAAAGATGATTTAAAAAAAGCATTTATGCCACATGCTACAAGTAAGATAAAAGATGCTAATGATATTTTTTCTATAAATACATTAGGATTCAGAGGAGAAGCATTAGCTTCTATAGCCTCTGTATCTAAAATTTCTTTAAAGACAAAACAATCGTCTGATGACTTTGGAAGAGAAATATTAATTGAAGGTGGAACCATAATCTATGAAGGTGAATGTGCTTGTAATAATGGTACTACAATAGAAGTAAATGATTTATTTTTTAATGTTCCTGCTAGAAAAAAATTCTTAAAGTCTTTTACTAGAGAAGGTGCTATAATTAATGATATTATAAATAGAATTGCAATGTCTAAACCAGATATTAGTTTTAAGTTATTTAACAACAATAAAAAAATTCTTCAAACATTTGGAACTAATAATCTTAAAGATGTATTAAGAGTCATATACGGTAAAAAAATAACCGACAATATAATTTATTTTGAAAATAAAAATGATTATATAAAAATTTATGGATATATAGGTAGAGAAGACATAGCTAGAGGATCTAGAAATAATCAAAGTATTTTTGTTAACAACAGATATATTAAAAATAGAACATTATCTGTTGCTGTAGAAAATGCCTTTAAATCTTTTTCTACAGTAAATAAATTTCCATTTTTTATTCTATTCATTGATATATATCCGGAATATGTAGATGTAAATATACATCCAACTAAGTCTGAAATTAAATTTAAAGATGATAGAGTAATATTTAAAATGATATTTGATTCAGTACATTCTGTACTAAAAGAAGATGTATTTGATAACTTTAAACTACCAGAAGAAGACCATAAAAAAAGTACTAGTGAAAATATTAAAATGGATTTAGACTTTAATGATTCTCAAATAAAATTTAATTCATTCGAAAAAAATAATAAATTAGTATTAAATGATAAACCTATAGATTATTCTATAAAAATAAAAGATGCTATAAATAAAGAAAAAAAAGAATTTGAAAAGTTAAAGGGAAAATTTATTGAAAATAAAATTTCCATTAATCATTCTGATAATATAGATGTTAATAATGAAGTTAAAGATTTAAATTCTAATATTAAACTTAATAATGATTATAGTGTACTTTATGATGAAATAAAATCAAACCCAAATAATACTATTTCTAATGCAAGTAAAATGAATAAATTAGAAAATGCAAAAGATAAGATTGCAAAATTTCCTCCACTTAAAATAATTGGTCAGTTCAATAAAACATATATAATTGCAGAATTTAATGATATTATGTATTTAATAGATCAACACGCTGCTCATGAAAAAATTTTATTTGAAAAATATTTAAATGCTATAAAAAATGGATCCTTAGTAGTCCAACCTCTTTTAGTACCTACAATTATCGATTTAACTATTGATGATTTAGCTTATTATATAGAAAATAAAGAGGTTTTCAAAAATGCTGGATTTTTAGTTGATGATTTTGGTGGAAATTCAATAGCTTTAAAAGAAGTACCTTACTTTCTTGGAAAAATAGATTCTAAAGATTTATTTTTAAATATAATAGATGATTTAAAGAAATTAGGTACCGGAAAGACAATAGATATAAAATATAATAAAATCGCTACTATGGCTTGTAAAAAAGCAGTTAAAGCTAATGATGTATTAACTGAAAAAGAAATGATTTCACTTATAGAAGATTTAAGATTTATTGATGATCCATTTCATTGCCCGCATGGAAGACCTACAATAATAAAATTTACAAATATAGAACTTGAAAAAAAATTTAGAAGAATTGTTTGATAAATAGTAAAGGGTGTATTATAAAATGAAAAAAGAAAATATTTTAGTTATTGGTGGCCCAACTGCTGTTGGGAAAACTGATTTATCCATAAAGCTTGCCAAAAAACTAAATGGAGAAATAATCTCTGCTGATTCAATGCAGATATATAAGTATATGGACATTGGTTCTGCTAAAGTATCAACTGATGAAATGGACGGTATAAAACATTATATGATTGATATAATAAATCCTGACAATCAATTTTCAGTTTCTGATTATAAAGCTCTTGGAGATAATATTATTAAAGATATTATAAAAAGAGGTAAACTACCCATCATAGTAGGTGGAACAGGGCTTTATATAAATTCATTAACTTGTAATATGGATTTTACAGATGCTGAAACTGATGAAAATTATAGAAAATCATTAGAAGAATATGCAATTAATCATGGAAATCAATGTCTACATGAAAAATTAAAAGATATAGATCCTATTAGCTATAATGAAATACATTATAATAATAGAAAAAGAGTTATACGTGCATTAGAAGTTTATAAGCTAACTGGTAAACCATTTAGTTCATTTAATGCAGGAGACTCTTTCTATAATTCAGACTATAATGTTTATTATTATGTATTAAATATGGATAGAGAAAAGCTATATAATAGAATAAATAAAAGAGTAGATATAATGTTAAATAAAGGTTTAATTAATGAATGTATAAATTTAAAAGATATGGGGTATAATATATCTATGCAATCTATGCAAGGAATTGGATATAAAGAAGTACTTAATTATTTAGATAATAAACTAAGCTTAAACGAATGTATAGAATTAATAAAGAAGGGATCAAGGAATTATGCCAAGAGACAATTGACATGGTTTAGAAGAGATCCTAGAGTTATATTCTTAAATAAAGATTTATTAACAGAGGAAGATATGATTGATAAAATAATTAATGACATTAATACAAAGTAGTTGTATAATGTAGCTAAAGGTGTATTGATAGCTTTAGGAGGTATATTATGAATAAACAACAAAATAATTTGCAAGATATTTTCTTAAATGGTGCTAGAAAAAATAAAATTTCAGTAGAAGTATATCTTACAAATGGATATAAACTTAAAGGATTTGTAAAAGGATTTGATAGTTTTACAGTTGTATTAGATTGCGATGGGAAGCAAATGTTAGTTTATAAACATGCAATTACAACTATTACTCCATTAAAACCTATTTTATTTGTAAATAATGAATTGAATAATATTTAATAAATAGGCTTAAATGCCTATTTATTTTTGTTTAATTATATATATAGGAGGACGTTATGTTAAAAGCAACAGAAGAATTAGTAATTAAAAATTATGGTATTCAAAATAATGCTTTTGAAATTTATAAACAAGCATTAAAAGATACTGAAGAAATATTTAAAGATCTTGATGAAATTAGAGAATATAATCAATTAAAAGTTCTTACAGCATTCCAAAAAGAAAGAATTAGTGATTGTCATTTTACTAACTCTACCGGTTATGCTTATGATGATATTGGTAGGGAAGGTTTAGATAAAGTATATGCTAGAGTATTTAATACTGAATCTGCTCTTGTAAGGCCTCATTTCGTTAATGGTACACATGCAATCGGCACTGCCTTATTTGGTAATTTAAGACCTGGTGATACATTATTAGCTATATCTGGACAACCTTATGATACTCTTCACGGTGTTATAGGATTAACTGAAGATAAGGGAATGGGGTCCTTAATTGAATATGGTGTTAAATATTGTCAAGTTGATTTAATTGAAGATAAATTTTTTGATTTAGATAAAATAAAAGAAGCAATTTTAAATGATAAATCTATAAAAATGGTACATATTCAAAGAAGTACTGGATATAGCACTAGATACTCATTAATGCTTTCTCAAATAAAAGAAGTGATAGAATTAGTAAAATCATTAAATAAAGATATAATTGTTTTTGTTGATAATTGTTATGGAGAATTTGTTGATATATTAGAACCTACTGATTTTGGTGCAGATTTAATGGCTGGTTCATTAATAAAAAATATCGGTGGTGGAATATCTCCAACTGGCGGTTACATAGTAGGTAAAAAAGAATTAGTAGATAATGCATCTTATAGACTTACTGTACCTGGAATAGGTGGTGAATGCGGAGCTACTTTAGGAGTTATGAGAACCCTATTTCAAGGCTTTTTCTTAGCCCCACATATTACTATGGAAGCTGTTAAAAGTTCTATATTTTGCTCTAGAGTTATGGAACTTGCTGGATTTGAATCTAAACCTAAAGCTTTTGATAAAAGAACAGATATTGTTCAAACTATAATCTTTAGAAATAAAGATAAATTAATTGAATTTATAAAAGGGATACAATTTGGTTCACCTGTAGATTCATTTGTTCATTGTATACCAACTCCAATGCCAGGATATGAAGATGAAGTTATAATGGCAGCAGGTGCATTTATACAAGGATCTTCAATAGAACTATCAGCAGATGCTCCAATAAGAGAACCTTATATAGCATATATTCAAGGTGGACTTACATTTGACCATGCTAAAATAGGCATATTAATAGCATTAAATAACGTTTTAAATAATTAAATAAAAATAAAGACTTAGAATTATTCTAAGTCTTTATTTTTAT
>NZ_AVSV01000003.1 GCF_000498355.1 Clostridium sp. Ade.TY | reverse complement strand
CATCTTTTGCTCTTATGAGTAATCCATAATCACTTGTAGTATCTTGCTTTTTGTATTCTCCTAAAATAACTCTATTTATATTATCTCTATTAACTAATATTTGATTACCTACAATTTGAATAGAGCCATTAGTACTAATTATTCTAAACTTACTTGTACTTATATCTCCTGCTCTAAGTTTATTTAGTTCTAAATCAGATATTTGTGCTGATCCTATAGCACCCTCTGCTATTATTCCACTTCCTGCAGTTATGGAATTGGCTTTAAAATTCTTTGCTGTAAGATTTCCAGCAAGTTGATTTTCTACACTAAGTGTTTTACCTTCTAAAATTTTAACTCTTTCTACTGCTACATTAAGTTCATTTATATCTGCTTTTCCAATTAATGCATGTTGTAGCTTTGATTCTAAAGCATTAAATTCTATTGTACTAATTTTAGTAGACTGTAAATCTCTAATTTTTGCATTTAATACTGTTAAATCTTGTGCATACAAATTATTTATTCTAGCATCTATTGCATCTAATGAATCTATACTGGCTTTTTGTATTAATGCTTTCTTTATATTTGCTTGTTCAATAGAATAGTTTTCCATAGCTTGTGTAATAGAGCCCTTACTATCAAACTTATCAGAACTTTCTGTTTTACCACTTGCTTTTAATTCTGATTTAATACCACCATTATAAATAAGCTTTTGCTCCATAATTAATGTATTATATTCTTTGCCATTTACATCTGATATTACAACTTTATCTCCAGCTTGAACTGCTGGATTTCCTTGCCAAATTAAAGTATATGGTCTATAAGTAAAATCCTTAAATTTATTATAAAGATCATTAACAATGTTTTCTGTAATTACTGGATTATCAATTATTATTTCTGTATTAGAGCCTTTACTAAAAGTCTTTTCTCCATTTTTAGCTGTTACTTTTGATATAACATAATCTTTATCATTTGTTTCAAATTTAAAGAATGTATCTGGTGTTATTCTTAAATCAGTATCTTCATAAGATATTATTTCTAGTTCTCCAATTCTATTAAATCTAGCAAAACATCCTATAAGTGTTGCAATAATTCCTATTGCTTGTCTAAAACTATATCCTTTTATTTCATCTATAGAATAATTAGGTAAAACAGATTTACAAGATATATTAGATTTTTTACATATTTCTTTTAATACTTCATTTATATTAACTGGATATTTTAAATCAGAAAAATAAGCTCTTTCTAACTTAATCATGTTATCTACACATTCCAACTTAACTTTTTTATCTTTTATTGCTACATCATCAACTGTAAATACCCCTAATGGAATATATTCTATTTTATTATCCAATTCCAATCCTATATATGGCTTTACTATTGCTTCTTCAAAGATAACATTATTATCAACATCAATTAAATTTATTTCAAATGTATTAGAAGCAACAGAGCCTAAAGAAAAGTTATCTCCTGGATTAACACTTTCATTTAGGCTCATATCAATAATATTATCATCATTATATTCTGTATCCCTTATTACAACTTTACTTACAAAACATCTTCCTCCAAGTTTTCCTATTTCATTTTTATAACTATCTGATACTTTAAACAAACATTAACCTCCTTTCTCTTAAGATTAATGTTTTTATTACTCTTCTAACATAAAATCAATAGACATCATTTCACTTGGACTCATATCATAACCATTTAATAAATCTAATTTAAACTTATGAACATCAATTTCAACTTCTATGTCTTGTAAATCTTTCATATCTTTATTCCATTTATCCATTTTTTCAGGATCTATAGAATAATTACCATCTTCTATTTTAAGATTGCCATCTTCATCTTTTAGACAACATTCATCTAATATTTTTTCTCTTCCTTTATTGTAGTGCTTTAATTCACTCTCTATTTTTGAAATATTTTTACCTATTGCATAACTAACCTTTACCGGTAACTTTCTATTACTTATTTCTCCTAACATTCCTACTTTTTCTATTATTTCTTTATTTGTTAACTTAGCCATTTTAAAATCCTTCTTTCTTAAATTTATTTAATATAAAAAGAGCCTACATAATGTAAGCTCTTAAACTAAAATACAAAGCAGTTTAATCCTTTTGCTACTTCATTTGCCTTTGTTCTAAATTTTTGTACTTCTGCTGCAACTAAAGCTGAATTTGATTTAAATAAATTCATATCATTTACATAAGTTTGAATATTTGCAACTCCATTTTCTACTAAGCTACAATTCATACTCATAACTTGTTGTTTCATTCCATTTGTTTCTATTTCTACAAACCCATTTAGATTTGTAGTTTCACTTATTGTACTTGTTATTTTTATTTCATCTGACATTTTAAATTCCTTCTTTCTATTTTTCTATTAAATTAAAAGATAGGCCTTGCCACATATTGCTTTTAAAATCAAAAGCCGGTGCTGACCTATCTCCTGTATAAAATATTTTTGTTATTTGTCCTTCCATTGGATCCGGATAAGAAACTGAAAAATATACTCCACTTATTGAATTTAATATAGTTTTTATTTCTTTTGATGTTAATGGACCCCACTCACATTCTAATTTTCTTGTAACCCTTATTCTATCTCTAAGCATTACACCCCTAGCATTTCTATTTGTATTTTCTCCATCCAAATCCAATATATTTACCTTAAAACTTTTAGGAGCAGTAACTTCTACTCCATTTATTGATAAGCTTATTGTTACCACCTCCTAAATTTTTAATAGCTGTTCTCCAGCTTGTCTATTAACTTTATTTATGGTTCTTATAGCAATTTTACCAAACTCTGTTTCTCCAACTTTTAATATTATATCTCCCATATCTCTATCGTTGTTTCCACCATCTTTATATTCCTTATCTTCTTTGCTTTCTTTTATAGCTTCAATAATTGCCTCTTTTAATTTTTCTAAATAATTAGAATAATTAGTGTTTTGATTATCTATATTAGAATTTTGCCCAAGCATTGTTAAATCCGGTTGTTGTAATATACTACTAGATGTTGATAAGATATTACTTATTCTTTCTGTTAGTTTATTAGCAAGTAAATCTAATCCGCCTGTGTTATTTTCTAAAGGTACAACGGCTTCTGTTCCTGCTTCCCCTACTACTGCCTGTGTAGGTTTATCAACTATACCACCTTTAGCCAAGTAAGGCATTTTAGGAATGTTTACTCCAAAGTGTTGTCCTCCTACAAATGGTACCCAGCTTGGTGCTGTAAAGCTAATAGTATTTAATCCATCTATAGCCATATTAACAAGACCTATAACTGCATTTAATGGAGCCTTTGCAATTCCTCCTAATGCTTGGAAAGCTCCTCTAAATATTTCTTTAACTCCATTCCAAGCTCTTCTCCAGTTTCCCGTAAATATTCCAGCAACAAAATTAATTATTCCATTAAATACGCTTCTTACTCCACCAAAGATATTACTTACATTCCTTAAAAATGCATTTAATAGGTTTCCTAATACACCAAAACTTTTGGACCAATCTCTTTGAAATACTCCTTGTAACCATACTTTAAATTCATAAAATATTTGTTTTATTTTAGCCCAAACTACTTTAGCTTTTGCTTTAATAACATCCCAATTTTTGTATAATGATACTCCTATAGCTATTATTGCACCTATCGCTACAATAGCTATTCCTATAGGATTGCTTAAAAAAGCAATTGCAGTGCCTAATAATCCTGATCCTACTTTTATTATACTCATTATATTTCCAAATAATTTAAATGCTTTTGTTGCCAATGATGTACCAATTTTTACAGCACCTATAGAACCACCAAGTAATCCAAATGCTGTTATTATTATATCTAAAACTGGCTTTCCACTTCCCATTAACCAAGTAATAAGTCCACTAAATGCATCTAATATTATTCCTACTTTATCTGCTACTATAGCTATAACTGGAGCAATATTATTCACAAACCAATTAACCATAGGTACAACAAATTGAGTATAAATATATCCAGCTAATTCAAATATCTTAGCACCTAATCTTATAAATCCTTGGAATAAATGACTTCCACCATTATCCCAAACATAAACTAATTTTTGAGTTAAGTTTTCAAGAACTTTAGCTGTTGAATGAAGTATTGCCATAAAAGTTTTTGCAACTCCTGGACCAACTTCTCCCCAAACTTGCCTTAAAGAATCACCCATATGTTTAATTAATGTTAATACATTTAAGAATGCATTAGCTAGTGTTTGTACTATTGCTGTTCCTATTCCACCTGCATTCCAAGCATTAGCAAAAGTAATTCCTATATCACCAATAATATTAAATATGTTTTGTAAAATCTGTAGAATAACAACAAGTATCGCTTCACCAGTTCCATTTGTCCATACTTCCAAGAAACTATGTCCAATAGACCTTATTAACTCCCAAATTCCATGTAATGCATATTTAATACTTGCAATAGTTGCAGCACCTTCTCTAGCCCATGCATTTTTAAATGGTTGAAATATTTTTGATATAATATCTTTTAACTTTTCTACCATTGCATTTATTTTTTGCATTGCTACACCTGTAGGTCCTAAATCTATACCAGGTGTAACCATTGGAATAGAACCTGCACCACCGCCACCTCCACTTGGAGATTTAGGTGTTTTATCTGTATCTTTAGGCATACTTAATTTGTTTATTTCATCAAATCCAGCTAATGCTCCTTGAATTTTCTTTTTAGCTTTTGATGCGGAATCGCCTATTTTATCTACAGCTCCAGAAGTTTTATGTCCTTGTTTCTCCATAACTTTCATTGCTGCTATTGATGAATTCATACTCTTAGCAGCACCAAAACTTGATTTATATGTTTTCCCAAACAAAGCACTTATAAAAGCTGCAATATATGCTGTTACAGTAGCAAGTCCACTCATAAGAGCATTAAGTGCCGGTAAAACTGCTTGATATATAGGCATAAATGCAACCATTAGATTTGTTCTTACTTGTGCTAAACTATTAGCAAATTGTGCATTAGTCATTAAAGCACTACCAATATAACTTCCAACTGCTGAAATACCTTTCATTATAATAGGAAATACAATACCCCATTTAAACATACTGTCTATAAACATTCCGGTTGCACTTCTTGCACCATTCATATTATTTCTAAATTGTCTTGAATTATTGTTAGCATTTCTTAAACTTCTACTAGCATTATTAGCTACATTAGCGGTTCTTTTAATACTATTATTAGCTTCACTAACTCCAACGCTTGAATTTCTAGATGCACTACTTAATCTTTCAAACTCTGCATCTAAGTCAGCAAGTTTAAATCCAGTTTTATCACTTTGAGCTGTTAATTTATTTATTGCAGCTTCCGTTTTTAAAATTTGCTCTTCTATTTTATTTTTTCTAGCTTGATTAAAAGTAGAATTATATGTTTGTCTTAGACCTGCTAACTTTTCTTGTTGCTGTTCTATTTTTCTATTAGTTATGTCTAAACTATTAGATAAATTATCTATCTGTGCTTTTATACTTTCTAGATTAACAGTATTACTTTTTGGTGGTCCTCTTGAACTAACTGCCTTTCCAGTAGTTTGGCTAGGCATTACAATATTCTTTACAGGTTCAAAATTCAAAGGAATATTTATTTTTTTAGCTTTTGCAATAATACTTTTTATGCAATCTAAAGCTCTTTCCTTTATTTCTTCAATAGTCTTTAATATATTTTGTTTGCTTTTTTCAAGATTAGAATTTATTGTTTCATCTATACTATTGAAAGCTCTATTTAAAGACTCTGTAATACCATTAGTCAATGAACTAAAGTCAAATTTTCCTGTAATTCCTTCTAATGATTTACTTATTTTATTTCCTATACTAGAAGCCATTTCTTCTATTTGTTTTTCTATATCACCATCTTGTATCTCTAAATCAAGACCAATTTTACCTACACTATCATTATCTGCCACTAACTTCACCTACCTTTCATCTAAAATAAAACAAGCACCTAGATTTAACTAAATGCTTGTTTAAATAATTCTTGTATTTCTTTTATTTGCTGTTCTTTTTCTTCATCTGTCATTTCTTCTAATTGCTTACTTCTCCATTCATCTTTAATCTTATGTTGTTCTTTAGTGAAACTCTTTAATATTTCTTCATCATCTTCACTTCTAATACTTATTATCTGCCCTAAAGGTGTTTTAGGCATTATTCCACTAAGTAAAGTGCAAAATTCATCCCAAGTCATATCTGGTTCATTTCTTAATCTAATGCCATATTGAGCGGTAAATGAAGCATCTATAAGCTCCCAATCTTCAATTAAATCATACCATTGATTATTTTTCTTCTTTTTGAAATCGCTCCATTTCTTTTTTACCTATTTCCTCAATTTCTTCAAGTTCTAAATTTGATATAGCTGCCATTATGGCATTAGCTATTGTACTGTATGAATCTAAGCTTAACTCTAAGCTTTCTATATACTCAAAAGCTTCTTTAGGTAATGAAGCTTTTATTATTTTTTCTAGTAATTCTATATCATCATTTTTACTTTTATCTTTATTTTTTTGATAAAGATTGAATATATATATAGCATTATTCTTGCTATTATTTATTTTATATTTATGATCTTCATCTATTTCTAAAAGTGGTCTTTCATTTGTTATTTTATTCATTATGTTATATACCTTTGCCATTATCTATACCTCCTAATGTCCTGAACCTGATGATACTGTTGGTCCTGGTGTATATGTTGGTTTTCCATCACCTTTTAAATCAAATTCAAGTGGGGCAACCTTTGTACTATCATCTCCACCTACATTTTTAACATCAATTACACAATCAAATGCAAGCTTTGAACCATCTGGGAACTCTATTTCTCCCTTTGTACTACAATCTAATCCGTCTTTCCAAGCAACACTTGCAACATAATCATTACCTGGATCACCTACATTTCTTTTTCCTTTAAGAGATACTGAAAATGCTTTTCCTGTCATTAAATTTCTAGCCCATCCCATTGTATCCATTGGAGTCCAATCTTGAACTTTGCCATCTATTTTTATACCAAAGTTCTCCATATCGGCTATAGTTTGCATATCTTGCGATTGGCTTTCCTTTCCTTTTGTTCCTATCTTAAATTTAAGATTATATACTGGAAATACTCCTGTAAATCCTGCCATAATATATTACCTACCTTTCATGTATTATATTTACTTCTATCACATATTCATATATACCGTCTTTATCTGTTCCGACACTTATAGGTTCGCTAGTTCTCATATTAAAATCTATAACTCTCTTTCCTCCTATAATGGAATCTTGTCCAAATAAAGCGTTATATACTTCTTGTGCTTTTTGTTCTGCTATATTAGCATTCTTTCCCCAATGTATTAATATAGAAATAGCCTTAGTGGAATAACCTGTATTTGCTAATCCTCCTAAAGCTATATGACTTCTTGGCCCTCTTATACTATAAATACCTATGCATTGTTCCTTAGTACCGTCTATCTTTCCTATATACCATTGAGGACATTCTATTTTACTTTTTAAATATTCTCTTACTTCACTTAGTAACATTACTTTATCACTCCTTTACTAAACATTTTTAAAAAGTGCTTATAAGTATCTGTTACAAATTCTTTGTTATCTCCATCAACATAAGATTGCATCCACTTCCCTTGTGCATTTACATTTTTATCTTGCCTAAAGTTATACTCTGGATGCCAATATAACCTCCTTGCATATGGTGTATCAAAAATTATAGATGTTACTCCAGAATCTATTCTTGATAAATCAACAAAACCACTTCTTTCAAGTTCTCCACTATCTTTAGGAACTACAGCACTTGTTTTTATATCACTTAAAATATTTTCTGTAGTTTCTTCTAAGGCTTTATTTTTAGCATTTATTAATGTATTTATCTTTGCTCTATCTAATTTTATTGTTACTTTTGATTTCATTAAATGAGCTCCAATTCAGTACTAAATACAGAACCATCTGGATTTCGTGGTCTTGATGATTTATAAATATCCTTTTTAAGTTCTCCAATTTTAATATATCCTTCTATTAATTTATTAGGATAAATATCCCCTTCAACAATAACTTTGCCTGAAAGAGTTACTAACCTTCTTTCAGCATCTAAAGTTTGCTTACTCTTTTCATTATAATTACATAATCCTTCATAAATTAAATCTTCTAATGGTTCACCATCTTCATTAATAAATGTTTGATAGACTTTTACCGGAGTATTTAAAATCCATTTTGGGAATGGTAACTTAACACCCATACTTATAGCCTCCTACTATTTAAACCAGTTTGAGATATATAATTAATTACCTCTTTAGTTGTAGTTATTCCATTTACAATACTTCCATTAAAACTAACAGATGTACTTCCAACGCTATAACTACTTAAAGGCATATTAATAAATTCACCATATTGCTCTATAAATTCTGCTTGTAGGCATATTGCTTTTTTAATTTTATCTTGTTGAAATGGAGATAAGTTTTTAAATTCTATTCCGATTATTCTGTTATAAGTTAAAGTATCAATCTGATCTGATGCTCTTTCTAATCTATTCTCTAAGTTATCATCATCAATGATTTTACCTTTAAATTCTTCTTTATAATATGAACTATCTACATAAGCCATATTTTCACATCCTCATAAAAAAAAGAAGTCCTAAATTCTAAGACTTCTTTAATTCTTTATTTTCAGCTTTAAGCTTTTTGTTTTCTTCTTTTAATTTCTCATTTTCTTCTTCTAATACATCTAATCTATCTTTTACCTCTTTATGTTTTTCATATGAAACTGACTTTCCTGCTCCATACTCTATTGTATTTCCTTCATCATCTAAAATATCATAACCTTGCTCTTTATAATATTTTTTTTGAACTTCATCTATTGTATAGACTTTATTACCTTTACTTGCTTTCATTTATATGCTCCTTTCTAACCTTCTGCTTCTGCATTAATAGCAATACCGCAAGCCTTATTTTCTATTAAGAAAGTATCTGTGTAATATCTATTTTGATAAATATATTTATCTGCTGTTCTACTATCTGTACCAGGAGTGAATACCTTCATATATGCGTATTTATCTCTTGATATAACACAACTTGGATGAACTAATATCATATTAATTTGCTTTGCATCTCCTGCAGCAACACATCCATTTGTAAAGTCATATTTTGTTTTCATTCTTGAACTTGGAACTTTGATAATAGTTACATCATCTAATGAATACACTCTTCTATCTATATTTCCGTTATTTTTATTAACATCAATATTTCTTGTTAATCCCTCTGCATTTTTAAGAAGCTTATTAATAGCTGGTATTACATAAAGCAGTCTACCTTCACTTGGAACACCTGCATCATCCATCTTTTCCATTTGGTCATCAAACCACTCTAATATATTCTTAGTTGTAAGAACTGTATTATCAATAACAGCTCCATTAGCTTTATATGTTTTAGCTTCTGAATAAAGTTTAGAATATCTATAACTATCCTTTTCTGGAATAGCTTGTTCTTCCTCAAATACATTTTGAATATTTGCCATTTCAAGAACTAAATTTGATTCGTCAATATCCATTGGATCTATTGGAATTTCTATATCTCTGTCATGTGTTAATTTCTTTGGTTCCCAATCATTAGAGAAACTTCCTGTATTAAACCCTATATTACTTCTATTATGGTCCTTATAACCACCTACTGTTAATCTTGGTAATTTAATAGTTTGTGCATTAATAAACTTAACTTGTGGATTAGATTGAGTTAATGCATAAGATGTTAACTCCCTTGAATATTTTTGTTGTAAATTTCTTTCAAACTGTTCAGCATAACTTATTACTGCCATTTATATCACTCCTAATCTTTTTATTATTTATTTCCAAAGGCTCTTGCTAATGCATCATCAATATTTCCTTTTTGTTTTCCACCATCAGCACCTATTTTAAAGCCTTTGTTTCCATCTTCATTATTCTTTTGTTGTTCTCCTTTAAAGCTTGGATATTTCTCTAGAACCTTATCAATAGCCTGCTCTATTGTAAGTTCATCAGTAACCATAGCTTTAGCAAGAATAACAACATCATCAACAGAATCAGCTATAACGCCTTTAGATAAACAAGTTACCTTTGTTTCAGCATTTAAAGCTCTTTCTTCTGCTTCTTGTTTAGCCTTTTCTGCATTAGTCAACGCTTCATTTTTCTTTTCATCTTCTGTCTTTTGACTTTCTTTCCAATCTTGATATGCCTTAAGTTCTTCTTTAGATAATTGCCCTTTCCTTTCTCTAGCAACTCTTTCTTTAATTAACCTATCAACATCAGCTTGAGTAAAAGTTTTTTCTTCTGGTGGATTTCCTTCTGTTCCTTCATCTTCTCCATTACCTTCTGATGAATTTCCTTCCCCACCATTTCCTGCTCCATCATCAGCAGCTAAATACATTCCTAATCTTTTTCTTAAATTACAATTTACTATAAACATAAATACCTCCATTTATAGCCTGTCGGCTGTTAATTCCATGCATAGTTTAAAGTCTTAAGCAAGTTTTGGACAAAATAAAAAAAGCCCTATTTCTAAGACTTTTTTAAAATATTATTTATTTTTTCTTCTAGATTTAATACTAATTCAAATTCTCCATCTGTAAAATTCTTAATTTTTTGCTTTCTTAATAGCAAATAAAATATATTATATAAATCAAATATATCCAAAACTATTTCTTTATCAACATAGTCTAACAGTTTTAATTTTACTTTATCAAATTCTTCACATTTTATACCTTCAAATTTAGAATGACTATAAGAACTTAAACAACTTGTTCTAGATTCATTTTCTCTTCCTTTTTCATTTAAATTTTTTATTCTTTCATTAAATCCACTGTTATCTATTATTGACTTATTAAATAATATTTCTTCCTTTAAGAATATAGATATAACTTTTTCTATCTTTCTAAAATCTGATATCTTTTTTTCTTCTAGTTTATCATTATCTAATTTAATCTGATATTTTAAAGTTTTTTTATTTACAAAGTATGTGCTAAAAGCTCCAACTATAGCTCCAATCAATGCTCCGCCTATCCCAACAATCAAATTAACTATATTTTCATTCATATAAAATAATCTCCTACTATATAATTTCTATATATTTTATTTCATTTTCATACAATTCATAACCTATTCCCTTAACATCTAATCCTATACTATCAACTTCTGGTTCATTATCCAAAGCTTGAGTATAGTCAATGCATTTTCCTTTAAAAACCTTACCGTTTTTACAAATAACTTTTATATATTTATCTACATATTCCCATAACCTCATAAAATCACTCCCTTCTCATGGGAACTATATGTGTTCCTTTCTTTGAATAATGCACTTTAAATCTATTTGTAATTGTTTCTTTATTTGTTCTATTATTAACTTCTACACCTATATCTTTATTGACTTTGATAATTTCTTTATTATCCCATTCATTATTATAATTAAGCCTTATTTCACCAGTACCAGCATAATTATTAATAAGTTCTTGAGCTTCTTCTAAAGATATAGTTAAATAACTTCTACCTTCAATATAATTGTTATGCCCTAATATATGCTTTCCTTGCTTTCCAACTTCTATTTTTAAAGGTTGATTAGTTTTTATATATTCTCTTGTTTCTTTAATTTTAGCATTCAGAGCCTTTTGCTTCAATACTTCTGCTTTTATATTGTCATCTTCAATATTTAATCCTGCTCTTGCTTCTTCTCTATTATAATTTCTTCTAAGTTGCTTATTTTCTTCTATATGCTTTCTTAATACATTTTGAAGTTCTTTTACTTTATTATGTGCTATATTCTTACTTTCTTCATCGCAAGTTCCAGCCTCAAATCTCTTCCATTTTCTAAGTTGTCTTTCATAATATCTTTGCTTTTGTTCCTTCTCATAAAGCTTAATAGCTTCCTCACCATCTGGAACTGCTGGAATTCTAGTTATGCCTGGAAAGTATGTTATTAATGTGTGTCTACAGTTAGGATGTAAGAATCCTTTTCCTACAGCCTCACTTAATAATGGATAATCTCCATCCTCTTTAATACCATGAGAAAATATATCATCAATCAATACTTTTCCTTGCCATGGTCCACACATCTTACAAGTATTAGCGTGTGCACTTACAACTACTAAATGTATTCCAAACTCATCTCTTTTCTTACCTTCACCTAAAAATGTAGCTCTTTGACTTGCTGTTCTTAAACACATTTCTGCATAACTAGCAATATTAACTTGTTTACCATCTTTATAAACTATACTATTTATCCCTTTGTCTAAGAAATCTTTAGTAGCCATATCTACAGATTGATTTATTGTCTTAGTGCCACTCTGTAAATACACATGGGTTTTAAATATAGTTTGTCTATAAACATCATCCATTTTTCTTAAAACAGAATATTGAGCCTTTTTTAAATCATTAGTAACAGTTTCTTGTAATGCATTAAGTTTCTTTTCATTGACACCAAAGAAATTAGTTTCTCTAGGAGGTGTACTCTCTTTTCCTAACTCATTTGCTATATATCCTTTAACTGTTTGAGTTTCTTTTATATCTTCTGGAAACTGTACCTTAACCTTATCAACTAAATCTTCTACATACTGTTGACCGCTAATAAACTTATCTTCTAATTCTCTATCTATAGCTTCTTGAATAGGCTTATTATAATTTTCAACTATCTTTTTATTTCTTTTTCTGTACTTTTCTAGTTCTCTAAGTTTAGTACGTTGCCATTGTTCCCAATTAAAGCCTTCTTCTTGCTGTTGTTTTTTGTGAAAATAAAAAGCCTTATGCATAGAAGATATTAAAGCAAGTTCCATTTCCTCAAATATCTTTCTTATGTCATAAGACTTATCTCTTTCTTTTTTATGATCTTCTAATATTTTTTTCTTTGTAATACCTTCCAGTACTTCACTTAACTTTGATGGATTATTCTTCTTGTCCATCTTCATTAACCTCTGAATTTAAATCTTCATCATCTACTGACTTAGGTTCATCAGCTTCAAGATAGCCATTCTGTTCCTTTATCCTATTAATTTCCTCTTCCTTTTCCTTATCAGTCCATGTATCTCCATACATTTCCTCTATACATTGCTCTATAGACATTACTCCATAACTTTTAGCCTTACCTACAGTTTCTACTACTGCATCAAAGCTAGGACTTGCATATTCCCCAAAAACAATACTTACTTCATATTCTCCAGCATTTCTTTTATTTAATATATCATTAGTTTTTAAAATTATATTAACTAACTGTGGTATAACTTCTGTTAAAATATCAACTAATTTTCCTCTTGTATATAGAGTAGTCTTTTCCTTTTCTCTTTGAGCTTCTGCATTATCTGTTTTCTTAAGGTCTATCCCTAAAGTACTTGGACTTACTATACCTTGTAAACACATATCAACAGCATTAGAATAACTTTCAACATAAGCTTCATATCTTATTTCAGCTTGTTTCATTTCTATTTCATTCTTTGCACCTTCTGATTTATCGCAACCAACTGCTATGAACTTATTATCAAAAGGATTAGGCTTTAATTTCATTCCGTTATTGGGATTATAAGGTATTAAATCCTCTGGTATATATTTTTGTACTCTTCCATCTCTTATTGCATCTATCCATTGAGATATAACTTCATCTAATGCATCAAATGAATCTGACTTAGTATCAAATATACTTTTACCTCTTCCCACAAACTTAGGTGATTTAAAAAACATTAATGGTACTGCCATTATAAAATCACCATTATATATTACATCTGCAAGTTCCATAGTTTCATCTAATATATTTAAAGAAACTTCATTACCATTACTATCATATAAATTATAATTAATATATCCTTTCCCATAGGTTTCAGCTAATTTATATTGTCTATTATTTTTAGTATAAAAAGTATAGAATTTTATTTCTTTTAATCTTCCTCTTTGAGTTATATATTCTACTTTATCACCATCAAAAAACTCTATTATAGGATAAGGAGATATATCAGTATCAATAGATAACTTAAAAGCTCCATCACCACTAACTAAAGTCGTAGCAATTATATCTCCTAAGTTATCATCAAACTTATTATCTTTTCTTATTTCTTCCCATAATGTATTATCAGCTTCTCCATTAACTTCTATATTATCTAAGTCAGACACAACTATATCACTTAACTTATCAGCTATCATTGCAGGTAATCCACTATGTATTTTTCTTATACTTAAATCTTCACTTGGAACAGCACTCCAAAACCTAGCTTTATTTACTGGATCACCACTTACATTCTTGAAAAATTGATCCAGTTCATAAGGTTCACCTCTATACCAAAGCTTATTCCTAATTAAATTAGTTTCATATGTATAAGCTTCTTGTATAGTTATAGGATTTGTTAATGCTGGTTGAACATTTAAATATTTAATTGCTGCTTTAGTTAACATACTCTTAATCCACCCCATTTCTATTCCTCCTTATAGTCTCCTATCATCTTCCTAAATGGTATCCAAGCATACTGACAAGAGTTAATTGTATGGTCGTTTACATCTTCTGGCTCGTATTTATCTTCTTTCCATGAATAACACCCCAACTCTCTTATATGTTCTTTGCAAGTATCTACAACATAATAAAATATTTTGCCATTAACATTTATCCAACCTAACATTAAATGTATTCTATCTAGTATAGTTACTTTCTTATAAGAGTTAATAAAGTTATACATACATGCATTAGTTCTCTTAAACTTCTTAAGCTCTGTTATTGTTGCTTGGTCAGCACAATCTATAAATACATCTCTAGCAAATCCCCAGTTCTTTCTATTCTTCTCTAAAAATTTAAAGAACTTAGGGGCTATATCACTAGGTGCTAAAGGTATTTCTAAATCTTTGTTATTATATACCTCTTCATCTAGCATTAATAACTCTTTCTTATCTGTAATACCTAAGAAAGTAAATGCAAATGTATCTGGACTATTCTGTGAATATGCTGTATCAAGTCCTGCTGTAAATTGAACAAATTTCATTCCTTTAGCTTTTTCTTTAGATATAACATTATTCTTTCTTTCAAAGTTAGAGAATATAAGTCCTGTTGCTCTACCTCTAAGACCTAATATTTTATTCTTATAAAGCTTTGTACCTTTAGGAGCACTTGTCTTTTTCTTCTCTATATCTTCATCAGATAAACTTGCATTATCATAAAAAGAAAAGAACCAATAAGTCCAATTAGGCTTTGGTTCCGATTTTAATTGTTCCATTATTTCTTTTGGAACATCACTCTTATATTTTTCTAATGGTCTACAACAATTAATAAATTCATCATATATAGGTAAATTAGGATCATCAGGATTAAGTGTCATCATAAGATAATCATTTCTAGTACATATTTCTCTTACAAACTCAATACTAGCTGTATTAACCTCATCTATAAGTACACATCCAAATTGAGAACCTAAAGCCATCTTCCATTTATCTACGTTATCATAACCTAGAATATATATGATTTTTTCTCCATTATTAGTTTTATACCTTATATGAGGTATTTTATTATCTTTATCTCCATTACCGTTATATCTAACTAAATCACCAAATACATCAGTAATTCCATACTCTTTTTGTATTATATTCTTTTCAGCAACACCAGTCGTTTTAGCTGCTATAACATGCATTTTCTTAGTAGATTCTGCAACCATCAACATAAACTTAAGTATTCCTACTGTTGTTTTTCCTGCTGCTGTTGTTCCTTCTAGCGCTTCTACTGGTGCTCTATATTCTAAAAAATCTAAATATTTATCAGATAATTTATATTCATCACTCATTTCTATTTCTTTCCTTTAGTTGTCCTAATATCGAATCTAATTTAGCTGTTGAATTAACACTTAAGTTTGTATCATTCTCAATCTTATCAACAAATAACCTATATCTTTTACCTAATAGCTCTGCTGCTTTAGTTCTATCTTGAAGAGATGCATCCAATCCAAACTGGTCTTTTTCTTCTCCTCTCATAACCTTTGTGAGGTACTGGAGAACTTCTTCACCTTTTGCTATTCTCTTTTCATCTAAGACTTTTATTCTTTCTTCTATATATGATTTAACACTAAGTTTTTCTAAGTTTTGACTTCCTTGCACATTAGGCTTTTTATATCCTGCCCTTCTTGCTGCTTCTGTTGCATTCCCTAATTCAATATAATAATCTGCAAATGCTTTTTGTTTTGGTGTAAGCTTCTTATTATCCATCTGCTCCACCTACTTCTTTATATATTTCAACTAATTTTAAAAGTATTTCTTGTTGTTTAAAATCACTTAATATTTCTACTTTAACTTTAGAATACTTATTAGGATCTTTCTTATCATCTGGATACATATTGTTATAATCTTCAACATCCATTAAGTGAAATAACTTATATACAGTACATACATTTCCTGTATTTTTGCTTACAAATTGTTCTCTATTCACTAAGTATATATATCCATAAATATTTAATCCTTTTATTAACTTATTTATTTTACTTTGTATATTCATTATTTCACCTTCTTTCTAAAATAAAAAGAACCCTCATGTCGAGAGTTCTAAAATCTATTTGATCCAAAACTTAATTTCTTTTAACCCTTTATAAGCCTTAGCCCAAGCACTATTTTCTTTTAAGAAATTTTCACCTTTTTCTGTAAGCTCTACATTTCCTTTAAATAATCTTGGTCTACCTTCATCATAATATACGTTCGAGATATATCCTTCTGTTTCTAAAAAACAAATCTGATTATCAAATATATCCTGTTCTACATCAAATATTTCTTCTGTTATAGGAAATTTACTAGAATCTATTTCTTTTAATATTGCATATCTTATTTTTTTCTTATTCATTTTCAACACTCCTTTATATATATTTTATAAAAAAGTATATTGACTATCAAATCAATACAATATATTTCTTAAACTTTCTATTATACTTTCTGCAACCTTGATGACTATACTATTACCAGCCATTTTATACATTTGTGTATCTGTCATGTCTTTGCCATAATAGAATTTATCCTCTAAAGCTTTTCTAACCTTCCAATAATCAGAATCATTAAATCCAACTAAACGCCAACATTCTAACGGAGTTAATCTTCTAACTCTACATTGAACTATTTTAGGAATACTATCAGCTCCAGTTACAAGAGTAGGACTTGCACCAAGTTCAGAAAATACTCTCTTATTCATCTGTCTTAATTTTGGATTATTAATATCTCCAACTTTAATAAGTCCATATTTACTTGGCTCCTTAAAGTTATTTATTCTTTTATGAACATTGTTAGTAAATTCTTTAATATACTCATTATCTTTACAATAATATTTTTCTTGTATTGATTTTTCAGTTATACTCTGTAAAGTTACTAAATTATCAGTACCTTCTTTAAATTTAAAATTCCTTTTATCTACATCTTTTCTTATACTAACAATGAAAATTCTTTCTCTAGAATGTGCTGAATTATAATTTATTCCATTTAATACTTTCCAATAAGAGTTATATCCTAATCTATCTAATTCTTTTATTAAGTTATTAAAATCATCTATAAACATCTTACTAACTAAGTTTTTTACATTCTCAGCAATAGCAACCTTAGGCTTACTTTCTTCTATTATTCTTAATGCTTCAAAAAGTAATCCACTTTTAGTTTCACCTTTTATTATTCCTTTACAACTTCCTGCTAAACTAATATCTACGCATGGAAATCCATATGTTATAAGATCTGCATATTTGCCTTTAGCTTCTACAATATCTCCTAGATTTTTTTCTTCTGAAATATTATGTAATATGCTATATGCATAACTTGCATATTTATCTTTTTCACAATAATTTATTATTTCATAATCAATATTTTTGTTAAAAATCGCTCTTTCAAAAGCTCCTATACCACTAAATAAACTTAAAACTTTCATCAAATTAATTTCTCCTTTAATTATTATTTGGGTTAATATATTTACACACCTTAACCATAACAATAATTAAAAAAAGAACCTAGACTAAACTAGATTCTTTAGTAAACTTACTAATAGCACTTGTAATCCCTATCAGTAGTCTTTATTTTTTACCTAACAGTATTGAGGAACTGTAACAAACCTATCCTTAGTTTTTCTCTAAGATAGCCGAGGTAATTCGACTAGATTGGAGGAGATAGAGAGACTTGAACTCTCGCCACATAGGTTAACAGCCTATCGCTCTACCAACTGAGCTATATCTCCTTAATGGTAGGAACTTAATCCTACCTATGGGTTAAAAGGGTATTGAAATTTATGAGAGGAAGGTAAAGGACTCGAACCTTCTTTAAGCATTTCCTACTAATGACCTTCCACGTTGCAGGGAACTTAATCCCTGCCTAATATAAAAACAAGGAGGCTTCACGCAATGAACTGATTCTTCAACCTGTCCACATCTATATTCTAGCACAACATTTTGGGTATTTGTTGGGGGTAAATTGGGTATAAATTGGGGGTGTTTTATATTCTAAATTTTTCTTGCTTACACCTATCTATAAATATAGTTTTACCTAATTTAGTTATTGCATCATGCCTTATTTCTTTTCTTACATAATCTACATTAAATCCTAAAATAGATGCTACTTGATTCCATGATAAAGTATTTCTATTAGTATATTTAAACTCTATTAACTTTCTCTCACTATCATTCATTCTTTCTACTGTACTATCTATTTGATCCTTAAGTGTTTTCTTATTATTTAATTCTATTGATAATCTTCTTATTTCTTTTTCTTTATTTATTACTTCATTCTCTACTGCACTATTAAATTTATTAGTTGCTTGTGTTCTTTCTTCATATCCTATAGCTCCACAACCTTCATAATTATTCTTTATATTATTTATTTCTAATTCTAAGCATCTTATTTCTGCTTCTAGTTGTGGATAACTATAAAGTATTGCTTCTGTTTTTCTGAATATATTCTTATCTATCATTTAATCACCTACTTCTTAAACCTAAAAAACACTATAATATTTTTATATTATAGTGTTTTTATATTTTAAACTTACTATCTTTTATATTTTTAATTTTTATATTATCACTATCTCTAGAAATTAATTCAAATTCATTTTTATCAAATTGTATTATATTATCTTTTATTGATATAATATTAGATGTCAAATAACCATCATTAGATGAAACTAATATAACCTTATTATCAATCTCTTGTTTATCACCTGGAAATATAGCTAATGTAGATCCAAATCCAATAAATATAAGTGCTATTCCTAATAAGATAATATTTATTTCAAATATGCTTATAATAATTTTAGGAATATGTTTCTTATCATTAAATATTTTATTTAGAATTTTTCGTCCATCCTCTAAATGCTTTTTATTTAAAATATATATAACTTTTATAAGTATAATCAACAAAAATAAGCTCATAGATATACCTTGAAGATATATAAAAAATATATCTAATTGCTCACAAACACATGAAATAACACTAATAAAAAAAACTGAAATTAAAAACATTATTATTTTCTTTGTTTTAATTTTATTTATTATATAAAACAAAATTAGAAACACTGAAAGTAAAAAATAAACTAATATAAAATCCATAATTTTAAAATCCACAATATTAAATATCATTTTTAATGGTATCCCTAGAGTATTCATATATCCATACTTTAAGAAAAATATCATGATATAAGCAAAACCTATACTAATACTAATTAATATTCCTAAATCTAATATATTATTAATATTCCTAACTTCGTTTTTAAGCCATTTAAATATTTCCATATTAACTCTCCATTTTACAAAATATACTAATATTATAATGCTAAACACTTTTATATTCAATTTTTAAAGAACTACTTTAATTCATAAAATTTAATTTGATTATACAAATTTTAATTTCTCTATATTATGTATTATCTTAAACCATGTAAAATAACAATATTTTTTCATTAAATTATTTACTTAATAAAAAAAATCTTTCTAACTCATATCTAAATCTAACTTTCTTTTTAACTCCTTCAATTTCTATTCCATTTTCTATACACCATTTAACTGGAATACTCTTTCTCTCTGCCTTTGTTACGAACTCTTGTACATTTTCTACCTTAACAGTATAAATCTTCTGTAATGGCCTAAAATTAAACATAAAATATGGTTCTATGTTTTTATAGTTACTTGCCTTTAACATCTCTTCTAATTGTGTCTTTCTTATCCCACTTAAAGGAATACTTACCCCGTTATAGCTCTTAAGTTCTAATAAAAATAATTTATTCTCTGCAAATACTTGAAAATCACAAATATTATGTGCTTGAAATCTTACATTCTCATTTTTAGTGCCTTTAAAATTAGCTGTACCATCTTTGAATCTATATATAAAATACTTTTCTGGAATTGATTTTTTAAAATCTTCCTCAAATCTTTTTCCTTCATTCTTCAACTTACTACACCTGCTTCTAACATTTCTTTAGTTACATCTATCCATTGTTTATTAACTCTTACTTTAAGAACATTTTGATTATGATCAATTACATCTGCTAATTGAATACAAGTTTCGTATTTATCTAAATCTAATAAAATATAATTTTTATATATCTTTTTTACTACGCCTATATGCTCTATTGAATTTCTATTACGCCCCATTCCATCTTTATGAATTAACTTTACTTTATTTCCTTCTTTTAATTTCATATCCTCACTTCCTATTTATCATTTGATTTTCATATGAGAATACAGTTTTAAAACTGTACCCTCATACTTATATATTTCCTAATTAAGCTATTATTTTAATATTTTCAACTTCTTTTAATTCTTCTTCTAAATACTCTTTTATATTTTTAATAGCTTCATTTCTCCAAGCTCCACCATCTGCTTCATATATTGCTGCACTTGGACCTTCTTTCATTCTAAATATAAATTTACTAATTGGTTGTTCTACTTCTGGAAATGTTCTATAAGGTGCTAGACTTACTGGATTAGGTACTATAGCTTGTCCTACACTTGCTACACCAGTTTTAACTGTTACTTGTTGACTTACTCCATCATCACCTATACTCTTAACATTTTCATCTTGTACTAGTCCTGTATATTGTAATAATGCTTTTTTATCTCCTGCATCTACAAAAGAACTTTGTAACATAATATTAAATCTCTCTGTATCTAAAAATCTATCATATTGAACGTTGCTTGGTAGTATTGCTTCTGCTTCTACAAATAATTCTCTTTTTCTATCTTCATTTAATGGACTAAATAACTTAACTGTTTCATGTGATGCCACCTGTATTAATAATTCACCTTTTAACTTATCTACATTTCCTTTTATATAATCAACTAATCCTGTAAGTGTTGATACTGTAAGAGCATTTGCTACTGGTTCTGTAACTCTACTTAAACTAACTCTTGAATATGTTCCTTGTGCTAATTGAATTATTGGATCATCCTTTTCTCCTAAGTTTACTAAATATTCCATTGCTTCTTTGTTCATCATTTTATTTTCCACCTTTCAATTTATATAAATTTTATTATTTTACTAATTTAATACCTTCTAAGTTTATAGGTTCTTTTTCTTCTGCTGTTGTAAGTATTTCCCCTGTTTCTTCATTTACTCTCATAGCACTTTGTCCTGGTACTTGTTTCTTATATTCACTTGCTAATATTCCACCTTTTCCATCTGTTCCAATAACAATTTTTGTTGATAATGCTTTACTTGGTGCCAACTTAGGTTTAGCCACAATAGCAACTTCTGCTAAATCTCTAGACTCATCTGCAACTAATGTCATATCTATAGTTAATTTTCTTTTTACACCATAATCAGTATTTGGATCTGATATATTTTCTAGTACCTGTTTTAAAGCTATATTTACCTTTTCTGCTAATGCTCCACCTGCAAATGTTTCTAAATTAATCATGTTTTCCATCTTAAATACCTCCTATGAAATTTCAAGTTCATTTCTAAGCCATACAAGCTTAGATCTTAAAATTTCTATTTCAACTTTTATATTTTCCATTGAACTTTTGCAAACATAGTAATCATTATTTGCAATATCTCTTTCTAATCTTAATCTTGATATTTCTTCATCACCTCTAGATAAATCTCTTATTAAACTAATTTGAATCTTGTCCATTTTTAAACTAAATATCTTTTTTGCTAATGCAATTCTATAAACTCTTTCTGATTCAGCCTTCTTAAGTCCTAATGTTTTTAGCTGTATATTCCCTTTAGTTAAAGCAGCTATACACATGTCTAACTTATCCATTAATTCATCAGGATTCATTAAATCACCTCTATTCTTTTATTTAATTCAACCTGTAATTTAGGCACATACTTAGAAAGAATTATATTTCTTTTAAAGTCATCATTAGCTTTTATACTTATTACAGATTCTTCTTCATTTATTTCTGTATCTATAAACCATGTTTTATATCCTACATCTCCAACTAATTCATAAAGTTTTTGGTGAGTTGGGGTAGGAAGGATTAGAGGAGGAAGTTTTTGTTCTTCATCCTTTTCCTCTTCTTTAGTTTCCTTTACTTTACTTTTCTTTTCTTTACTTTGGGGATTAATGTCGTCATTAACTTCAATTGGAGTAGAGTTATTGTCAACAATAATTAAGTTTTTGTATACATTAACTGTTTCATCATCTAAAAGTAAGTATTTTTTATCAATTTTCACCTTCTGTCTACGACCAACTGCTTCTAAAAATCTACGTTGAATACCATCAGATGTAAGTATATGGTATTTTTTATAAGTATTAATGTTGAATAAACCCCACTTAATACAGTCATTAATGATTGCATTAACTTCATTAATGTTTACATTAACTCTCTTTGAAAAAAGTAATTGTTCTTTTTCTGTCCACTCATAGAAATACCCATTTTTATAAATTTTCATAAAAAGTTTTATTACTATAGCAAAACCTTTGATACCATGTTGAGCTTCTATAAGTGCTATTTTGTCATCTTGGTCCATATCTACATCTAAAGGAAAATAATCTAATCCTGTTTTCTGTGGTCTTGCCATATCATCACCTTACTTAACCTTTCCTTTATTATGAACCTCATAATCATATCTATTTTCTTTTAAGAATTTGCTTAAAGCTTGGATCATATTCAAATTATGTTCTACATGAATATCTACAAAAAATTTATCTTCTTTAACTTCTTTTTTAAGCTCTTCATTCTTCTTACTTGAAAAATCTAAAGGCACTTGAATAGATTCTTTTTCTTTCTTAATTTCTTGCTTAGTATTATTTTCTGCATTTAATATAATTTCATATTGTTTATTTATTTCATTTAAAATCTTTTCTAATGGATAATCTTTTAATACATAAACTTTAAATTTTTCATAATCTAACTTTGTATTTATAGTTTCATTTACTCTATCAATTTCATTTTTAACTGCAACTTCAAGCATTTTAATTCTTGTTTTTTTATCTTCCTGCTCTCTTTTAAGCATCATTGCTCTCATTTCAACATCTTCTTTAATGCTTTTTATACTTCCAGTTAATTTTAAATAACTATCTTTTAAATCCAATTTATATGCAAATTCTTTTTCTAATTCAAAGTCTTTTATAGCTACATTAATTATTTCTAATACTTTTTCTTTCTTTTCTTCTCTGCGTTTATCATCAAATACCTTTATTCCTTCTTTTATTGGTTTCTCTACATCTGATATAAGGCTAATAAGTTCCTTACAACTACCTTCAAAATCCTTTATAGGTGCTTCCATTTCTCTCTTAATATCTTTTCTATAATTATCTATCTTAGTCCTAAGACTTGCTAAATCTCTTTGAGTTGCTTTACAGTCCTTTAAGCCTTCTTCTGTAACTATAATCCCCTCATATTTTTTCATTGTTTCTTGTAATGATCCTTTAACTTCATCAAAGTTCATTGTTATTACTGGTAACTCTTTATTTATTTGTATCTCTTTCATTTCTAAACCCTCCTAAAAATCAAAGTTTTCCTCTTCTTTTTCTTTCTGTTCTATAGCCTTTTCTCTTTCAACTTCTTTATTCTTTTGTCTCGCTTCTTCATCAGCTTTTTTCTTCTTTTCCTCTATCTTTGCTTTCTTTTCCTTAAAGCTTTTAAGACATTCATTAAACATGTCATTTGTTATATCTTCAACCTTCTCAACATTAGCCCAAGCCAAGAAACTCTTAATATCTGTTTTTGTTTCTGATATTAATTTATTTATAGTGAATACATGAGCTTTGCTTATTTTTTGACTAGCAAATGCTGCTTCCTCATCTATTTCACCGGCATCTATTACATCTGATTCTGCTATTTCAAAAGCCATCATATATAAATATCTTCTAGCAAAACTTTGTGTTCCTCCAATATTTTGTATAGTGCTACATCCTTTTAATTGTGCTACTTCCACTGGTGTACTCCACTCTCTTTTAATATCCGGATTATCTGAATCTATTACATAAAGAAACGATTCTTTTTCACCATACTTAAATTCAGTGTAAAGTCCTATGTTATTGCAAATTTCATTTATATAAGGTAGAAAATCTCCTAGTTCAAAATACTTATAGTTTGAATACTTATTATGTCCTGTTTTCTTTAGGTCCTTTTTTTGAAGTTCTACCCTTGCTTTCTGTATCTTTTGAAATATATTCAATTTCTTTTCTTCTGCCATTTATACCCCTCCTAATCATCTGATAACTTAGTTAAAAAATATAATTTATCTTCATCACTGTTATATTCAATTCCATCTAAGTAAAAACTTGGATTTTCAACATCATAAACTTTATAGTTTGATTTATTAAATTCTTTAATCTGTGCATTTATAGAATTTATTAATATGTCTAAAGCACTCATAATAACCTCCTAAATGTGTTATAATTTACTTGAATGTTTTTCAGTGCTTTGGTTGTTTTGGTCGACGCCAAGGCACTTCTTCTTTTCTTCTTCAATTAAAGCTTTATAATCTTCACCAGTTCTCTCGAATTTAGCTTGTACTATATTTGAAAGCTCTATTGCAATTTCTAAAGCATTTCTCATAAACTAATCCTCCAAAGTTATGGTTTTTATAAAACTTTCCCTTTCTTTCTTACTCATTCCTAAACCTAAAAGACTTCTTATAAACTTAATCACTCTTTATCACTCCTTAAACTTCCACTAAAATTCTAGCGTTTTTACCTTTTCTTTTTGCTATTTTTCTTTTGTAAGCTTTGGTCTTATAATACATAACTGTCTTTACTTTTATATTTTGTTCTTTAGCTATTTGATATATAGTTCCCATACATAATAGCTCTTCACCTTTATATAAGGCATACATACTTTATTCCTCCTTATTTATTTCATCTAAGACATCATCAATATCTTCATCACTCCATCTTGCAGGTAGTTCTCCATATAAAGGTACTTTTTTTATAATCTCATCACATAATTCTTTGTGAGGACATTCTCTGCAATAAAAAGTATTTTTACAACACTCACGCATGTTTTCTATCTTTTTTCTTTCCAATTTAATTTCTCCTTTTAGTCAGCTAAGATAAAAATTTTATCTACTACCTTTCCATTAACTAACTTCTTAAATTCATGTGTTTTATTTCCTTGTGGATCTTGTCCCATTCCCGCATACTTCCAACCTTCAATATTTCCTACTTTATTTGAAAGTATCTTCTTATGTTTAAGTGTCAAACTCTTTAATCTTTTCACTTTCTTCCTCCTTAATATAAAAGTACTACTGGATTAGTAAATAATATAAATCCTGTCAATCCACTTAAAGATATTATTAAGTACTCTATTCTTTCTTTTCTATTGACTGATGTAATATACTTACTTGCTGCTATACAGAATGTTATTATCTGTAATAAAGCTACTATTGATATTATTAGATACTTCATTAAGTTCATTAATCATCACCTATCCTCTTTACTACCTCAACGTTATTAAAGAACCAATTCAATGCAAATATTCTTAATTCTTCATAATCTAATACTTCTTCATCATCAATTTGCTCTAAGAATTCCTTTTCTTCATTTCCTATTTGATATATATCAATCCATGGATATCTCTCATCTTTTTCAAACGAAATTCCACTTATTTCTACAACTTCTATACTTGTTGTATTTATCTCTATATTTGTATCTGTTGTTTTAATTTTTTTACTCATTTAAATTACCTCCAATTTTTATCCAAAATTTATATAACCATTAATCATACTTTTCAATAGTTGGTAATACACCTTCTGATTTTAATAATTCATAAATGAATAACCTTCCTTTTTGTGTCCACTTTGTATTCATTTTTATATCTAATCTTCCATCACTTCTAATAATCTCTTGAGTTTCAGAAGCTGTATACCCTTTACCTTGATGATTTCTATATAATAACCATTGATCACTTTGTTTATATTGCACTTTTAATTCATGCAACATTTTATTTAACGCTTGTCCAGACATTCCATAGTCTTTTGCAATTTGAGTTATTGTAACCAATCCAGTATTTTTTAAGATTTTATCTGTATAATCAGCTCTTGGTTTAAGTTCACCTATTATTTGAGTTTGTTTTTCATTTATTTCATTTAAAATTCTATTCTTTTCTCTTTCTTCTTTTAACTTTGTTGCTGCTGCAATAAGTAAATCTGGATTATCTAATAGTTCATCTGTTGCATACATACCATTCTTTCTTATACTTGGTAATATTTCTGATGTAACCCATCTTTTAAACTTCTTTGTATTGGGTAATTTGCTAGAAATTATTAAACTATAAAGTCCACTTTCGTTTATTATTGTTAATTCTTGCTTTCCTCCAAGGGTATCGCATTTTGCTACCCCCTTATCTTCTTCATCAATATGCTTTCTTATCGCATCATTAATATTTTTATATCCTAATCTTTCTGCTACATCTTTACCTACAAACCAAGGTTCTCCATCCTTGTTTAAAACTCTAACTTGTCCAAATTCTGCATTATTAAAAATTTGAATTTGTTTTCTTACTAAATCAGTTCCTTTTCTTAAAACCTGTTCCATTATTATTCCTCCTTAAACTTTTCTAATATATTTAATCCTTCAACTCCAAAACTTGAAATTTTCAATATAAACTTAATTAATTCTTCTTTTTCACTTTTTAATTTATTAATCTCATTTACCAGCATTCTCCTTTCATAAACCGACATAGGATTTTTATTAAAGTTTTCTATATTTACTATTTCCTCTAATGCATATCTAGGAGTTGGAATATTAGGATTTCTAGTTATAATTCCATCCTTTTCATATCTATATATAGTTCTACTATCTAAGTCCCATCTTTTTGCTAATGTTTCTCTACTTATCATCACTTGATTTTCCATATTAATTACCCCGTAATCTTAAGATCCTTAAAAATATCATCTATTTTACAGTTATAAGTTTTTGCCATTCTTGCAATTAGTTGAGCACTTGGATTTCCCCACCCTTGCTCAATCTTATAAAATGTACTTTTACTTATTTTTAATGCTTCTACCGCTTCATCAGTTTCAAGACCTGCATTAATTCTTCTTAACTTAATTGGCGTTATCTTCATTTGTATCACTTCCTTATGATTAATTTATTTTGTTAGGTGATTAGCTTGTCTTAGCTTGTCTTTATATTATCGCAAAATGTGATAATAATAAACTTTTATTATATCCTATATTGCGATATTTTTAAATATTATCCTATTCTTTCTTCAATTTTCTTTAATTTTCTTAAAATTCCTATTGAATTTATCCTATTTTGTGATAATATTATCCTTAAGAGGTGATTAATTTGTTAGGTGATAAAATTAAAAACTTAAGAAAGAATAAAAGCTTAACCCAAATGCAACTTGCTGAAAAAATAGGTATAGCACAATCAACATTAGGTATGATTGAAAGTAATAAAAGACCTGCTGGAAGAAAAACTTTAATTAAATTAGCTGAATTTTTTGATGTTACAGTAGATTATTTACTATCTGAAAATACTGATGAAGAAAATATTCCTAAAGAAGAAAAATCTTATAAAGAAAAAGAAATTGATACAATAGCAGCGCATTTAGAAGAAAAAAATTTAACTCCTAAAAAAGTTAAATTATTAAAAGATTATATTGATGCTCTATTTGATGATGATGAATGGTAATCCTAAAGGGGGATTTAAAATTGACATATGATGAATTATTGATAGAAGCTACCAAAGATGGTTTAAAAATAAAAGAAAAACCTTTATCTTTAGGATTAAAAGGTTTATATAAAAATGGAAAAATAATAATTGACAAAAACTTAAAGACTAATAAAGAACGTAGATGTATTCTTGCTGAAGAAATCGGACATCACCAAAAAACTTATGGAAATATAATAGATGAAAGTGATATTTCTAATAAGAAACAAGAAAGAATTGCTAGAATATGGGCTTATAAAAAATTAGTTGGACTAACTGATATAATAAGAGCCCATAAATATGGTGTTAAAAATAGATTTGAATTTGCTGAATACTTATGTGTTACAGAAGAATTCCTTGATGAAGCTCTTTCATATTATAAAGATAGATATGGATTATGGTATGAGATTGATAATTATATTATAAGATTTAATCCACTAGGTGTACTTGAAAAATTTCAGGACTTCTAGTGATTATTTATAAATCAATAAGAACATATATTCGATAAGGAGTGTGATTTTATGACTTACAATACTACTTTCAGGCAAAAGGATAATGGTTGGCAAGTAATTGTTTCTTATAAAAATCAAAATGGTAAATGGAAACAAAAATCTAAACAAGGTTTTTCCACTAAAAGAGATGCAAAAAAATTTGCTGATACAATAATTGAAACCTTAAAAGAACAAATCAACTTAAATATTCAACCAGAGTTTGAAGGAATAACTATTGGGGAATTAAAAAAAGAATACTTAAAACACATATATTTGCATAGAACTTTGAATACTTATAATAACTACAAACAAAGTTTAGCTAAATTTACTTTTGATTCTCTTGAAGTCTCTAAAGTAAATCTTATTGATGTACAAAAATGTGTTAATGAAATTATACCTTATTCATCACCTAATACTTTAAACCGTAGAATTACAGTATTTAAATGTATGATGAATTTTGCTAAAAGACAATATAATATACCAATTAAAAATTTTAGCAACATTGATATTCCTAAAGATAAATCTGAAAGTAAAAGAAAAGCTCTTAATAATACAGAAGTTAAAGAAATACTTGATTTCTATTCAAGAAAAGATAGTGATTATCAAATTGTTGTTACTATAGCATTAAATTGTGGATTAAGAGTTGGAGAAATTATGGGGTTAACTTGGAATGATATAAATTTCAAAGAAAATTATATTTCAGTAAATAAGCAATGGCAAAAGAAAAAAGATGGATCATTTGGATTTACAGAATTAAAAAGTAAAAATTCTAATAGAATAGTTCCTTTACCTCATAGTACTAAAAAAATATTATTAAACATAAAAAAATCTCGACCTTTAAATATAGATCAGAGATTAATAAGTTCTAATAGTTCTAATAGCATGAGAACTAATTTAGATAAACAATTACGAAAAAAATTTGATACATGTATACATGAACTTAGGCATACTTATGCAACAAAACTTATTGCAAATGGATTAGACTTTAAAACAGCTGCTCATATACTAGGTCATGATGTAGAACAAACTATGAGAATATATTCACATGTAACAGATGAAATGTATAATAAAGCAGCTGAATTAATATCTAATTTATTTTAAATTTTTGACGAATTTTTGACGAATTTTTGACGAATCAAATTTTCGGTAATTTTTCAAATCAAAAAACGCCTTAAATACTAGGGTTCAGAGCCTAATTCCAATTATTCATTACATTGTCCCACATCATCTTTCCGCATTTAGCTAATGTAACTGTTCCGTAAACACTATTTGGAACTTCTGTAGATAAAACTGTAAATGTAAATGTACCTTTAGATAGCTGTATTAATGCTGTATCATTTTCAACACCAGTTTTATCTCCAGTTTTACTTGAGATTTCATACTTTAAGTTATCAGGTATATATAATGCTAATTTATTTTTTATTTGTTGTCTTCTTAAAATATCTATAAGCATAGTACTGTTTTCTTCATTTAAATACGTTGCTTTGTATAAATGCTTCCATATTTTTGATAAATCTCTTGCTGATGTTAAATTTTCTACATTGATATTATCCCTTCGCTCATCAGCAGTCTTTCTATTTAACTTAGTGTTTTCCAAACCCATTTCTTTTATATCTTCATTTATCCTATCCATACCTACAATATCAATTATTTTATTTGCAGCTGTATTGTCACTCTGAATAAGCATAGCTACCAAAAGCTCAAATACTGTATAATCTCTTGAATTAAATTCATGAATTATTCCAGTTCCATAAACTTTATCAACTCCATCAATTTTTATTTTATCCATAAATGTTATTTTTCCTCTTTCAACATCTTTTATTAAAGATACTGCTATAGGAAGTTTCATACAACCTGCCGCTGTTATTTTAACGTTTTCATTGTATCCATAAACAAATCCGCTTTCTAAATCTTCAAAGAAAAAACTATAAGTACCAATTCTTGATTCTAAATATTTTTTAATCTCTTTCATAATACCCTCCAGCTTTTTATTTTAAGTATGAACTTAATTTCATAATATTTGTTAATAAAATTATAACATATTTACATATATTTTCAAAATATAATTAAAGGATTTAGCATATTGCTAAACCCTTGATATATCTTAATTAATCTCCAAATGATATTCCTATTTTTTTAGCTATTGTAACCAATTCACAACTTGGATCAACTTGTTTAGTCTTTTGTCCAATAACATTCTCTAAACTATCGTATGTTATCTTATCTCCTTTTAAACAAACCATATTTCCAAATAATCCTTCATTAATCATTTCTACAGCAGCTACTCCATATCTTGTTGATAATATCCTATCAAAAGTTGATGTATTTCCACCTCTTTGAATATGTCCAAGAACAGTACATCTTACTTCATGGTCTTTTATTATTTTTTCTAAATCATCAGCTAATTTATTTCCTATTCCACCTAATCTTATTGGATCTGGACTATCTTCTACTATTTTTGATATAACTACATCTCCATCTTTTGATTTTGCACCTTCTGCTACTACTATTATAGTAAACATTTTTCCTTCTGCTTTTCTTTCATTAACTTTTTCTACAATTTTATTTATATCATATGGTATCTCTGGTAATAATATAACATCAGCTGATCCTGCTATACCTGATTCTAATGCTATCCAACCAGCACCTCTTCCCATAACCTCACAAAGCATTATTCTATGATGTGATTCTGCTGTTGTGTGAAGTCTATCTAAAGCTTCAGTTGCAACATCTATTGCAGTATTGAATCCAAAGGTTACATCAGTTGATGCTAAATCATTATCTATAGTCTTTGGAACTCCTATAACTTTTATTCCTTTTCTTGAAAAATCTCTAGCTGATGTTAGTGTCCCATCTCCCCCTATTACTATAAGAGCATCTACACCTTCTTTTTTTAAGTTTTCTACTGCTATATCAGAAACATCCATTTTAACAAATTTTCCATCTTCTTCTACAGTATAATCAAATAGATTATCTTTATTAGAACTATAAAGAATAGTTCCTCCTCTGTGAAGTATTCCAGATACTGTTTCTAATGTTAATGGTATAAAATCATTCTTATAAAGACCTCTATATCCAAACCTATATCCTATAACTTCATACCCATAATTTAAAATAGCGGCTCTAGTTACAGATCTAATTACAGCGTTTAACCCTGGGCAATCACCACCACCAGTCAATAAAGCTATCTTTTTAACTTTTTTCATCATCTCATAAATCCCCCTCTATACTTTTAATGTTCCCCGCTTTTCCTTTTATTTTTAAATTTAAACATTAAACTTCCCAAACTTTATTTCTGCTTTAGTAATCTACATTAAACACTTTTCATTTTTTTCATTTTAAGTAAAATATTTACTGTTTTTATGATATCATATTTTTTTCTATATATAAAGATAAATTTAGTATTATTTTGAAATTTCCTCTTTAATTTTAGTTAAATCTGCCTCTTCAAAATTCTCACTTAATCCCCTTAAATTATCTTGTATATCAATATAAAAACCTTTTTCATCAACATACCCTTTGTTTATAATTTTTTCAATTCCATCTTCTTCAAATAATAAATTCCACTCTTCTTTTTCAATATATTCTTTATAATCTTCATATTCATCTTTGCTTAAATTAACATCATATTTCCCATCAAAAAATATAATTAAGTCTCCTCCTTTTACACAACCAATTTTTTCAACCATAGCCCATATAGGTTTATTTTTGTGTGCTTTAATTAATAAAATTAAATTGCCATTTATCAACATAAGTTTTCCTAATTGTATTCTACTCATTCCAATATCATTTTTAGTCCACTTTTTATCATTTAATATTTTATTTACCTTTTCAAAAATTTCCATAAACTCTACTCCTTTATATTCCTTTATAAAAATTATTATTTGTAAATAAAAAAAATAAATTCAGTCAAATAAAATATTTGACTGAATTTATTTAAATATTTATATTATATAGTTTATAGTGGTGGTAAAGTCATTACTCCTGCAAAAACTAAAACTGCAAGTATAACCCCTACAATTATTCTGTAAACTGCAAATACTCTCATAGGCTTCTTCTTTAAGTAGTTTACAAACTTGTTCATAACAACAAGTGCAACTATAAATGCTACTACGAATCCTACTGCTAAAGCTATCCAATCAGTTGTTGTCATAATTGAATAATCAAATTTCAACATATCAAGTCCAGTTGAACCTACCATAGCAGGTATTGCTAAAAAGAATGAAAATTCAGCAGCTACAGGTGTTGAAAGTCCAGCTATCCATCCACCCATTATTGTAGATGCACTTCTTGACATTCCTGGCCACATTGCAAAACATTGAGCAATACCAACAATTAAAGATTCTTTTGCTGTAATCGCATCAATACTTCTTGCCTTTGGTCTTCTTTTTCTATAAATGTTTTCTATAACAATTAATAGTATACCTCCAACTATAAAGCCATATATTACAGCTCTTGGATTAAGTAATGATTTTATTTTATCATGAAGAAGTAATCCCACTATAAGGGCAGGTATTGAACCAACAATTACATTGATTCCAAATCTAAAACCTGTTTCTCCTTCTCTTCCTTTAGTAAATATAAACTTAAAAAAATCCACAACGCTAGTACTTATCTTAGTCCAATATAATACAACAACTGCAAGTATTGCTCCAAGTTGTATTACAATAATAAACATATCTGCAAATGCTCCAGTAAAATCAATTAAATTACTAACAAGGATCATATGTCCTGTTGATGAAACTGGAACAAACTCCGTTAGACCTTCTACTATAGCAACAATAATTGCCTTAAATATTAATAGTAAATCTATTCCCACTCATTCTCACTCACTTTCTTAAAAATTTCTGACTTTTTAATTATAAATTCATTACAACCACTTGTCTACATATTCCAATTTAATTAATCTAATTTTAAGAAAATAAAAGAGGCTTAAATCAAGCCTCTTTTATCTTTTGTAAATCTCTTTTAATATATATTATTTTAAAACTGGAGCCAATATTTTTTCTTTTTCTTCTTCTACATCTGGAACAAAGCTCTTTAATAATGTGAAATTCCCTTTAAGTTCATATTCTCCAAGGTAAGCTGGTATAAGTATACTATCTCCCATCTTTACCTCTAATGAACCATTATCCCATATAATTTCTCCATTACCATCTACACATGTAAATAAGAAAAATCTTTCTTTATCACTTGATTCTTTTGCACTTTCTTTAATTTCATATTTTTCTATAGCAAAATATTCACCTATACAAAGTACAGTTTTATCATATCCATTTTCATGGATTGTGATACCTTTTATATTCTCTCCCTTTAATGAAAAATCTATAACATCTAAAGCTTTTTCTACATGGATTTCTCTTCCTCTATTATAATCATAAACTCTATATGTAGTGTCACTATTTTGTTGAATTTCAGCTATTACTACGCCCTCGCATATTGCATGAACTAATCCGCTCTTTACATAGAACATATCACCTTTTTTAACTGGGATTTGATTTAAATAAGGAGTTAAATCACCTTTTTTTATTGCTTCTTCAAATACTTTTTTATCACAATTTTTTGTTCCAACTATTAATGAAGCTCCTTCTTTTGCATCAACAACATACCAAGCTTCTGTCTTTCCAAGATCATTGTCTTTTTCTCTTGCATATTCATCTCCTGGATGAACTTGAACTGATAATTTGTCATTAGCATTTATAAGTTTTATTAATAATGGGAACTTATCTGCCGCTATTTTATCACCTACAAGTTTATGGCCTAATTTATTTAAAAGTTCATCAAATTTCATACCTTTAAATTCACCATTTTCTACTACACCAGTTCCATTTCTATGACAAGCAATATCCCAAGTCTCGCCGATTAATCCTTCTGGCATGTTAGTTCTGAATTTTTCAAAATCTCTTCCACCCCAAATTTTGTCATAGTATAAGTTTTCAAATTTTATTGGATACATATTATGATCTCCTCTCATCTTTATGTCAAACCTTTCTTGTTTCCTATTCTATCAAACAAAAAAATAAAAATCTACATACAAAACTATGCAGTTTCATTTAAAAATCACACAATTATTTTATTTTCCTACTATTTTTATTATATATATGTTAATAATTCTATTAATTAATATTGCCATTTAAAATATTTCGCTATAATATAGTTTGTGTTATACTATTAATTATTTGTATAAAGAACATACTTAAACACTAGGTGGTGATTATTATTAATATAAAATCAATTATTAGTATTATTTCAAGTAAAATAGTACTATTTATATCAAAAAACTTTTTAAAAGGAGGAAGTACTTTCCCTGGAAGAGTTGCATTAAAGATTGATAGAAATATTTTAAAAACAGTTTCTAAAGGATATAAAGTTATATTAATAACTGGTACTAATGGTAAGACAACAACTACTAGTATGATTACTAATATACTTAAAGAAAATGGTTTTAAAGTAATAACTAATAATACAGGTGCTAATCTTTTCCCTGGAATAGTTTCTTGCTTTATAGACAACTTTAAATTTAGTGATAAATCTTCTAAATACGCAGTTATTGAAGTAGATGAAGCAAACGTAAAATTTATCACAGAATACATAAAACCTGAAATGATAACAGTAACAAACCTATTTAGAGATCAACTAGATAGATATGGAGAAGTTTATACAACTCTTACTAAAATACTTGAAGGCGTTGTTAAAGTTCCAGAAACTAAACTTATATTAAATGGTGATGAATCTTTACTTGGTAAATTAGATGTTAAAAATCCTACTGAGTTTTACGGATTTAACGTTCCAGTTCAAGAAGATACAAAACTTGATGTAAATGCAGACTCTAAATTTTGTAAATTCTGTAAATCACCTTATGAATATAATTTTATAACATATAATCATTTAGGAGATTTTTATTGCCCTAACTGTGGCTATAAAAGACCAAAACTTAAATATGCAGTTGACGAAATAATCGAAGTTACTCCTGAATTCTCAAGAGTAGTTATAAATGGAGCTCCAATTACTATAAGTCAATCTGGTGCTTATAATATTTATAATGGTCTTTGTGCTTATTCAATAACAAAAGATTTAGGTGTTTCTGATGAAACAATTGCAAAATCTTTAGGTAAACAAGATTCAAGTTTTGGTAGACAAGAAGTTATAAACTTAGAAGGTAAAAGTGTTAAAATAATTCTTGTAAAAAATCCTGCTGGATACAATCAAGCAATAGATACTTTATGTTTAAATACAAATCCTTTTTCTGCTTTATTTATGTTAAATGATAATTATGCAGATGGACGAGATGTTTCTTGGATATGGGATGTTGACTTTGAAAGACTTAAAACTCTTCCAATTAATAATGTATTTATTTCTGGAATGAGAATGTATGATATGGCTGTAAGACTTAAAACTTGTGGACTTGATTCTGATAAATTTATAATAGAAGCTGATTATGAAGCTTTAACTAACAAAATAAAAGAATGTAATGATGATACTATTTATGTTCTTGCAACTTACACAGCAATGATCAACTATAGAAAATTCCTACATTCAAAAGGTTATATAAATAAACTTTGGTAGAAAGAAGGTAATATTTATGGAATTAAATATTTGTCATCTTTATCCTGATTTATTAAATGTTTATGGTGACGTAGGTAATATATTAATACTTAAATCTAGAGCCCAAAGCCGCGGAATCAAAGTTAATGTATTTGACGTTTCTATAAATGATGAATTTAATGAAGATGATTATGATATAGTATTCTTTGGCGGTGGCCAAGACTATGAGCAATCAATAGTTTCAGATGATTTAAAAAATAATAAAAGAGAAGCTTTAACAAAATATGTTGAAGATTCTAAAGTTTTACTTGCTATTTGTGGTGGATACCAATTACTTGGCAACTATTATAGAGCTCCTAATGGAGAAAAACTTGAAGGGCTTAAAATATTAGATATATATACAGAAGGTGGAGATACTCGTTTCATAGGTAACACTATAATAAAGAATGAAGAATTTAATCAAACTTATGTTGGATTTGAAAATCATTCTGGTAGAACTTATACAAATGGTCTTAAACCACTTGGAAAATGTATTGAAGGATATGGAAATAATGGTGAAGACGGAAATGAAGGATGTATATATAAAAATACATTTTGTACTTATTTCCATGGATCACTACTTTCAAAAAACCCTGAACTTGCAGATAAATTATTAGAGCTTGCACTTTCACATAAATACGGAGATGTTAACCTTGAACCTTTAAATGATAGTTTTGAACTTAAAGCTAAAGAAACTATTATTAAAAGATTCGAGGAAAAAAAGTAACCATATAGATATCTATATGGTTATTTTTAATAATTAAATTTAATAATTTATTACTCTTATTTTCTTTAAATAGTTTATTTCTTCTTTTGAGATGTTGTTTAATGTTTTAAACTTATAATTTTTCTTCTTATAACCATTTATTATACTTTGTAGTGTTTCTACTGTTGATTCTTTATCTCCACTATCATGCATCAAAACTACTTCCACATTATATATTCCAGCATAATTTTTCATATTATTTTTTATTGTATTACTTGATACATTTCTAGCTACCGCATCTCCTGAATCAACATTCCAATCTATATACATTGTATTTTTAGCTTTTAGTTCATTTTTTATATTATTTAGAACTTCCCTTTTACAAACTGTGTTTGTGGCACCACCTGGTAATCTTACAAATTTAAAATCACTACAATCTTTTCCTAATGTGTTTATCATATTTTTTTTGCAACAATTTAAATCTTTTAAATATTCATTTTTACTACTATATATTTTATCATAATCATGATTATTGCAATGAGGATAAATTGCCATATTTAAAGATTTAGCCTTTTTTATAATTGCTTTATTTGCAGGAATCCTGCTGCCAACTACAAAAAATGTTGCCTTTACATTATTTTTCTCTAAAATATTTAATATTTTATTTGTGTTTCCATTTGCCGGTCCATCATCAAAAGTTAAATAAACTGTTTTATTTTGTGGTGTCAAAGCCATTACATTAATACTAGTTAGATTGAAAAGCATAATAAAAACAATTAATAAATTTAAAATTGTATTTTTAAACATTTTCATGTTATCACCCCCATAACTTTATTATGCCTACAATAAACTTTTTTATTTAATTTTATTGTAATAATTTTAATACCTATTTTAGGTTATTGTTTATTGTTATTAATTTGATAAAATGTTATACTTTTTTGTATGTATGTCCATTGTTTTGACAAAATTTTAGAACGAGGTGGAAAAATGAATTTAAAAAAGAAAGGATTTTTAATTAAAACAATGGTAATTGTTTTTGCTATGTATTTATTATCTCCCTTAGGATTAGTAAAATCATTTGCAGATACTCAATTACCAAATGATCCTAAAATAACTGCTAAATATGCAATTACTATGGATTTAAAAACAGGTGAAGTTATTTACTCAAAAAATGCAAATGCAAAGGCTTATCCAGCAAGTATAACTAAGTTACTTACTGCATTAGTTTTTGCAGATCACGCACAAAAATACGACAAAATTAAATTTACTCAGGATGCTAAGGCTCAGCCGCCATATTCATTACATTCAAATTGGCCTGGAGTTACAATGAAAGTCGGAGATACTATGACTGCTGATGATGTTATGAAAGGTTTATTAATGTTCTCTGGTAATGATGCAGCTTATATGATAGCTGATTCTGTTGCTGGAAATGTTCAAAATTTCGCTAAGCTTATGAATCAAAAAGCTCAAGAAATTGGAATGAAAAACAGCCACTTTGTAACACCAAATGGATTACATAACGTTAATCATTACTCAACAGCTTACGATTTGGCTTTACTTACTAAGGCTGCATTTGCTAATCCATGGGTTAAAGAAGTAATGGGAACTAAAGATGCTACTATATCTATTGGTGGCAAAACTGTTAACTTAACAAATAGAAACAAAACATTAGGCAAAAACGGAAATATAGCTGGTAAAACTGGAACAACTGATCAAGCAGGTGAATGCTTAGCTACTGTTTATAATAGAAATGGCAGAGATATTATAGGTGTTGTTCTTGATTCAGCAGTAAGTGCTGATGATTCAACAAGATATGCTGATATGGATAAAATAATGGACTATAGTTTTGCTGCAACTCCAACTGTATACAAAGCTGCTGGAAGTGAAGTAAACAACGTAAAACTAAAATATAAAATGTTTAGATTTTTCGGTCCTGAAAAAACTATAGAGGCTCCTGTAACTTTATCAGAAGATGTTAAACTTTACCCAAATAGTTTTAATGAAGAAAATGCAAAAATATCATTAACTTCTAATGATGATAATGCATGGTCTGTTGCATCAGATGATAATTTAACACTTACTCTTTCAGTTAAAGAGTATACTCAATCACTAAAGGGAAGCATTGGAATATCTACCTTTACATTAATTAAGGCTAATATACTTGCTTATTTAGGAATAATTTTAGGAATTGTTATAGTAGTTCTTTTAATAATATTTATTATTAGAATAATTAACAAGAGACGTTACAATAAAAGACGTTACGGAAGTAACTATAGCTATGGAAGAAGTTATAAAAAAAGATTTAGAAGATAATAAAAAAGAGAGCTAAGCTCTCTTTTTTGTCTTTTTATTTACCTTTTTCTTTTTCCCTACGCTATTTTTACTTTTTCTAAATTTTTTATTTTCTTTATTTACGGATATCTTATCATCCTTTTTATCTGTTTTACCTTTTTTCTTCATTACTGAGTATCCAAAAGAACCTAATGATTTCCTAGGCAATTTATAATATTCTCCATGACAATAAGTAAGAAGATCCCCTTTTTCAAAGTGAATTTTTCCATTTTCATCAATCAATTCTTCATTTATGTGTGAACTTAAAACTTCTGCTATAAACATATCATGACTTCCAAGAGGTATTATCTGTTTTACTTTACACTCAATATTCACAGGACACTCTGCAATATATGATGCATTTATATTATCGCATTCTTTCATAGTAAATTTCATTTCTTTTATTTTATCAACTTTCTTTCCGCTTCTAACTCCACAAAAATCCACTTCTTTTGTCATAGACGCATTTGGAATATTTACTACAAATTCCATGCTTTCTTTTATGTACTCATATGATAATCTCTCCGGTCTTATTGATATAGAAAGCATAGGTGGTCTAGTACATACAGTTCCTACCCATCCTACAGTAAATACATTATCTTTTCCTTCAATATTTCTTGAAGATATTAATACAACAGGAACTGGATTTAATACTACACTTCCTTTAAAATCTCTTTTTTTCATTTTGTTACTCCCATTCCTTCCATATTTCAGGTTTATATCCTATAGTAGCTTCTTTTCCATTTCTAACTATAGGAGTTTTAATTAAACTTTGACTCTTAAGTAATATTTCTAATTTCATATCACTACTTCTTATTTTATCTATATTTGAAGATTTATAATCTTTACTCTTTTCATTTATTAATTCATTTACCGGAATAGAATTTTTTACACTATTTAGTTCTCCTTTACTCATTCCCTTTTCATTCATATCGATAAATGCATATTTTATCTTTCTTTCTTTAAAATATCTTTCTGCCTTTTTAGTATCAAAACACTTTTTCTTCCCAAATATTTGAATATTCATCTTCTATCCCCTTTCAACTAATTCTAAAATTTCTTTAGGTGAAGTTATAAAATAATCAGGATTAACTTCTTTTAATTTTTCTATATCCATTTCTGTATATGTTACACCACAAGTTTTACACCCAGCATCTCTTCCACAAATTAAATCAAAATTACTATCACCAACCATAATAGTTTCTTTTGGATTAATATTTAATTTTTCCGTAGCATACAAAGCTGGTTCTTTATGTGGTTTGTGCTTTTTTGTACATTCAGGTGTAACTACTATATCCATATATTTTAATATACCAGCTATCTTCATTCCTCTTTTAGCTAAAGATTCTCTCTTTGAAGTTACTATACCTACCTTTATTCCTTTCTTTTTAAGCTCTATCAAAAGTTCTTCAACTTCATCAAAAGCATAACACATATTATCATGAATCTCTTCATTATATTCTCTATATATTTTTATTAATCTATCTATTTCACTTTTATTATCTATATAATTTTTAAAGGTATACTCTAAAGGTTGTCCATAAAAAGAAGTTATTTCATCCTTTGAAGGAGTCATATTTAATCCTTCCTTAAATGTATAAACAAAAGATTTATATATTAACTCATTGGTATTAAGTAAAGTTCCATCTAAATCAAATAATACTGCTTTTATCATAAATTTTCCCCTCTCTATTTAATCAAAGTTATTATATCAAAGATTATATATTATTACTAACACTATATAAAACTCACACAAAATTCACTTTGGCATCATTGTATTTTATATATAGTTATGCTATTATTTCCTAAGAGATTTCAGGAGGGATTTTATGAATACAGCAGTTAAACATAGAGACTTTTTTTTTGATACATTAAAAGGTTTTCTTATATTGTTCGTAATAATAGGAAATTCATTAGAACTTGCAAGTCCTAAAAGTGTAAATACTCATTACTTTATACTTTTTCTTTATATGTTTCATATGCCAATGTTCACTTTTGTATCAGGATATTTCTCTAAACTTAGTAGTAGAACGACAATTGAAAAAGTTAAATATACTTTCAAATTATATATTGTCGCACAATTTTTTTATATAATTTTTTATAAATATATATTAGGAAATGAAGGTTATGCTTTTGAATTTATGCATTCCCAATGGACACTTTGGTATTTATTATCACTAACATGTTGGTATGTATTATCTGACTATGTAACTAATAAAAAAAAGTGGCTCATAGGATCTATTTTATTAGCATTACTTGTTGGATTTGATAATAGTATAGGTAGTTATGGAAGTTTATCTAGAACAATATTTTTCTTTCCTTTTTTCATTATGGGTATGTCTTTCGATAAAAAATATATAGATGTTATTAAAAAACATAAATTTAAACTTATGATTGGTTCTTGTATTATTTTATTTGTATTATATCTTTTATCAAATAAAATAGAAATAGAACTTTTATTTGAATTTGAACCTTATAGTAATTTTTCTGATAACTTAATGTTTCCATTACTTATTAGATGTTTTCATTATTTTGGTTCTATAATACTTGGATCATTTATTTTATGTTTAATACCTAACGGTAAAACAATAATATCTCCAATTGGAAGAAATTCTTTGATATTATACCTTATTCATGGTGCTGTTAGTTATATTTTAATTGGATATGGATATACAAAATATGATAATGTAGTAACTCTTGTTATATCTGAATTATTAATAGTTTTAGTTACCATAACATTATCTCAGTTATATATAAATTTAAAATTTTTTATTAATACAAAAAAGACCAAACTTCTTTAAGTTGGTCTTTTTTTAATTTAACATTATAGCACAATTTGTCATACTATAAAGCATATACAAATATTTTAGAAGGGATGCTTTATGAAATTCAAATCTAAATTATTACTTTTAATTACTTTAATATTATCTTTATGTCTTTCATTAGTTGGATGTAAAAAAGAAGATAATTCATCTAACTTAAAAACAATAAAACTTAACGAAGTTGTTCGTTCTGTTTTTTATGCACCTATGTATGTTGCAATAAATGAAGGTTTCTTTGAAGAAGAAGGCTTAAATATTGATTTATCTACTGGACAAGGTGCAGATAAAGTTATGCAAAATGTATTATCTAAAAATGCTGACATAGGTTTTTGTGGACCTGAACAAGTCGTATATATTTATAATCAAGGTCGTGAAGATTTTCCAGTTCTTTTTGCAGGACTTACAAAACGTGATGGGTCTTTTTTAGTTTCTAAATCATCAGAAAAAGATTTTGATTGGAAAACTTTAAAAGGTAAAAGCATAATAGGTGGAAGACCTGGTGGAGTTCCTGAAATGGCTTTAGAATATGTTTTAAATAAAAATAATATAGTTCCAAATAAAGATGTTAATATGGTTACAAATATAGATTTTACAGCAACTGCTGGTGCTTTTAAATCTGGTGCAGCAGATTATGTTGCATTATTTGAACCTACAGCTTCAATGCTTGAAAAAGAAGGTAGTGGTAAAATAGTTGCATCTATAGGAGAATCTTCAGGTGAAATGCCTTATACATGTTTCTTTGCAACTAAATCTTATATAGAAAATAACCAAGATGTTATAGAAAGTTTCACTAAAGCATTATACAAGGGACAAACTTGGTTTAAAGAACATTCTTCAGAAGAAGTAGCAGATTCTATATTATCTTTCTTCCCTGGAACTGATAAAGATATAATTATTTCAGTTATTGATAACTATAAAAAAATTGATGCATTATACGATAATCCTATTATAACTGAAGAAGGTTTAAATCATCTTATGGATGTAATTAGTGATTATGATAAATCATTAATAGAAACTCGTCCACCATTTAATGATATTGTAAATAATTCATTTGCTAATAAAGTTTTAGGCAAATAGTTTATTCAAAGAGAGGATAGATTCCGTAATTTAAATTTGGACTATCCTCTTAATACATATAATTTAAAGGTGGTGAATAATATGGCATTACTAGAAGTTAAAAATATAAGAATGTGCTATCATTCTTTAAAAACAGAAACAGAAGCAATAAAAGATGTTAGCTTTGATGTAAATGACAAGGATTTTTTAAGTATATTAGGTCCTTCTGGATGTGGTAAATCCACTCTTTTAAATATAATGAGTGGATTGCTTAATCAATCTAGTGGAACTGTAAACTTTAATGGTGATAATATAAAAAATAGTTTAGATAAAATTGGTTATATGTTTCAAAAAGATCATCTATTTGATTGGACATCTGTTTGGAATAATGTAACTTTAGGTTTAAAAATAAAAGGTCTTCTTAATGATGAATCAATATTTAGAGTTGAAACTTTACTATCAAATTATGAATTAACTAAATTTAAAGATCATAAACCTACTGAATTATCTGGTGGAATGAGGCAAAGAGTTGCTCTTATTAGAACTCTTGCATTAAACCCAAGAGTTTTATTTCTTGATGAACCCTTTTCAGCTTTAGACTATCAAACACGACTTAATGTATGTGATGAAATATTTAGCATAATAAAGCAAGAAAGTAAAACTGCAATAATGGTAACTCATGATATAGCTGAAGCAGTATCTACATCAAATAGAGTTATCGTTTTAACTAAAAGACCTGCTTTAGTAAAAAAAGAAATTAATATATCATTTAAAAATGATCCTTTAACTCCTTTTAATAGAAGAAAAGAAAATGAATTTAAAGAATACTTTGATTTATTATGGAAGGAGCTTAACTAAAATGATTAGTAATGAACATGAAAATTATATAAAAAGCCTAAAAAGAGAAAAATTAAAAATTACTTTTTTAAGAATAGGTATTTTATTATTACTTCTTATTTTATGGGAGGTTGCTGCTGATTTAAAATGGATAGATCCATTTTTAACATCATCTCCAAGTAGAATGCTTGATTCTCTCTTAAAGTTTATATCTGATGGGACATTATGGAGACATATATATATTACTTGCACTGAAACTATTGTAGGATTTTTACTTGGAACTTTTTTAGGTACCTTTATAGCTATAATTTTATGGTGGTGCCCTTTAACATCTAAAGTCCTAGATCCTTATTTAGTTGTATTAAATGCATTACCTAAAGTTGCATTAGCACCAATAATTATATTTTGGGTTGGAAATGGAAAAACTGCCATAATAGTTATTACTCTACTGATTTCATTAGTTACAACTATAATAAGTGTTTTAACTGGATTTAATGAAGTTGATAAAGAAAAATTGCTTCTCATGGATACTTTTCAAGCATCAAAAATACAAAAACTTAAATATTTAATATTCCCATATACTATTCCTGTATTAATATCAGCTCTAAAAATTAATGTTGGTCTTTCATGGGTCGGTGTAATAATGGGAGAATTTTTAGTTGCAAGAGAAGGCCTTGGATTCTTAATTATATTTGGAGGTCAAATATCTCAACTTGATATGGTTATGATGAGTATTGTAATCTTATCTTTAATTGCTTTTATAATGTATAAATTGGTAACTCTTCTAGAAAATAAGTATATTAAGGCTTCATAAAAATTATTAACAATATATTCACTTTTATTTTTGATATATTTTATATATTTTAGATAACCATTTCATACTGAAATATAGAGGATTTAGAGTATTTAAAAATTATAAATTCTCTATATTTATTTATGTCTAATTAAGGTTTACTTAATCTAATGAAAGTGATACATTAATAAGGTACAAAAGATACAAGGAGAGATTAACTTGAAATTATTTAGAGAAGCACTTATTATTTTCGGAATTTATTTAATTGGTGAGGTAATAGTTGCATTTACTCATATTCCTATCCCAGGAAATATCATAGGGTTATTATTACTATTAATATGTCTTTGTACTAAAATAATAAAGGTTAGCCAAGTTGAAACTTTAACAAATTTCTTTTTAGATCACTTAGCTTTCTTTTTCCTACCAGCTGGAGTTAGCTTAATGAATTCTCTTGGAATTATTAAAGCTAATCTTGTTCAAATATTAATTGTTTGCGTTATAACAACAGCAATAATAATAGCTTCAACTGGACTTATAGTACAATTCATAGTAAACCTATTAAATAAAAGAAAGAAAGGATCAGAGGAAAATGAGTGTAATAACTAGCAACGTATTTTTTAGTATAGTTTTATCTCTTATCGCTTTTGAGATTGGACTTGCGATTTATAAAAAAACAAATATACCACTATTCAATCCTTTACTTATAGCAATAGTGATTGTAATTGCATTTTTAACTGCATTCCATATAAACTTTGATGCTTATAATTCAGGAGCTCAATTTATTAATATGTTTTTAGGACCTGCAACCGTAGTACTTGCCGTTCCACTTTATAAACAAATTGAGTTACTTAAACAAAATGCAATAGCTATTTTTATTGGAATATTTTTAGGAACTTTAATTGGAATATTTTCAATAATTCTTTTATCTCATTCTTTAGGACTTAATGTACCAATGATTGTATCATTAATGCCTAAGTCTGTAACAACACCAATAGGTATTGCCATAAGTAAAGAATTTAACGGTATAGTTCCTGTTACTGTACTTGCAATTATATTATCAGGAATAATTGGTGCAATTATAGGACCTACAATATGTAGAATCTGCAGAATAACAAACAAAATAGCAATAGGAATTTCACTTGGAACTGCATCACATGCAGTTGGTACCACAAAAGCATTAGAACTTGGAGAAACAGAAGGAGCTATGAGTTCCCTTTCAATAGGTATTGCTGGGATGATGACAGTATTTGTTGCTCCATTAGCCCTTAATATTGCAATGTTTGTTTATAATTTAATATTTCATTAAAATAAAAGCAACTTACTATTTAGTAAGTTGCTTTTATCATTTACTTTCATTATAAACATGTTTAACTTCTAATAATTTTCTATTTAAATTTCCTAACTTATTATCTCTAAAAACTGTATATATGGAGCGTTTAGTATAATCTTCTAATTTAAACATAAACTCTTCTGGTTCAATACTCTTTTCATAAACTAACTTTAATCCTTTTTCCCACGATGCTGTAAGCTTTGGATTTAATAAAGATGGTATTGATATCTTTATTACTTCATATATCATCTCTCCAAATTGAGTTGGAGTAAGAGTTTGTGTTTTATTATTTGATTTTATATATTCTATATTTATAAGTTTTTTAAGTATTTCAGCCCTAGTAGCTGATGTACCTATTCCTGCTCCTTTTATATGCTCTCTTAATTCTTCATCCTCTATAAGCTTACCTGCATTTTCCATAGCTATTATTATAGAACCTGTTGTAAATCTTTTTGGTGGACTTGTTTCCCCTTCTTTAATCTCTAAAGACTCAACTAAAACTTTTTGTCCTTTTTTTAAATCTTTTGGAAATTCATCTGTATTATTTTCTTTCTTAGGCTCTAAAATATCCAAATATCCTCTTTCTACACAAACTTTTTTAGTTGTATAAAAAGATTCATTTCCAAGTGTTATAGTAATTGCTTGTTTGCTATATTGAGCTTTCGGATAAAATATTGCTATAAATCTTCTAAGTATTAAAAAATACATCTTTTTTTCTATTTCTTTTAAAGAATTTATTACATTATTTCCTTCTCCAGTTGGTATTATAGCATAGTGATCTGTTATTTTTTTATCATCAACATATTTACTTTTTAATATAGTTTTTTCCCATTTGTTATCAAGTATATTTTTTGTAGCTAAAGTTAATTCTTCACCTATATTCATTCTACTAATTTTAAATATAGTTTTATTAATCCCCTTTGCTACTGCAGTTGATAATACTCTTGCATCTGTTCTAGGGTATGTTACCATCTTCTTTTCATAAAGAGTTTGAAGATGATTTAATGTTTCATCAGGACTTATTTTAAATCTCTTTGAACATTCATTTTGAAGTTCTGCTAAATTAAATAAAAGAGGTGCATTTTTATTTTCTTTTGTTCTTTTTATATTAGAAATTATTCCTTCTTCTATTTCTTCAAGTTCTTTTATTAAATTTATACAGTCTTCCTTTTTCTTAAATCCACCTTCATTATAAAGCTTTGGTGAATCTTTAAATTTTGAATTTTCTAGGGCTTTCCACTCTGCTTGAATTTCTTCTTCTTTTTCTTCCCTATTAAAGCTACCTAATATTTTATAGAATGATGTTTTCTTAAAATCTCTAATTTCTCTTTCTCTGTCAACTACCATTCCAAGTACACAGCTCATAACTCTTCCAACTGCTACTACTGATGATTTATCTTTCTTTAACATATTAGATAACTGCTTTCCATATATTAATGTTAATAATCTTGAAAAATTAATTCCTATTATGTAATCTTCTTTGGCCCTTAAATATGCAGAGTGAGCTAAAGAATTATATTCTGATAAAGGCTTAGCTTCCTTTATACCTCTTTTTATTTCTTCCTCTGTCTGTGAATCAATCCATACACGAAGCTTTTCCTTTTTAGGGTTTCCTGATAAATCATCTACCAATCTATATATGTATTCTCCTTCTCTTCCTGAGTCGGTACAAACATATATTTTATCAATATCGTTTCTATTAAGTAAATTGCTTACAACATTAAATTGTCCTTTAGCTGAATTTATTACTTCATATTTGTACTCTTCTGGTAAAAAAGGTAAATCCCTAATATTCCAATATTTAAGCTTTTCATTATATGCTTCTGGATAACACATTGTTACCATGTGTCCTACACACCAAGTAAATACTGCATTTTCACTTTCTATATATCCATTTTTTCTCTTACCATTAACTTTTAATAAGTTTACAAAATCCATAGCCACTGACGGCTTTTCTGCTACAAATAAAGACTTTCCCATAATTATTTCCTTTCTAAAGAAAATAAACCCTCAAAAGAGGGCTTATTAAAATTATACTATGAATTTATGATTTTTCCAAATGAATTGTTTTACATTTCATTAAGCATCCATATTGATATGTTTAAATATAATGCATAAATACACCATATTAAATATGGAATAAGTAAACTTCCTGATAATTTATCTATTTTATAAAATTTAAAAATAACAATAATTAATATTACTATAAGTATTAACAGTATTATCCAAGATAATCCATATAATCTAGACATAAAGAAAATTATAGGCCATAAAAAGTTAATAGCTAATTGAATTATATATAATAATATTGCAGAAGAACTTTTATTTTTTATTTTAAGCTTCATATAAACTCTATATAAAGAAATTGACATTAATATATATAATATTGGCCAAACAATTCCAAATATATATCCTGGTGGCGAAAGCTTAGGTTTTGTTATAGTCTCATATATATTAGTAAAATCTTTAGTTAAAAATCCAATTAAAATCCCTCCACCAAGTGTAATCAAAAAACTACTTATTAAAGGAATTAATTTAAATTTACCATCCACTTTAAATATATTTTGCATAAGTCACCTCAAAATTTTTATTTATTATATAAATATACTTTTTTGTGACTTTTTATTCTTATATATATATATCCGAAAATTCTACATCCACCTTTTTTTCTAAAGTTACTATCTCTAAGTCCTCACCTTGATTATATTCTTTTTGAGTTCCATTCATAGGTAATTCAATTATAAATCTGTTGCCCATTTTTTTATTAGACTTAAACTTTATTTTTCCCCCATGAAGCTCAACCATAGCTTTGGTTAAAAATAGCCCTAATCCGCTTCCTTCTTTTTCTCTATTTAATGATTTATTTATAGTTGTAAACTTATCAAATATATATCTTTCATTCTCTTTTTCAATAGGTCTAGTATGATTTTGTATAATTATATAAGCATTTTTCTTATTAGTATATATATTCACCTTTAATTCTTTATTTCTTTTTCCATATTTCACACTATTTGAAAGTATATTTAAAATAATTCTTTCTATCATTTCTCTATCCATAGGAATATATATTTCTTCACATGCCGAATCAAAAACTAAAGAATTATTTATCTTTTCTACATATCTTTTCGTTGCAGCTGTTGTACTTTCAACAACTTCTACTAAATTATATATTTTTTTATTAGCTTTTAAATAACCTTCTGAGGCTTTATTTGCATCAATAAAATTATTTATAGTTCTAATAAGTCTTAAACAATTTTGCTTAATTATACAATTATTCTTTTTTAAATTATATAAATTATTTTCATTTAAATACATTTCATTCACTGTAAGAGCGGAGTTAATCAAGTTTATAGGAGTTCTAAGTTCATGAGATATATTAGAATAAAATTCATTTTTAATTTCATCTTCCTTTAAATAAGAATCATATTTTTTTACAATTTCATTATATTTATTTATTTCTGTTAACTCTCTTATATATACTATTTCTCTATTAATTCCATTTTGAACTAAATAAAACTCTAATTCTTTTAATTTTTCTGAAAACTTATTAAACTTATATACAATTTCAATATTATTATTTGGATTTATATATTCTGAAGATAAAACTCTATTTTTTATATAACCTTGTGATTCTATTGATTGTATTAATCTATCTATTTCTATACCAACTATTAATTCTTTATGTTTAACATCTATTATATTTAACAAATAATTGTTTGCATATATTAATCTTCCCCTATTAAATATGGCTATACCATCTTTAAATGATTCTATAAGATTACAATATCTTTTATCATTATTTTTATTTATTGAATTTAATTCTTGAAGAACTATACTTTTTTCAATTAATTTTGTGTTTAATTCTTTTTGTTTTCTTTGAATTGATATTAACTTCTCCTTCATATTATCATATTGAAATTTTAATATATATTTTTTTATTCCGTTATAAACTTCATAATACGCTAAACATCTTAATATATCTCCTAAAAAAAATAATCTTATAATAACCATTTGATATATTAAAATAAATATCATATAAATATACATATTTTTCACATGAGTATTTTTCTTTATTTTTTCCAAATAAAATATCGTCAATATAATAACCATTAATCTCAAAATATAGTGATGTTCAGCTAAAATAACATTTATAAATTTATCTATATTCTCAAAAAAATACTTACCAAGCATTAACAATGCAATAACTATTCCTCCATATATTAAAACAGCTTGTTTACACGATATCTGCTTTAAATACATAATTATAGATATAATAATAATTATAAGTTCTAATATTTTATTAGCCCAAATAATTCGAATTGTTATATCCTCATATACATTACAAACTTCCATTAATATAGAGAAATATTCAAGCAATCCTATAAATAAAAATCCAATACCTAAAAACTTATAATAAGAATTAGATTTTCTAATTAAACTTATTAAACCTAAAGAAATCCCAAATGTGGCACATAAAATATTTATAGCATAATGAATCTCTATAACTTTATTATTAAATATAATTATTAAAAAACTAAAAATAGCTATACCTAATATTATTTTAAAGTACTTTTTTATATAAGATTCTAAAATTAAACTTATATTATTTGTCACTTAACTCTCCCTTTCCAAAAGTTATTATAACTTCTGTTCCTTTGCCTATTTTACTTTTTACCATAATGGACCCACCTTGCAGTTCAACAAGATTTTTTACGACAAATAATCCTATCCCACTACCCTTTTCATCTGTTTCTGTATTATTTTCTCCCATTGAATACTTTTTAAAAATTTTCTCTATAAAATCATTGTTCATTCCAATACCGTTATCTTTAACAATAATTCTTAAACTCTTATTACCATCTAAAATCATAACATCTATTCTGCCATCACTTTTTGTAAACTTTATTGAATTTGATATTAAGTTAAGTAATACTCTTTGCATAAAACTTTCATCTAAATCTAAGTATACTTCCTCTTTATTAGTATCAAATATTATATTTATATTTTTTTCTTTTGCATAACAAACTAAGGCAGATATAGTATCTTCTGTAAATTCAACTATATTTATTCTTTTTTTATTTGCTATTAAATGATCTGATTGTATTTTACTATTATCAATTAAATTATTTGTTATTTTCATTAAAGTAAAGCAATTACTTTTAGAAATTCTATTATATTTCATTAATGATTCACCATCTTTTTCCTTTATGAAAATATCTTCTAATTGAAGAGCTGAATATATTACATTTATTGGAGTTTTTAAATCATGACTTATATTTGAAAGAAAATCTCGCTTTAAACTTTCTTGTAAAATCTTATTTTCCATTTCATACTTTATAATATTCATTCTTATATTTGATGTTATATCAGAAAATGTTAATATAATTTCACCATTTTCAATATTTCTATCTATAACCTTTATATTTATATACCTTTTTTCATCTTTATTTTTAATAATTCCACTATAAACTTCTTTACTTAAATTACTTTTTATTTCATTTTCAAAAGCTTGTACAGATATTAAATTATCTAATTTTTTATTTATTATCTTCTTAATACTATTCTCATTAATAAATTTTAAAAACGACTTATTGCAATATATTATTCTAAGTGTAAAATCACTTAATATAATAACTGGAACTGGTATGTTTTTAAAAAAATCTTTAAACATTATTTCTTTTTTTCTTATTAAATTTTGAGAAAATTCTAGTTCTGTATTTTGGAGAAATAATTCTTTGTTCATATAATCTAGATCTTCATTACTTTTATATAACTTACTAAATAAAATTTTATATGGCGTATCTAAAATATTTTCTAAAGTAAAAAAGACCCATAAAGAAAAGTTTAAAAAAAAGATTAATTTTATCATTTCTAAAATAAATATATTTTTATAAAAATAGCTTATTAACATAAATAAATTAACTAAAAATATTAAAATTATATTTATATTTATATAGTTAATAGTTTTCTTCTTATACTCTTTATTTTTTATAAACTTTATTACTTCAATTGTAATCAAGAAAAATATTATTAAGCTTATTCCTATATATATAATTTTATATTTATATCCACCTTTACATGTAGTGATTAAAATAAGAACAATTATATTTGTTATCAAAACATATATTTTATAATTTAAATTTATATTTTTTATATACCTTAAGGCTATTAACATACCAAATATGATAATATAAGAGGATATATATTCAAAAGTTGCACTTATACTTAAAATTTGTAAATATCTATTATTTATAATTTCTGATATAAAGTATGTATTAATAAATATAATATTAATAAAACTAAAGCTTAATATCATAAGCAACTTACTTTTAAATATTTTCATTGTTGAATATATAAGAAGTACACAACAAAATGATGCTATAAGATAATATATTTTTATGAATATATTAATTAATGTTACTCCTTCATCAAACATCATTGCACTTATCATATTTATTGTTAAATAAATAGCCAAAAATATTATTGACATGTTTTTATATTTTACACTATTAACATGTAATATCTCTTCTAATTCGTTATTTATATACATTTACCCCACCTCATCACCTACCTATATTTTACTTTATTTTTACTTTTATGTGAAGTTTTTGTTAATAAAACCTAGCTAAATTTTAAAATTTAGCTAGGTTTTATAATTTTATTTTTTAATTATAGTTGCTACTATGTCTTTTCCTTCTTTTAATTCTCCATAATTTATTTCTAACTTATTTTCTTCTGTCAAGTTAGTAAATACTACTGGAGTTATTATTGATGGAACTTTCTCTTTTATTGAATCAAAATCTACAGTTAAAAGCTTATCTCCTATTTTAACTTTATCTCCTTGATTAACATATGCTGTAAACCCTTCTCCTTTTAATGAAACAGTATCCATTCCTACATGAATTAATATTTCTAATCCATGTTCACTTGTTATTCCAATTGCATGTTTGGTTGCAAACAATGAAGTTATCTCTCCACTTACAGGTGATACTACTACATTACCTGTTGGCTCTATAGCAAAACCATCACCCATCATTTTCTCTGCAAAGATTTTATCTTCAACATCTTCTATTCTTATTACATTTCCACTTAAAGGCATCATTATATCTTCTGGTATATCCTCAAGATTCTTATTTTTTATTTCAGATATATCATCATGTTCTTCTAATAATTCATCTACTGGTATATTTCCTGCCATTACATCTTTTATTTGGCCTTTTAATGTATCTGACTTTGGCCCAAATATAGCTTGAATATTATTACCAACTTCCATTACCCCAGCTGCTCCTAATTTTTTAAGCTCATCTTTATCAACTATTGAAACATCATTAACTATTACTCTAAGTCTAGTAATACAAGCATCTAAATTACTTATATTTTCTTTTCCTCCTAAAGCATTTAAAACTGCTACAGCAAGATTTGCTTGTTCTGGATTAATTCTACTTACTGATTCATCATCATCTTCTCTTCCAGGAGTTTTTAAATTTAATTTTCTTATTAAAACTCTAAATAAAACATAATAAATTACTGCATAAACTAATCCAACAACTATTACTAAATACCAAGGTGTTCTATTAGGTATAACACCAAATAAGATAAAATCAATTACTCCACCTGAAAATGTCATTCCTATTTTTATATTTAATAATTGCATAGTCATAAATGATAATCCAGCTAACACACAATGAACTACAAAAAGTAGAGGTGCTACAAAAAGAAATGAAAATTCTATAGGTTCTGTAATACCCGTTAAAAATGAAGTAAGTGCAGCTGATACCATAATACCGGCTACTAATTTTTTGTTTTGAGGTTTAGCTTCTTGGTAAATAGCCAATGCTGCTGCCGGCAAACCAAACATCATAAATGGAAATTTACCAGTCATAAATGTTCCAGCAGTAAATGGCACTCCATCTTTTAATTGTGCAAAAAATATATTTTGATCTCCCATAACTAATTGTCCAGCACTATTTATATATTCTCCAAATTGATACCAGAAAGGATTATACCAAATATGATGTAATCCAAATGGTATTAAAGCTCTTTCAATAGTTCCAAATAATAATGCTGCCATTGTAGGATTCGCATCTATCATACTTCTTGAAAAATAAAATAATCCATTTTGTATAGGAGGCCATATAAATGTCATTAAAATACCGATTAAAACTCCTAATGCTGCAGTTACTATTGGAACAAACCTCTTACCTGCAAAGAATCCTAAATAAGGAGGCAATTCAATTTTATAAAATTTATTATACATTGCAGATGCTATAAGACCCATTATAATCCCCCCAAACACCCCTGTCTGAAGTGTCGGAACACCAACAACTATAGTATACATAGGATCTGATAACATATCTTGTGTAACTCCAACAAATGTTCCCATTGAAACATTCATTATTAAAAATCCAACAATTGCTGCAAGTCCTGCAACACCATCACCATCTGATAATCCAATTGCAACTCCTACAGAAAATATTAAAGGCAAATTAGCAAATACAATATTACCTGATTGCTCCATAACATTTGCAACTAATTGTATCCAATCTGCCCTTAAATAAGGTGCATTAACTAATAAAGCTTCATTCATAAATAAATTACCAAATGCCAATAATAGTCCAGCAGCTGGCAAAAGAGCAACTGGTAACATTAACGCTTTACCAATTCTCTGTAAAACTCCAAAAATCTTTTTTCCCATTTTTTGTTCTCCTTTCTATATTTATAGCAAAATTATTTTTCCCTAGATTTCCTCTATTTAAACTGGATAAAGTTTCTACAATAAAAAAAGATAGACTTTAAAAGCCTATCTTTTCATTTAACTTATTTTTTAATGTTCTACTATTTCACTTTCTTTAAGTTTTTCAACAAATTTTTCGCTACTTTTATTCATTGTTTTTTTAAGTAGTATAGCTATTATTATAAATATTAAAGCTGAAGCTATTAATACAACAAAATCTCTTTGTATAAGTTCTGGTACTATTCCTCCAACAAATCCTCTCATTGCTTCTATAGCATATCTAAATGGTAAATACGGATTTATACCTTGGAAGAATCCTGACATAACTTCAACTGGGAAAGTTCCTCCAGATGCCGCAACTTGAAGTACTAAGAATATTATACAAATAGCTTTACCTACATTTCCAAAGACAGAAACAGTGGAATATATTATTGTTATAAATATTAAGCTAGTAAACATTCCAAAAAGTACAAAATATACTGGATGTGTTACATATGTCTTAAGTATAAGTATATCTCCTAAAGTAACTATAGCACCTTGTAGTATACCTACTATTGCAAACAATAAATATTTTCCAAAATAAACTTCCATTGGTTTTAAGTCTGATCCATCTTCAAATGGTTTTGCACTAACTGTTAATATTGATACAAGTATTAATCCTCCAACCCATAAAGCTAGTGTTGTATAAAATGGTGACATTGCTGAACCATAGTTTGGAACTGGGAATAATTTATTTGTTTCAATTTGAACTGGACTAACTAAAAAATTAGTTTTTTCTTTCCAATCACCAGTTATTATATCTAATATTTTATTTATATCTTCTTTTTTATCTACCTTTTTTATATCATTAGTCATTTTATTAAATGACTTTTTAAATTCTGGGAATTTATTTTTAACTTTAATTAATTCTTCATTAGTTAATTTAGTTCCTTTTGAAAGTAAATCTAATACATTTTTCACATTTGGCATTACATCTTGTGTACTCTTTATTAAAGCTATACTTTCTTTTGCTATTTTATCTAACTTATTTAATGACTCATTAATTGCAGGAACTATTGTACTATCATAGCTTCCTATAATTTCATTTAAACTACCTTGAATTGAATCTAATTTATTTTTTAATTTATTTATAGTTTCAGGTTTTAATAAGACATTATTATTAACTAATTCAATATCCTTGGCAATATCATTTATAAGAGATGTTGTTTTACCTTCTATATTTTTTAATTTATTAATTACATTAGTTAATTTATCACTATTTAAGCCTTTATTTATTGATTGTAATAAATCTATTACTGAGTTTAATGTATTATATACTACTTTCACCTTATCATTTAAACTATTTAAAGCCTTTAAAAGTGCTTCTTTATCATATTTTTCTGATATGTTACCTAAAATTTCTGAAGATCCTGAAAGTAAATCTCTACTGAATATTAAATCTTCTTTAATTATAGGAGATAAGCTATTTAAACTCTCTTTAGACTTATTAATAAAATCCTTTCCTTTATCAAGACTACTATTTACATCTTTTAATGTAGTCTCTAAATTAGGAATTATTTTATTCATCTTTTTAATCATTGTATCTATAGTTATAGTTCCATCATAAGCTTTGTTTATAAGTTCTTCCATCTTAGGTAAATTATCATTTACTTTATATATAGTATCAACAATTTCTCTTATTTTCTCTCTTGATGACTTATATTCTATACCTATTTGATTTAGAGCTTTAAATATTGCTCCATCTACAGTTTCTGAAACAGTTTTATCAACTTGATCTTTTAAAGATTGAACACCTTTATCTGTAATCTTTGGTGCTATTGCATTAGATACTTCATTTACTGTATATATTAATTTTGGCTTTACTATTTCTTTTGATACTGGTGATACTAAATCTTTTGAAAAATCTTCTGGTATTACTATACTTGCAAAATAATCACCAAGTTTTACCCCTTTTTCTGCCTTTTCTTTACTTACAAATTTCCATCCTATATTATGATTTTTTGAAAGTTCATCTACAACTTGCTCTCCAACATTTATAGTTTTACCTTCTACTTCTGTGCCTTTGTCCTCATTAACTACTGCTACCCTAATCCCACTTGTACTTCCATATGGATCCCAAGATGATTTAATATTAAACCATGCATAAAGAGAAGGAAGTATTATAAGCCCACATAATACAACAATTGCAACCCAATTTGTGAATATATTTTTTATATCTCTTTTAAAAATTTTAAAAATATTTTCCATAATTTATCCTTTCTTTTTATTTATCAATGTAGAAATTATAACATACATAATGACTAAAAGTCATTATTAATTTTTATTTATTTTACTTATAGTATCTCTATATTTAATAAAAAATAAAATTACTCCTAATGAAAATTAAAAATTTCATTAGGAGTAATTTTATTTCACATCTCTATAGGCTAGTAAAGCATTCAAATTATCAAATGAATAAACACTTAATGTTTTTGTATCCCCATAAGCTCCATATAATTCACTATTTTTATCTAATACTTGAAAACTTTCTAATTTTTTTAAGGCCATATTATATAATTCTTTATTTCCTGAATCATATCCTATTTTAACAAGTAATGCATATATTGATGTTGATTCTATATTAGAATCCTTTTCTCCATTTTTTACATTATACTTTGAATACATGGCTCCATCTTTTGAAAATTTTCCTTCAATCCACTGAATACTATTTGCTACTGATTGCTTAGCGTCAAGTTTATTTAATATACATATTAATGAAAGCAATGTATCTACTGTATTCTCATTATCATATTTTTTAGTTTTTCTATTATAATTAGTTCTATATAAAGGAAGATAATCACTTATATATCCATCATTTAATAATTTTACTGATGCTGAATATACTTTTTTCCATTTATAATCTATATTGCTTAAATAATCTAATGTAGGGACATCTATATAACATAAAGTTGTTATATCACTTTTATTATATCCATCATAAAAATCACTTAAAACATCTACATCAATTAATTTTTCATTAATAGCTCTTGATATTTTTATTGCTAACTTTCTATAATGAAAATCTCCCCATCTTTCATTTGCAAGTAAAAGTGCCTTTACAATTCTTAAATCATCAATTGTTGCTGAAGTTTGATTTTTATCATCTCCATAAACTCTCCATGAAACTAAATTATCTTTAAGAATCATATTATTCTCTATACAATTTAAAACTTTATTGAAATTTTCTTTATCATTTCTCTCTAAATAATATATTAACATCATTCCTTCTGATTCTGATAAAACCGCATTGCCTTTTGTTATATCGCCTTCTGATTTTTTATTTATGTAATTTGTTTTTATTCCACCAGAATTATTAGTTAATTTATTATCTACAAACTTTAATAATATATTTTCTCTCTCTGAAACTGGATTATCACTATATTTAACATTACTATCTACTGGTAATACATATGGCATCGCTACTTTAATAAAAATTAATAGTATTAATAAAGATAAAAAAACTATTCCATAAATATCTTTATTTTGATTATCCAAAATATTTCACCTCCAAACTAAAATACTATAGCTGATTATAAAAATAATCAGCTATACAAATACTTGTATATTTTATAATAGATATTAACTTTATCTACATAATTTTTAGTTTCCGGGAAAGGAATATAATGGATATTCTCTCCATCTTTTGAATAATCATTATCCTTTAACCACTTATTCACATTTCCTCTTCCTGCATTATATGCTGCTATTACTAAATCTTTATCTTTAAATTCTTTATAAAGATTATTCAAATACCAACATCCCATTTTTATATTTGTTTTCTCATCATAAAGCATACTTTCTGAAAAGTTTTTTATACCCATTTGTCCTGCAATCCACTTCCCCGTACTTTCTGTGATTTGCATAAGACCATAAGCTCCTTTATGTGATTTTGCATTAGAATCAAATTTACTTTCCGCTTTTATTATAGATAATACAAATAATGGATCTAAATTATATTCTTTACTGTATTCATTAATAACCTCTTCATGTTTATATGGAAAAGCATAATTTTTCACACAATACTTAATCCCTGACACTGCTATAACTATTATAAATAACCATAGTATTATCTTTTTTAACTTCATTTTTAACTCCTCATTATATTAATGTATTCATAAACTCTATAAAATCATCAACTTGTTCTTTAGCATATAACAAATCTTTATTATTATCTATTATTATATTAGCATAATTTTTCTTATCTTCTAGTGGCATCTGTGCATTTATTCTATTCAATGCATCATTACTACTTAATTTATCTCTATCTCTTACTCTTTGGATTTGAGCTTTGCTATCTGCAACTACTAATACAACAATATCCATATCTTCATTCATTTTGCTTTCTATAAGAGTTGGAGCATCTAGTATTACTATCTTTTCTCCGTTTTTTTCTAATGCCTTTATTTCTTCCATTATATCAGCCTTTATATATGGAAGTATTATGTTTTCATACTTAACTCTTTGTTTTGGAAATCTAAATATATGATTTCCAAATTCTTTTCTTCTAAAGTCTCCTCTCCAATCAAAGAAACCTTCTCCAAATTGAGCTCTAACTTTTTCTAATATTTCTGAATACTTAACTAATACTTCTCTTGCAATTAAATCAGCATCTATTACATTAAAACCTGCATCTTTAAGCATATTAGATACTGTACTTTTTCCAGTACCTATTCCACCTGTAAGTCCAACCTTTATCATGTTAAACTAAACTCCTCCTTTACTTAGTGTTATACCATGTATCTCCAAAATTAATATCAACATCTAATGGAACACTAAGCTTAAATACATTTTCCATTTCTTCTTTTACTATATTTTCAACTATACTTATTTCATCATCTACTACATTAACTATAAGTTCATCGTGAACTTGTAATATTAATGTACTTTTTAAATTTTCTTTATTTAATCTATTAAATACATTTATCATAGCTATTTTTATTATATCAGCTGCACTTCCTTGTATCGGAGCATTCATAGCAAGTCTTTCACCTAGGGCTTTTACTATTTTATTTGAAGATTTAATTTCTGGTATAAATCTTTTTCTATTTAAAATAGTAGTTACATATCCTGTCTTTTTAGCTTCTTCAACTACTGACTCTAAATATTCTTTTATTTTTGGATATCTGTCAAAGTAAATACTCATATATTCTGCTGCTTCTTTTCTTGTTATCCCAAGGTCTTGAGATAATGAAAAATCGCTTATTCCATAAACTATTCCAAAGTTAACAGCTTTTGCTCTTGAACGCATTAAAGGAGTTACATCCTCTATATTAACATTAAAAACTTCTGATGCTGTCTTTGTGTGGATATCACTATGATGTTTAAATGCATTTATCATATTTTCATCTCCACTTATATGAGCTAAAACTCTAAGTTCTATTTGTGAATAGTCAGCTGATAATAATTTATCTGTTTTCTCCTTAGTTATAAAAACTTTTCTTATTTCTCTTCCCATCTCATATCTTATAGGAATATTTTGAAGGTTTGGTTCTGTACTTGATAATCTACCTGTTGTTGTTACAGTTTGATTAAATGTACTGTGAATAGCACCATCTATATCTATTAATGGCTTCATTCCCTCAACATATGTTGAATTTATTTTACTTATTTGTCTATAGTAAGTTATTTTATCTATTATAGGATGTTTATCTCTAAGTTTTTCTAAAACATCTGCATTAGTTGAATATCCTGTTTTTGTTTTTTTAATAATAGGTAAGTCTAATTTTTCAAATAATATCTTTCCAAGTTGCTTTGGAGAATTTATATTAAATTCAACATCAGCCATTTCATAAATTTCTTTTTGAACTACATCAATTTCTTTTTTAAATTTAACTGCTAATTCATCTAGTATTGTTTCATCAACTTCAAAACCTTCATCTTCCATTGATGCAAGCACATTTATAAGTGGATGCTCAACATTATAATAAAGTTCCTCCATGTTTTCTTCTTTAATCTTTTTAGATAAAATTTTATATAATGTTTCTATATAAACTGCACCACATTTTAGTTCTTCATTTCCCTTTGCTATTTCATCTCCTGTATATGTCATAATAACATCACTTAACGGATATTGCCCTTTTGATGAATCTATAATGTAAGAAGCAATCGCTGTATCAAACTCAAAGCTATTTACATTTATAGATAACTTATTTAAAGCTTTTATTAATGATTTTCCATCATGAATAACTTTTAGCTTATCTTTATTTTCAAAAAATTCTCTTAATATAGGAAGTACTTTTTCTTCATCATTTTTTATAAGTTCATAAACATTAACAATAGTTGTTAAATTATCACTGCCAAAATATAATGTTTTAAGTTTTCTATTTGAATTTAGTGGTGATTCAAATATATCATAAGCTATGTAATATGTTTTATTATCCTTTAAAAATTTACTTAGTTCTTCTTGTGAATTAATTGTCTCACTTTTTATTTCTCTAACTTCTTCTTCTTTACCTATAAATTTTGCTAGAGAAGCTTTCATCTGAAGCTTTATTAGTAATTCCTTTAATCCCTTCTTATCCATTTCTTCTGAATTTTTTATATCTTCTATTATATTATCTAGTGGAACTTCAACAATTATTGTTGCAAGTTTTTTACTGAATATAGCCTGTTCACTATATGTCTCAAGATTTTCTTTTAATTTTTTACCACTAATATTATCTATATTCTCTAATACACCTTCAACAGAACCATATTCTTTTATTAATTTATATGCAGTTTTTTCTCCTACACCTGGCACTCCTGGTATATTATCTGACTTATCTCCCATAAGCCCTTTTACATCTATAAATTGAGTTGGTGTAACACCAAATTCTTCAATAAATTGTTCTTTATTGTACTTAGCTGTTTCCGAAACACCTTTTTTTGTTATTATTACATTTATATTATCATCAGCAAGTTGAAGAGCATCTTTATCTCCAGTAACTATAAAAACTTCCATCCCTGCTTTCGCTGCAAGTTTCGCTGTAGTTCCTATAATATCATCAGCTTCAAATCCTTCAATCTCATATATTTTTATTCCAAGAAGCTTAAGCATTTCCTTAATAATTGGGAACTGTTCTGCAAGTTCTTCTGGCATTTTCTTTCTACCTGCTTTATAATCTTCATATTCTTTATGTCTAAAAGTTGGAGCCTTTTTATCAAAAGCTGCAACTATATAATCTGGATTTATATCATCTTTCATCTTTAATAACATATTCGTAAATCCATATATTGCATTAGTATGAACACCTTCACTATTTGTAAGAGGTGGTAATGCATAAAAAGCTCTATTCATTAATGAATTAGAATCTAATATAAGTAATTTTTCCATACTTCCCTCCAAATTTCAGGAAATTATTTATATAATTTCCTTATTAATTGTCTCCTAGCTTTGCTTAATTATAACATTTTAAGTTATTTAAAAGTAACAGCTATATTAAAAAATACTAAGATCTAACTTATTTGCTAAATCTTCTAAAATCTTAAGTCCTGCAATACTATTGCCTTTTTCATCTAACGCTGGTCCATATACACCTATACCCATTCTTTTAGGTACAGCACCGACTATTCCTCCACCAACTCCACTTTTAGCTGGTATCCCAATTCTAACTGCAAATTCTCCTGACGCATCATACATTCCGCAAGTAACCATTATAGATTTAACTATTCTACATATATGTTTATCTATTAGCTTTTCTCCGCTCCATGGAATTATTCCATCATTAGCAAGAACAGCTCCAAGTCTTGCTAAGTCTTTAGCATTAGCCTCAATTGAACATTGTCTAAAATAAAGATCTAAAATTTCTTCTACATTGCCTTCTAATATACCACTACTTTTCATAAAGTAAGCTAAAGCTCTATTTCTATTTCCAGTTAGTTTTTCTGATATATAAACTTCTTCATTTATTTTTATATTAGGATTATTAGTAGCCTTCTTCATAAAGTCTATTAATTTCTTAAGTTTTCCCTCTTCGGTTTCTCCTTTAATTAAAGAAGTTGTAACTATAGCACCTGCATTAATCATTGGATTATAAGGCCTACCTGTCTCTGTTGTTTCAAGTTTAACTATAGAGTTAAATCCTTCACCTGTTGGTTCAACATTTACCTTTTTAAAAACATCAATCATCTCATTATCACTAAGTGCAATCATTAAACTAACAATTTTTGATATACTTTGTATTGTAAAGTTTTTATCGCAATTTCCCGCAAAACTTTCTTTACCATCTAATTCTACTACAGCTATCCCTAAATCATTTACATCAGCTTTAAGTAAAGCTGGAATATATGAAGCAAGCTTTCCATCTTGGCCGTAAATTTTATTTTTGTCTACTAATATTTGCAGCATATCTGTCAAATTAAAGCCCTCCATTCTTCTATAATAATAAATTCAAGTAAATATATTATATTACTTATCATAATTAGTTACAAGAAATATACTTTTTCTTTGTTTACAGATTGTTTTTTGTATAGTATTTACTTTTTATAGTAAAATAATAGAAAACAAAACTTTAGGAGGTATTTAAAATATGGAAAATTTTAATGACTTATTAAGAAAATATGCTAATCTAGTTATAAAAAAAGGTGTTAATATACAAGAAAATGGGCTTCTATTTATTAATTCACCAATTGAATGTGCAAGCTTTGCAAGACTTCTTGCTGAAGAAGCTTTTAAAGCATCAGCAAAAGATGTATATATAAATTACTCTGATGAGCTATTTACAAGAATACGTTTTGAAAATGCTTCTGAAGAAACACTATCATCAGTACCTCAATATGAAATAGATAAATATAATTATTTTACTGATAATGGTGCTTCATTTATTTCAATATCAGCAAATGATCCTTCATTATTTAAAGGAATAGACTCAAAGAAAATAAGTGCTGCAAGTAAAGCAAGAAGTTTAGCACTTAGAAATTATTCAGATAAACTTATGAATAACGAAAATGCATGGTGTGTAATATCAATGCCAACAAAAGCATGGGCATCTAAGGTGTTTAATAATGTTTCAGAAGATGAAGCAGTAGAAAAACTTTTTGAAGCTATATTTAATGTAATGAGATTAAACTCAAAAGATCCTATTACTGAATGGACAAATCATTCTAACAACTTAAAATCTAATATGAAAAAACTTCAAGATTATGACTTTGATAAATTAATTTTTAAAAACACATTAGGAACTAACTTAGAATTATCTTTAGCTCCTAATCATATATGGTGTGGTGGTTCTGACTTCACTAAAAATGGAGTTGAATTTATAGCTAATATGCCTACAGAAGAAATATTTACAACTCCAAAAAGAAATGGAATAAATGGCATTGTATATTCAACTAAACCACTAAACTATGGTGGAAATTTAATAAATAACTTTTCATTTACTTTCAAGGATGGAAAAATAATAGATTTTACTGCTGAAGAAGGTTATGATTCACTAAAAGAGTTATTAGATACAGATGAAGGCTCAAGATATTTAGGAGAAGTTGCTTTAGTTCCTTATAACTCTCCAATTTCTAATTCAAATATATTATTCTTTAATACTTTATTTGATGAAAATGCATCATGTCATTTAGCTATAGGAAAAGCTTATCCATCATGTATAAAAAATGGTGAAGAAATGAATGATGAAGAGCTTTTAAATGCTGAATCAAATGTATCATTAACACATGTAGACTTTATGATTGGTTCAAAAGACCTTAACATAGTTGGAATAACTAAAGACGGAACTGAAATTCAAGTCTTTAAAGATGGTAATTTTGCATTATAATAAATAAAAAGTTGACCTATTTTATAGGTCAACTTTTTTAAGTATCAACTTCTTCTTTTTTAATACTTTTTTGAACTCTTTCATCATAACTTTCTATTTCATTTTGAAGCCCAGCAACTAATTGATTAAACTTATCTGTAATTCTTTTTCTAAATAATATATTTTGCAAAAATGTATTTATACCTGCAAACATTCCTGTTGTATTATCATTTTCTTCTAAAGAAAATAATGTCTTATCATCTCCAGATTTTTCAAAACTATATGTTGAAACACACATTAGTTTATCTCTTACAGAAGTTATTTGATAAAGTTTATCTTTTTCATATGCTGTTACTTCAACTCTAATATCAATTGTTCTTGATGAACCTGATTTAATCTTTTTACTAATTGTTGCTCCTAAAGGATTCTTTTCATTAAATTTTGGAAATTCCTTCTTTGCAGCTTTAATAAAAACCTTAAAAACTTTTTCTAATGGATAATCTAACTCCACTGTTTTTTTAAATCCCATATAAATCCCTCCTAAAAATAAAAAGTCTCTATTTATAGGTATTTATTTATTAGAGGCATAACTTTCTCGATTCTCTTTAGTCCAAAATCTACTGGTTTTAAGCTTATATATGGAAGTTCATTTTTTTCTAACTCAATTTTTATTTGTTCTTCTACTAACATCATTTCTGGAGATATTAATACAACGTTTATCTCCTCGTTTTTTATATAATTATTCATCTGTTCTTCATTAGAAAATATTGCATCAAATAATATACCCTTCTCCTTTGTATATTTTTCAATAGCATTTTTAAACTCTTTTGCTTGTCCAGTTCCCCTTGATAAAACTAATACCTTACCCATTTATACCTCCATTTTTTTCCATTTAATCCTTAAAGTAATTATACATTAAGAGGTATAACAAATTCAATAAATCTTTTACATATTTTCTTTTTTAGCTTCATCTATAAATAATTTCATATTATTACTTATAAATTTATCCTTATGTATTATAAGTCTTAAATTTCTTTTTATTTTATTTTTATTAAATGTTAGCTTACTTAGTTTATTACCCTTTAATTCATCTTTTATACATTGACTAGATACACAACCGATTCCAAGTCCAGCTTCAACACTTTTTTTGATAGCTTCTGTACTTCCAAGTTCCATAAAGATATTATAATCAATCTTATTGTCTTCTAAATACTTTTCAACTATTTCTCTTGTTCCACTGCCTCTTTCTCTCATAATAAAATTTTCTTTTGTTAAAACACTCTTGTTAATGTATTCTCTCTCTTCCCACTCACTATTATATTGCTTTATAAATACTAACTCATCTTCCCAAAAGTTGTCATAAATAAGCTCTTCCGAGTGAACTTTACCTTCAACAAATGCAAAGTCTATTTTATTCTCTAAAATTAATTGTTCTATATTTTCAGTATTTTCTATTATAAGTGATATTTCTATCTTCTCATTATTTTCAACGAAATTTTTTATAATATCAGGAAGTATATATATTCCTATAGTTGTACTTGCACCTATAACAATTTTTCCTTCTTGATTATTATTTATATTTCTTATTTTATCTAAACCTTCATCATAAAGATTTAAAACTCTTCTTACATAGTTTAAGTATACTTCGCCTTCATAAGTTAAACTTAATCTTTTTCCTATTCTGTCAAACATTTTTACACCAAGCTCATCTTCTAATTCTTGTATGGCTTGACTGACTGATGGCTGACTTATATATAATGCTTTTGCTACCTTAGTCATATTTAGTGTTTGAGCTGTTTCATAAAATATTTTTAATTTTCTAAAATTCACGCCATCACCTCTAAATTAAGTAAATTTTATTTTTTATTGTCATTAACTTCTTGATAATCAACATCTATTGCTTTTGATGGATCTTCATCTTCATCCTCAAAAAATGTATCATCTTCATCTGTTTTTGAATAATTGCTATATGATTGATAAGTATAAGTATTATCTGAATCTTTCTTTTTATTAATATACCCTTTAACTTTACTAATAATCCAAAGTGCCAATACTAATAAAACTATAAACGGTAATATTTTAATAAACAGCTTAAATATTAATGAAAGTACAAGTATTGCTATAATAAAATAAAGTATTGTCTTTAAATTTCTATTCATCTTCTCATTCCTTTTTATTGTCATTTTGTACTATTATACAATTTAATTGTTAAGTAATAAAGATGTTTATTTTTCAAATATATTAATATTATTATTTATACAATTTTATATTTATTTGTAAAGTTTTCTAAAACCAACTACTTCATCCCTAAATCCTATATTCTCATAAAATTTATGAGCATTTTTTCTATAACTTGAAGATACAACTATAGCATAAGTGCAATTTTTTAAACTTGCATACTTATCAACTTCATTCATAAGCTTTTTACCAATCCCCAATTTCCTGTATTCTGCTTTTACAACAACATCTTCTATTACTAAAAACGGGTTTCCTAAAGATGCTAAAGAGTTACAGCATACAGCTAACATTGATCCTACAATCTTATCATTTTCTTTTGCGACAACTAAAAAATAATTATCATCCTTTTCCATTTCTTTATATAAACTTATAGTCTTTTCAAATTTATTTTCAAAAGGTACAAGTTCCTTATATAAATCAATTAAATCTTCTACGTCTTCTAACCTTAACTTTTCTATTACCATAAAATTTTAACTAATGTTTATAAAATATAAATTAGCCAATCCCCCCAAATTAAATATAAGTAAAACCCTATTATTATAATAACATTATTACTATTAATAAGTAAATGCACTATAATTTATATTTAACAGTAAAAAAACATCTAAAAGTAATAACTTTCAGATGCTTTTTATTATTAACTATTTCATAGAATTTTTTTGTTTTCTTGCTATCTTTGGTAGTATGAATCCAAGTCCAATTAATATAAATGGTGTTGCAACATTTAATATTAATTGGAACCACCATCCTCCACTAAATGTGGCTACATCTTGTGGTACCATTCCTAATATACAGGCAAATGCTGTAAATATAAAACACCATACACCAAATCCTAAAGCTATTTTATCATTCTTAAGGAATTTGTAATCAGCTTTAAATTTATCTCCAGCTTTCTTAAGTAAAATAAATGCTAAGAATACCCATAAATATCTAAGTGGCATTACAACTGCATTTAATCTCAATAGCCAATTATATAATTCATTTACATTTCCTATTCCAAGTGCAGGAACAACTATTAATATGCTTACCAATATAGCTGTCATAATATAACCTCTAATAGGAGCCCCATGCTTATTAGTTTTTGTTAAACTATTTGGCACAAAGTTATCATCAGTATCTGCTAATAATACTTTAAGAGGTGCATCTATTGAGAATATTAATGCTGATATTTGAGCCAATGCATTTGCAATAGCATATATAAATAAAAATACATTTCCTATTCCATAATATTCACCAAGTTTTTGGAATGCATAATATTGACCATTCATCATAAGATCTTTTGGTATATTATTTGCATCAAACATCATTCCCATAGATATTGATCCTAATATAGCTGATATTGTAACCATAACTGCTAATATAATCATTCCTAATGGAAATTCCTTACTTGCATTTTTAGTATTATTTACATATGGAGAAATTTTTTCTGCTCCACCAACTGAGAACACAAGCATTGCTATTGTTGTAAAATATTTAAAATCAAAATTTGGAACTATAGTGTGCCAACTAATATTAGTAGTCGCTATGCTAACACCTGTTATTGCTGGTGCTGCAAGCATTAATACTATATATAATATTGACATAACAAATGTTGAAACTCCTGCTATTGTTCCAATAGTTTTAAGAGACGTTATTCCTCTTGATGCAACCCACATAAAAAATAAAAATATTACTAATGTAATAAGTTGCGCATATAATGGATTCATTTGTTTAACAAAATCACCATTACCTTGAACTACCCATCCTAAAGCTACTAATAAAGTCTGCGGCTTTTGAGCTAAATATGGAATATGTACAACCCAATAAGTCCAACCTGCAAAATATGCTAAAGTTATACCTTTAGTTTCTCTTATCCATGTACTAACACCAGCTTTACCATCCTTAAAAACTGATCCTAACTCTCCAACCATTAATGCATAAGGTATAAAGTATAATCCTATAATAAGGACCCATGAAACTACAACCTGTAATCCTTGATTTGCAAAGTTATTTACAACATTACCAAATCCCCATACAGATACAAAGGCCATCATTGCAAGATTATACCATCTAAGTTTTTTACTGTCATCCGCCATAGTCTCTCTCGCTTTCATATTAAATTTTATAGTCAAAATACTTATTCAGTATATCAAAAAAAATATTTTTCTACAACATTTCTGTTTATCTGAGCCAAACATTTGTCCGTTTAACAAAACAAGCTATAGTATTTAAATTACTTTTAATTCATTTAAATACTATAGCTAAATATTATAAAACAAGTAAATTTCTTAACTATATAATTCTATTAAAATAAACCTTAACTTAACTTTTTATTTTATTAAAAACTTAAGTAAGAATATAACTCCTATTACAACAGTAGTTATACTAATATCTTTTACTTTTCCTGTAAATAATTTTATTAATATGTATGATATTACTCCAAATATAATACCGTCTGATATACTATATGAAAATGGCATCATTATCATAGTTAAAAATGCAGGTATTGATTCTGAATAATCTTCTAAATTTATCTCTCTTATAGGCTCAATCATAAATAAACCTACTAATATTAATGCTGATGCAGTAACTGCTGGTGTTATTGCAGCAAATATTGGTGAAAAGAATAGTGCTAAAGCAAACATTATAGCTGTTGATACTGCTGTAAGTCCAGTTCTACCACCTTCTGCAACTCCTGCTGCACTCTCTACAAAAGTACTTACTGTACTAGTACCAACACAAGCACCAAAAGTAGTTCCTATAGCATCTGAAAGTAAAGCTTTTTTAATATTTGGAACTTTACCATTTTCATCAAGCATTTTTGCCTTAGTTGCGACTCCAACTAAAGTTCCTATAGTATCAAATAAATCCATAAATAATAAAGTAAATAATACTATTATCATATCTACTGAAAAAATATTATGCCATTCAAAGTCAAAAAGTATTCCACTAATTGAGGGTGGAGCACTAATTACAGCACTTGGAATTGGTGTTAATCCAAATGGAATACCAATTATAGCAGTTATAATCATTCCAATAAAAAGTGCACCTTTTACTCTTTTTGCTAAAAGTATTGCTGTTATTATTAAACCTACAATAGCAAGAAGTCCTGTACCATGAGTTATGCTTCCTAGTGATAATATTGTTCCTCCATCTTTTGGATGAATAACAATACCTGCACCTTCTAATCCAATAAGTGCAATTAAAAGTCCTATACCAACTGAAATACCTTTTTTTATGCAATCAGGTATTGAATCTACAATAGCTTCTCTAACATTAAATAATGTAAGTAATATAAATATTATACCTTCTAAGAATACAGCTGTTAATGCAAATTGATAAGAATATCCCATTTGTAGTACTACTGTATAAGCAAAAAATGCATTTAATCCCATACCTGGAGCTTGAGCAAATGGAAGTTTAGCATAAATTCCAGTTAAAAGCGTAGCTACAAAAGCAGAAAGTGCTGTTGCAGTAAACACTGCTCCTTGATTCATTCCAGCAGCTGCAAGTATTGTTGGATTTACAATAAGTATATATGCCATAGTCATAAATGTTGTAAGTCCTGCAACTACTTCTCTTTTAGGAGTAGATCCATTTTTTGTTACTTCGAAATAATTATCAAGTAATCCATCTTTTTTAAAGAAGTTTCTCATTTTATCACTCTTTCATTTGTTTTTTCGTCCGTCATTTATAATATATTATTTTCCGATAAATTTCTACCCTTTATCCGAATATTTTTTATATTTTTTTAAATTTTATATAGTTTTTTATATATAATACGAATTATACGCTATTTATTTCCTCTATATCATTCGTGTTTTCCGGATTAAAAAATGGATAAATTGTATTATAAAAACAATTTATCCATTTAAATTAAATTTTATTCTTTAAATATAGTTACTTCTACTTCTTCTATTCTTCTTCCTGTAACTTCATTTACTTTTAAATGTATATTATCAACATCAAATTCTACATTAACACCTTCTTTAGGTATTTTTCCCATTCTAGTTATCATATATCCATTTAAAGTATCAAAATCTTCATCTTCTTCAATACTTGTCCCAAATTCATCGTTAAAATCATGGATGTTTATAGTACCTTTTACTAAATACTTATAATCATCTATTTTCTTTATATCTGGTTCATCTGTATCATATTCATCATCAATTTCTCCAACTATCTCTTCTACTAAATCTTCCATAGTTACAATACCTGAGAATCCACCATACTCATCTATTAATAACGCCATATGATTTTTATTTAATTGAAGTTCTTTAAATAATTCATTTATTCTCTTAGTTTCTGGAACAAAATATGGCTTATGAATTATATGTCTTATATCAAGGTTTTCAAAACCTACTTTTCTCGCCATTATAAATAAATCTTTTGTATATAATATTCCAACTATATTATCTATATCATCTTCATAAACTGGTATTCTTGAATACTGCAAGTTTATTATATCATCTAATTCTTCATCCATATCATCAGAAATATTTATCATATATGTGTCTTTTCTAGATGTCATTATTTCCTTAGATAATCTATCATTAAATTCAAATACGCTATCTAACATTTCTTTTTCTGACTCATCAATAGCACCTTCAACTTCACCTTCTGAAATTAAAGCTTGTATTTCTTCTTTAGATACTTTTTCTTCTATTCCACTTTCATTAAGACCTAATATTTTAAGTATTAATGTTGTTGAGAATGATAGTATTTTTACAAATGGTTTTGTAATTATTAGCACAAAATATATTGTTTTAACTGAGCTTAATGCTACTTTTTCCTTATTTTTAAGTGCTATTCTCTTTGGTACTAATTCACCAAATACTAATGTAAAGTATGTAAGAAGTATTGTAACAATTATTACTCCTAATTGATTGGCATATGGTATATTTAATTTTTCTAATTCACCTGAAAGCACTACTGAAATTCCTGTTGCAGCTGATGCACTTGATAAGAAGGCTGCTAATGTTATTCCTATTTGTATTGCGGCTAGAAAATTCCCTTGATTTTTCATAACCTTCTCTAGAAGTTGTGCTTTTTTATTACCTTCTTCACTTAAAAGTTTAATCCTATTTTTGTTTACTGATGCTATTGCCATTTCTGCTGATGAGAAAAAAGCATTAATTAATGTTAAAATTATTATTATTATTATTTGCATAATAATACTTCCCGGCTCTGGTTCTATCATTATTTTCCTCCAAAATTTTATAATATAGAAGTAATATATCATATGTTTTATAAATTTCCAACTACTATATATTTAATAAATTAGAAATTTTCAGTATATATTCTTTTAAAAATAAGCTATCTCTTATTAAGAGATAGCTTATCTTTTTAAACTTTTTCTTTTAAAGCTTTCATTAATGAAATTTTGTTTCCATAATGTAGAGTTCCTCTTCTGTATAATTTACTACTGACAATACCAACTATAATTATAAAACCTACATTTATAATAGTAGTTATTGCAACTTCCACAAATCCTACATTTGATAAAACTATTCTCTCAAACATTATAAGTGGTGATGCAAAAGGTATATAACTCATAACTTTTGCAAAAGTAGTATCTATATTAAACATGCAATTCATAGCTATCAAAAATACAATTACGAATATCATAGTTATTGCTCCCATAGATGAATTTACATCTTGTGGACTTGATGCAAGAGACGCAACCGCTGCATAAAGCATTGAAAAAGTTAAATATCCAAGTAAGAAGTAGAATATAAATGAAATTACTATTGAAGCATTTAAATTTAAAGATTGTAATACTTCCATACTAAATCCAGATGTTTTAAGCATTATAAACCCTGCTCCTAAAAGTATTGCTATTTGGGTTAAACCAACAGCGCAAACACCAAGAACTTTACCAAAGAATAATTCCATTGGTTTTGCCATAGTAATTAAAGTTTCCATTATTCTATTTGTTTTTTCTTCTATAACAGAGTTTGCAACCATTGAACCAAATGTTAAAGTAATCATATATATTCCAAATACAAGTGCATATACAAGAGTCATTCTCTCATTAGATGAATTACCCTTTTGTATAACTTCTAAGCTTGCTGGAGTCATTATACTAGTATATTCTTCACTGCTTAATTTGTATTTTTTCATATTATTCATTATTTTCATATCATTTAATATAGAATTAATTTTCTTAGTTAAATCTTGACCTGGTGATTTATTTACATATAACTTTCCTATTATATCTTTTCCTTCTGAAACTTCTAATATAGCTTTATATTTTGAATCACCTGATTCAAGTTCTGACTTAACTTTATTAACTTCACTAATATTTTTAGCTATTACGAAATTATAACTATCATCATTTATTCTAGTTAATAAATCTTTATTAACTATTCCATTATTGATTGTCTCATTATTATTTACTTCACATATCATAATATCATCTGTTGAATTACTCTTAAATAAAGACATTATTTTATCTACATTAAAGAATCCAAGCATTATTATTAATGTTATTATTGTAGAAATTATAAGACCTTTATTTCTAATTGTTTCTTTATAAGTAAATCCAAATATAGTTAAAAACTTTTTCAAATTAATCACCTAACCTTTCTATAAAGATATCGTTTAATGATGGTCTTTCAAAATAAAAACCATTAACATCTAAATCTTGGTTAGTAATTTTTCTTAAAATATCTTTTCCCTTTTTTATATCTCTTAAATCAACTATAAATTTACCATTCTCATAATTATATGATGTTATATCTTCTTCATTTAAAACTTCTTTTATAGCTTCTTCTCCATCTATAACTAAGGCTTTTATGCCATAATCTTCTTTAATCTTTTCTAAATTTCCTTGAAGTATAGTTTCACCTTTTTTAAGCATTATTATATCATCACAAAACTCTTCAACATCGGCCATTCTATGACTACTAAAAATTAATGTTTTTCCCTTTTTAAGTAATTCCCTTATAACACTTTTAAAAGTTTCAACATTTACAGGGTCAAGTCCGCTAAATGGTTCATCTAATATTATTACATCTGGATTATGCATTATAGCAACTATAAGTTGAATCTTTTGCTTATTACCTTTTGATAATGTCTCTACCTTTTTATTTAAATATTCACTTATTTCGAATCTATCTAACCAATATTTTATAGTTTCTAATGCCTCACTTTTTTTCATTCCATAAAGTGATGAAAAATATAATAATTGATTTTTTACAGTAAACTTTAAATATAAACCTCTCTCTTCCGGTAAATAACCAAAAGATTTATGATCAAAATTTAACTCTTTATCATTAATTAAAACTTTACCACTATCACTTGGAAGTATTCCTAAAATTATTCTTATTGCTGTAGTTTTACCAGCACCATTTCTTCCAAGTAAACCTAATGCTCTTCCCCTATCAATAGTAAAATTTAAATCTTTAAGAGCTTGTACATCACCAAAGGATTTACTTATACCTTGTACTTCTATTTTCATAATGTCCCCCTTTTATTTATTAAGTTATAAATTTAACATATCAAATTTATTATTTCAATTGTACCATATTTTACATTTTTTTAAAATTTTTATTTATTTTACTTAATTTTATAAACTTTTTATATTTATTATTAATTTATTTATAAAAAGAATTTTTACTATTATATTTAATTTTATTATTTTTTTAAATTTAAAACTTTATTGTTGAATATATAAGTTAAATTTATGATAGATTAATTTTTGTATTTCTCTATATAAAAAAGAGTATCCGTAATGTATATATACATTACGGATACTCATATTTCATTTACATATTTCTATGTTTAAATAATCTTTAAATCTTAATAAAAACTTATAAGACTATTATTTATTCATTCCTTCTTCAACAGCAACTGCAACTGCAACAGTAGCTCCTACCATTGGGTTGTTACCCATTCCGATAAGACCCATCATTTCAACGTGAGCTGGAACTGATGATGATCCTGCGAATTGTGCATCTGAGTGCATTCTTCCCATTGTATCAGTCATACCGTATGAAGCTGGACCTGCAGCCATGTTATCTGGGTGAAGAGTTCTTCCAGTACCACCACCTGATGCAACTGAGAAGTATTTCTTACCTTCTGCTACACATTCTTTTTTGTATGTTCCAGCAACTGGATGTTGGAATCTTGTTGGGTTAGTTGAGTTACCAGTGATTGATACATCAACTCCTTCGTGATGCATTATAGCAACACCTTCTCTAACGTCGTTTGATCCGAAGCATCTAACCTTCGCTCTTGGTCCGTTTGAGTAAGCTTTTTCTCTAACAATTTTTAATTCTGAAGTATAGAAATCGAATGCTGTTTCAACATATGTGAATCCATTAATTCTTGAGATTATCATAGCAGCATCTTTTCCAAGACCGTTTAATATAACTCTTAATGGTTCTTTTCTTACTTTGTTAGCTTTTTCTGCTATTTTAATAGCACCTTCTGCAGCAGCGAATGATTCGTGACCTGCAAGGAATGCGAAACATTCTGTTTCTTCTCTTAGAAGCATTGCTCCAAGATTTCCGTGTCCAAGTCCAACTTTTCTGTCATCAGCAACTGAACCTGGGATACAGAAAGCTTGTAATCCTTCTCCGATTGCTTCAGCAGCGTCAGCAGCTTTTTTGCAACCTTTCTTTATAGCTATAGCAGCACCTAAAGTATAAGCCCATCCTGCATTTTCGAATGCGATTGGTTGAGTTTCTTTTACTATATCGTATGGGTTAATTCCAATTTCGTCACATACCGCTTTAGCATCTTCTAAACTTTCCATTCCGTATTTATTAAGTACTGGAATGATTTGATCTATTCTTCTTTCATAACTTTCAAATAATGCCATGATTAAATTCCTCCTTACAAATTGTTTAATTACTTAAATTATTCATGTCTTGGATCTACTAATTTAACAGCGTCTTCAACTCTTCCGTATTGACCTGCTGCTTTTTCCATTGCTTCGTTAGCATCCATTCCTTTTCCGATGAATTCCATCATCTTTCCTAAGTGTATGAATTTGTATCCGATAATTTCATTATCAGCATCTAAAGCAACTTTTGTTACGTAACCTTCTGCCATTTCAAGGTATCTTGGTCCTTTAGCAAGAGTTCCGTACATAGTACCAACTTGAGATCTTAATCCTTTTCCTAAGTCTTCAAGACCTGCTCCTATTGGTAAACCACCTTCTGAGAATGCAGTTTGAGTTCTTCCATATACTATTTGTAAGAATAATTCTCTCATTGCAGTGTTTATAGCGTCACAAACTAAGTCTGTGTTTAATGCTTCTAATATAGTTTTTCCTGGTAATATTTCTGAAGCCATAGCAGCTGAGTGAGTCATTCCTGAACATCCTATTGTTTCTACTAATGCCTCTTCTATTATTCCATCTTTAACGTTTAAAGTAAGCTTACAAGCTCCTTGTTGAGGTGCACACCAACCTATTCCATGAGTAAGACCTGAAATATCTTTTACTTCTTTAGCTAAAACCCATCTTCCTTCTTCAGGAATTGGTGCTGGTCCATGGTTAGGTCCTTTTGCGATTACACACATTTCTTGAACTTCTGTTGAATACATCATATTCTTATTTCTCCTCCCTAATTATTAGATTATAAACTTGATTTTTATGTATAAAAACTAGTTTACATTTCTAGCTAGGTCAAAAACTGCCCCACTGGGTAAGTTTTATCCTACATACATTTTAGCAAATGTCTACTCATCAAACAACTAAAATATTATTTTTTTTCATATTTTTGATAAATTTATTTACACAATTGATATTTTTAACTATTTTTGATATAATATTCTCGTTGCTAAAATTAGTTTTAATTTGCCACCATGGCGGAACTGGCAGACGCACATGACTCAAAATCATGCGGTTTTACCGTGTGGGTTCGATTCCCACTGGTGGCACCATAGTTTAAACTCGTAAATCTTATAAAGATTTTACGAGTTTATTTTTTAAAAACTATTTGGTAAAATTATCTTTTTAAAATAAATTTTTCATATTAATAGTTTTTATATTTTATATTACTAATTTAATTAGAAACCATTAATATGAAATAATTTTAGAAAGGATATGTTTAATGAAATCAAAAATATTCAAACCTTTTAATCTATTTTTAATACTTGCTATATTAATTATTTTTATATTTACTCCAAATATTATAAGTAGATTTAAAACAACAACTAACTCTTTTAATTCAAAACCTGAAACAAAGGTTGACAAAGCAATTAATAATACGAATGAGTCGCCTTTAACTTCCAATAAAAAAACTTATGAATGGGGAGTAATACAATTAGAAAATGACTCAAGTAAATTAAATGTAAGAAAAAATGAATTTGATTCATCAGAAATTATAGGAAACCTTCCAAATGGAGCTATCATCGATATATTAGATGAAAAAGATGATTTATATAAAATTAATTATAATAATATCACAGGATATGTAAAAAAAGATTTTATAACTAAAGGAAACCCTAACGTAAAAACAGATAAAAATGATTTAAGTAGTACAATTAAGGAAGGATATATTAGATATTATGCTCAAGATGATCCAAGGTATGGTAACACAGTATATACTCACCCTGAAGTAAATAATAAAAATCAATTAATCTCTAATTCAGCTTGTGGTCCATCAGCATTTGCTACTGTTGTTTCTACATTAAATGAAAAAAATATTTCACCAGTTGAACTCTGTAAATATTCGTTAGCAATAAATACAAGAACTTATAATAATGGGACAAACAGTGATTTTTTTGATATAGCATGTAATGATTCATCAAAACCAAATTATAATTTAAATTGTTATTCTACAACTAATACTAAAACTATTCAGAAAGCGTTGAAGGATAATAATCATTTAGTAATTGTTAATATGAAACAGGGACATGTTTCAAAAGGTGGACATTATATAATCCTATCTGGAACTAAAAAGATAAATAACGAAAGTTATTTTAAAGTTTATGACCCTCATTGTTACAACCAATACTACATATATGATGATTCATTAATAGATGAAAATAAAAATGATGGATTTATTTTATTGAAACAAAGTACCGTATTTAAAGAAGCTCATATATTTTACATATTTTCCAAAAAATAATGTTTCATATAAGTTTTAATTGAACCTTGTAAATAAGCAAGGTTCTTTTATTATTTAAAATTATATAATATTAACATTAGTAATATTATCATTAACTAATAAGTTAGTCATAATATCATTTGCAGTAATTTTCTCTGATATATCTATTGTATAAATAAGACATTCATTAATTGATTTTATATTAATTATATTTATTTGATATTTATTAAAAATTTTATTTGCCTCACTTAAAGCAATTTCTTTATTTGTGTATTGAACTTCTAAATTAATACATGAATCTTTGACAATATATTTATTTTCAAACTTTTTTAAAATTACAAGACTTATAATTATAAATATTCCACCAATTATACTTATAACATAAAAGCCCATTCCAATTGCTAGTCCTACACAACCTACAGCCCAAACTGATGCTGCTGTAGTAAGTCCCTTTATAGATCCTTTTGCTTTTATTATAGTTCCAGCCCCTAAAAACCCAATTCCTGATACTACTTGACATATAACACGCCCTTCATCTACAGCTAATATATTTTTAAACTCTTGATTTTTAGCAATTTCATCTAATACAAAATATCCAAGTTGGACTTGAATTAATGCTGCAATAGTGGCCCCTAAACAAACTAATACATGAGTTCTAAAACCTGCTGGCATATTTTCATGTTCTCTATTAAAGCCTACAATTCCACCTATAAATATTGATAACATAATCCTTATAATTACTACTTCTACACTCATAATAACTCCACATAAATTCAACATTTTTAATTTATAATATCACTAAAATATTAAAATTTAATGGTAAATACGCTATTATTTTGTTAAATTTTAAAAATATAAGCAATAATTTCTATATTAAATTTAATACAATTGTATTTTATTCATCAAAAACATTAGTTAATTAAAGTAATCCTATATTTTAACTGATAAACTTAATATAATTTTGTATTAATTTTATATGTATGATATTTCATTTTAAAAGCTATAAAAATAAAAAGTATTATAATATAAATAAAAAATAGAAAGGTGGTATATATATGAAATACACAGAAATTGAATTAAAAAGTATTTTTGAAAATGAAAATAACTTTGATGAATTCAAAAAATTTATAACTGAATTTGGATTATATGATGATTTTTATGATATAACATCCAAGCATACAGAGGAAAGATTAAAAGCTTTAATTGCAGCAGAAGTGGATAATAAAAAAATATTAGCTGGTAATTTATTAATTAAATTACAAGAGTCTAAAAACAAAAGAGAATCTATTAGAAATATATATTCAAACAAAGAATTAGTTAGTGATATGGATTTAGAAAAATTATATAGTAAATTAAATAAATTTGTAGTAAATTATGAAAAACATAAAAAACCTATTCCTCATGAAAAACAAATAATAGAAAAATGGATTAAAGAAATTCAAAATACAATTAAATAAAATATTGATTGATTTTAAAATAGCAAAAATATATTATAAGTTTTAATATATTTTTGCTATTTTATAATTTACATATAAATTTATAAAGTTATCACCAGATATTTATAAATTATTCAATTAATTACTATAAAATTAATCTTAAGCCCATTAATAAAGGAGAGATTTTTATGAGTATAGTAGTTTTTATATTTGCTGGTTTGCTTGCGGGTATAGGTATTGGACTTGTTGGAATATCAGCTGCTTCAATAATTACTCCAATGCTTGTAGCATTACTTGGTTTTAATGCTTATCAAGCTATTGGTATAGCTTTAGCTGCCGATGTTTTTGCTTCCTTAATATCCTCAATTATATATTTTAAAAATAAAAATATTGATATAAAAAATGGAATATTAATTATGATAGTCACAATGATAGCAACTTATATTGCTAGTTATTTTGCAAAATTTATACCAAATGATATATTAGGTGGAGTTTCTATGTATATGACTATATTATTAGGTATTAAATTAATTATTAAGCCAATTACTACTCCTAAAGATTCTAAGATAAAAAATTTAAGTAAAAATAAAAAACTAGCTCTTTCAATTATACTTGGATTAGTTATTGGAACTATTTGCGGAACTATTGGAACTGGTGGAGGCGTGATGCTACTATTAGCTTTGACTGGATTCCTAGGCTACAGTTTAAAAATGGCAGTAGGTACAAGTGTTTTTATTATGGCTTTTACAGCTTTAACTGGAGCAACTGCCCACATAATCCATGGTGGCACTAATGTTTTAGCCTTAATAATTTGCGTTATTTTTGCTGTACTTGGTTCTAGAACAGCCTCAAGATTTGCAAATAAAACAGATAATAAAAATTTAAATAAAGTTTCAGGTGTTTTCTTAATTTTATTTGGTGTAATTTTATTAGTATTAAAACATATTGTCCATTAAAATAAAATAAGTTTTAAATAAAAAAGCAGTCTTAGTTATAAAGTAAGACTACTTTTCTATATTTTATAAAAACTTTCCAACCTATTAAAATTTAAATATAACTCCTATAAAAGCCGCCAATACTATATAAACAATTGGTGATTTTTTATATTTAGATATTAAAAAATATAAAATCACTGCAAGTATTAAAGCTTTTAAAGATACTATATTTAAAATATTTTTTGTTTCAAAAAATCTATTTAAAGTTACTATTGATATTTTAACTATTTCAAATCCTGCTGCAAATAGTAATCCTGTTGCTGCTGGACGTAATCCATAAAAACAATTTTTTACAATATAATTTTCTTTAAATTTATTTAATACCCTTGCCACAATTAAAATTATTATTATTGAAGGACCTATAATACCAATTGTTGAAGCAATTGCACCAATAATACCTTGAGTTGTATATCCAACATAAGCTGCCATATTTATACCCATTGCACCTGGAACAGATTGAGATATTGCAATCATATTTGCAAGATCTGTATGTGTAAACCAATGTGTAGTATCTGAAATATTATAAAGAAATGGTATAGTAGCAGCTCCTCCACCTACGGCAAAAAGACCTACTTTAAAAAACTCAAAAAATATTTTAATTAGTATCATTCTTTTTACCTCCTGCTCCTTTAAGTACAATTCCACTTATACCTGCAATTATTATAAATAAGAATGGTGATATATTTGTAAATATAGAAAAACCAGCTACAAGTATAAATATAATCAAAGTTTTTATATCAATTACAGCTGTTTTAAGTAACTTTATAGCAGTATTTAATATAAGTACTGCAACACATACACGTATACCTGCAAATGCATGTCTCACAAATGGAATATCTGCAAAATTACCAATAAACATTGCTATTATTGATATAAGTATTACAGATGGTGTTACAAATCCTAATGTTGCAACTATACCACCTATATTTCCTTTTCTTTTATGCCCTATAAATGTTGCAGTATTTACAGCAATTACTCCTGGCGTACATTGTCCAATTGCATAATAATCAGTAAGTTCTTCACTTGTAATCCACTTTCTCTTTTCAATTATTTCTCTTTGAAGTATTGGGAATATAGTATATCCACCACCAAAATTCATAAAACCTAATTTTATAAAAAGAAAATATAAATCAATTAATTCTTTCATATAAACATCCCTTCTAGCTTTACTTTTTAATATTAGTAAGAAGATAGAATTTTTATTATGGATATAAAACCGCTTAAATATTTTATAGAATAAGATTTTATTAAATTGTTTTATAATTTTTTAATTAATCAATAATAAAAATTCTCACCAAACTATACTATAACACCTAATTAATTATATAGAAAATACATAATCAATGTAGTATGAATATATTTTTGATATACACTTAAAAATATAAAAAGTATATTCTATATTAATTCATGATAAGTTCATTGGTATTATTGATATTAATACAAAATAAAAGAGCACTAAAGTATATTAGCGCTCTCTTATTATTTTAAAATTTACTTTCTTATAATAAATACTCCTCCAACAAGTGTAACTAATCCTAAAATTATCATGCCTAATGCTTCTTGTCCTGTCTTTGGTATATCTTTATCATTTTTATTTTCAACTATTTCATTTTTATCTGAACTTGGTTTATTATTTTCTTGATTATTATTTGGTTTATTTTCTGAATTACTGTTATCATCTGGTTTATTATCTGGCTTATTGTTATTATCTGGCTTATTGTTATTATCCGGCTTATTATTATCATCTGGTTTTGATGAATCATCATTATTTGATTCATTTTTCCAAGCCATTAAGTTAGTAACTTTCGGAACTTTATTTGGAACATTTTCACCTTCCATAAATGGAGCCATCCATACATTAATATTTCCTTCTCTTCCTTCAGACTTAACTATTAATTTTTTTATTCCTTTATTAGGATTTTGTCCATCTGGATTTGGTGAACCTGCATATGGTTTTGCATCAACTATTTCAAATTTTTCATTTCCATAATTAAGAAGTTTTACATATAATCTCTTGTTTCCATCTTTTAAAATAACAGCTTTTCCACCTTCAGTTAATTCTGCTTCTTTATCTGTATGCATTTGCCATGCAACCTCACCAGATTTTTTTAACATATACTCATCTCTTACAAGAATATCTTCTCTATTTATAAATTTAATCCCTCTTTTTACACTTAGAGCTTCTTTATCATAGGCACTTGTCATGTCTATTATTCCGTAAGGATTATTTCCATTATTTAATTTCATATCTATTATAGGAGAATGTACATTAACTTCTTGGTCATATCCTGAACCTGGATTTATTATTAAAGTGTTGTGTCCTTCAGCTCTTTTTCTATAATAATTCCATCTTCTTCCCCCTTCTTCTTTTTCCCAATATCCTGGAAGGTTGTAATTTTCTTTTCCAAGATCTAATGCCCATCTTTCACCTAATGAATCAAAAACAAATGAACCAATATCTAAATCTCCGTGTGGTGCTCCATTAAATCCACCTTTAAATCCAACAAAACTTGATAAAGGATCTTCCCAATCTTTTCTCATAGTTATTACAGATTGTCTTTCTTTATAAGCTCTATCTAATTCCTTTGGACTTTCTCCAGTGTATAATTCTGGCTTATACCATAATAAATCATACACATTAACTACAGCTTCATCTTGTGACATATAATATTTATGGTACCATGTAAGATCTGCTCTATTTAATTCATTTGCAAACCAAAGACTTAAATAGCCTGCTGGTAAATTTCTATCATTATCTGAATAATTATATGCACCATCTTTTCCTGTCATAAACATTGGATAATCTGGAGTCTCTTTAATTCCTGGTGCATTAATAAATAAATTTTCTCCTTTAATTGCTGAACTTACAGAAGATAAGAAATAAACTAAATATCTTGTACCATAATCCCAATATGATATTCCTTCTATTGAATCTCCTTCTGGATAATACTGAGTTAATCCATTTTGAATTGACTTAAATGCCTCTTGGATTATTTCACCAGCCATTTTATCATTGTTTTCTCCCATTATAGCTAGTGCACCCGCTGTTAATCCAGTATTACAAACAAAGTTCCAATTATATTTATCTTCAACAAAGAAATGCGAATTATTTTTATAATATCCAAGCCCTATGCTTAATGAATTTTTAACTAAAGCTTTCTCTATAGTAGCTCTTTGTTCTTTATTTAAATATGAATATAACCAATCAAATCCTATTGCAACTCCAAATGATGTCATTGTCGCATCTAAGTAATGCTGATGACTCCAATCTGGATACTTTACAGAAACATTTTCAAGTTCAAGCCAAGCTCTATCTGCATATTTTTTATCACCTGTTATTTGATACATAAATGATAAATCAACAATATTTTTTGATGCAGTTGTATCTAATCTTAATCCATCTGGCTTATTATAAGCTACAACTGGTGATGCTAATATTTTATCTATTTTGATTTTTAATTTTTCAAACCATATTTTAGCATTTTTATCAGTCTTGACTAAATTTCTTAATGAATTAAATTCATCTTCTGATGCTAAAAGCCTTGGATGTTCTTTCTTTACTAATTTATCTATATTTTCTAATGAAGGTGCTACAAAAATATTTCCTTCTGCTATAACTTCATTACCAAAAGTATCAATAACTTTTATTTTTACAGAATCATATCCATTAAAATCTTTATTAGGCTTATAACTATAATTGTTATTATTTATAGTAAATTCTCCATTGCTTGCTTTATCAACAATTTCAAATTTTAAATCTTCACCTTCTGGATCTTTTGCATTAAATTTTTTGTTTTTTATTTCTCCATTTTCATTTAAAGTAATATTGAAATTTTCAAATATTGGTGCTTTATTTCTTTTTTCAACATTAACTTTTATATTAGAAATAGCAAAATTATTATTTGTATCACTAACTTTTACTGTAAATACATCATCTCCATAATAATTTTTATTTGGATAGTATTCAAAGTTTCCATCTTCTTTTAAATTTAAAGTTCCATTTTTAGGATTAGTTAAAGATGTATAATTTAATTGTAAACCGGTTTGAGATACAGCCTCTATTTTACCTTTTATAACTTTATTTTCTAATCCTTTTAATATACCAATATCTTTTATAGTTATTTGATCTGACTCTCCAACTATAACTGGTATTTCTAATTTTTTATTACTTTCTTTATTTTTAACAACTATGTTACTTACCCCATTATTAACTCCAGTTACTAAACCTTCATTATTAACAGTTGCTACATTTTTATCTAAACTTTCAAAAGTAACATCTTTATTAGTTGCATTACTTGGAGTAAAAATTAAATTTATTTTTTCACTTTTACCTTTTTCTAATTTAATTGTACTTTCCTTAGATTCTATATTAGATAATTTTGTATATGAATTTACTTCTATATTATCTACCCAAACTTTACCTTTAGCATCATCATATAAATATTCAAATACTATACTACCTAAAGTTTCTTTTGGCAAATCTAATATAAAATCAAAGTTTGTCCAATCCATATTTTCTTTAACATTTAAATCAACCATTCCCATTGGTTCAATTTTTTGACCATCTGGTGATTTATATTGAAGTCTTAATATAAGTCCTTTACCATTAAAGTTTTCTGTTTTAATCCATTGATTTATTTTAAGTGATTTACCTTGTGCTTCTTGTGGTATATCTCTTATTGTTTGATTTAAAGTACCTCTTGCTGTTTTATCCTTATCTCCATTTTCCAATCTTATTGAATTTTTTCCTTCAAAAAATACTTTATTATCAACTTCTGTATTAAATTTATTACTTCCACTTTGCCATTTTCCCCATTTATCAGCTGTTCCGTCTGACTTAACCTTTTCAAAGTAACCATTTAATACAAGGCTATCTTTATATTGTGGAACATCTGGATCTGGCTTTATATCTCCATCTGTATTTCCAGTGCAAATAAGTTTTGGTTCATTAAAGTAAACTTTACCTGTACTATTATTTGAAATATAATTTTCAATTTTTAAACCACCAACTTCTACACCACCAATTAAATCTGGTATATCAAGTTCATAACTTAATTCTGTCCAATCTTTACTACCTGTAACTTTAGGAGATAATTCAAATATATCTAACTTCTGATTACTTTTATTAACTATTTGTAATCTAATATGTGCACCTGCTCCAACAAAATTTTCTGTCTTTATCCATTGAGTAAATTTATATTTTTTATTTAATTGATCTTTTGTTAAATTAACTGTTTGATGAACAATTATCGCATTACTATCTTTTGTCTTAACATCAATTACTAATGAATTTGGTTCTTTTTTGTATTCATCTTTTGAAATATAAGAATTATAATTATTACCTTTTGCGTAAAAACTCCAGTAATCCGGTTTACTATCTAAATTATCATCAGAATATTTATAGTTCTTTATTAAATTACTATTTTCAGCCGCATTAACAAGCTTAATTGGTAATATTAAGTTCATAATAAACATAACTACTAATAATTTAGATATACTCCTTTTATGTACCCTTAATAAATCTACTTTTATCATAATACTCCCCCTTATATTAATAATATAAAATCAATTTTTATTATATTACATTCATTAAACGTTTTCAACTAGTTGTTTATTAATTTTCAATCTTGAATACACAAAATTTAATATTAATACTTATATTTTTATATCAATAATAAATTAATTAATATTCACATAAATAAAATGTTACATTTATGAAACATTTAAGAGATTTTTTTGTTCATCTTTTATTTTATTATAGTCCTGTAAATGTTTTCTGAAAACATTTTCTAGGATTTATATTTTAAACATTAAATTATAACAACTAAGGAGAGGTAATATGAACGCAATAAGTAAATTTTTTAGTATTAACAAAAAACCTGTTTCTGTACCAATAGAAGTTCAGAGAAAACAATGGGCAAAGCAATTTTTAAAAGCTTTCTTCGTTGTATTTGTTGTTTATGCTTGTATGTATTTAATTAGAAATAACTTTAAAGCAGCACAACCACTTTTAAAAGAACAACTTGGATATACTACATCCGAACTTGGATATATAGGATTTGGATTTTCAATTACATATGCAATAGGTAAAACTTTATTAGGCTACATAATTGATGGTAGAAATGCAAAACGTATAGTTTCATTTTTATTAGCTATGTCAGCAAGTATCGTATTAGTAATAGGATTTTTATTACTAGCTGGTAAACAACCATCTGGAATTATATTATTACTTTGGGGATTAAGTGGATTTTTACAAGCACCTGGTGGACCAGCAGCTTATTCTACTATATCAAGATGGACTCCAACAATTAAAAGAGGTAGATATTTAGGATTTTGGAATATGTCTCACAATATAGGTGGAGCTATTGCAGGTATACTTGCTTTATGGGGTGCAAATGTTTTCTTCCATGGAAATGTTGCAGGTATGTTTATATTCCCAGCAATAATAGCACTTATAGTTGGTATTTTATTAATGTTTGTTGGTAAAGATGAACCTGAAGAATTAGGTTGGAATAGAGTTGAAGAAATATTTGATGAACCTGTAGATGAAGATAATATCGAAAGTGAATCAATGACTAAATTTGAAATATTTAAAAAATATGTTTTAAAGAATCCTTGGATTTGGATACTTTGTGTTTCAAATGTTTTCGTATACATAGTACGTATTGGAATAGATAACTGGGCACCACTTTATGTTACAGAGCATTTAGGATTTGGAATGACTGATGCTGTTGATACAATTTTCTACTTTGAAATGGGTGCACTTTTAGGAAGTATGACTTGGGGATATGTATCTGACCTTTTAAAAGGAAGAAGAGCTATTCTTGCAGCATTTTGTTTAGGAATAACTGCATTTGCAGTACTTGGATATAGATATGCAACTAGCGTTACAATGATAAATGTATCATTATTCTGCTTAGGAGCATTAATATTTGGACCACAACTTTTAATTGGTGTATCTATAGTAGGATTTACACCAAAGAAAGCTACAACCGTAACTAACGGATTAAGTGGAACATTTGGATACCTTTTTGGAGATTCAACAGCTAAAGTTGCACTTGCAAAAATTGCTGATCCAAAATCATCAGGTATAAGTATATTTGGTACAACCCTTCATGGTTGGAATGATGTTTTTGTTGTATTCTATGCCGCACTTATCATAGGTGTAATATTACTTTTAATAGTTGCTTATGGCGAGGAAAAGAAAATTAGAAGACTTAGAAAAGAAAAATTATCATGTAATTAAATTAGCTCATAAATAAACCTTTATTTATAAATTTTAAAAAAGTAGTAGATTAAAATGTTCTCTCAAAATCTTACGCATTTTAACCTACTACTTTTTATTTTTTTATATTAATTTAATTATTTATTGCTTTTATTTAATTTTCTATATTTAATTGGATTTATACTAGTATTTTTTTTAAACACCTTTATAAAGTTTCCTATATTATTAAATCCACATTCTAAACATATATCCACTATTTTCATATCTGTTTCTTTTAACAATTCTTTAGTCTTTTTTATTCTATATTCATTTACATATTCCATTGGAGTCTTTCCAATCATCTTTTTAAAAAATCTACAGAAATATTGTTCATTCATATTAATCTGTTCTGCTAAATCTTTTATATAGATCTTTTCTTTATAATTTTCTTGAATATATGAAATAACTTTCTTTACATAATCAACTCTATAATCTTTATTTTTTCCATCTTCTCTAATTAATAAATTATTTTCATATAATATACCTAATATATTTAATATAGAGGCTTTCACTTTTATTTGAAGTGCAATATTTTGAATATGATTTCCTTCTATATCTTGTGTAAGGGCTCCTTCACTTGCATAGGCATTTACTATTTTTTTATATTCATATAAAATTTCTTTTCCATAACTTTCTCTTTTAAATATTAATGTTTTAAATTTTAATTTACCATTTAACAAAGGCTGAATTAACTTACCTTGTATTGAATCAAACATATCAAAACTAAGCATTTTCAAATCAAACACTATAGCACTCTCAAAGCAAGGATATTTTGATTTTATATAATGAAGTTCTCCACTATTTATAAAACATAAACACTCCTCTTCTATACAATGCTTATCCATATTAACTTCTATATTAAACTTTCCTTTTTTTAAATGAATAAGTTCAAATTCATTATGCCAATGATGCTTAACAAGAAGACCATCTTTATGATTTTCTTTTAAGTAAAATGCACAAGGGAAATTTTTTGTCCCATGTTTTCTAACTTCCTGTAAATTTATATCTCCCATAATTACCCTAACCTTCTATAATTTAAAAATAAATTAATTTAAATATTTACTTTTATAATTTTTAATTATATCTTAAATTTTGTATAATATCTCATATTTTTTCACATTTAAATTTAAATACATGAACTAATTATATAGCAAAAAAGCTAGGAATTTTCCTAGCTTTTTATATTAATTATTTTAATTATAATTTTTTAACAAATTCTGACTTTAATTGCATTGCACCAAATCCATCAATTTTACAATCAATGTTATGGTCTCCCTCAACTAAACGTATATTTTTAACTTTTGTACCTTTTTTAAGTGCTGATGAAGCTCCTTTTACTTTAAGGTCTTTAATTACAGTTACAGAATCTCCATCACTTAATATATTTCCATTTGCATCTTTAACAACTAATGCATCTTCATTACTTCCATTCTCTGATGCTTCATTCCACTCATGAGCACACTCTGGACATACAAACATACTTCCATCTTCATATGTATATTCTGAATTACATTTTGGACAATTTGGTAACTTAAACATAATTTCATCCCCTTTACTTTTATTCAATTTATAATATATAAATTCTTATAATTTATAAAAAAATATAACATATACATTATATGCTTATATACTATATCATATTATTTTTATATTTTCAAATTTTTAGCCGTATTTTATTAAATTTCACCTTTTAAAGTAAATATCTCTTATTTTCTTCGTTTATTACTAAAAAACTTATAATTAAAGATATTACAAGTTATAAAAAAAGAATTAGCTTATAAATCTAATTCTTCTTAAATATTAATTCTTTAGTTGTAGTATTTCTATTCCATCTTCAAAATATTTATCAAGTGGTGCATCAATTACCATATTACTAATTTCAATTTCTTTTGTTCTCCAACCTTTTAGAACATCAAAGTTTTGCATTATATTATCAAATAATAATTCTGGTTTCATAACATTTTCTTTACAAGTGCACCCAATATGAAGTATAACTTGTATCTCTTTAATTAAATCCATATCTAATTTACTTAAATATTCTATAACATCTTTTTTACTATCAAAGGAATTTTTATTTTCCTTTTTACAATAATCACATAAAATTTTATTTAAATCATCATATTCTTCTCTATATTTTAATTTCATCTTTAATCCATCCTTTTACCTTTATATTAAATTTCTCTAGCCCTTTTTCTAGCAATAGTTTTTTCTTTCTCTGGAGTTTTTTGAGTATTTTTTATAAAATGACTTAACATTACAAAAGTATCATTAACTCTCAAAAAGAAAAATCGAGAATCTAAAACTCTAATTTTATAAATATTTCCTTCTAAATTTCTTATAATTGGTGCACCAATAGTTGTCCCTTTATCAGATAATAAATTAAACATTTGTTCTATTTTATAATATTTAACTCTTGCTCTCTTATTGCAATCTTTTTTATCTTTTAATTTATTTATATAATCTAACACAGGAATATTTCCATTCTTATCTTTATAGAAATCTATTTTATACATAATTCTCCTTAATAATTTTTATTTAATATGCAAAGTATGCATTAATTATTAATAAGTAAATTTTAAAATTTTTTATAGTATGATAAGTTTTATCTATATATAATTTAATACTAAATCAAAAAAAATGCAAATTAAAAGCAAAAAAGTTAGTTACTCTTTTGCCTTTAATTTTAACTATATAAATTATTGTGCTTCCTCACCTTTATTGTTTTTTAAGAATAATGCTACAAAAAATCCTATTGCAGCTATTATAGCTAATGTAACAAACAATCCTAGGAATCCATTATTTAATGTTGATTGGAATGTATTTTCAATAGCAGTTTTTGCACCTTCTACTTGATGTATATATTCACTCTTCATATTATTAAATATTACATTTATATTAGCATTTGGTGGAACATGTCCAATCAATCCTTTTTCAATTGCGGGTTTAGCTTTATCAAACATAAAACTTGCAAATTCCTTCATTACATTTGCTATACTTGAAACATCTGCATTTTGGAAAGAATTTAAAATATGTTTTGGTACATCTCCTCCTCCAATTGATTGTGACATACCAGCTGTCATACCTTGAACTTTTGGCATAACTTCCATTAACTTAGATGGCATCTTATCTCCTGCAACAGCTATAAAATTAACTAATATATTAGGTGAAATTGCAATACCTAAACTTTTTATTAATGAAACTGTTGCTTGAGCTGAACTTGCTTCAGTCCTTTTAACATTTACTTGCATTAAGTAATTAAGTGGTGTTCCCATTGTTAATCCCATACCTATACCCATTAATATAAGAGCTATAAATAACATTGGTTCACTATTAGTTTTACAAACATTAAATGCTAATAATAAAGAACTTACTATAGAAAATGTAAATCCAACTAAAAGTACTGCTTTTGCTGAAAACTTATCTATAAATTTACCACCAATAGGTGCTGCTACACCTGAACAAAGTGCGATAATAGTAATTAAATATCCACCTGAACCTTGAGATATTCTAAGAACATTTTCACCAAATTGAGGAATAAATACTACACTCATCATTCCGCAACCTACTACAAAAGCCATTATTAATGTTATAACTATATTTCTATTTTTGAAGAAATTTAAATTTAAAACAGGATCTTCTGCTCTTTTTTCTAAGTATATAAATATAGGTAATAATACAACAAATATTATTAAATAAGGATATACCTTTGTTGATGTTATTGATTTAATGAAATCATGGAAATTTAAATTAGTAACTCCATACATAATTCCAAGTATCATTAAAGATAAAACTACACTTCCCTTAACATCAAGTTTTCTGTCTGTATACTTAGGTTCTTGTATTTTTACCTTTATTGATATTAATAATACGATTATACATATAGGAACATTTATAAAAAATAATATTCCCCAATTATCATTGCCAAATAAATTTAATATTGCTGAACCAATAGTAGGTCCAAGTGTTGTTGCTATTCCATAAGTTGCTCCAGTAATACCAAGTGCACTACCTCTTTTTGCTTTTGGAAAGCTTTCTCCTATAAATGCTGTAGCAATTGGCATTATTCCACCGCCGCCAATAGCTTGTATTACTCTAGCTATTATTAAGAATGAATAACTATTAAAATAATCTGACATTCCGCTTAATGCTGAACCTATACCAAATATAGCTATTGATATTACAAATAATTTCTTTTTTCCGTACCTATCCGCTAACTTTCCTGAAATAGGCATTACAACTGCATAAACTAATGTATAGATTGTAATCATCCAAATTGAAACATCAGCACTTATGTTTAATGCATCTGCTATAATTGTTCTTGCTGGTGATACAATTCCATCATCCATTGCCCCTATAAATATTCCTAACAAGAACATTATCATAAGTGTATTCTGGACTTTTTTACTGTATCCATTTTCGTTTTCCATATCATACCTCCTATATATTTATCCATTATTCTTACACTTATATTTTAAAATTACCATATACAAAAGGCTATGTTAAAACTGTTAGATTTTCATTAATTTAATTTGTATTTATTATTAAGTTAATTCTTAATTTGTCTTTATTTATGTATTATTATTAAACTTTGTTCAAACTTTATATAAAAAAATAAGAAATATATTATTTAAATACTTCTTATTTTAAAATTATATTTATTTATAATATTGTATAAATACTCTGTAAATCTTTGAAAATACTTACTTTTTAAATTTATATATTTATATAAATTTAAAAGTATTTAGTAAATATATTTTTTGAACATTTTTATATTATGAATTATAATTTAATTCATATTTTTAATATTTTCTACATCATATAAAATATCATTATTTATAAATTTATTTTTTTATATTTTCTTTTATTAACTTCATAAATGTATATGGTGTCACAACTTCAACTTTACTATTTTTATTCAACTCTTCTATCACTAAATTTAAATCATCCATATTTTTGCTCCATACATGAACATAAACACAAGTATAAGACTTAGGATTTTTAATATCTGTATATCCTTCTTTTACTCTGCTATTTATATTTTCTATTAATGTATCTTCTTCCTCCAATCCTTTCCACATTAAATCACGACATGATACAACCGGCTTATTATTTGACCATACAATTTCTCCATTATAATTATTATTTTTTTTATAATCTAAATAAATTAAACCATCTATATTATTATGACAAGTATATTTGTCCCATAAATCAGTTCTATAAAAAGATTCATCATCAAGTATTAAAACATAATTTTGATCTACCTTTTTCATATAATTACTTAATCTTTTAGTATAATTATTTAGTTTTTCTTCTGGAAACTTACTTGGATACATATATCCATTTCCTGATGGTGGTGCTAAATAATAATCTTTATACCTTATATTGCTAGCACTTTCATAATATTTATTAAATACTGTAGGTGCTAAATAATATATTGATGGACTTATTGACCATCCTAAATTAAACTTTCCTCTATATTTTGAGCCATACCAATTATTAGAATTAAAATTGCTTCCGAGAAACCATTGTTGATTATCACCATCTGACATAATAAAAGTTACATAATGAGCATTATCTTTAACTGACTCTTTACTTAAATTTTGTTTTTGATCTCTAGTTGGATAAGAACTTAAAACAGATAAATTATATGACCAATCTGATGCAACAATATCAACTCCAAATTTAGATGCTATACTTACATTTGTATGTTCATCAGGTCCCCATCCAAAAACTCTTGACACATCATCCATAGAACTAAATATTTTTTCTCTAAATTCTTTATTGTTAATCTCTTCTTCATAAAAAACTAATGATTTTGAAACTATAGCATAATCTCTTAATGCCATAGTTTTATCTGGTGATAATTGTATAACTGTTGAATGATTTAACCCTTTATTCCATAAATTATTAAAAGCCCAATATTTATCAGTATCTCTACAATCTTTAATTAAATTTTTTACTCCAATTTCTTTAACTTTTTCTTCTATCAATTCATCTATAACTATTCCATTTTCTAAAGATGCAAGTGAACATCCATTATTTATAGAATATTTATTTGAATTATTATACAAAATATATCCTTTTATATAATCTTTAAACTTACTTAATAATTCATATGGGTCTTTTATAAATTTATATTTAACATTATAATTTTCTTTTAAATCATTAAGCCAAGTTTCGTAACTTGGCTCATAATTACTTAAAATATAAATTTGTTCTTTTGATTTAGTAGCTACATTTCCTTGAAGTGTAGCTACCATTGTTTGTTCTTCTTTCGTCATTTCATTATCTTTTATTACATATAAGGTTTTAGGCATTATATTATTTTTAATATAATAATCATTTTTATTATTGTTTTTATTAAAAATATTTTTTGAATTACCTTTGCATTCATTATAAAAATCACTTAAAAATTTATATCTATCCCCGGAATAAAATCCTTTTGAATCATTTTCACTCATTTCAAAAAGTTTTACTTGCCTTGTAATTATATCTTCTAAGCTAACTTCATTACAGTTTTTAACAATATCATACATTATCATAAATGTAGTTGTTCTTCCTATGCCAGCTTTACAATGAAAATGAAACCAATTATTATTTCCCTTATTATTTATTACTGTCTCTTTAAATCTATTTACCATATCAGTAGATGGAAGTCCACCATCTGTTACAGGTATTCTTATATAATTTAAATTATTATTTTTTGTAAGGGTTTCTTCACTGTAAACTTCTTTTGGAATTACTGAAATATTAGTATTACTAAAAGTTATAGGTTCATTAATCTTTATAGAATTTAATCTTTTAGCTTCATCATTTAAAATCTCATTTAATGATAACCCTTCATTGGCATTATTATTTTTATTTTTAAAACTTATAGGAATACCATTTATAAATCCATGTGATTCTTCTCTTAAATCAACAACAGTTATATTATATTTATCTCCTATAGATTTTTTTATTAAAGATAATCCTTCCTTTGAAAATTGTGCACTTCCTGATATATTAAGCTCTTTAAGTCCAGTTAAATTAATTTTTTCTCCTTCATCTAAATTTAAAACATCTGTACTTTTCCTAAAATTTTTTGGAATTTTAGTTATATTCGTTGAATCTTGAACCAATTCTAAATTATTAGAAGCTTTTGGATAATAAGTAATAAAATTAAAAGATAAAATTATTGCTATAAATATAGAAAAAAGGATTTTAAATAATTTTTTCATAAGTATTTCACCCCTATTTTAAAAAATAGATTTATACTTACTATAATTAATCAAAATCCTTCTTTTTATCCATTTTATTAAATCTTTACTTTTTATGATTTAATTATTAAATATTAATCAAATAATTTCATTATTTCTTCTTCAGTTAACTTTTTAAGCTTCTTTCCATCCATATCCTTTCCGTCCATAAGGCTTTGAATAAGCTCCTTTTTATCTTCTTGCATAAGTACAATCTTTTCTTCTATTGTATCTTTTGCTACAAGCTTTATTACTTCAACTATATTTTTCTGTCCAAATCTATGTGCTCTATCTGTTGCTTGATCTTCAATAGCTGGATTCCACCAAGGATCAAAATGTATTACTAAATTAGCTGATGTTAAGTTTAATCCTACTCCTCCAGCTTTTAATGAAATTAAAAATACTTGTATATCCTTATCTTCGTTAAACAATTTAACTCTATCAATTCTTTCTTTTGCAGATGTTTTTCCATCCAAATAAGTATACTTTATTCCTTTTTCTTTAAAGTCAACCTCTATGTTTTTAAGAACAGATGTAAATTGAGAAAATAAAAGTATCTTTTTATTTGATTTTGTATTATCTATTATTTCTTTCACAACCTCAATCTTTGCACTTTTAAAAGCATAATCTTCAATTACAAGAGATGGATCTAAGCACAACTCTCTTAATTTAGTTAAATAAGAAAATAAATTTATACTGTTATTTGATTGTTTTATCTTATTTTTTATTTCTTTTACATATGATTTATATATACTTTTTTGCTTACTATTAAGTTCAACCAAATACTTCTTTTCAACTTTGTCTGGAAGTTCAGCCAAAACATCTTCCTTTACTCTTCTAAGTATAAATGGTGTTATAAGAGATTTTAACTCTTCTGTATTTGATATATTTATAAAGCGTTCTCTAAATCTTTCTTTGCTAAATAAATATCCTGGCATAATAAAATCAAATATTGACCAAAGTTCCATTAGATTATTTTCTATAGGAGTTCCTGTTAATGCTATATTGCTTTTTGACTTTATATTTTTTACAGTTTCAGTTACTTTTGCAGTAGGATTTTTTATATTTTGAGCTTCATCTATTATAAAGTAATCAAAAGTTATATCCTTATATTTTTCTTCATCATTTTTAAGTGTTCCATATGTAGTTAATAATACATCATAATTTTTATAATTATTTATTATATTTTCTCTTGTATTTTTACTTCCATGTATCAACCCAACTTTAATTGTAGGTGCAAATTTTTCAAATTCATCTTGCCAATTATAAATTAATGCTGTTGGTGTAACTACTAAGGCTTTTGTTTTCTTTTGAGATAATAAAAATGCTATTATTTGAATTGTTTTTCCAAGTCCCATATCATCAGCAAGTATACAACCAAATCCTAATGAAGTTACTTCATTTATCCACTTAAATCCATCTTTTTGATAATTTCTAAGTTTTGCATTTAATTTCTTTGGTACAAGCTTTCTTTTATACTCTTTATTTAATAGTTTTTTAACTATTTCTTGAAATATATTACTTCCCTTTATAAAAGATAAACTTCTATTTTTAAATTTTTCACTAATATAAATACTTTTATTTTTATCTATATAAATTTCATTATCCTTTATATTATCAAATCCTAAATCTTCTATAAGATTTAAAAATTGAACAATCCCATCATCTTCTAGATCTAAATAAGAATTCTTATTTTTATAAAACTTATTTCCATTTCTCATACTATCTATGGCTGACTTAATTTCTTTTATATTAAAATCTGAAATATTATATTTAAGTGTATAAAAGTTATCAAATTCTTCTAAACTTGAATCAATGCATGATGAATTTATTAAATTAAAGTCTCCTAAATCTTTTGAAACCTTAACTGTACCAATTTCATTTAATCTTTTAAAGCCTATACTCAAGAGATTAAATATATCTTCATCATTTCCTATAAACATAAAATCTTTATCTTTTTTTATAAATTTAAACTTTTGAAGCTCCATACTTATTAATACTTCTTTTTTATAATCTCTTAAAAAACTATTGTCGCCTTTATTTTTTATTAAATCAATTATATATCCTGAATAATTAAGTTTTACATTACAATAAATTTTATCTTTTTCCTTATAAAAATAAAAATTAGGCCTAATTAAACTCTTTTTGTATTCTTTTGTATTTTCATCCAATACAACATTATTAGTTACATTTTTAAGTTCCTCTAATAATTTATTTAAACTATTTAGTGATTTTTCATAATATAATTCACTAGATTTAATTAATTTTTTATATAAAGGTATATAAGAATTTAATTGCTTTTCTTTAGGTAAATATATATTTCTATCAAATAACATTACATCACCATAGTTGTTTAGTAAAACAGGAAATTTATTATGATGTCTTAAAATAAACTTATTGTCTTTAAGTATTACTGTTAATGCAACTGGTACATTTACCTTTTTAACCTTAACTTCATAATTTATAAAATTATAATTTAATATAATTTTTTTATCTTTATTTATTAATTTCAAAAAATCTTTTATTTCATTTTGATATAACTTTAAGCACTTTCCATTTGCTCTATTTTTATTTTTCTTTATAAATTCAATTATTTCTTTATCTTCTTTTATGAATACATCTTTTGTCTGATCATAAATAAAAACATCATTAAATTTTATAGGTTCTTTAATTTCCATTTTCCTTATAAAATCTTTTATATCTGTTATTAAATGAGTACCTAAAGCCCCTATTTTAAATTCACATTGAAATGATTTTATTCCATCATTTACAATGCATTTTATCATTATATCTAAAGATAAAAACCTTTTACTTTTTAAATGTTTTTCTAAAGATTCTTCTTTTTTACTTACTGTCTTTTCTTCTTTATTTTTTATATTTTTCTTTGCTACATTATAAAAAGTAAAAAATGTCCCCATTATATGCTTACATACATAATTTCTTATTTGCCTTCTATTTTCATCAAAGGTTTCACAAGTACATCTTGTATCAATTATCCTATCTGTTTTATTATTAATTTTTATATGAGTCCTATATATGTTACTTTTATTATCATTTAAAACTTGTCCGTAAATATGATATATATTATCTATATTTTTACCTTTTAAATCTTTTACATATGCTTCTTTTGATAATTTTTCTCCTTGTGTTCTCGTATATAAAGAACTTAACTTTAACATGTTTTTATTTATTGTTTCTAAATTCAAATATACCTCACCTCCTTATTCAATAAAGTATTATATCATAATTAAAATAAGGAAAGCTTATTTTGCTCTCCTTATTTTAATTATCCACTATAAATTTTTATAAACTAAATTATATACCCAAACTGCATTAAATAATAATAATGCACTAGTAATAAAAAATATATATTTTATTCCAAAAAATGCTGCTATTTGTCCTCCTAATACAGAACCACCAAAAGTTCCAAAATACTGTGCTGACATATTAAATCCAAATATTCTTCCTGAAATTTTATCTGGTGTTATTTTTCTTATTATTGTATTTATTGATGGAGTTAAACCTGCTGCCGCAAGTCCTAAACAAAATCTAAGTCCCATAAGTTGCCATGGATTTTTAACAAATGCCTGTGGTATAAATATAATTCCTGCAACTATAAGAGCTACTAGCATAACTTTATGTGCACCAATTTTATCTGATAACCTTCCAAGTTTTCTTGCTACTAATATATTTGCAAGTCCTGATGCTGAAAATGCCATACCAGAAATTAATGCAATATTTTTAACAGTCTTAGATAAATTTGTTACATATACAGTTATAATAGGCTCTATTGAATAAAATGCTAATTGGAGTATAAAAGATGTTACAAACATTGCAACAAGTAATTTTTTATTAGGTATAAGACTCCAAACTTCTTTAAATTTCAATGTCTTTTTACTACTTGCTTTAAAATCTTCTTTTATAAATATTACAGTAGTAAAAAATACAATAGCTAATAATACTCCCGTTATATAAAAAACACTTCTTATTCCTGCTATACCATCTAAATATCCACCTATCATTGGTCCTAAAAGAGAACCAGCGACACCTGCAGTAGATAAAGTTCCAAGTGCAGTTCCTACATGTTCTATGTCAGTCTGAGTTGCAATTAGTGTTGTGCATGCTGTAGAATATCCTGATATAGTTCCTTGTAATATTCTAAGTAATATAAGAACATAGACATTATGTACAAATCCCATTGAAAAAACTACAATAGCCATTCCAAAACTAGCTCTTAAAAGCATAGGCTTTCTTCCAACTTTATCAGCTAATTTTCCCCATATTGGAGAAAATATACCAGATACAATAAATGTAATACCAAATGCTATACCTGATATTTGCTCAATGTGAGACACATTAGTAACCCCAAGTTGTTTTATATATATTGGCAAAATAGGAGCTATTTGACTCATTCCAATCATCGTTATAAAAGTACCAAACCAACATACAATTAAATTACGTCTCCAATTATTCATTAATTTTAATTCCCCCAAAATTATTAAGTTTTATAATTCTCTTTCCATATAAATTTACTTAATTTATATTATGACAACATTTTGTATACAAATAATTTATTTTTTTAAAACTTATTTTTAATTATAAAAAAAGAAAGCCAAATATATGGCTTTTATTATTTGTTTAAAAATATATTATTTCTGCTCATTTCCATAAATTTTTTTGTACATATCATATGCCTTATTTACTTTTTCAACATATTCTTTAGTTTCAGGAAAAGGTATATTATGAAGATTATCTCCATCTTTTGAATACTCTTTATTTTTCAACCAATTTCTAACGTTACCTCGTCCTCCATTATAAGCTGCAATAACTAAATCTCTATCATTAAACTCTTTAAACAAATCTTTTAAATAAAAACATCCAAATTCTATATTAGTTTCTGGATTATACAAGTCATTTGATATAAAGTTTTTATATCCTAATTTATTTGCAATTTCACTACCAGTCTCACCTGTTATCTGCATTAATCCAATTGCTCCTACAGATGATTTTGCTCTTTCCTCAAAATTACTTTCAACTTTAATAACTGATAGAACAAATAATGGATTTAAATTATATTTTTTACTATATTTATTTACCATTGTTTCATACTTATAAGGATAATCTAACTTTTCTACTCTACCTTTTATAGAAAATGCAAGCTTTACCCCAAAAAACAATAGTAAAGCAATTATAGATAATGATATTATCCTACGTCTTATTTGTTTCTTTTTTCTATTCATAACTCCTCCCTTTTATATAATTATCTCATCTAACTCTTACATTAATATTAAATTTTTTATAATTTATATTAAATAAATATAAATTTATTGTTTTTTAATTATATAACACAATAGTCCAATATGCATATAATATATTTTTATGCATATTTTTCACGTTTTTTTGCTGTTTTTTAAATTTTTATGTAAAAATAATTGCATAATTATGCATTAGAGTATATAATGCTATTATATTTACTTAAATATAAGGGGGCAATTTATTATGAAAAAATATAAAAAGGTAGTTTTAGCATATTCAGGTGGGCTTGATACTTCTATAATTATTCCATGGTTAAAAGAAACTTATGGATCTGAAGAAGTCATTGCAGTTGTTGGGGATGTTGGACAAGAAGATGAACTTTATGGATTAAAAGAAAAAGCTTTAAATACTGGGGCATCAAAAATATATATTGAAGATTTAAAAGATGAATTTGTAAATGAATTTGTAATTCCAACTATACAAGCTGGGGCAATTTATGAAGGAAAATACTTACTTGGAACTGCTTTTGCAAGACCTATTATAGGCAAAAAATTAATAGAAATAGCAAAAAAAGAAGGGGCTGATGCTATTTGCCATGGATGTACTGGTAAAGGAAATGATCAAGTAAGATTTGAACTTGCAATAAAAGCATTTGATCCTAATATGCCAGTTATAGCACCTTGGAGAATATGGGATATAAAATCTCGTGAAGAAGAAATTGAATATGCTTTAAATAAAAATATTCCTATAAACATAACTTATGAAACGAACTATAGTAAAGATAAAAATCTTTGGCATTTAAGTCATGAAGGCTTAGATTTAGAAAATCCTTCAAATGAGCCTAACTATGAAAAAATATTAGAACTTTCAAACACATTAGAATCTGCACCAGATTATTCAACTTATATAACTATTAATTTTGAAAAAGGTATTCCTACAAAACTTAATGGTAAATCTTTAAATCCAATTGAATTAATAAAACAGTTAAATAAAATCGGTGGAGAAAATGCTATTGGAATAATAGATATGGTGGAAAATCGTTTAGTTGGAATGAAGTCTAGAGGTGTATATGAAACACCTGGAGGAACCATATTAAGCTTTGCACATAAAGAGCTTGAATCAATTTGTTTAGATAAAGAAACATCTCATTATAAAGAGATAATTTCATTGAAATTTGCTGACATTGTTTATAATGGTCAATGGTATACTCCTCTTAGAGAAGCTCTTTACGAGTTTGTAAAAAAAACTCAAGAAGATGTAACTGGAGAAGTAAAATTAAAATTATACAAAGGAAATATAGTAACTGCTGGAATTAGTTCTCCATATTCTTTATATAGTGAGGAATTTGCAACATTTGGTGAAGATTCTGTATATAACCAAAACGACTCTGCTGGATTTATTAATTTATTTGGCTTACCTATAACAGTTAAAGCTAAACTTAATAACTCTAAGGAGGAAATTATATGAAGCTTTGGGGAGGAAGGTTTAAAGAAAGTACTAATACATTAGTAAATGATTTTAATTCATCAATAAAAATTGATAATAGATTAATAAAAGAAGATATATTAGGAAGCTTAGCTCATGTAAAAATGTTAAAAAAACAAGAAATAATTTCAAAAGATGCTTGTGAAAAAATTGAGCTTGGCTTAAATGATATTTTAAATAAGTTAGAAAATAATCTAATTAATATTGATGAAAATTCTGAAGACATACATAGTTTTATAGAAGGTTTATTAACTTATAATATTGGACCATTTGGTAAAATGCTTCATACAGGAAGGAGCAGAAATGACCAAGTAACTCTTGATTTAAAACTTTATTTAAAATCCTATGTACCATTACTTATAAAAGATATTATTGATTTTTTACAAGTACTTTATAATAAAGCAAATGAACATATAGATACTATAATGCCAGGATATACACATATGCAAAAAGCTCAACCAATTACCTTCTCTCATCATGTTTTAGCTTATTGTGAAATGTTTAAGCGCGATATATTAAGACTTAAAGATTTTTTAGTTAGATTAGATGAAATGCCACTTGGAAGTGGAGCTTTAGCTACATCAACCTATCCTATTGATAGAGATTTTGTTGCAAGTAATCTTGGATTTTCAAAAATAACTTTAAATAGTTTAGATTCAGTTTCTGATAGAGACTATGTTTTAGAACTTTTATCTGCTTTATCAATTATAATGATGCACCTTTCTAGATTTTCAGAAGAAATTATTATTTGGTGCACAAATGAATTTAATTTTATAGAACTATCTGATGAATATAGTACCGGAAGCAGTATAATGCCTCAGAAAAAAAATCCTGATGTTGCAGAGCTTGTTCGCGGTAAAACTGGAAGAGTATATGGAGATTTAATTACATTACTTACTGTTATGAAAGGTTTACCTTTAGCTTATAATAAAGATATGCAAGAAGATAAAGAAGCCTTATTTGATGCACTAGATACTGTCTGTTTATCTCTTAATACTTTTAAAGGTATGATAGATACTATGAAAATAAATAAGGATATTATGGAATATGGAGCACTTAAAGGCTTTACTAATGCGACTGATCTTGCAGATTATTTAGTAAAAAAAGGACTACCTTTTAGAGATGCTCATGAAATTGTTGGTGAAACCGTTCTTTATTGCATAAAAAAAAATAAGGGACTTTCTGATTTATCATTATCAGAACTAAAAATATTTTCTAACATTTTTGAAAAAGATGTTTATAAATCTATAGATCTCTTAACTTGCATTAATGAAAGAAATATTATTGGAGGACCTGCTAGAGAATCTATAAAAATTCAACTTAAATATTTAAATCAATTTATTGAAGATAATAAATAATACTATTATAAGTAGCTAATAAATATTTTTATTAGCTATTTTATTTTATAAAAATATTTTCGATTTTCCATTTTTAAATATTATTATATAATTTCATGACTATAAGTGTTAAAATATTAAAGTATGTCATGAGACAAACTAAAGATAACGATGAAAATATAAAATATTTAAAACACAAAATGTAATCTTATATTAAATTTTGTCAAAACTAATACTTAAATTAGAAAATATAATTTGATACATAATTACAAAACTTAAATAAATTATATTCTTATCTAAGAAAGACGGTGTTAGTTTTGAAATTAAACTTTTTTATGCCAAAATATATGGTTGACTTTAAATGTGTAGGTCCAAACTGTCCTGATACTTGTTGTGCTGGTTGGGATATAAATATAGATGAATGTACTTTCAATAAATATGAAAATAGTAATGATGAACTAAAAGATCTAGTTCAAAATAAATATATAAAAAATATTAAAGATAATGATTATTTTAATTACGGGTTCATGATTATAAAAAATACTAATAAATGTCCTTTTTTAAATGATAACATGTTATGTGATATACATGGTAATTGTGGTGAAGAAAATTTATCTATAACTTGTAGAAGATACCCTAGAGTATTTAATATAGTTGATGATATATATGAAAAAAGTGGCCTTCCTTCTTGTAGAGAAATTTGTATGAAGGCATTTTTAAATAAGAAAAAAATGGAATTTATAGAAACATCTGAAGTTTTAGATGAATCTTCTGTTGAAATAAGAAGAATGATAGATAGTGAAGCTTTTGTTGGAACTGATAGTTTACTTCAATATTTTTGGGATATTAGAGTTATATCTATAAATATTATGCAAAATAGAAATTTTAATATTGAAGAAAGACTTAATATTCTTAGAAGTTTTTATTCTAAACTTGAACTTTTTAGAGATACTGATGATTTTGATAATATAGAATTACTTATTGACGACTTAAATAGTGAAGATTTTAGTTTTGACCCTCTTAAAGGTAATGAATTTATTGAAAATAACTCTTTTTATAATTCAATTTTAGGGGATAATATATTTAATAATGTAATTGGAGTTAAAATCAAATCATTTTTAAAAGATTTAAGAAATGACATATTAAACATAGAGACGGATTTTAAAAGTATACATTTAAATAAATTAAATTTAAATAATTATGACTATATTTTTGAAAATTACTTAGTAAATCAAATTTTTAAAGATATAATCCCTTTTAATAAAGGAAATAGTTTAAATAATAGTATAACTTTTCTTATAAATACTTATAGAGTAATTAAAGCTTATATTTTATGTTCATGCACATATTCTAAAAAAGCTTTAACAGAAACTCATATAATAAAAATTATTCAAGCATTAAGCAAAGATACAGAACACAATAAAGTTTTTAAAGAAATTTTAGAAAATAGCTAAAAAAATGGTTTTATCATATTATTTTATTTTCTTTTTTGATTTTAAAATTTTATAAATTAAGAATATAAAAATTTATACTATATTAATTTTATACTTTCATATACATAAAAAAGAGTAAATACTAAGTATTTACTCTAATTTTTTAAACTAATTCTTTTGCTCTATCATTTATTGATTTATTATAATTAATAACCATATGGTCATATTCTTCGTTCATATATTTAGATGTTATCATAAAATCTGCTGTAGCTTGATTGTTAGCTATTGGAATATCATATAAAACTGCTATTCTAAGTAAAGCTCTAACATCTGGATCATGTGGTTGTGCTTCTAATGGATCACAGAAAAATATTACAAGGTTTATATCTCCTTCTACAATTTTTGCTCCAATTTGTTGATCTCCACCTAATGGTCCACTACTATATCCCTTAACATTAAGTCCTGTTTTATCTGAAATTATTTTAGCTGTTGTACCTGTTCCACATAAATTATGTTCTTTTAAAATATCTTTATTTTTCATGGCCCAATTTAATAATTCATTCTTTTTATTATCATGTGCAATTAATGCTATATTCTTTTTCTTTCCAATTATACTATTAATTAAATTATCATTTAACATAATATCACTCCAATCTTAGTTATATTATAATTGTTTAAAAGCTTTATAGTAAAACAAATAATCTTTGAATAATATTATTTCTTTTTAATAATATAAGGAATTTTATTTTCATTCATATAATTTAAATTAATTTCATCTCCAATTTCACTATAAAAACAAATAGATATTTTACCTAGATTATATTTTTTTAAAAATGGAGTTGTAATAAATTTTACAGCTTGTATATCTTTTTTATCTAATAAATACTTTATTTTTAAAAATCCTCCACTTACTGCTTTTATTTTATCTTTTTCAATTTTTAAATTTAAATTTTTGCCTTTAAGTATTGAATTTGGAATAGTAAAAACTAAAAGCAAATTTAATAAAAATACATATGGAGTTTTAAAAATAAAATAAGCTATAAAAGATATTAAAATTATTATAATTAAAGGTTTTAACACTAACATAACCTTTCCCTTTTTTATTCCTTCTCCACTACCTTCTATTGCGAATTTAGGTAATATTTCTTTTAGTATGTTAAAAAGTTCAGCTTCTGTTCCTATTGGATATATAATTATTTTTTCATTTCTACTATCATTGTATCCTTTTACATTTACAGTCATTTCATATGATTTAATAATTTGTCTAAAAATATTTGCTTTTAATTTTACATTTTTTACATTATTACAATCAAATGAAAATTCTCTACTATTTATAAGCCCATATTTAACCTTTATATTATCTCCATCTTTTAAAATTGTGAAATCATAATATTTAATTATGTAATAAATAATAGCCATAATTTTAAGTAAAATAATTAAAACTATAATTCCAGCTATACCCATTACTAAATTAAATCTTTCTGTTAAATATACAGTAGAGCTTGATATAAGGTCATTTATAGTGCCATCTATAATTATATTTTCTAAAACTGAATAACCTTTCATAATTACAACTATTATTATTATTATATTAAAACTAGTTATTCCATACTTAAATAATTCTTTAGTTTTTACTTTTTTTACATATACATTTTCTAATCTATTTACATCTTCTTTTCCATTTTCATCTAAAGTTATATATTCTTTGTTTATACTTTCTTCATTACACCCACTATTAAAAGCAAAGTTTTTAAGTTTATCTATATCTTTATTTGATAAATATAATTTTATTTGATCTAAATCTGCTCCTTTTACTGGACTTTCAATTTTTACACTACTATACCTTAAAATTCTTTCTAAAATACTTATAGATATATCCATAGACTTTATATTTTTTTTAGGAATTATCATAGTATTTTTAGAAAAAATCCCATAATGGTATCTTGCTTCATTATCTAAAAGTAATATATATTCATTAATCCATGATAAAAAAATATAAATTAAATCAAAAATTATCATTAACGAAATTGTTATAAAAGACCACTCTTTTAAAAATATAACCATAGGAATTATTATTGCAATATTGCTTATAATTTTTGAAACAAACTTATATAAAATACTCTTTATATTATTTCTAATTTTAACTGCATTATTTAAGGAGTTTGCCTCGTTATTTTTGTTATTTTCCATAATTAAGATAACAACTCCTCTTTAACATTTTCATTAATCTTTTTTCTTAAAAATTCAATTATTTTTTCTACTTCACTTTTATTAAGATTAGGAATTTCAAATTCTCCCCCAGCAGTTCCAATTTTAACAGATGCTAGATTAAACATTCTATTTATTGGGCCTTCTTTTAATTTTATGTTTTGTATTCTAACTATTGGTATAGTTACACTTCTAATAAAAAACACTCCTTCTTTAAAGAATATTTCTTCTTCATTAATTCTATAGCTCCACTGTTTATACTCAAAAAAAGGCTCTATGTAAGCACCACTAATTAATAATAATATTATTATTATGAAAATTATGTTTATAATTTTTATGTTATTATCCAAAAAATTATTAAACCAAAGAATATTAAATTTAGGTGCTAAAAATATTAATCCCCAATAAATAATTAACACCACAAATAAACCTATAGTTCTTGAAATCATCCAAGATTTAATCGCATTATTACTTAATTTATTTTCTTTATTCATTTCTTTCCCCCTTTTGTTTACTATATTAAAGCATATATACCATTTTATTGTATAATATAAAATAATACCAATTATTTATTAAAAATTCCTTAAACTATGACAAAAATATTATGTTTCTTTAGTTATTCAAAATAAAAGTACTTTTTTTAAAATTACTTATCAATAATTAGTCTATAAATTTCAAATGACTACCTCGTTTACATTAATTTTACATTTTTCTAAAATTAGCTTATCTCTAACTTATCATTTAATTTACAGAATACTTTGACTATTTTTTAACAATTATTTATTGTAATAATAAGTTATGCCTTGTACAATTTTCCTTGTAAATATAAGTTAAATATAGTTAGTATACTTTAATGTAACTAAACCTTTAAAATATTTATCTTATATATAAAAACTTTCAACTTATATCCAGTTTGGAATGAGAATGGAGGAGATTGATTTGGAAAAATCACAATTAAAAAAATCTACTAAAGTAAAACATTTAACTATTACAAGTATGTTATCAGCATTACTGATAGTCCTTGGTATAACTGGTCTTGGTTACATACCAATCCCACCTTTTGACACCACAATTATGCATATTCCTGTAATTATAGGCTCTATTTTAGAAGGGCCAATAGTAGGAGGAATCTTAGGATTTATATTTGGATTAACTAGTATGTTTCAAGCTATAAAATCACCTACACCTGTATCCTTTATATTTTTAAACCCATTAGTTTCAATATTACCAAGAATACTAATAGGTATAACCCCTTGGCTTATTATGAAATTTTTTAAATTTTTAAAAAGAGATTCTTTTAAAATAAGTACAGCTGCATTTATAGGATCTTTTACTAATACTATAGGTGTTCTTTCTATGATATACATATTATACTTTCATGAATATATTAAAATTCTTGGTGTTAGTGAATTTTCTGCAAATTCTACCTTTATTGCACTAGGATTAAATGGATTTATATCAGCTGGGGTCTCTATAGCAATTTCATTACCAGTTGTATTATCTATAAAAAAATATAAACATAATCATTCCTTATAAAGTTAATAAACTTTTTTAATTTTAAAACTATCTTTTAGCTAAAACTTAATTTATATCACTATTTATAAAATTTTTATTATATATAGGTTCATTTTATGGTAAATTGATTATATATAATTATTTATTTTATATTTCTAAGAGGTGATAATATGACACTTACAGACTTTACTATAAGAATATTAGTCGCTATAGTTTTAGGATTTGTTATAGGTTTAGAAAGACAATATAGACAAACACTTGCTGGAGGCATAAGAACAAATGTATTAGTATGTGTTGGTGCTTGTATTTTTGTAATGTATTCTTATATAGCTACAGGTGATAATAGTCCTCGTATTGCAGGTCAAGTAGTAACTGGAGTAGGATTCCTAGGTGGGGGTGTTATTTTAAGAGATGGTTTTAATGTTAGAGGTTTAAATACAGCGGCCACACTTTGGTGTACAGCAGCTGTTGGTATACTTACAAGTACAGGTAACCTAACATATGCTATTGTTGCAGCCATTGCAATAGTTTTATCTAATATAATTTTAAGACCAATTGCTAAAAAAATGTATCATGTAAAAAATTCTAATACTGATGGTGAATATTTATATGGAATAAGCATAAAATGTCTTGAAAGTGAAGAATTCAATATTAGATCATTACTTATGCAAATGGTTGGTGAAGAAAAAATTTTACTTAAAAAGCTTGAAAGCACAGAAATTGAAAGCGAAAGTAAAGTTAGAGTTAAAGCTGAAATTATAAGCATAGAAAAAAGCGATATGATAATTGAAAGAATTATTGGAGTTTTAAGCTTAGAACAAGGTGTAATTTCAGTTGGTTGGAATGTTTTAAATGATTAAAAATAAGCCAAATTAATTTGGCTTATTTTTATTTTAATTTTTTTATAATAAAATTTGGTATTAACTTATAAAATTTATTAGGAATAAATGATAAATCCGATTTCTTTATACCACCTATTGCTACCATAAAATAAACATAAATTAAAGAACCTATAAGAACTAATATTATTGTATATACAAGAATAAATTCAAAATTATATCCAATAAATATTTTTTCTAATATTTTAATAGGTTGTTTAAATAATATAATTACGCCTCCCATAATAACAGAAGCAATTATAGGCTTAATTGACATTTTTACTAAAGAAATTTTATAATTTATGCTTTTATAAATTATTTTATTATTTATAACTACAGGAACAAAGAAACATAAAAAGTTTCCTATTAAAACTCCCAAAATATTTATTGATGTAATTCCAACAAAAATATAATTAGCTATAATTTTTAATATGATTCCTATAGTAAAAGAAATAATCATTGAATAAAACCTACTTATTCCTTGAAGTATTACACTTTGAAGTTGGGCGATAGCTGTAAATACTAATATAAATGAACCATAAAAAGTTATATAAGAGTGATTATCCCCTTTAAAAAGTATTGCATAAACATCCTTATGTAAAACAGTTAATCCTACAGCTGCTGGTATTGTTAAAATAAGCGCTACTCTAATAGAAAAATTTATATTATTTATTATTGTTTCTCTATCTCTTAAAGCATATGCTTTTGATACTGCTGGTAATACAATTGTAGTAAGCGCTGTCACTATTATAAGAGGAACTCCAATTAATGTTTTATAATTGTATAAAGATCCATAAAGCGCATCTGATTGAATACTTGTAAATCCAGCATGTATAAGTCTTCTGCCTACATTCATCATATCAACTAAGCCACCTAAGTTCTGTATACCAGCACTTAATGTTATTGGAAAACCATATCTAAATAATTTTCTTAATATAACTTTTGTGGTAACTTCTCTTTTTTCTTTTGCTCCATTTAAGAAATTTTCTTCTTCTTTCTTTTTATTATAAAAATAAAAAAGATATAAAATGGCAATTATAGCTCCAACAGAAGTACCAATAGTACCTCCTGCTGCTCCCATTTGCAAGCTTATTTTGGATAAGATATATGCACACAATAAACTTATAAATACATTTAATATTTGCTCTATAATTTGTGAAATAGCAATACCTGTCATTTCATTTTTTCCTTGGAAATAACCTCTATATGCTGATAATACAGAAGTAAAAAATACACTTGGTGCTAAAAACATTATTGCATATGTAGAGTTAGTTATTTTTCCTATTTTAGCTATTGGATAAGCTAAAACTACAAGTAAAATCATAAGCGTTAATCCTATAATCCCATAAACCAACCTTGAAATTTTTAATGTTTTCTCTGCACCTTTTTCATTATCTCTAGCCATAAATTCTGCTACAACTTTTGCAACAGCTGGTTGGCACCCCATACTTGTAATAGCATAAACAAACATAAATACATCATAACTTCTGGAGTACATTCCCATTCCTTGAACTCCAATAATTCTATTTAATAAAGGAGTATTAAATACTGCTAAAATTTTAGCAAATATTCCTGCAAAGGATAATATCATAAATCCTTTAGCTGAAGACGTTCCTTCTTTCATTTCTAATCCTCCATATATTCTAGACTTTTTATTTTCGCAATTATTTTCATTATATAAAAATTTTAATAAATGATAGTTATTTTTTAAAAAAGTTTATATAATTTTAAAAATATTTATTTTTATATAAAATTCTAACATAATTTACCTTTTATTAAGTATATATTGGGACAAAAAAATACTCCTCTATATAAGAGAAGTTTACAAAATTAAATTAATTCTTTTATGACTGTATAAATTAAAAATAACATGCCTGCACCTAATACAATCCAGGCCCCTTGAAGTAGTTTTGTATTAATATTATTACCATCTTTTTCACTTTTACTCATAATTCTAATTCCTTTTTATACCTTTCTAAAATTTCTAATAAAAATTTAACTGTCTTTATTGGAGCCTTTCCAACTGATGTTTCACCAGATAATAAAAAGCCTTTTGCTCCCCTTTTTATTAAATTATATAAACTATCTACTTCTGCAAGTTCAGATGCTTTACCTTGTTTCATACTATTTAATATATGTGTTCCAATTATTAATTCACCATTATAGTTTTTTAATAGGTTAAATACTTTATCTTGATATATTGGAGCTTCTATTATTCCGCTTTCTGGAACTAAATCTCCTCTTCCAAGTATTATTCCATCACTTACTTTAGAAATACTAACACAATTTTCTATTCCTTTTGGTGTTTCTAATTTTGCAAATATTTTTATTTTATTATATTTACTTAATGTTTCTATATAATTTTTAAGATTTATTACATCATCTGTATTCTCAACAAAAGATTGACTTATTATATTTACTGAATTTTCAATAGCCCAATTAATTGCAATTTTATCTTTAAGAGTTAATCCAATGGTTTCTCTGTTGAAATTTTTAATATTACATCCCTTACCAGCTCTTACTATTCCACCACGCTTAACTTTGGCTCTAATTCCTGAATTATCTATATTTAATATTTTAAAATTCATTGTTCCATCTTTCATTGATATAGAATTAATATTTTTATTTATAAGAAACTCATTATTTATATTTAATGGAATAATTCTCATTTTTCCTTTTTTTACCGAATACCCATCATTTACATATGTATCCTCTCCACAAAATATTAATTCCTCACCATTATAAATTTTATATATATAAGGTAATTTATCAGAAATTCTTATTTTACTTCCTGGTAAATCTACCATAATTTCAACTTTATCATCTATATCTTTTATTATCTTATACTTTTCATTAAAATCCTCCATTGAACCATGAGAAAAATTAAACCTAAATGTATTTATTCCACTTGATATAACTTCTTTCATTATCCATCTCTCACTTATACTCGGCCCTAAAGTTGCTATTATTCTCAATATAATCCCCCCAGAAAATGTTATCTGTATTCCCCCTCTTTTGTTTATCACTTCCTTAAATATAATATGTTTTAAACTAGTGTTGATTTTAATATAGTTTTTTAATTTAAATAGTATAAATGCTATATTAAAATCAACCTTCACTTAAAACACACCAAATATAAAACTTAAATTTATTTTCCCTTTATGCATTTTATGCAATAAAGTATACTTTTTATTAATTCATCTTCTTGTATTTTTTTATTTAATATATTTATTTTTACAATTACAGTAGGTGCTTTTACATTTTGTATTAAATAAAACTCTTCGCCCTCAAAAATATTTAAGTTATCAAATCCAAGTCCTTTTAATGAATTTATAAATTCCACAGAAAAATTCTTTGACAAAATATTATTTTTGTAATAAACATTAATACCTTTTTGGCTACTATCTGTTTTAATTAATAAAAAAAAATCTAATTTTGCTGAGTTTGCTAATATAGTTTTTTTAAAAACTTCTTCTCCTACTGGTTCATTTTTATCTAAAGTCATATTTACTACATAATATCCTTCGTTTTTTAGTTCATCAATTACTGCCCTGGAAATATGAAGTTTATCTATATCTATACCAACTTTCATGAAAATACCTCCAAGGATTAAAATTTATTATATTATATTCCTTAATTTATAAAATGTTCTAAATTTACATAGATTAGAATAAGTTATTAAAGAATAAAGTTTTATACTTTTACATAAAAGGTAAAGGAGGTATTTTTTTGTTAAAACCTTTTAAATTTATACTATTATTTTTAAGTTTATTAATTTTGCAAGGTTGTACTTATAGCTTTTCTCCAAGATATTTTCACTTTGAAGAAAATCAAAGAGGAAATTATTACTATACAGAAATTAAAGAAAAACTATCTAATAAAGAAAGCTATACTCTTCAAGTTTTTGATACAAATCTTTATAAATATTTTCCTGTAGATGAAGAAGATAATATAATAATTAAAAACTTTATTAACTCTTTAAATAATAATAATTTCTTAGAAGAAGCACCAAATGATTTCAAATCAAAAGAGAAATTTAGATTAATAATTACATTTAAAGATAATAACAATAATGAATGTAAATATATTTTTAAAATATATAATAATAAATTTACTAAATTACACCCATTTGATGGTAGAGTAAGTGAAGATATAATTAACATGGAAGATATACCTCTTCACTATAATTTATATGATTTTTGTACGTATGTCCAAAATAAAAAATAAGATGCAAAGAATTAACTCCTTGCATCTTATTTTTATAAATCTTCTAACATTTTAAATATTCTTTTTTTAGATAATGGATGTACTTTGTTTGGTGCTATTTCTGAAAGTGGCTTAAGTACAAATTCCCTCTCTTCCATTCTTGGGTGTGGAATTGTTACATATTCATCATCAGTTACTAAATCATCATAAAGAATAATATCTAAATCTATTATTCTTGGTCCCCATTTAACTATTCTCTCTCTTTTCATAGTTTTTTCTATATTTAATAATACTTCCATAAGTTCTCTTGGAGAAAGTATAGTCTTTATTTTTATAGCTCCATTTAAAAACTCATCTTGCTCTTTAAGCCCCCAAGGTTCTGTTTTTATGAAACTTGAAACTTTATCTATAATAATACCTTTTACATCTTCTAAATTATTAATTGCTTCTATTAAATTTTTTTCTTTATCTCCTATATTGCTACCAATTGAGATATAAGCTTCATGCCATCCCCTATTTATTTCAATAGCTGCATAATTTAAATGTCTACCAATAGGAGCCCAAGGCTTTTTAACCTTAACTTTTGCATTTTTAATCATTCTATATTCCATTAATATATATTCACAAACTTTTTCTCCAACAGTTTCTATTAAATCATAGCTTTTCTCTGAAACTATCTTTTCAATTTCATATACAAGCTCTCCATAATGAACTGAAGATTTTAAATCTCCTGTTTTTCCAGCTAAAGAAAGATCTAATTCAAGTTCTACATCAAATATAAATTTTTGTCCTAATCTTTTTTCTTCTTCAAATACTCCATGATTTGCAAATATCTCTACATCCTTTAAATATATTTTATCCATATAAATTCCTCTTTTCTATTTTGCCTTAACTATGGCATCAGTCATTATACAGGCTCTTTTATTTTCTAATACATCGTGAACTCTAACAAATTCACATCCTTTCATAATACCAATTACAGTTGTAGCAATAGTACCCTCAACTCTTTGATCTTTAGGTAAATCTAAAGTTAATCCTATCATAGATTTTCTTGATGTTGCTAAAAGAACTGGGTAACCCATTTCCTTTATTTTTTCTAAATTATTCATAACAATTAAATTATCTTCTAAAGTCTTTGCAAAACCTACACCTGGGTCTAATATTATTTTTTCATCTTTAACCCCAGCATTTTTTGCTATTTCTATGCTTTCATTTAAGTCATCTATCATATCTTCCATTATATTTTTATAATTCATATTTTCTCTATTATGCATTAAAATACACGGAACATTATATTTTGCTGCAACTTTTGCCATATTTTTATCTTTTTTAAATCCCCATACATCATTTATTATATCAGCACCAGCTTTTATTGCAGCTTCTGCAGTTTCACTTTTATATGTATCTATTGATATTGGAATATCAAACTTTTCTTTTATTGCTCTTATTACGGGAACAACTCTTTCTATTTCCTCTTCAACTCCAACAAACCTTGCACCTGGTCTTGTTGACTCTCCACCAATATCTATAATATCCGCACCATCATTTATTAATTTTTCTGTCTGCTTAAGTGCTGTTTCTATACTATTAAACTTTCCTCCATCTGAAAAAGAATCTGGAGTAACATTTAATATTCCCATAACATATGTTCTTTCACCTAAATTAAATTCTCTATTTCCAAGTTTCAATTATATCACTCCTAAAATTTAATACTTTATAATATGATTCTTTTTATTATAATCCCAATAACATTTATCATAAGCTTTGCAGTTATAACAATTTCTTGATAACTTATCACTTATTTGTATTATACTTTGAAAATCATTTTCCGCTAATTCTTCTCTATGCTCCTTTATAGCATCAATAATTATATCTTTTTCTTCCCTACTAAAAGATGTATCCTTTAATATTTCTTCACTTATTATTACACTACCTTTATGATGAGGAGTTCCATCCTTATATTGAAGAACTCGTCCTATATCATGTAATAAAGCAACTGCATATATAACTTCTTTTGAAATGTTTATATTTTCTTCTAATACCTTTATATATGCAATTCTTGCTACATCTAAGCTATGTTCCATATTATGCTTACAAAATTCCCTATCGGTTTCTAACGTTTCTAATTCTTTTATATACTTTTTAAATAAATCATTATTTAATATTTCATTTACTTTATTCATTTAAAGCACCTCTATTTCATAAGTGAAAGAGCTTCACTTCTAAGTGCTCTATCTTCTTCAAATACTCCTCTATATGATGTTGTTATAGTCTTAGTTCCTGGCTTTTTAACACCTCTCATTGTCATACAAGTATGTTCTCCTTCAATCATTACAATAACACCTTTAGCATCTAAATATTTCATTATATCATCTGCTACTTCTGAAGTTAACTTTTCTTGAAGTTGAGGTTTTTTTGAATGTATATCAACAGTTCTTGCAAGTTTTGAAAGTCCTGCAACTTTTCCTTTTGGTATATATGCTATATGAGCCTTACCAAAAAAAGGAACTAGGTGGTGCTCACACATTGAATAAAATACAATATCTTTCTCTATAACTAAATCATCATTTTCAACAGTAAATGATTTTTCTAAATATTCTTTTCCATTTTTATTAATTCCTGAAAATATCTCTTCATACATTCTATATACTCTATCTGGTGTTTCCAACAATCCTTCTCTATTAGGGTCTTCTCCTATACCTTCCAATATAAGCCTTACCCCTTCAATTATCTTTTCTTTATTCATAATATACCGTATCCCCCATCCTTATCTAAAATTTCACTTTTATATTTATCACTTATTATATCTATAAATTTATCTTTATCAAAGTTAAAATTATCTATTCTATTTACTCTTATTATTCCAACTAAACTATTAGTTAAAAATACTTCATCCATATTTTTTAATGATTCTAAATTTATATTTTCCTCATAAACTTTAAAGTTTTCAATTATCCACTTTCTAACAGTACCATTTAAGAGACCATTTTCTATTTTAGGTGTATATATTTTATTATCTTTTATACAAAATATATTTGCCACTGCTGTTTCACACAAAAAACCTTTTTCATTAAAAAATAATGCATCATTAAAACCTTCTTTTATTGCATTTCTTTTTTCTAGTATATTTTCTATATAATTTATTGATTTTATTTTAGGCATTATAGATGTTGAATTTCTAAATACACTTGATATCTTTAAACTTAAACCTTCTTTATAGATTTCTTCTGTATATGTATTATCTCTTATTGTTATAATTATATTTTTTTCTGTAACTGTTATTTTTAAAGCCTTGTTATTACAACTTAAACTTTTTATATATTTATATATATTTTCTTCTTCTTTTAAAGAAAGTTCTTTTATATTTAAAACTTTAAGTGCATTTTTAAGCCTTTTCATATGGAAATCTAAAAATTTAACTCCATTATTTATTAGTATTGTTTCAAATACTCCAGCTCCAAAAAATATTCCATTATCTATTTCTAAACATCCATCATATGTTGTTATGTTTCTCATTTAAGCACCTTCATTAAAGCTTTAGCTTTTTGAATAGTTTCCTCATATTCATCTTCTTCATTAGATTCATATGTTATTCCTCCACCTACACCAAAGTAAGCTTTATTATCCTTTTTAATTATAGTTCTTATTACTATATTAAAGTCACTATTACCTCTTAAATCAAAATATCCTATAATCCCTGTATATAAATTTCTTTTAACTCCCTCAAGTTCTTCTATTATTTCCATAGCTCTTATTTTGGGAGCTCCAGTTATAGAACCACCTGGATATGCTTCTTTTATGCACTTAACAGCTGAATTTCCTAATTTTAATTGTCCTTCAATTGTTGAAACAAGATGAAATACAGTTGCATACTCTTCTATTTTGAATAATTCACTTACAATTACAGAATTTTTATCACAAACTTTGCTTAAATCATTTCTTTCTAAGTCAACAATCATTAAAAGCTCTGATTTATCTTTTTCACTATTTTCAAGTTCTTTTCTATAAAATTTATCTTCTTTTTGATTTTCTCCTCTTGGTCTTGTTCCTTTTATAGGTCTAGTTACTACTCTTCCATCTTTAATTTGTATAAACCTTTCAGGTGAAGAACTTATTACTTGAAAATCATCATAATTTAAATATGCTGAAAATGGTGCCTTATTTATTTTTCTTAAATTACTATAAATATCAAAAGAATCTTTTGTACACTTACAATAAAATCTCTGAGTCATATTTGCTATGTATATATCACCATTTACTATGTAATCTTTCATTTTTTTAACAGCTTCTATATATTCATCCCTAGTAAAGTTTGAATAAAATTTATTATTACCTTCTATAAAAGATTTTTCTTCTACCTTACTTCCATTTAATATTTTTTCTTCTATTTCTTTTATTGATTGCTCTCTATTTTCAAGTGCTGTTATAAAACATTTATTATTTATTAAATCAAAAATTATTATATTATTATAAAGTATAAACTTCATATCAGGAATATAAAAATCTTCCTTTGCAGTATTCGGTAACTTTTCTATTAATCTTCCTGCATCATAAGATATGTATCCTATATATCCACATACAAGTGGTATATCGCTTGTAAAATTGATTTTTTTATCATTTATATTTTTTTCTAATTCTAAAAATGGATCATTCGAATTTTTAGGTTCAAATATTTCAAGTGGATTTAAACCTATAAAAGAATATTTTGATAAATTTTCATCTTCTTTTGAACTATCTAAAAAAGCACTATTTTTTTCATTTTTAAATAAATTATATATATCAAAAGGAGTAAGATTTGTTTTTATTTCTTTAATTTTAAATTTCATCACACATTCTCCTCCTTACATAATTTTATAAAATTATTCAAAACCTCATATCCATATTCAGTTAAGACTGCTTCTGGATGATATTGAACTCCATATATTTTATAATCTTTATGTTTAATCCCCATAATAGCTCCATCTGTAGACTTTGCTGTTATTTCTAATTCTTCTGGTAAACTTTCTTCTTTTATTACTAATGAATGATATCTAGTAACATTAAATTCTTTAGGAATATTTTCAAATATACCATTGCCATTTGTAATTATTTTTGATATTTTACCATGCATAGGTATTTCACCTTTTATAATTTCAGAGCCAAAATATTCTCCTATACTTTGATGTCCTAAGCATATACCAAGTATAGGTAATTTACATTTAAATTTATCTATTATATTAAGTACTTCCCCTGCATCTTTTGGTGCTTTAGGTCCAGGTGATATAACTATACCATCTGGATTTAAATTTTTAATTAAATCTTCATTTATTTCGTCATTTCTAAAAACAAGGACTTCTTCATTTAACTCATTAAAATATCTAACTAAGTTATAAACAAAGGAATCATAATTATCTATCATTATTAACATATTATAACCCCCATTTTCATATTTTTTATTACATTTATATTTCCATTATGCTACAATACTTATAATATTTATTTTAAATTATAACACAGCTTCTTATATGAAAAAATATTTTAGATTGAAGGGATTTGAATTTTATGAAAAGAACTGATTTCCATGTACATACTAATTTTTCCGATGGTATACTAAGTCCTAAAGATATTATTGATAGAGCTAAAGAAAATAATGTTTCAATACTTGCAATAACAGACCACGATACTATAGATGGAATTACTGAAGCAATCTCTTTAGCTAATGAGAATGATATTAAATTAATTCCTGGAATAGAACTTTCTTGTAATTACAATAATGAAAGTATTCATTTGCTAGGATTTTTTAAAGATAATAGTTACACATCTGAAAACTTATTAAAACTATTAGATGAAATAAAAAACAGAAGAATTATAAGAGCTAAAAATATGGTAAAAAAACTTAAAGAAAAGTTTGACATAAATATAGATTTTAATAAAGTTTCAGAATTAGGTGGAGAAATTATTGCAAGACCTCATATTGCTAGAGCTATAATAGATGCAGGTTATCCATATAGCCAAGATTATATATTTGATAATTTTATTGGTAAAGATAAACCTGCTTATATACCAACTACTAAAATTACATTAGAAGAAGGTATTGAAATTCTTCATAAATTCAATGCTATAGCAATACTTGCTCACCCTATATTAATTAAAAATACTCCATTAAAAGAATTTTTAAAATTTGACTTAGATGGAATTGAAGCAATATATTATCTTAATTCTAAAGAACAAGAAGAATATTTAATAAACTTTGCTAAAGAAAACAATCTTTTAATAACAGCAGGTTCTGACTGTCACGGTGACTTTATAAATGATGATCGTCACGGCGATATAGGTGACATGCCTCTTCCTGAAGAGCATTTATTAAAATTTTTAGAAGCTTTAAATTCTAATTAAATTAAATGAGCACCTACTCTTTATTCAAGATGTAGATGCTCTTATTTAATTTAAGAGGTGCCTTTTTATTATTTATTCTTTGTTTTCTATTTTCCTTGTTTCTTTATCATCTATATACCATTTTGATTCAGTATTTGGGTTGTTTAAAATTCCTGCCATAACTAAAACTGAAAGTATTGCATTAATTATTTCTTGATAGTTTTCTGGTAATATATTTAAACCAAATCCTTGTAATACCATAGGAATTAAAGCTGCTACAGATACCCATAACCCATAATTTTTAAAACGTGTTTTGTCAATCATAATATATCACCTACCTTATAATATATTGTATGATTAACCCTTTAATTCCGAACCTAGGTAATAAAAAAAGCACAAGTTATTTTTATAACTTGTGCTTTTTTGTTCTATGCTTCTTTTAAAAATGCTACATATCCTTTTTTTGTTTCAAAAATATCAACCTTTGAAGCAATTTCCCATGGAGCATGCATGTTTTGAAGAGCAACTCCACAATCAATTACATCCATATTATATTGAGCTAAAATATAAGCGATTGTTCCACCGCCTCCTTGGTCTACTTTACCAAGTTCTGCTGTTTGGAATGATACATCATGCTTTTCCATAATAGCTCTAAGCTCTGCCATATATTCAGCATTTGCATCATTACATCCTGATTTCCCTCTAGCTCCTGTATATTTGTTAAATACAATTCCTTTACCAAAATATGCTGAGTTTTTCTTTTCCATAACTGATGGGTAATTTGGATCAAATGCAGCACTAACATCTGATGATAACATTTTTGAATTTGTTAAACATCTTCTTAATTTTATATCAGAATAATCTCCCATTCTATCCATTACTTCAGCAACTACATTTTCAAAGAATCTTGAATGCATTCCTGTAGCTCCAATACTTCCAACTTCTTCTTTATCAACAAGTAAACATACACAAGTTTTATCTACTTTTTCAACTTCTGTTAACGCTAAAAGTGATGTATATGAACATACTCTATCGTCATGTCCATAAGCCATAACCATACTTCTATCTAAACCATAATCTCTAGCACGTCCTGCTGGAACAACTTCAATTTCTGCTGATAAGAAGTCATCTTCTTCAAAATTATATTTTTCTTTAAGTATTTTTAAAATATTGGCTTTTACTGCATCCTTTTCTTCACCTTTTAAAGGCATACTTCCTATTAATACATTTAAATCTTCACCTTCAATTACATTAGAACCTTTTTTAGTCATTTGGTCAGCTGCAAGGTGAATTAAAAGATCAGATATACCAACTACAGGATCACTTTCATCTTCTCCTACTACTACATTTATTTTAGTTCCATCTTTTTTAACTACAACTCCATGTAGTGCAAGTGGTAATGTAACCCATTGATACTTCTTAACTCCACCATAATAATGAGTATCTAAGAAAGCTAAATCTGTATCTTCATATAAAGGATTTTGCTTTAAGTCTAATCTAGGTGAATCAATATGAGCACCTAATATTTTAAGACCTTTCTCCATCTTTTCTTCCCCAATTACAAATAATGCTAATGCTTTGCCCATGTTATTAGCATATACTTTATCTCCTGGTTTTAAAGTTTCATTTGAATTTATTACATATTCTAAATCTTTAAATCCATGTTCTTTTGCAATTCTTATTGATTCATCAACACATTCTCTTTCAGTCTTACATTTTGACATAAAGTCCTTATAACCTTCATTAAATTCAAATATTTCCTTTATGCCTTTTTCATCATATTTTTCCCAAGCATTTTTGCCCATTTTTGTGCCTCCCTTTTTTTATAATTTATGCCTATATAATATTATTATCTACTTAATAGATTTAATACTAATCTTAATCACTAATTTCACTCATTCTACTTTCAATTATATCAACTGGTGTCTCATTAGACATAAGTGCATATCTAAAGTTTACAGCCGCAGCTTCTATTATTACTGCTATATTTCTTCCTGGTCTTATTGGTACAGTTAACTTTCTAACTGGCACTCCTAAAATATCCATAAACTCATAATTTGTTCCAAGTCTATCGTAATCACCATCATTTTTCCAATGCTCAAAATGCATTACAAGTTTTATATCTTTTTGTTGAAGTATTGAACTTAATCCATATAAAGCTGATACATCAATTATTCCTATACCTCTAACTTCAAGCATTCCTATAGTTATTCTTGGTGATGAACCTATAAGTTCACCGTCAATTTCCTTTATATCAACAGCATCATCAGTTACTAATCTATGTCCTCTTTTTATAAGTTCAAGTGCAACTTCACTTTTGCCAATTCCACTTTCACCAGTTATAAGTATACCAATCCCGTAAACGTCTACCAAAACTCCATGCAATCTAGTTTCAGGTGCAAGTTTATCTGACATATATATAGTAAGTTTACTTATAAATTTTGTTGTAACTAAATCACTTCTTAAAACCCAAATATTTTGTTTTTCTGCATATTTTATAAGTTCTTCATGAGGTTCAATTCCTCTTGTTATAACTACACACTTCATATTAAAACTAAAATATTTTTTTAATCTTTTTCTTCTTAATTCAACTTGCATATCATCTAAAAAGCTCCACTCAGCTTTTCCGATAACTTGTATTCTTTCAGGCGTAAAATAATTATAAAAACCTGATAATTGAAGTCCAGGTCTATTTACATCACTTACACTTATTACTTCTTCCGGATTTCCTTCTACTAAAACTTCTAAATTAAAATCTTTAATTAACTTTTCAACAGTTACCGCCATTAAAATCACCCTTTTATTTCTTTTTCTTAGGCTCTATCCCACTCATTTGAGCCTTAAAGTTAGCTTTAACACTATCTATATATCTTCTTCTTAATCTTTGTTGTAATTCTTTCTCTTCTTCTGTTAATCCTTCTTCTTTACTCTTTTTATATATTTCATTTATTTTTTCTATAACATCATCTATTTTCATCTCATCTACATTTATATCTTTAATATCCATTATTTTGTCACTCCTTAAAAACCTTTTAAATTACACTTATGTTTATTTTACATATAAATACCTCTTTAATCAACTTTAATCATCAATGATTTAAAGTTTTCAACAACTTGTTTACATTTTAGAAATGGTTTTAATTTTTCTTTTTCGACAAATTAAATTTTATTCAATCAAATTAATTTATTTTATCCTTATTTTATATTTTTTTCTAATTATAAATGGGTAGTTTTTGTAAATATTTGTACTTTGATTTCAATTTACTTATTTCCAATAAATGTTATAATATGACTATAAAAACATTTATTTTACAGATGAGGTGTTATTTATGACAACAAAAAGAATGAAAAAAAGAATACAACATAGAAAAGCATTATTGAATTTATTACTAAAATTTATAAATCCTTCAAATAAACTAATGGTTATGCTTTCACAGAATTTGGACAAGGATATAAGTAGATACCAATGTCATCTTTATAAACTGCATAAAAGAAGCTACAAAATAAAAACTTTTAATAAACTAGCAGCTTAAAATATATTTTCTAACTAAGTGGAGAATAAACCACTCCACTTGCTTCTTAAAAAATGTATAAAAAAAAATACCTCAAACGAGGTATTAATTTCTTAATTGTATAGCACCCCAACATGCCGTTTGCTTATATATTCAAAACCTGCTCCTCGCAGGTGGGTTCTGTTCATATTACCTCTCTGCCTTCTTCTGTCATAATAATGAAGCTAAAGCTTGAAGCCCGACATCAATAATAATATCACAAATCCCGAATCTCATATGTAGGTTGAATACGATAAGCTTGGCGAACATCTCAGGTATGTTATGTTTTTATTATAGCACAATTTTTTTTGAATTCAAGTAGTTTTTACATATAGTTAAAAACCTTTATTTCATTATAAGTAATCGTTTAACACTTCTTCTAGTTCCATATCAAAATCATCTGTACAGAACGCTGCAATAAATTTTATGTAATCATTGTTGTTTCCATCTATCTTTAATTCATGGAATACTCCTGAAATTTCTAATTCATCACTTATTTCTTCTATTATGTTTTCTATATTATCTCTTGCTATATCTAATAAGTATGGTATGTACCAATCTACTTTCCACTCATTGCTATCTTCTTCTAAATCACTTTCTTCATTAGCATAAGCTCTTGCAGCATTAAGCTCTTCTCTATCAAAATCATAAAAGAATTCTAAAATAACTTTATCATCTTCTACTAATACTTCTTCAATTTCAGTTAATCCTTCTTGTTCTAATCTTTGTGATATTTCAAAAGCATTCATTTTCATAACACTCCTTTTAGTATAAAAGCTTCTTATATTCTTTCTTTACAGCAATAAATTCTTTATCATCTTCTACAAGATTTAATTCTTCTTTATCGCCTGTTTTATCTATTCTAAATATAAATATATCTTCTGCTTCTTCTTCTACTGGTGTTAATAGTAAATATTCTTGTTCTTCAAGGAATATTCTAGCTACCGCTTCAAAATCAACTTTATTTCCATCTTCATCTCTAAAAGACATTATCTCTTTTTCTTCCATTTAAATTTTCCTCCTAATATTTATTCTTTTCTTATTATAAATACATTTTATTATAAACACAAACCTAATATAGGTAATTTTAAAAAGGGTTAGATATTTTTTTATTCTAACCCTTTTATATTTAATTTAGACTAATTATCTTTTATAAGTTTTGTAATTTCATCTAATTCTAATATATATTCAGTATGAAGTGCTCTAGTTAAAGAAACATATAATAACCTTTGATCTAATGTACTCTCTTCAGTATATTCTTTACTACTTGGATTATAAATTATACTACAATCAAATTCTAATCCTTTTGTTAAATAAGATGGTATTATAATATTATCTGATTTTGTTTCTTTTTCTTTTCCTTTTATTCTTTGAAACTTATTTTTACTTTTTTTCTTTAGAATTTTTTCAAGCTTTTCGGCTTCTTTTGAATCTTTTGTTATTAATGCAACAACACTTTTTCCTTCTTCATGTGTCTTTTTTATTATTTCATCAACATTTTCTGAAATTTCTACATCGTCTTTTACTTTTACTATTTTAGGTACCATACCATGTCTTAATACTGGCTTAGCATCTTTAAGTCCTAATTTTTGTGCTTCTAATGCACCTTTTGCAAAATCTATAATTTCTACTGTTGAACGATAACTTTGAGTTAAGCTTATAAAAGTTGCCTTTCCATTAAAAAGTCCTTCTGTTATGTCTTCCCATCTTTTTAACCCTTTATAATAATATATACCTTGGGCTAAATCTCCAACTAATGTTAAGGAATTTCCTCTTGCCAATTCATTTACTAAATATATTTGAAGCGGACTATAATCTTGCGCTTCATCAACAACTATATGTTTAAATTTTTCTGAATCATCTATTCCCTCTAGTAATACTCTTATATATAATATTGCAGCTAAATCATCTTCATCTACAAATCCATCTTCGTATCTTTTATTAAATTCTTCTTTCATAAATTCAGCAAGAACTTCTGGAATTTTACCATCTGTTGCTATGTCAAAAAGATCATCATCATTAAAGAATCCTTTATATATATCAGTTGAACTTATGCCTCTCCATGCTTTAAAATATTCATTTAAAGCATTCTTTCCATTCTTTCTAACATTTTCTTTAACCTTATCTCTTTCATCATAAACTTCTATAAGCTTTTTTCTTCTTTCTTCTGAATCAGCTTCTTCCATTTTTATGTTCTTTATCTTTAATTCCCAAAGGTTATCAACCTTCTGTATAACTGCTTCTATTCTTTCTTTAAGTTTTAAACTTAAATATCTTTTTATTTCATCTTTTCTTTTATTTATTGGATATGCTTTTAAATCTTTTAAATACAGCTTCATTATTTCTTTTCTAGTAAAAATAACTTGATCTGCAATTTCTATATCCTTTATATCTAATGCTTTACTTTCTAATAAAGTAACATATCTATCAAGCATTGTTTTAAAAGCTAATGAACCTCTAAGTTTTGCGGAATTTGCTATTAACTTTTTCTTAAGTTCATCATGTTCTTCCATTATACTTTTTATTTTTTCATCTTTATTATATATTTTCCTTTTAATTTTAGCTTTTGTTTTTACTAAATCTTCAAATGTACTTTGTTTCACTTCATGTGCTCCAAGGTTTGGTAATATTTCAGATATATAATCTAAAAATAATTTATTTGGAGCAAGCACTAATATATCTTCCCCGCTCATATTCTCTTTATATCTATATATTAGATAAGCAAGTCTATGAAGCGCTATTGTTGTTTTACCTGAACCTGCTGAACCTTGAACAATAATTGGAAGATTTCTTGGCCATCTTATTATATCGTTTTGCTCCTTTTGAATAGTTGCAACAACGTCCTTAAGTTTTTTTCCTCTACTCTCTTCAAGGTTTATTTTAAGAAATTCATCAACAAGACCTTGCCCTTCTTCACCATTTATCATTATTTCGTTTATACTTTCATCAAAGACTCTCTCTAACTCGCGCTCTTCATTAAATAAGAACTTTCTTTTTAGAGATAATTCTCCATCTATTATTCCAGCTGGTGCTTTATAATAAGCCTCTCCACCTGTTCCACTATAATAAAGATCTGCAACAGGAGCTCTCCAGTCAACTACTACCTCATCTCCAGTTTCAGAACTGTTTATTCCATGTTTTCCTATATATATATGTTCTACATCTGCTGATCTTTTTTCTCTAAAATCAACTCTACCGAAGTATGGTGTATTATAAGCTTCCTCATATTTTTCTATATCTTTTTTTGCTAGATTTAAAGCTCTTTCAGTTGTATCTTTTTCTGCATTATATTTTCCCTTTAGTGCTTTACTAAGTTCTGTAAACTTTTTATTTACGCCTTCTATATATTCTTCTTTTAGTGTAAGCTCTTCATCTATTAACTTTCTTTTTTCTATTAAGATATCTCTTTCTTCATCTAAAATAATATTACTCACAATAACTACCTCATACTAAATTTTATTTACTAAAAAAGTATCAACATTCATTATATACTTAATTATGTATATTTTTAAAGTAAATTTATTATTAATATCCAAATTTAACAAAAATATAGACTTTTTATATGTTTTTAAATTTTTCTTCTTTATGATGTTTATTTAACTTAATAAATTAAAATCAAAAATAATTTACTATAAAAAAGAACCACTTAAAAAGTGGCTCTTACATTACTACTTGTTTTTTTTCTTTTATATTATCAAATAAAGTATATATATTTTTATTTCTACCTTTAGCCATAACATTAACAAGCCCATATCCTAAAGTGCTATCAGCTAAATGATGAAGAATAGCTCCAACACCAGTTACTATTATTAATTGATAAATATCAAATCCTATAAATGGTATTACAACTAACGCCTCAAGACTTCCATGAATTATTGAAGTAAATAATGACATTTTTAAATAGGATTTATGTTTTTGAATATATTTTGCTCCAACATATCCAACAACTATATGAGTTGCTGCTCTGAAAACTACAGGCATTGGCATTCCTGCTATCAAAAATCCAATAGTTGATCCTATCCCAGTAACCACTGCAACCATTGGTGATATTAAAATTGCTACAAACATAGGTACATGTGCAAAAAGTGTAGCACTAAATGGTGGTATATATATCTTTAAAAAACTAAACTGCACAGGAATTATAATAGCAAGAGCTATTAAAAGTGCAGCATATACCATTTGCTTAATTTTATTGTTCATAAATATCCCCCTTTATACTAGTGTATATACACTAGTATAAATTAAGTGTTTACACTTGTAAATATATTCTTATAAAATTTCTTTTAAGTTATTTATTAATGTTTCATTTTCTTCATGTTTAAGAACACAAACTCTAAAAAACTTATTATTAAGTCCTTCAAAAGACTCACAATTTCTTATTATTATTCCTTTATGGGCTAATTTTTCATAAATATCACTTGATGTTATATCTTCTCTTTCTATTTTACATAATATAAAATTGCCTCTACTTTCATACACTTTTATATCCTTTATTTTTTTAAGTTCTTTATTTAAATAATTTCTCTCATTAGTCATATGTAATATTGTTTTTTCTATATACTCTTCATCTTTAAACATTGTTTCTCCAAGTATTGTTGCAAAAATATTTACATTCCATAAGTCTAACTTATCTATTATGTTATTTCTTACATCCTCTTTTGATATTAGTCCATAACCTAATCTTATTCCTGGGGTTGAAAAAAACTTTGATGTTCCTCTTATAACAAATAAATTTTTATATTCATCAATTAAGCTATCTACTGAATATTTTTCTGTATTTGTAAACTCTACATAAGTTTCATCAACCATAACAAATGCATTTGTACTTTTTAAAATCTCTTCTATTTCTTCTTTTGTAAATGCAAATCCTGTTGGATTATTAGGATTACAAATAATAATTAACTCAGCATTTGAATTTTTTATTTCTTTTTTTAAATCTTCTATATCAACTTTAAAGTTGTTTTCTTCTTTTGCAAAATATTTTATTATATTACATCCTGTTTTATTTAATTCCCTTTCATACTCTGAATATGATGGAGATAAAAGTATTGCATTTTTAGGATTAACATCTTTTATAAATGATGATATTAACTCAGTTGCTCCACTTCCTAATATAATATTTTCAGAATTACACTTACAGTAACTTGAAATTACACTTCTAAGTTCTTTATATTCTGGATCTGGATATATTGAAACCATGTCTATATTATCTATTACAGCTTGTTTTGCCTTTTCTGATGCTCCAAAAGGATTTATATTTGAACTAAAATCTAAAAAATCTTCTTTTTTTATTCCTAATTCATTTGCTAAATCAAATAAATTAGCACCGTGTTTAATTGCCATAACAATTCCTCCTAATTATCTTTATACATATTATTATAGTAAAGTTTTTAAAAATTAATAGAGACTGTATCAAATACTATAACTTTTAATTGATACAGCCTCTTATATTAACTTTATCCTTTATCTAAGTTCTGAATGATTTTTTCCATATGCAAAGTATATAATTAATATACAAACTAAAATTATTCCAAATATTACCCAAGTAATCATTGTTAAATTAATCATTAAAATTACACAACATAATGCTCCTAATATAGGTACAAATGGAACTAAAGGCGTCTTAAAACTTCTCTTTATATTAGGATATTTCTTTCTAAATACTATTATTGAAAGAGAAACTATTCCATAAACAACTAAAAATGCAATACTTGCAAAATTGGCTAAATCTTTTAAATTAAAAAATCCAGCAAGAATTGAAGATACAATTCCTATTGACCATAGTGATATGCTTGGAACACCTTTTTTATTTTTCTTACTAAATACTTTAGGTAATAATCCATCTTCACTTATTTTAAGTAATATTTGTGATGTTGCAAAACCTCCAGCATATATAACTGCAAGTATTCCAATTACAGTTCCAAGTGATACTATAAATGCAATCTCTGGTCTTCCAGCAACTTTTAATGTATATGAAAGTGCATCTGGAACATTTAAATTTGTATATGAAGTTATACCAGTTAATACTAATGATACTCCAATATAAATAATTGCACATATAAATAATGATGTTAAAAGTCCAATTGGTAATGCTCTTTTAGGATTTTTTACATAAGGTGCAGCTGATGCTGTTGCATCAAATCCACAATAAGCAAAAAATACTGAAGCTGCTCCAGTCATAACTCCAGATGCTTTATATGGTGCAAAAGGAACCCAGTTTGATACTGACATATGTCTTAAACCAACTATTAAAAACAATAATATAACTCCTATTTTTATTATTACCATTATATTGTCTACAATTTTACTTGAACCAGTTCCTCCTGATATAACAAATGTTATAAATAATATTGCTAATATTGCAGGTAAATTAACTATTCCTCCTTGAGAAGGTATGTTGATTAAAGCATTAGGTAAATGTATATTTACTACATCAAGTAAACTTAATAAATAACTTCCCCATCCTGATGCAACTGTTGCAGTTGATAATATATATCCTATTACAACGCACATTCCAACTACGAAGGCTATTATTTCTCCAAAAGTTACATATGTAAATGTATATGAACCTCCAGAACTTTGTATACTAGCACTAAGTTCTGCATAACAAAGAACTATAAGTGCTGCAGCAATAGCACCTAATGCAAATGAAATAGTAACAGCTGGTCCTGCTTCTTTTGCAGCAACTATCCCTGTAAGAACCATTACTCCAGTACCAATTACTGAACCAATACTCATAAGAGTTAAGTCAAGAGTTCCTAAATGTTTTTGGGAATCTTTTATGTTAGCAGAAAATTTATCAATATTCTGCGTTCTAAATATATTCAAAATTATTCACCCTCTTTTATTTTAAAAAAATTAATCTTATATTTGCTTTATTGTTAATAAAATAAAAAATATATTATACAATTTTCATTAATTATTATATCAACATTTACAACTAATTTATTATTAACTTTTTTTCTAAAGAGTAAATATTTATTTCTTTTATTTTATAATTTATATACACTTTTCTTTATATTATGTATATACTATAAGTTATGACTATTTAACATAGGAGGATAAATTTATGAAAACATTTCAAGAATTGAATTTAAGTAATGATATAATAGAAGGATTAAAAAAACAATCAATCGATACGCCAACTGAAATACAATCTTTAACTATTCCAGAGGTTTTATTAAATAAAGATGTTATTGGTGAAGCACATACTGGAAGTGGTAAGACTCTTGCTTTTTTAGCACCACTATTTCAAAAAATAGATACTAACATTCAAGGTGTTCAAGTTCTAGTTCTTGCTCCAACTAGAGAACTTGTTATGCAAATTGAGAGACAATGTAAGCTTCTATCAAAAAATTCTAATATCAATATTAATTCAACACCAATTATAGGTGATGTAAATATGGATAAACAAATAAAAAAATTAAAGGAAGATAAGCCTAATATAGTAATCGGAACTCCTGGCAGAGTTTTAGATTTAATAAAAAAGAAAAAAATTAAAGCTCATACTATAAAGACTATAGTTCTTGATGAAGGTGATAACTTACTAGATAATACTCATTTAAAAACTGTACAGGACATAATAAAAAGTACAATGAGAGATAGACAACTTTTAGTATTCTCTGCCACTATAAGTCCAAAAGCAATGGATATACTTAAAGATTTAATGAAAGAACCTATTATCTTTAAAAACAAAGAAAAAATTTCTTTAAATCCTAATATTGAACACATATATATTGAAGTTGAAGAAAGAGATAAGCCTGAGGTAATAAGAAAACTTATTGCAGCTGAAAATCCTTCAAAAACTTTAGTATTTATTAATCGTGGTTTTAATGTTGAACTTATAGCTGATAAACTTAATTATCACCATAAAAATGCATTTGCTATGCATAAAAGAATTACTAAAGAACAAAGACAACAAGCTCTTGAGAAATTTAGAAATGGATCTATTGATATATTAGTTTCTTCTGACATTTCTGCAAGAGGATTAGATATTCCAAATATATCTCATATTATTAATTTAGATTTTCCAACTAATGCTAACGAATATTTACATAGAGCTGGAAGAACTGCTAGAGGTTCTAATAAAGGAATTACAATATCTTTAGTTACACCTAAAGAACTTAAAAATCTTAAACAGTATGAAAAACAATTTAAAATTAAATTTAAAAAGATGAAATTATCTCATGGAGAACTTATTTAAAATATAAGTTTATATTTTAGTGACTATTAATTTAATATAACTAAATATAGAAAGTGGTGCTGTCTAAAAGTGCAGCCCCACTATAATTATTCTAATTAAATAATAAATATTTCTTCAATCAAAATACTAATATATATATAAATAAAATTTTTAAAATTCTGCTAGCGCAAAACTTCTTCCTTCCCAACTTCTCTTCTTCCATCTTATTAATACAAGTATTGCTCTAAACCATTCATCTAAAGCAAATCCAATCCATATACCTGGAAGCCCAAGGCCTAGCTGTACTCCTAATATATAAGCTGTACCTACTCCAAATATCCACATTGAAAATACTCCTATATAAACTGGAAACTTAACATCCCCTGTAGCTCTTAGTGCATTTATTCCTACTATATTTATTGCCCTTCCTGGCTCTAAAAATATTTCAATTAATAAAACACTACTTGCTATTTTTATTATGTCTTCATTATTTGTTATAAGCCCCATTATCCCATTTCTAAATAATGCAACTGAAGCACTTATAGCTATTGCTACAACAACTGCTCTCTTTAAGCAATATATACAAAGATTATATGCTTTATCATTTTCTCTCTTACCAATCATTTGACCTATAAGTATACTAGCACCTTGTCCTAATGCTACTGAAAATATAAAAGCAAATGAAGCAATAGTCGTTAAATAACTTTTAGCTGACATACTATCTATACTAATCATATTTATAAAAGCTGTTATAACTAATTGTGATGCACTATATGATATTTGTTCTGCTGCAGATGGTATACCAATTTTTAATATATTTCTTAGATGTTCAAATGGAAATGGCTTAAGAACAGAAAATTTAAATTTATTAAGTATTAATTTATATACTTGAAGACCAAGTATAATTAAAGCAACAATTCTACTTATAACTGTTCCAAGTGCTGCACCACTTGCACCAAGCTCTGGCATACCAAATTTTCCAAATATAAGTGCATAATTGCAAACCACATTTACTATGTTCATAACTAAAGTAACATTCATACAAACTCTAGTTAATCCATAAGATCTTAAAATAGCTGTAAATGTCATAAGTATAGCTTGTGTAAATATTGTTCCACCAACTATATTCATATAAGAAGTTCCAACTCCTATAAGCTCACTTGATGCATTTAACATATTAAATAAAGATACTGAAAATATAGATACCACAAGACTTATAACTACTCCAATAATAAAATTTACTCCTATTGATATACCACATACTTGAAGTATAGTTTTCTCTTCACTTTTAGCTCCAATATGCTGAGCAAGTAATATAGCTGTTCCCGCTGTTATTATTCCAAACATTAAATTTATCATCCAAATTAATTGATTTGCTATACCAACAGATGCAACTGCTAAATCTGAATATTTTCCAAGCATTAAAGTATCTAATCCACCTAATAATGAAAATAACAAGCTCTCAACAAATATTGGCCAAGTTATACTTTTTAATCTATTATTTTTATTTATAGTATTCAAATTTTAAAACCCCTTACAAAATATTAAACCCTTTTTAACTATTCTAATTATTAAAATATAAAAAATCCATCATTACTGGAAATCTTTTATTCCACTCTAATTCATTATGTCTTGCACCTTCATCTATTAAAAATTTAATCTCCTCTTTACTTTCTGAGAACCCACATTCTTTCAATAAATAAAAGGCCTTTTTATTTGATTCTAAATAATATTTTGGGAAATCTTTAACATCATTATTACTTGTTTCCGCTGTCCCTACATCCATATAAATTTTCATATTATATTCTTTTTTTATATTACTTAAAAATTTCATCATATCATTTTCTGCAAAAAATAAGGCAGAAGAAAAGGCACCTATTTTAGAAAATATATTTTGATATTTAAGTCCTATTACTAATGATATTAATCCTCCCATAGAACTTCCACATATAGATGTATTTTCTCTATTTTTAAGAGTTCTAAAGTTATTATCTATATAAGGCTTTAAAGTATTTACTATAAACTCCCCATACAAAAATCCATTTCCTCCTGGGTTGCCAGTTTCTTTTACATGTGGCATTATACTTTGAATTTTTTCATCTCTCCAAGGAGAGTATTCATCATATCTAAATTCATTTCCATTATCAATTCCTACAACAATAATTCCGTCAGTTTTTTTATCATCATAAAATTTATCCATAAGAGTTTTTACATCCCATATCATACCAAAAGAAGATAACTCTTTATTAAATAAATTTTGTCCATCATGCATATACATAACTGGATAATTTTTATTACTATATTCATAATCCTCTGGTAAATATATTCTGATAGTTCTACTTCTATTTAATTCCTTCATATAAAATTCTTTTATTATTTTTATTGTTCCTTTCACAAACCCCTTCTCCTTTATTCATTTATTAATTTCATCCACCATATTATACTATTTAAAAATACATTAAATTTTATTTTTAAATATTTATCTTTTTTCTTTTATTAAACCTTTTCTATATGCTTCTAAAAGCATCTTTAATTCTTTTATTTGATTTTTAAGTTCCATTCCTATATCAGTGTCCCCAACTCTCTTTCTATCAATTTTTCTTTCAACAACTATACTCGTAGATAAAATATCATTTTCTTCTGTAATAGCATTCTCTATTGATTCAAAAGGTTGATGTGACACTAACTGAAGCCCATATGAATTATATATTAAAGTATAACCTGCAATTCCTGTATCTTTTCTATAAGCCTTTGCAAAACCTCCATCAATAACTAAAACTCTTCCACCACATTTTATTGGGCTTTCGCCAAGTTTTTCTTTTACAGGAACATGACCATTAATTATTTTTGACTCCTCAACATCTAAGTCAAATTCTCTTAATATTTTTGAAACTACCTCTTCATCATTTCTATATGCATAATATGGATTTTTAGCCTCTCTATGTGTTTTTTTATCTTCTATAAAGTATCTCTCAAATGTAGTCATTTCCTCTTTTCCAAATAAAGATGATACAGGGCCTGTCCATAAGTACCACATAATATCCATCCCATATAATTTTTCTTTAGTTCCAACTTTATTAAAATATCCTTCCCTTGCTAATGAATCAAATTTTTCTAATAGTTTTCTTCCATAATACTTTTTACCATTTATAGTAAAATTTTTAAATGTTCCATCATCATTTAAAGGTATACATCCATGTAGTAATAAATTTTTATTGTAAGTTAAATACATACTTCCTTTAGAAAATAAAAATGTTATATGACGTTGCAATTTATCACTATTTACAAATGATACTCTTAACTTTTCAACTAACTTTTCTTCTTCATCTGTAAGCTTAAATGGATTTTTATAATCTATAGTTGGAAAATAAGAATCCTTAAGCTTATATTCTTTCCCTTTTATAATTATTGTTCCTTTTTCATAATCTATTTTATCTAAAAGTAATCTATGATCTAATTTAAATTCTGGTCTTCTTTTTATTATTTTTTCCTCTAATTTAAATTGTATTATTGATATTGCTTTATGCATTTTAGCTGTTAAATCAAGTTCAAATTTTCCATATCTACTAATATCATTAACCTTCGGTATAAATTCTAAGCAAGGATCATCTTTATAATATTTAAGGGCAAATGTCGCAAGTGGCATAATATTTATTCCATAACTATCTTCTAAAGTATCTAAACTTCCATATCTTGTTGCTATTCTAATAACATTTGCCATACAAGTTTTTTCTCCTGATGCTGCTCCCATCCAAAGCATATCATGATTACCCCACTCTATATCAACAGAATGATGTTCCATAAGTTTTTCCATTATTATATCTGCTCTAGGACCTCTATCATATATATCACCTAATATGTGTAACCTATCTATAACTAATCTTTGTATAAGATTTGATAAGGCTATAATAAATTCTTTTGCTCTACCAATATCTATAATTGTTGTAATTATTCCATCATAATATTCTTGCTTATTAATCCCATAAAATTGTTCATGTAATAACTCTTCAATTACATAACTAAAATCTTTTGGTAATGCTTTTCTTACTTTTGATCTAGTATATTTTGATGATTCACTTCTACAAAGCTCTATAAGTCTATATAAATTTATTTTATACCAATCATCTATATTTTCTTGTTCTCTTAGAACAATATCAATTTTCTGTTCTGGATAATATACTAATGTTGCTAAACTCCTTTTTTCGCTATCCATAAGCGAATTCCCAAATACACTATCTATTTTTCTTTTAATGACTCCTGAGCCATTTTTAAGTACATGTACAAAAGGCTCATACTCCCCATGTAAGTCAGTTAAAAAATGTTCTGTTCCTTTTGGTAAGTTTAATATAGCAGCTAAATTTATAATTTCTGTTGAAGCTTCTGCAACTGTTTTATACTTTGTTGACAATAACTTTAAATACTTAATATTCTTTATAATTTCATCATCATTTATAACCATATCTCAATCCCCTTATTTGTAATCGTTTAATAAATTATATAACATTTTTCCTTTTTATCCAAATTTATAATTTTTGTTACAAATATTCTATGCTAATTGATAATTTATTCCTTAAGGGGTAAAATACTAATAAGAAATATTTTATTTTAAGGTATAAAGGAGAGAAAAAATGTTAAGTGAAAATTTATTAAATAGTCTTAATGAACAAGTTAATTTTGAGTTTTATTCATCTTATGTATATTTATCTATGGCTGCATATGCAGAATCAGTTGACTTAAGTGGGTTTGCAAACTTTTTTAGAGTTCAAGCACAAGAAGAGTTAGCACATGCAATGAAATTTTATGATTACATATTCCAAAAGAATGGAACAGTTAATTTAGAAGCTATTGAAAAACCAAAAGCTGATTTTGAAAGTATTATTGATGTTTTCCAAAAAGGATATAATCATGAGCAGTTAGTTACAAGCAAAATTTATAAACTAGCTGATATTGCTTCTGAAGAAAGAGAACACGCTACAATGAGTTTACTTAACTGGTTTATTGATGAACAAGTTGAAGAAGAAAATAACTTTAACTCTCTTTTAAAAAGAGTTAAAAGATCAGAAGGAAATCCAGCAGCTTTATATATGATGGATGATGAACTTGCAAAGAGAGTTTTTGTTCCTATAAATAATAATGCACAATAATAAAAAAAAGCTACTACACTATATTAGTGGTAGCTTTTTTTAAATTTTCTATTCTATATCCAATATCTTTATTAGCTAATTTATATCCTTCTTTTATCATTTCTTCATCAGTCATTGCTGTTCCTAGAAGTGAATCAATTGTTAATTGATTTCTATCTTTAAAATATTTTTCTAATAAAGCCTTTTCTATATCTTTTTGTGATGCAACATCTAAACTATCTAATATGTGATTAACATTAAATCCATTATTATCTAGATATCTTCCTACTAAAATACCTCTTTGGCATCTTATAGGATCTTGCATTGCACCAAGTATTGCTATTCTATAACCTTTTTCACAGCCAACTCTAAGTCTATTAATTCCATTTTGAAAGTCTTCTTCTTCTATAACTTTATCAAAATCTGCATATCCTTCACTATTATATGAAGATTTACTAACCCTTCTCGCTGCTAATTCTTTTCCCATATAAATATAAAAAAAGCCTTCATTTTTTAATATTCTTTTTATATTTTCTTTATCAAACTGTTTATTATATTTAGAATATGGAGTAGCTCTAGTATCAACTACACAATTAATATTAAACTTTTTTAATATTTCTATAAGCTTTTTCATACTATAATTTGAGTGACCTATTGTGTATATATCCATATTCATCCCCCTTTTTTTCTTATAAATTTAATTATAATATATACATAGTATATCAGTTCCATTATGTATTACAAATGCTCTAAAATGCTTGTTTGAATAATTATGTTCATAAATTTTATCTTTTAAGAAAAAAAACATATAGAAACACCTCCTTTTAAGAAGTATTTCCAACTTTTATATTAAATATATTATTAATTAATCTATAAATATAATTTTGTTTCAAGCCTTCTATCATATTCTGACCATGAATTTTCTTCTGTTTCTAATTTTAACCTAGCTATTTTATTCATAGTTGCATCTATTGAATCTGCATAGTTTATTATAAATGCCTCTTCAAGCTTTAATTCTCTTGGTGAACCATATTCTAACTTTCCATGATGTTGTACTATACAACCTTTTATTCTTCTAATAAAATCTTCTGAATAAATCTCTCTATTTGAGTTAATTGCTTCATTAAGCATTTGAACCCCTATTACTATATGCCCTTCCATTTCACCTCTAAGTGTATACTTAAATGGTCCATCATAATATAATTCATAAATTTTTCCTATATCATGAAGTTTAGCCCCAAGTACTGCAATTTCTTTATTTCTGCAATTATATCTTTCTGATAAAGTAATAGATAAATACATAACATTTAAAGTATGTTCTGCAAGACCTCCTATATAATTATGATGCATTGACACTCCACCTATTCCTCGTTTAAACATTTCTAAAAATTCACTATCTTTAAAAAAGTAATCATTTAGAGCTTTTCCTTCTTCTGAAACAACATATTCATTTGTATAATATTCTATTTCTTTCATAATATCATCAATAGGTCTATCTACACTTTTTAAAAATTCATCAATATTATACTCATTTAATATTTTAAAATTTTTTATATCAATATTACCATCTTTCTTACCATCAATCTCTAATATAGTACCTTCACTTATATTTTTTAAATTTTCTTCCCTATGTTGCATTGTAACTTTCATTTCTTCTGTTTTATCACCAAGTATACAAACTATTTTATTTTCGTCTTTAAATATTATCTTCATAACCATTAAAGGTAATTTCATTGTGCTTCCACTTTTTATATCTTTTAAAAACTTTCTATTTTTCTTCATAATTTCCTCCATAATATATATTTAAATTGCTTACTTAAATATTATATGCAAATTATGAAATATTAAAAAAGGTTACTTAAAAAGTAACCTTAAATATTTTTAACTATAAAATTCTTGTGTTGCATACACAGTATTTCCTGATTTATATACTCCAATACCTATACCTGTAAAATTAGGTGATAAAATATTTGCTCTGTGTCCAGGTGAATTCATCCAATTATTCATAAATTCACTAGCTAATTTAGATGCTGATTCTCCTCCAATATAAGCTATATTTTCTCCCCAACTACTATATTTTACTCCATCATTTTTCATCTTTTCAGTAATTAAATTACCTTGTGGATCTCTATGATCAAAATATCCTCTAGTTGCCATATCCTCTGACTTTATTCTTGCATATTTTTGCATAGTTGTACTATAACTTAAGGTTTTAACCCCTGCTTTTTTTCTTTCAACATTAACTAATCTAAATATCTCTGATTCAACCTGTGACATAAAGTTACTACTATCTGAAGCTTGTGTTACAGATTGATGTTTCTCATTTAAATTTGTATTTTTACTTTCATTTGAATTATTATTAATTGTCTTTTTTTGAGTGTTATTGTTTACCTTAACAGTACCTTCTGATTTTCTACTGCTTTCATTCTTATTACTATCTTCTTTTTTAATTGTAGACTTGCTATTATCGCTTGTCTCTTTTTTCGCATTAGATGTAGATGTAGTATTTAATTTATTTAAATCTTTCTGTTCCTTTTTAATATTTTTATTTTTCTGACTCTCATCACTTTTAGTATTATCAACCTTATTTCCATCTTCAGCCTGTACAACTTCTTTGTTACTACTCTTTTCAGCTGAAGAATTTAAACCTACTCCTGAACACCCAACTAATGATGAAGATAGTATAAGCATTGCTATTAATCTGTATTTCATTTTTACAACTCCTTTTTTTCTTTTCATTATGTTGTTTCATCTGTCAATACATTTATACCATAAATATTCATCTTTTCTTATGGTAGATTAATAGCAATCATACATATTTACAACTTTAAAATAAATATTATCCTAAACTGGAATGTATAGCAATTATAATTTTTACAGTATTACTAGCCTAAAGCGGTTATTACATAATTTTACTTGTATAAATTTACTAGGTATATTTTTTCATTTTTATTATTATTTTTATTGTATTTATTCAATATTTTATATAACTTCTAACAATTTTTGGGATAAATATTTAAATTATATAATAAACTACTATCTTTACATTTATCTTTATTATTATTTTTATATACTTTTCCATACTTACTTAATGCATTTATAACTTGTTTTTGTCTCTTCTTAGCTAGTCCATTATTATTACTTAGTGCATAAATACTTGGTGCTTGAGGAATACCTGCAAGAATAGTTGCTTCATCAAAAGTTAAATTACATGGTTTCTTTAAAAAATATCCTTTTGAAGCATTGCTAATTCCAAAATACCCATCTCCAAAGCATATTACATTTACATACATCTCAAGTATTTGTGATTTAGTATATTTTCTTTCTAACTGTATAGCAATAAATAGTTCTTTTATTTTTCTTTTAAAACTTCTTTCATTTGATAAATAAATGTTTTTAGCTAACTGCTGTGTTATTGTACTTCCACCTTCTACAATTTTTCCAGCCATAATATTATTAGCTGTTGCTCTTATTATTGCTATAGGATCTATTGCACCGTGCTCATAAAACCTATGATCCTCTATGGCTATTACTGAGTTTAAATACTTTTCATCTATATCCTCTATTTTTACATAATTAGGTTTCTTTTTAATTTCTTGTACTTTTTTCTCTATTATTTTACTATCAGATAAATTTCTATATTCTAAATAACTTGCTCCAATTGCAACTAACAATATTAAAACAAGAATAATCTTTAGTATATTTCCAAATCTTAAAACTAAGTTCATATTATCATAAACCTTTCTTAGAAAAATATTTCTTATACTTTAATTATAGAATTATACTTTCATTTTTAATATTTAAGTTTATTACTTTTTCCTTTCAATTTTGCAAGAAAAGATTTTCTTAAGTACAAAAAATAATTATAAAATTATAGGGCTACTTAAAGTAACCCTACAAATTTATATTTAAACTAATGTTTTTTTCTTTGTCTTTAAGTTTAACCCAATAACTTAAAACTTCTTTTTCCTTAAAACCTCTTTTTTTATACATATTGTATGCTATTTTATTTACCTCTATAACTATCAAATATATATTTTCTATTTTTTGTTCAACTAAAAATTGTATTGCTGTTTCTAGTAATCTTTTACCATAGCCTTTTCCTCTAAATTCTTTTGATAACCCAATATCAAAAGTTGCATTATTTGCTTCTACATATACATTCATTACTCCAATTTTTTCATCACCATTTAAAACTATAAAGTAATGATTTCCAGTATAAGATTCATTTAAATACTCATTTAGCTCATTTTCATCAAGAGATGCTCCATGGGGCATTTGACTAAATGATCTATTATATAAATCCATATATTCAAATTTATTTTCATCATCTAATTCTTCTAACTTTAAAGTATCTTCTTTTAAAGTTTTATCATCTATTTCCATTATTTTTGCTGAATAAGAAACTTTTAAACCTAACTTTTTAATTATCTCCATAGTTTCTTCTTTTCTAAATCCTAATAAAATTTCATCAGCATTATTTTTATCACATATTAAATATAATTTCTTAATTAAACTTTCTATAATATATTTCTTATCACTATAGCTTTCCAAAATGTCTAATGAATATATATATGCTATTCCTGTTATAGGTATCTCTTTAAGTATAGCTCTTCCAACCCCCAATACTTGGTTATCATCAAATACTATAGCTATTCCTTCTCCATAATTGTATGCTTTAGTATTAAACATATTTTCCATATCTGAAAGAGATACATATTCTTTTTTATTCATAAATATAAGTAATTTATCTTTTTCTTTTGAATTTAAATCACAAAAACTTTTAATCATATTTACGCCTCTTTCCTCTTATATTATATCTTTATTTACATAATATAATTAGCATCCTTTTACTTTATTTTTTGATCCTATTATCTTTTTAGATAATAAAACACCAGCTATAAGTATAATAATAGGTAATATAAATTCAATTGACCACGGATTTAAGAAATTTTCTCCTATAATTGAATAACACATAGTTTCAGGTAAAACACCAATTAAAGATGCAATAATAAAATCCTTATATCTTATCTTTGTAAGTCCACAAGCATAACTTAATGGATCATATGGAAGAATTGGTGGTAATCTTAATAAAAATAAAATTCTAAAACCATTTTTCTCCATATTGTCATCTAGCTTTAAAAGTTTATTACCTATTATTCCATTTACAAAATCTCTTCCTAAATATCTAGATACAAAGAAAGCAATTGTTCCTGATATAAAAAATCCAATCATAGTAAAAATAAATCCATATACCGGTCCAAATAATATACCACTAAACACTGCTAATATGTTAGTTGGTATAAACACAAAAAATGGTTTTATTATATAAACACCAATATAGGCTAAACTAGCTAATCCTTTATTTTCTTTAATAGATTGACAAACCTTCTGAATATTTAATGTTTTTAAATATTCAGCATTAATAGCAAGTACTGTTAATCCACATATAAGTATAATTATAAAAATACAAAACTTTATTTTTGACAAATTATTTTTCAACGTAAAATCTCCTAAAATTAAATACTAAGTAATTTAACTTAAACATATAAGATAAATAATGTAAAGATTAAATTTATATATTTCACTTTTGTTTAAAAAAACAAAGATATCCTTAAGGATATCTTTATTTTTTATTAAGGTTTTTATATAATTCACTTATAAATTCAGGAGTTGTTCCACAACAACCACCAACTATATTTGCACCACTTTTAACTATATCTTTTATATATTTTAAGAACTCTTCTTTTGTTATATCATATACTAATTTATCTTCTACAACTTTTGGTTTTCCTATATTTGGCATAGCTACTATTGGTAATTTAGTAATACTTCTTGCTCTTTTTACAAGCTCTACCATATCTTTAGGTCCTGTTGAACAATTAAACCCTAAGGCATTAACACCTAATTTTTCTAATTCATTAACCATATCATTAATCGTATATCCAAAAATTGTTTTTAAATCATTATTAAAAGTCATAGTTGCAAATATAGGCTTATTCGTAATTTCCTTTGCTGCAATTATAGCTGCTTTCATTTCTTCTAAATCCATCATAGTTTCAATCATTATTAAATCTACACCTTGATCTACTCCTACTTTGATTTGCTTTTTAAATATCTCTACAGCATCTTTATATTCTATATCTCCCTTTGGCTTTATAAATTTACCTAAAGGGCCTATATCAAGTGCTACCAAACAATCAGTTCCATAAGTAGCTTTTTTTGCTACTTCAACAGCACTTTTAACAATTTCATAAACATTAAAAGAACTTGTTTCTAATCTTACATCATTTGCTCCAAAAGTATTTGTAAGTATTATATTTGAACCTGCATCAACATACAGTTTATGAATTTTTTCTATTTTATCTTTATTAGTAATATTATAATCTTCTGGATTTTTACAAATTTTAAGCCCAACATCTTGAAGCATAGTTCCCATAGCCCCATCTAATATCACTATATTATTTTCAAAATTATTAATTACATTCAATATATAATCTCCTTTTCAAACTATTTATTTTCATTTAAATAATCTTCTTTAAATATTGCCATAACTATTTCATCATAATACTTACCATATCTATATATCTCTTTTTTAAGTATTCCTTCTTCTTTAAAGCCTAACTTTTTATAACAATTTCTTGCTCTTTCATTAAATGAAAAAACTCCAAGCTTTATTTTTTCAATATTACATTCTTCAAATATAAATTTAATTAATATAGAAAGTGCATCATATCCATATCCTTTGCCCCAATAATCTTTGTCTCCTATCATTATTCCAATAGTACAATTTCTATTTTTTATATTAACTGAATTTATACTACAACCACCTATACATTTGCCACTATCTATTTCTTCTATTGCAAAATCATAAGTTAAATCATTTTGCTCTCTAATCTTCTTTATCCATCTTTCCTCATTCCATTTATTTATAGGAAATGGTATGTTTAAATCCAAAAAGCTTTTTACTTCTGAATCATTTACAAATTCTAAAACCTTTTCGATATCTTCCTCTTTATATGCTCTAAGTAATACTTTCTTTCCTTTATACATTATAATCAGCCCCTAAATTATATTTTTAATTTATATTATATATTTTATAATATAAAAATAAAAGCACTACTTTAAAGTAATGCTTATAACTTCTATGGATGATTATAAAATAATAATATTATTGATAAGAATGAACAAACTATGCTTATTCCTACAATAAAATGCACTATTTGTGGTTTTGTTAAGCCTTTTTCTTCTAATCTAAAATGCATTTGACTTCTATCAGCTTGATATACTGGCTTACCTTCATTAAACCTTTTAAATATTACAAATAAATTATCAAATATAGGCACTGCTAACGCTAATATAGGTAATAAAAGACTTAATACTGTAGCTTGTTTAAACGCCCCATCTAAGGCTATAATACTTAATATAAATCCTAAAAAATTTGCTCCAGAGTCTCCCATAAATACCTTTGCCGGATATCTATTATAAATTAAAAATCCTGCTATTGCCCCAGCTAATGTTATTGATATACTTGCTGAATATTCTTGTGATAATATTATTGCTGCAACAAAAAATGTAGCTGAAGAAACTAATGATATTCCTCCTGCAAGTCCATCCATACCATCTGACCAGTTTATAACTGTTGTAACACCGAATATCCAAGTTATACTTAAAACAAATTGTAAAAAAGTATTCAATTCAACATATACACCTGTAAATGGATTTGTAAAACCTTTAAATGCTATACCTGCATTAAAGACTATTATTGCCGCCAGTATTTGTATTATAAGTCTAGGTAATATTGGAAATTCTTTTCCTACTGATTTATAATAATCATCTACTAGCCCTATAACTAATATAAGAAATGACGCTAAAAATACCCATATTCCATGAGTACTTTCAAATCTATTAGCTATAAAATAATAAACTACAAAAAATCCTATAAACATAGTAAGTCCACCACAAAGAGGTGTTACCTTTTTATGTTTCTTTCTTTTTGTTGGCTTATCTGTAAAACCTATTTTATGTGATAGCTTCATTATTAATGGCATAAGTATAGCTACTATTAGAAATGAAACTATAAATTCTATAAAATAATTCATTTTTTTCATTCTCCTAAATCTCGTTAGACTATAAACTCTTATATATGAATTTATAACCTAATAAGAATTATACTATTAATATACTATATTATCAATTGTATTGATTCAAAATTAATTTTGTTGTAAGGTTTTCAAGGAATATCACCCAATAATTTCATAATATAGTTATATTAAATTGTAAAATCCTAACTTTAATAAATAATTACACCTTAGAATATTCTAAGGTGTAATAAATTTAACTTATCCTCTTTGCTCTATCATGCTCTTAACTTTCATAAGTCTTGTTAAAGCACTTCTTTCATTTTCATCAAGTTTCATTCTTATATACTTGATAGTTTCTTGAAGCTGAGGAATTGTCATATATTCAAGAGCATTAACTCTTCTTCTTGTTTTCTCTATTTCATCCGCCATAAGTTGACATGACTTTTCTACTTCTGCTAATTCTAAAAGCTTTGGTAATATTCCATAAAGCTTTGTTATAGCATCATCAAGTTCTGATGATGTGTTCGCAAATCCATATGGGAAGATACTACCTTCATCTCCTTCAAGCTGTCTTTTAAAGTTCATAACTGGAACATTAACACTCATTATGTTTTTGTTTCCAACGTCTACTGAGATGCTTTCTTTTGGATAAGCAATTGCTTCCTCTAAGAATTCTGAACTCATTACAGCTCTAGCCATAACAAAATCCTTTAATGAACCTTCAAGTTCACCTTCAACTTCTTTTCTTAAAGTATTGTTATATTTAACAAGATTAATGAATTGTCTCATTAACTCATCTTGCTTATCTTTTAAAAGCTTATGACCTCTAGTAGCTGTAGTTAATCTCTTCTTCAGCTTTGTGAGTTCCATTCTAGTAGGATTCACATTTAATCTAGCCATAGCCTATTCTTCCTCTCTTGGCATATATTTTTCAAGGTATTCATCTCTAATTCTCTTAAGCTCAGTTCTAGGAAGTAATGCTAGTAGCTTCCATCCTAAATCTAGAGTTTCAGTTATAGTTCTATTTGTAGTGAAGCCTTGTGAAACATATTCATTTTCAAAAGCTTCTGCAAATTTAGCAAATGCTTTATCAGTATCTGAAAGAGCTGATTCTCCTAAGATTGCTGATAATTCTTTTGCTTGCTTACCTTGAGCATATGCTGAGAATAATTGGTTCATTGTATCTGCGTGATCTTCTCTAGTTTTTCCTTTACCGATACCTTTATCTTTAAGTCTTGAAAGTGATGGCAATACATCTATTGGAGGCATAATACCTTTTTTATAAAGTTCTCTTGAAAGTATTATTTGTCCTTCTGTTATATATCCAGTTAAGTCTGGAATTGGATGTGTTTTATCATCTTCAGGCATTGTAAGTATTGGAATTTGAGTAATTGAACCTTCTTTTCCTCTAAGTCTTCCTGCTCTTTCATATAATGTAGAAAGGTCAGTATATAAGTATCCTGGATATCCTCTTCTTCCTGGAACTTCTTTTCTAGCAGCTGAAACTTCTCTTAGAGCTTCTGCATAGTTTGTTATATCTGTCATTATTACAAGAACGTGCATTCCTTTTTCATATGCTAAATATTCAGCAGTAGTAAGAGCCATTCTTGGAGTAGCTATTCTTTCGATAGCTGGGTCAGAAGCTAAGTTCATAAATAGAACTGATCTATCTATAGCTCCTGTTTTCTTAAATTCATCAACGAAGAATTGAGCTTCTTCGAATGTTATACCTATAGCTGCGAATACAACAGCAAATTTTGAATCAGAATTTAAAACTTTCGCTTGTCTTGCAATTTGTGCTGCAAGTTCTGCATGTGGAAGTCCTGATCCTGAGAAAACTGGAAGCTTTTGTCCTCTAACAAGAGTGTTAAGTCCATCTATTGCTGATATTCCTGTTTGAATAAATTCTGATGGATAATCTCTAGCAACTGGATTTATAGCTTCTCCATTTATATCAAGTCTTTTTTCTGGTATTATCTTTGGACCATTATCTATTGGTCTTCCCATACCATCAAAGACTCTTCCAAGCATATCTTCTGAAACACCAAGTTCAAGTGGTCTTCCTAAGAATTTTGCTTTAGTTCCTTTTAAGTTAATTCCTGAAGAACCTTCGAAGATTTGCACCATAGCTTTTGAACCATTAACTTCTAGTACTTTACCTCTTCTCTTTTCTCCATTTTGTAATTCTATTTCAACTAATTCGTCGTATTTAACTCCTTCAACACCTTCAACAGCCATTAAAGGTCCTACTACTTCAGTAACTGTTCTATATTCTTTAGGCATTTAGAACCCCTCCTTCGCTGATAAGTTTGTTCATTTCAGATGTTAAATCTACTCCGATTTGATCAATCTTTGCTATATCTTCTTCTGAGATGTACTTAGCTCTAGCTATTCTATCTCTGATTTCACTCATACCTAATATTTTATCTAAGTATACTCCATTTTCTAAAGCTCTATCTGCTTCATGTTTGAATTGAAGTATAAGTTTTAACATTTTGTGTTGCTTATTTAATGAAGTATATGTATCAACTTCATGGAAAGCATTTTGTTGAAGATAATCTTCTCTTATTGACTTAGCAATTTCAAGTTTTAATCTATCTCCTTCTGAAAGTGCATCTATACCAACAAGTCTTACGATTTCTTGAAGGTTTGCTTCTTCTTGAAGTAAAGCCATAGCTTCTACTCTAAGTTCTGACCAATCTGATGCAACCTCTTCATCCATCCATTCACCAATTCTATCTGCATATAATGAATATGAATTTAACCAGTTAATTGATGGGAAGTGTCTTTGATAAGCAAGTTGAGCATCTAATCCCCAGAAAACTTTAACAATTCTTAGAGTTGATTGAGTAACTGGCTCTGAAATATCTCCTCCTGGAGGTGATACTGCACCGATTGCTGTAACCGCTCCTTCTCTTCCATCTTTTCCAAGACATACAACCTTACCAGCTCTTTCATAGTAATCTGCAAGTCTTGATCCAAGATATGCTGGGTAACCTTCATCACCTGGCATTTCTTCAAGTCTTCCTGACATTTCTCTTAATGCTTCTGCCCATCTTGATGTTGAGTCAGCCATGATAGCTACTGAGTATCCCATATCTCTGAAATATTCAGCTATTGTAATACCAGTATATATTGATGCTTCTCTAGCAGCAACTGGCATATTTGATGTATTAGCTATAAGAACTGTTCTCTTCATTAAGCTTTGACCTGTTTTTGGATCTTTAAGTTCTGGGAACTCATTAAGAACGTCTGTCATTTCATTTCCACGTTCTCCACATCCAACGTAAACAACTATTTCAGCATCTCCCCATTTAGCAACTTGGTGTTGAACAACTGTTTTACCAGCTCCGAATGGACCTGGAACTGCTGCAGCTCCACCTTTAACAACTGGGAAGAATGTATCTATAACTCTTTGTCCTGTAGTAAGTGGCGCAACTGGGTTTAACTTATTTGCATAAGGTCTTCCCTTTCTTACTGGCCATTTTTGCATCATTTTAACTTCTTTGTCTCCATCTTTAGTTTCAACAACGCAAACTATATCTTCAACAGTAAAGTTTCCTGATTTTATATCTTTTACTTTACCTTCTACTCCAAAAGGAACCATTATCTTATGAAGTACTACTGCTGTTTCTTGAACTGTTCCTATAACATCTCCAGCTGATACTTCATCTCCAACTTTAACTATAGGATTAAATTCCCAAGTTTTTTCTCTATCTAATGATTTAACTGAAACCCCTTTTGTTAGGAAATCTGAACCCGCTGCCTTCATGAAAGCATCAAGAGGTCTTTGAATTCCATCAAACATAGCTTCAATAAGTCCTGGTCCAAGTTCAACACTTAGTGGCTCTCCAGTTGTAACAACTGGGTCTCCAGGTCCTATTCCTGAAGTTTCTTCATATACCTGTATAGATGCCTTATCGCCTCTCATTTCTATGATTTCGCCGATAAGACCTTTTTCTCCAACTTTACATACGTCAAATATATTAGCTTCATCCATACCTTCAGCAACTACTAAAGGTCCTGAAACTTTGATTATTTTTCCGGTCTTCACCTTACAAAACCTACCTTCCTATAAGATATTAACGCCAACAGCTTTTTCTACATTATCGCTAATTCTTTGCATTCCTATATTTAATGATCCTTGATTGCTTGGAATTAATATTACAGCTGGAAGTGTTGCCCTATTGTATCTTTCAATAGTTTCTTCTATTTCTTTTGCAACTTGCTCTGTTACAAAGATAACTGCGTAATCTTGCATAGCTAATCTATCTATAGTTTTTCTTGCTTCATCAGATTCAACAACTGGAAATACATCGATACCTAAAGCTTTAAATGCTAAAACTGAATCTTTGTCTCCAACTACACCGATCTTTTTATACATAAATATCACGCAGCCTTTCTCTAATTACTTCCCCTGAGATATTATTGAGTTTACCAACCATTATAATTCTAACTACTTTTATTTCTGTTTCTTTTGCATATATATAAGCTAATACTGGTTCCACACCAAAAGGTATGAATTTAGCTTCTTTCATCATATTCATAATGTAGTTATCAATTAATTTTTCTAAAAGACTTGCTGAACCAGTCTTCGTATAATCTTCAATTCCAAATCTTATAAGTTCACTATAATCAGTGAAAGATAACTTATTTGATATGTTCTCTGGTGCATCATTTAAAAATCCTACTATTGTATCTTTATCAATAGCTCCACCAGTAATTATAACTTCTTGTAAGAAATCTCTATTTTTGTTTTGCTTCTTAACTCTTAATAAAGTTTTTATGTTAGTTAAATCTATTAAAGCTTTAACATATTTATCAACAAACATATCATTTAATTCTTTAGCAATATCCTTCATTTCAGCAAACATAGCATTATCTAAAATAATATCAATTTCTTGTGGATCTTTATTTGCTTCAAAAGTTTCTTTAGCTTTTTCTATAGCTTCTCTCATAACTTTTGGAAGTTCTCCTAAACTGTTATTATTTACACTTTGTTTTAATGTGTGAATATCAATTTTACCAACTGATATTAACATTTCACTAAAATCTTTTTGAAGGAACATTCCTTTTAAAAGAACTTTTATATTATGATAATCATACTTTATACTCATTAAATCTATTAAAGCTTTTGATGGTGATGCATCATACATAAGCTCATAAACTCTCTTAAGTTCTTTTGATAGTATTATTTCATAATCTTCCGCTCTTTTAACACCTGTCATAACATTGGCATACTCAGATTCTTGAAGCACTTTAAGTGCTTCATTTGCAGAATCTCCATCAATCATTCTATCGATTTTCGCTTTATCAAGGAGTCTTGTTTCTAATACTCTAAGTCTTGGTATAACTTGAGTAAATTCCATTGAATTCATTCTTTTTCCTCCTTAATTAAAATAAAACTTGAGCTACTTCGAATTCTAAATCATCTCTTGATGAGTTTACTAAATCTTCGAAAGTATTATTTATTTCTATGCCATCCTTTTCTAAGATAAATCCACCTCTGAAAGTTCTTAATTCATCACTGATTTTAAGTTCTCCCTTTTTACCTTTTCCTTTTAATTCACTATTTATTTCTCCAAGTAGTGAATTATCTAGAACTGATTTACCTTTTTCATTTAATATAATATTCTCATCCCCAGCAATATCTGAGTTAACTATCATATTTTTTATGAAGCTTTTTAAATCTTCATCTGACATTTTACATAATTCATCTATACTTTTTTCAAAAACTGAATCTATAACTTCTTGTTTAGCTTTTAGCTTTTCATTTCTTGCTTTAAGCTCTGCACCTGAAACTATTCTTTCTTGTCTTGTTTTTGCTTCAATTTTTGCCTTTTCTAGCATAGAAGCCTCTTCTACTTTAGCTGCACTTTCTTTTTTAGCAATTATTTTTGCTCTTTCTTCATTTGCAGCATTAAGAATACTTTCCTTTCTCTCTTCCGCATCCTTTAAGATTTTAGAAGTAAGATTTTTTACGTCTGACATAACTTCACTTCCTCAATATTAAAACTTGAATACTAATAAGATTGATACAACGAATCCTAATAATGCATATGTTTCAACCATAGCTGCAAATATGATACCTTTAGTTGTTTGTTCTGGCTTTTTAGCTAATATTTGAATACCAGCTGCTGCTGTTTTACCTTGAGCAATACCTGAGAATAATCCTGCTATAGCAATTGGTAAACATGCAAATAATAAGTATAATCCGCTTTGGAATGACATATCTGGTGTAATCTTTAAGAATACTAATAATCCGATAACGAATCCGTATAAACCTTGTGTACCTGGTAATAATTGAAGTACTAACGCTTTACCAAACTTCTCTGGTTGTTCTGTCATTAATGAAGCTGCTGATTCCCCAACTAGTCCAACCCCTTTAGCTGAACCTATTCCTGATAATCCTACTGCTAATGCAACACCTATTGCTGCAAATACAAATCCTCCGTTTTGTGTAAAAAATTCTATCCAAGTATTCATTTTAAATTCCTCCTGTTTAATAACATTAAATCTCTTTTTTTATTTTTATATATTTATCTAGTGTCTTAAATGGTTTAAATGGCTTTCCGCCACCTTCATAGAATTTTGAGAAGTATTCAACATACTCTAATCTACATGTGTGAACGTAAGCTCCTAATAATGATAATCCAAAGTTGAATATTTGACCTAAGATAAATACTAATGGTCCAAATATAAAGAATGCTACTCCTGGGAACATACTTATAATAAGGTTAATTGCTCCAGCTATAGATCCTCCAGCTAATCCTAAGGCCATTAATCTTGTATATGAAACTAAGTCTCCTATATATCCTGTTATTCCATATAAAGCATATAAACCTTCTCCTAGCTTACCTCCAACTGATTCCATGTGTCTTCCTTGTGTTAATACAATAAGTATCATACCGATTATCATACACCACATACCAACAGTTTTTACAACTGGATTTCCTGCATATGCACCAAATCCAAATGCTCCTATTGATACTAATGTTATAACCCATGATCCTACATCACAAAAAGCATCAAATGGTTTTCCATTTCTTATTAATACGTAAGCTTTTATTCCAAGTCCAAAGAATATTTGAACTACACCAAAAACTACTGACATAATAAGTATTGTAGTAACATCTTTGTTAGTATCTATAAGTGCAGGTAACTTTATTAAATCACCAAATACTGCTCCATATATAAGTCCAAAGATTATTGTTGGAAAACTTAAATAGAAGAAGAACTTAGCAAATTGTCTTTGCCCATCATCTAATTTTAATACTTTAAGTGCTACAATTGATCCTATAAGTAGTAATACTCCATATCCAACGTCTGCAACCATCATTCCAAAGAATAATAAGAAGAATGGTGCTAAAAGTGGTGTTGGATCTATTTCATCATATCTTGGTAAACTATACATTTCTGTTATATTTTCAAATGATTTATTTAAATCATTATTTTGTAATCTTATTGGGACTTCACCCATTTCTTCTTCCTTTACATCCTCAAATGCAAGATAATAATCTTCTCCAAGCGTATCTTGAATTAATTTCTTGAAGTCATCATTATCAGAAACAGCAATCCATCCTTGTATTAAGCTTACCTTTTCAGTTTTTAAGAAGTTATTTTTAGCTGTTTTTCTTGAATATACATTTGAAAAATATTCAAATGCTAACTCTAAAGTTTTTACTTCTTCTTCAAGAGTTGCTAATTCTTCTTTTATAAAAAACTTTTCAGATTCTATTTTTTCAATTCTATCCATGCTTTGGTGGATAACTCTTATTGGAGTTTCATTTTGCTCAGTCTTAAATGAACTAAATCCAAGACCTCTTAAAATCTCCTCAACTTCTTCTTCATTATCTTTATAAACTAAACATAAGAAGAAAATGTCGTCGTTAGTTTTTGATATTATCTCTAAGTAATGATCTTTTAAACTAGATTTTAGTTCTTCTTCATATTGCTTAGAAACACTTCCTAAGAAGTAAGGTGTCTTCATACTCTTTAAATCTTCAAAGGATACATCTAATCCTTCTAATGGTTTTAAAGATTCTATGACGCCTTCAAGTTTTGTCTTCTCATTTTCTAGATTTGCAAGGTGAACTTCTTTTTCTTTAAGCATTGAATAAATATCATTCCAATTGCTATTATTAACAGTATCTTCAAGATCTGTTAATGTTAAAGTTCTCTTTCCTTCACGCATTGCTTTTAATCCTGATTTTTGAGGTACATAAGCCCTTAAAAATTCTAGGGCAAATCTAGCTTTTGATAAGTCTTCTTCACATTTTGCAAATTCTGAATCAACTTCATCTTTTAATAATCCTTCTAAAGCTTCTTTGCCTTGGATGTATTCATCATTTTGAAGGTTTATAAATTCAACCTCCCTAAAGCCTTGTAGCTTCTTTAAAAGATTATCTTTTTGTGATTCAAAGCTAAGCAAAGTGAACTTATTCATCTTAACTATTGCCATGAATCTTCACAATCCTCTCAATCACTAATTTTACAGCATTATTTTTTTTATCTTCTTTAATGTCATAGATATCTTTGGCTTCTTGCTTTCCCTTATTTAATATAGGTTCAGCTTCTTTATTGCCTGCTTCAACAGCATCATTCATTATACTATTGCACTTGTCCTTAGCACCTTCTAAAACTCTATTATAATTTTCAGTAGCTTCAACGGTAGCTTTTTGAACGATATCTTTTGCTTCGGCGTTTGCAGACTTTATTAATGCTTCCGCTTCTGCTTCTACTCTTTTAATCTCTTTAATTGCTTCTAATGCCAAAATCTCACCACCTTTGCACTTAAATGTGTAATAATATATGAATTAATACTTTATATAGTATTAATTACTTTTTATTCATATTTTTAATTATACACTTTTTGAGGATAATTTCAATAAATTTATTGATATTTGTCCATATAAATATTAATTCCATGTTAATTTTTTAAACTGTAGTTTAATATGTATACATTTTCTACACTTTATATTAACTATATATTAATTATTTATTCAATATAACAAAATTTTTGTCATTATCTAACAATGCATAATTTTCAAGCTCTAATATTTTATCCTCTTCAATAAATTTAATTATATCTATATAGAATTTTTCTACACTATAATCTCTAAATGAATACTCTTCTCTTAATTCATCTTTTATTTTTTTCTCTTCTTCCTTTGTTATATTGCTTTTAATATAATCTGGTATACCTCTTCTTTTATTATGTAGCAAATAATCATATCTTATTATTTCTCTTAAGATAAAATTATCTTCCTTTAATACTTCTTCATTAAAATCTAAGAAAAATTTATAATATTCGTTATTTCCTATACTTCTATTAAAATATCCTTTTTCATCATAAAACTTAGAAAGTTCATGAAATAATACAAAAGGCTCTTTAAATTTAGGATAAAAATAATTCAATATATTATTAAATTTCTGACTATTATAATATTTATCAACCATATGTTCAACTTTTTTCAAATCCATAAGTTCAGAATAACTTATTTTATTTGTACTTAATATTTCATAAGGTGGATATGGTGAATATTTCATATCATACTTATCACTTTCTTCTCTCATTGAAGAACCTTTAAGTAATTTTAAAAATCCTAATTGAATTTCTTCTGGTTTTATTGAATGAACATCATTAAATGATCTTCTAAATGAAGCATAATCTTCTCCAGGAAGTCCAGCAATAAGATCAAGGTGTTGTTTTATATTTCTTATTGAAAGAAGTTCTACAACTTTTTCCTTAATGTCTGTAAAGTTAACAAACCTATTTATATTAGATAATACTTCATCATTTGTTGTTTGTACTCCAACTTCAAATTGGAATCTACCTTCTGGAGCTTCTCTTAATAATTCAATTTCCTCATCTTTTAATATATCTGCAGATATTTCAAAGTGAAATTGTGTTTCTGTATTGCTATCTATTAAAAACTTCCATATCGCCATTGAAAATTTATGATTACAGTTAAATGTTCTATCTACAAACTTAACTAATTTAACTTTCTTTTCTATAAAGTAATTTAACTCTTCTATAACTCTATCAATTTTATGAAACCTTACTCCATGTATAGTTGATGATAAACAATATTTACAATTAAATGGACATCCTCTTGATGCCTCATAATAAACAATCTTATTATTTAAATCTTCATCCTCTTCATATGGAAATACTAATTCATCCATAGACATAAGTGGTCTACTACCATTAAATTTAACTTCCCCGTCCCTTTTGTAAAATAAACCTCTTATAGATTCAATATCTCTCATATTTAGTTTATATTCAACAAATTCTCTAAAAGTTTTTTCTCCTTCACCTTCTATTATGTAATCTCCTGAAAATTCTTCTAAGATTACCATACTATCATATGATACTTCTGGACCTCCATATAATATTTCTATATTAGAATCAACTTGTTTTATAAGTTCTGAAAGTCTATTTACCATCTCAACATTCCATATGTAAGTTGAAAAACATACTACATTCGGCTTCTCTTTTATAATTTCTTCTAATACCCTCTCTTCCCTATCATTTATAGAGAATTCTCTTATTTTACATTCAGCATCCATATCTTTAGTAAATGCTTTTAAGTATCTAACAGCTAGATTACTATGAATGAATTTTGAATTTATAGCTGTAAGTAATATCTTCATGAAATTCTTCCTCTCTAAGATTAAATTTTTACGCCTTTAATAAAATATACATCTTCCCAAACTTTAGTTTCTTCTATAACAAAAGTTTTTTCAAGTATACTTTTGGTTTCTTCATAATTTGATGAAGAAAAAATATTATTATTTTTTATATTATATTCATCAATTTTTCCATTAGGTAATAAAACTCTAAGCTTACTATCTACCAATTCACCTACATTTTTATTTATATCCCATATATATATTTCTCCATTATCTTTTAAACATTCTGATACTTCATCAATTAATGCTTCTTTTTTATTTAAAGTCCATAAAGAATTTAAATTAAAGAAAAAAGTGCATGCATCATATTTTTTATCTTTTATAGATTCTATATCATCATAAGCTTTATCTAAGGCCATTTCTTCTTTAGCTTCTTCAGAAAAACTACATACTATACCAGAATTTTCACAAGCAACATCTAAAATATCCCCTTCAATTTTTATATTCTCAAGATTTAAAATTATAGTTTTTTTCATAAAAACAACCCCTCTACCCATAACTTACCTATATATTATCATTTATTTATATGTATATCAAAGATAAAATACATATATAGATATTATTTCATTATATCTTTACAATATAATGTTTTTGTCTTTTAAATAAAAATAGTTAGCGAAAAAATTGCTAACTATTTTTTATTTAAAATATTATATCTTTTTAATTTAATTACTATTACTCCTAAGATTATTAATATTATTATTGATACTAATATAATAATAACATTTGGAATATTTACACCTATGAATCCACTGTCCTTTATAGCTTTATAAATATATCCATTTTCACTATCTAATAAGAATAGTGCATTATTACAAATTGTTAAATCAAGAACTTTACTTTCTTTATCTAACTTAATCATCTTTTTTAAAACATTATTTTTAGTTAAACAATATATAGTATTCTCTTTTTCATCATATAATATTATCTCATCCTTATTAATTATAACCCCATCTTTATCCACAACTAATTGCTTTAATGAATTTATATCATTATGTTCATAATATGGAGTCTGCCCTCTCTTTTCTGGTGGATTTTTTATTAATTCACTTATTTTATCCGAATCCGTAAACCTAGGAGAAGATATTGGATTTCCACCACTAAAATCCGGCCACCCATACCACAACCCTTTTTTAATATTATATACATAATCAGAATCTCTAATTACAGCTCTTTCTCCTTTATTTTCAATTCCGCCCACTATTCCATAAACTTCGCCTTTACTATTTATATCATAAGATTCTATATTTCTAATTCCAGATGCAAATAATGTAGTTTCTAAAGATTGTATATTAAATTCTATTATAGATGCATTACCTATCTCCTCTCCAACTATCACTTCATTTTCCTTTGTAAATTCTCCATAATTTTTAAATGCTCCAGTTTTTATCTTTCCATAATTTATATTGTTTAACTGCAAGTTTATAGGGGATATATCTTTAATGCCATCTTTTTCTGCTATACCAGAATTAGTTGCAGCACCAATTGATATTAATAAACTATTTTCCTTTATCAATAAATTTCTATCTATATTTTCACCTTTATATAAAAGATTATCTTTAAGTATCTTTTTATTTCCTTCTTTATCTATAGAAATCAAATTCTCATTTGATAATATATATATTGTTCCATCTTTATAAATTAAATCATCAATATTTAAACTATAATCTTTAAGTACCATTTTTATTTTATTTTGACTATCTACTTTTACTATTTCACTATTATAAGCTATGTATAATTCATCCTTTTCCCCTTCGCTAATAGCCACGGCACCTTCACAACCTTTAATAAATAACTCTGTTTTTATATCTTCCATCAAAACATCAACCGTATGATTATTAGAATAAGTATACATACTGATTGCTATAGTTACTATCACTATTGAAGTTATAAAAAACTTTAAAAATCTTGCCATAACTAATCCCCCTTTCCCCTTATTAAATTTATATTTTATAACATTCCTATAATATTCCTATTATTTAAATCCTTTAAATAAAATATTTAATATGTTAGGTGCATATATTTAATATTATTCACTTTAGCTTATATAAAAGGGGGTTTAATTTTGGAAAAGGATAATTTTTTTAAAAATTCTTTTTTACTTACAACATCAAATATAACGACCGGCCTTTTAGGTTTTGCTTTCTCAATATATTTATCAAAAATATTAGGTGCAGAAGGTATCGGTCTTTATAATATAATAATGCCAGTGTATAACTTATTTATATGTCTTATGACTGCTGGTGTGGTTGCTGCACTATCTAAAGTTTCAGCAGTTTATTATGAAAAATCTCAAACTAATAATTTAACAAAAACAATAAATACAGTTGCTCTATTTAATATCGTTTGGTCTTTATTAATAGGTATTGTAGTATTTTTATTATCCCCATATATAGGGAAATATGGAATAAATGATGCTAGAACAATAAATGCCATAAGAGTAACTTGTCCAGCAATGGTTTTCATTTCTCTAAGTAATATTTTAAAAGGATATTTTTTAGGAGTATCTAAAATTGTCGTTCCGGCAATTGTTGATATTTTTGAAAAAGCTATGAGAATTATTACAATAACTTTATTAGTATATTCCTTTGCATCAAACAATTTATCAACTTTAGTAACATTAGCTTATGTATCTTTAGCAATTGGAGAATTACAAAGTTTAATTTTATTGTTTATATATTATAGAAGATGTGTATCTAAACTACCAAAACCTAGATTTAAACCTGATGGAAGAGCGCAACTTCTTTTTAATGTTTTAGTTATTTCTATACCTTTATGCCTGAATGGATTTTTAAATAATATTTTTGCTACAATGTCAACTTTATTAGTTCCACGAAGGCTTATGGTTGCTGGTTTTTCTTATTCTGAAGCACTAGCTTTAATAGGAAAATATACAGGTATGGCTGTAACCTTAATAGGAATACCACTTATTGTTGTTGGTTCAATTAATACTCTACTAATTCCTGACTTATCTCAAACATTAAGTCGTGGAAATACTTATGAAGCTTCATTAAGAATAAAAAAAGTTATGAAAATAGCATTCTTATTAGGATTATCAACTACAGTTATATGTTCTCTAGTTCCTTATGAACTCGGAAACTTATTTTATGGAAGAAATGACCTTGGATCTTATATATTTATAGCCGCTTTATCTGCCCCAATTTTTTTCACTTCATCAACTATGTTTGGAATTTTAAATGGATTAAATAAACAAGGAATAATAGTTAGAAACTCTTTAATAATAGCAGTTCTTGAACTTATTTGTTTATTCATATTTACTTCAATACCTCAAATTAATGTTTATGGATATAGCTTAAATCTTTTTATAATATCAGTTGTTTCTCTAATTTTAAACTTACATGAAGTAAAAAAGGACGTTGATATAAATTTATCATTAACAAATATAATAATATTTGTACTATTATCAATATTAACTTTTTTAGTTTTAAACATATTTATAAAAAACGTACTAAGTCCATTAAGTTCACTAGAAACATTAATGATCGTCGCCGTTACATTTATTATTTTTATATACTATTCTAAATTTGGGGAATATTAAAGTGTAGGTAATTAATTACCTACACTTTTTATTTACCTTATTTTCTTTCTTATAAATCTTGGAAGAATTTTATATACTCTAGGAGATACTGCTTCTATATCTAGCTTTCTTATTCCACCTAGTACTATCATTACATAAACATATACAAATCCCCCAATTGCAACTAATATCATTGTATATATTAAAGTATATATAAATACAACAATCTTTGCAGTTCCAATAAAGCTACCTAATATTTCTATAGGTTGCTTTAATAAAAATATGACTATAACCATACAAACTGATGCTATTACTGGCTTAACACAATTTCTAACCATAGGAATTCTAGCTCTTATTGCTTTTCTTATTATTCTATGATTTATTATAACCGGAAGTAAATAACATAAGAAATTACCAATTAATACTCCCATTATATTTATTTCTCTTATTCCAACAAATATATAGTTTGCTAAAATTTTAAATATAATACCAATCGAGAATGATATTATCATTGGATAGAATCTACTAATACCTTGAAGTATAACTCCTTCTACTTGCGCAATTGCCATAAGTATAAGTATTATAGATCCAAGGCTCATAAGATATGCACCTTGAGAACTTCCATATAGTATTGTATATATATCATCACTTAAAATTGCAAGTCCGAATGCTGCTGGTATTGTTATTGCAAATGTTATTCTAAAGGCAAAATTTGTACTTCTTTTTATTTGTTTTCTATCTTTTAATGCATAAGCCTTAGATACAGCTGGCAATATAATAGTTGTAAGTGCTGTTACTATTATAAGAGGCACTCCAAGCAACGTCTTATATTGATAATATAATCCATACAACGTATCAGACTGGTTTATTGTAAATCCCGCACTTAAAAGCCTTAAATTAACATTTGCCATATCAACTAGACCACCAAAGTTCTGTATACCTGCACTTAAAGTTATTGGCAGACCATATCTTATTAATTTTCTTACAATAGTCTTTGTTGTAACCCTTTTTTCATGTAAATTTTCTGTAAGAATTTCCTCTTCAAATTTTTTCTTATCATAAACATATATAAGATAAAATATTGCAATCAAAGCTCCAACAGAAGTACCTATTGTTCCTCCTGCTGCTCCCATAGGTTCGCTTATATGTATAAAAAGGAATGCAAATAATAAACTTACTACTACATTTAATATTTGTTCTAACACCTGTGATATTGCAATTCCTGTCATTTCATCTTTTCCTTGGAAATATCCTCTATAAGCAGATAAAATAGCAGTTAACACTATACTTGGTGCTAAAAACATAATTGCAAATTTTGCATTGCTAATTTTTATTAAATTAGTAAGTGGTCCTGCTATAACTATTACTAAAATAGACAGAACTAATCCTACTATACCATAAATCTTCCTAGATACTTTAAGTGCCTTTATAGCATCTTTCTCATTTCCTAAAGCTCTTATTTCAGCTACTATCTTTGCTACAGCTGGCTGACATCCCATGCTTGTAAGCGCATAAACAAACATAAACACTTCATAACTTCTAGAATATATACCAACCCCATCTGTGCCTATAATTCTAGTTAAAAGTGGTACATAAAACGCTGATAAAACTTTAGCTATTATTCCAGCAAGAGATAGTATCATAAATCCTTTAGTAGATGATGACTTTTCCCTCATTTTAAATCCCCTATCTATAATCTAATTTTAAATACATCATGTTTAATTTTCTTAAATATAGGTGGAAGAGCTTCTACTATGATTTTATTTTTTAAATAAGCAAGTTTTCCGTCTACATTTTTAAAGTTTAACTTATATGCATATAAGAACTGATAATTTAATCCATATTTATTTAAGAAATGTGAATTTAACTTCTTATCTCCATATTTAGTATCTCCTATTATAGGATTACCAATATGTGAAAGATGCGCTCTTATTTGATGACTTCTTCCTGTTATTAAATCAATTTCTAAAAGTGAAAATAATCCATCACTTTGAATTGTCTTAACTTGCATTGATATTTCTTTTGAATCTCTAACTTTATTATCATAAACTTTTGATATGTTACTTTCTTCATTTTTTAATATGTACCCTTTATAAAGGCCATCTTTTATTCTGCCTTTAACTAAAGCCATATAATATTTTTTAACTTTACCTTCTCTAATTATTTCATTAAGTTCTCTTAATCCCTCAAAATTCTTACCAAATAATACAATACCTGAAGTATTTCTATCAAGTCTATTACATGGTGCTGGTGTAAATGTTACTTCCTTTTCTGGAAGGTAATCACCCTTTTCATTTAAATATGATAAAACGTAATCTGTAAGTGTAGGAATTTTTTTATTAGTATCAGGATGAACTAATACTCCTGGCCACTTTTCAACTACAACCATATTTTCATCTTCATAAGCTATTTTTAATGATCTTGGATCAACCTTTATAAAGTTTTCTTCTCTTTCAATCATCTTTTTGCTTTGTATATATCTAACTTCAACTACATCATTTATTTCTAATGTATACTTTTCCTTTTGTTTCTTACCGTTTACTCTTATGTCACCTTTTCTAAGGGCTTTAAATATTGCACTTAACGGAACATCCTTAAGTAATTTCCTTAAGAATTTATCCAGTCTCTGGCCCGCTTCATTAGCACCTATTTCTATTCTCACTATATAATCACTCCTATTTAAAGTTCTTTAGTAAATCTTTTTCTCATTTTTATAGATTAATCTTTATTTATTCCATTGTCAAATAATTAAAGGCTGATTGACACTGAATAGCAACCCCTAATGGTATTGCATCTTCGTCTATATCAAACAAACTACTATGAGCTGATTTATTTGTTCCTTTTTCTACATTTGCTGTTCCTAAGAAATAAAAGGCTGAATCTCTTTCCATAGCAAAGTATGCAAAACTTTCAACACCCATACTTGGAGCCTTTTGTTCTAATACATTTTCAGCTCCTAATACGCTTATTGCAGCATTTTTCACTAAATCTACACACTCATCATTATTTATAAGGCATGGATAGCTCTCTTCTATTGCAACTTCTGCCTTTCCTCTTCCAGTCATAGCTATTCCTTCTGATATTTCACAAACTCTTTTACATGCAAAAGCTCTATCTTCTGGAGTCATAGTTCTTATAATACCTGATATTTCTACTGACTCTGGAATTATATTTTGAGCTGTTCCTCCATGAAAAGTTCCAACTGTAACAACAGCCGGATTAACTGCTGAAATTTCCCTACTAACTATTGTTTGAAGTGTTGATACAACATTTGCACCAATAACTATTGGATCTATAGTTGCACTTGGTGATGCTCCATGTCCACCACTTCCTGTTATTTTTATTTTATATGGATTTGATGCAGCATTTACTACACCTTTTTTTATTTTTATTTTTCCATATTCAACATCTTCAGCTACATGAAGTCCTATAACTTTTGAAACTTTAGGATTTTCAAGTACTCCTTCTTCAATCATAACACTAGCTCCACCAGTAGTTTCTTCTGCTGGCTCAAATAATAATTTTATATTTCCACTAAATAAATGTTTATTATCATTTAAAATCTTTGCTGCACCTAAAAGAATCGTTGTATGTGCATCATGTCCACAGGCATGCATTCTTCCTGGAATTTTTGAACTATATTCACAAGTTTTTTTATCTTGTATTGGAAGTGCATCCATATCAGCTCTTAATGCTATTGTTTTTATAGGTCCTTCTTTTGTTCCTTTTATAATCCCACAAACACCAGTTGTTGCAACACTTCTATATTCAATACCTTCACTTTCTAAAAAGCTTTTTATTAAATTAGAAGTCCTAACTTCTTCAAATCCGACTTCTGGATGCATATGTATATCTCTTCTTATGTTTATTAATTGCTCTTTTATTTTATTTGCTTCCTCTTTAAAATTAATAATATTATTACTATTAATCATATCCAAAATATTAATCATCTTATTCCCTCCTAATCTTAAAGGTAAATATAAATTCTGACTTCTAGAGTTAATTATATCATCTTTTTTAGTTATATTTTATAATTTATAAACATCATCCTATTATAGTAATTAAATTTCTCTCTAATAATACTTTTATAGAAAAAGTTCTAGATGCACCATCTTGAAATAATATTTTCACTTTATCTCCATCTATACTATCTATAACACCATGCTCTTTTCTTCCATTGTGAAATATATTTACGCCTTTTTTAAACTCTCTTGGAACTTCATCATCATTTTTAAATTCAGTTTCACCTATAAATCTTGAAACTTCCTTAAATTTTCCTCCCTTTGTCTTTGGAGCATATATATAAAGATTATCTATAGCCCTTGTTATTCCTACATAAAAAAGTCTTCTTTCTTCTTCTATATTTTCTTCTCCCGCTGATATATGAGGTATTGTATCTTCATTACAATTTACAAGAAATACATTTTTAAACTCCATACCTTTAACTCTATGTATAGTACTTAATATTACTCTATCTTCATCAGTTCTTTCTTTTGATTTTTCTATTTCTTCTTTAACATTATCTATATGAGTAAAAAATTCAAATATTGTATTAAAACCATTAGCTGAAATTTTAAATTCCTCTATTATTTCTTCTAGGTCATCTATGTTTTGATTAAATTTATCACAATACTCTTTTAAATAATCTAAATATCCTAAATCACTTATTATAAATTGAATTGCACTATTTAATGATAACTTTGATAAATAATTTATGTCTTTTTTTAAATCATCTAATTTTTTAGCTTGAAATGGTGGTGTATCCTTCTTCCCTATTAAAATATCAAATGGATTTTTATATTCTCTAAAATTTCTAACATAATCTAAACTACTTTTACTAACATATCTAAATGGTTTATTTATTATTTTTAAAAATAACTCTCTATTATTTGGATCTATTGATAAATTTAAATAATTCAAAATATCCTTGCATATAAAATGTTCAAAAAAATTATATTCTTTATCTAATAACGTAAAAGGAATTTTCTTTCTAGTAAATATATCAATAAAGGTCATTGATTCCATATTCGTCCTATATAATATAATGTTATCTTTATAATTATAGCCTTTATTTTTTACTAAAGATTTTATCTCATCAACTATACCTTCACCTTGTATTTGTTCATCATAAGGTTTATTTATTTTTATAATACCGTCAGTATCTTTATTTGCTATAATATCTTTTTTATTTCTTTGAATATTTTTTTCTATAACACATTTAGCTCCATCTATTATATTTTTAGAACTTCTATAATTTTTAGATAAATAATATTTTTTTGCATCTTTAAAAATTTTATCATATATGACCATATATTCTGGTTTTGAACCTCTAAAGGAATATATACATTGATCTTCATCTCCAACTGCAAATAAATAATTATTTATATCTTCATTCATCATTTTTAAAAATTGTATTTGAAGATCATCACAATCTTGAAATTCATCTACTAATATATATTTAAATAAATTTTTATATCCATCTTTAAGTCTATTATCATTTTCAAGAATTTCTATAACTTTGATAGCTAAATCATCAAAATCCCATAAATTATTTTTTTCTTTATATTCACTATAAGCATTAAAACAATCTTCAAATATTTCTTTTGTTAATGATGGTTTAAAATCACTTAAACTTACTCTAGATGTTTTAAATAATGATATATTATTTATTACTTCTTTTATTTTATCTTCATTTATATCATCAAAATATTTCTTTAATATACCTTCTATTATTTTATTTACCTTATAACCTTCTATTATATTTATATTATAACCTTCCCTAATTAGCATTTTATAAAAAAGACCATGAAAAGTTCCAAAAAAAGGTGAACTAATTCTACTAAATCTATTCTTATATCTCTCTTTCATATTTAATGCAGCAGCTTTAGTAAATGTTATAACTATTATATTTTTATTATGTATATTAAGCTCTTTAACTAAATAATTTATTCTGTTTATAATAACCGTTGTCTTTCCAGAACCTGGAGCTGCAACAACTAAAATATTTCTCTCTTTAGCACATATGGCTTTATTTTGAAATGAATCTAAATTCAAAAAAATTCCCTCCTCTATTATTGATTATTGCCACTTCTTATAGGGAATAACTATATTGTAATAATTCTATTTAAGTTGTACAATAGTTTTAAGTATTTTTTTAGAGGAGTTGACTTATGAATAGTATAACAACTTTTGATGTTAGAGATGACAGAAACCTAACTATGTTAGTTGATTTTTATGAATTAACTATGGGAAATGGATACTTTGAAAAAGGCATTCAAGATAGAATAGCTTACTTTGATATGTACTTTAGAAGAGTTCCAGATGGTGGTGGATATTGTATAATGGCTGGGGTTAAGCAATTAGTAGAATATCTTAACACATTAAAATTTACAGAAGATGATATAGCTTATCTAAAATCTAAAAATATTTTTTCAGATAGCTTTTTAGAATATCTTAAAAATTTCAAATTTACTTGTGATGTTTGGGCTGTTCCTGAAGGTAATCCAGTATTTCCAAATCAACCACTTGTTACTGTAAAAGGACCTGTTGTTCAAGCACAATTTATAGAAACTATGATTTTATTAACAGTTAATCACCAAACTCTTATTGCTACTAAAGCAAATAGAATTTGTAGAGCTGCAAATGGCAGAACTGTAATGGAATTTGGTTCAAGACGTGCTCAAGGTTACGATGGAGCCATATATGGTGCAAGAGCTGCTATGATTGGTGGTTGTAATGCAACTGCATGTACTATAGCTGATCAACGTTTTGATATACCAGCAGTTGGAACTATGGCTCATAGCTGGATTCAATTATTTGATACTGAATATGAAGCATTTAAAACTTGGGCAGAAGTTTATCCAGATAATTGTCTTTTACTTGTTGATACATATAATGTTTTAAAATCTGGAATACCAAATGCCATAAAGGTATTTGATGAAGTTTTAAAACCTCTTGGAAAAAGACCTACTGGTATAAGAATAGATTCTGGTGATATAACTTACTTGACAAAAAAATGTAGAGAACTTTTAGATAACGCAGGTTATAAAGATTGTAAAATTGTAGTTTCAAATTCTCTAGATGAACACATTATTAGAGATGTATTAAGTCAAGGTGCTTGTATAGATTCTTTTGGTGTTGGTGAAAGACTTATAACTGCTAAATCCGAACCAGTATTTGGAGGTGTTTATAAGTTAGTAGCTGTTGAGAAATCTGGAAAAATAATTCCTAAAATAAAAATAAGTGAAAATAATGAAAAAATAACCAATCCAGGATTCAAAAAAACAGTTAGAATATTTGATAAAACTACACATACAGCAATAGCAGATTTAATAATGTTACATGATGAAGTTATAAATGAGAATGAACCTTTAACTATTTTCCATCCTATACATACATGGAAAAAGAAAAAATTAACTAATTATTATGTTAAAGATTTAATGGTTAAAGTTTTTGATAAAGGAAATTTAGTTTATAATTCACCATCTGTTATGGAAATAAGAGATTATGCAAAAAAAGAAACAGAAAAACTTTGGCCTGAAGTTTTAAGATTTGAAAATCCTCATACTTATTATGTTGATTTATCAGATAAATTGTGGTCTTTAAAGCAAACTCTACTTCATTCCACAACAAACTTTTATTCATAAAAACAAAAATAACATTGATATTTAAATATCAATGTTATTTTTGTTTTTTATTATTCTCTATAAATCACATCGTTTTCTATAGCTCAATAAATTTTAAATCACTACTATCTAAATATTCTTTAAAAACACATTCTTCATGCCTTTCTAAATCTTGAACCATAGGACATTCCTTATCGCAACTTATTTGTTCATCATCTGTCGACCAAAAAGGACACATTCTCATATTTTCTCACCCCATAAAGAAACCATTTATACTTCTTCATTATATATTAACTCATATCAAAAATAAACACTTTTTACAAATTTTATAATTAATTGTAAAATTAAAAGCCCTCACTAAGTGAGAGCTTTTTACTATCTTAAACAACCAGTATTTTTACCAACTGATATATCTATTATTTCGTTTTGGAATGCTTTTAATAAAGCTTTTTCTAAAACTTTTTCTTTATTAAAGTTTTCTATATCTTTACATATTGCAAAAACCTTATTAGTTTCTCCGTTTATATTTCTATATGTAAGTGTAACATTAGGTTTATCATACTCTACTTTTAATATTTTTATTCCCCATGAAATTTGAGCAAAATCATTTTCAACTTTTAATCTAGTTAATTCTTTAAGCTTTGCTTTTTCTTCTGTAGGATCATTTATTATTAATAATTCGTCACCAACTTTATATTTAGCCATATCAATTCCTCCTAGAACTATTCTCTAATATATCTTATCACTTTAAATTTTTTGTTTCAACTATACTTGCCCCTTATATTTTAAATTAACTCTTTATTAAAAGTTAGTTTAAAATATAAAAAAATATAGAACAGTTTTTAATGCTGTTCTATGTAAAATGAAATGAACACGGAATTTGTTAATCAATTAACAACTTTGTTTATATTTTAACATTGTTTTTCTCAAATAGCAAGTAATTTTTTTTAATATTATGACTGTTATCTAATATACATTATTAGTAAATTATGATAATTTTATAATATTTATTGACTATACTCATTAAAAAATATATAATTAAATTATTATTACAAGTTAAGGAGTGTAACCTATGGAAAATATAACGGCTATTTTTAAAGAAAAAAAGCTTAAATTAACACCTCAAAGACTTGCTGTTTATAAATATTTAATGAGTACAAAAGAACATCCATCTGCTGAAGTTATATATAAAGCTATACAAAAAGACTTTCCTACTATGAGTTTAGCGACTGTTTATAAAGCTTTAAAAACTTTAGTTGAAGTTGGATTAGTTCAAGAGTTAAATGTTGGTGAAGGTAACTTTAGATACGATGGAAATATACATTCTCATCCTCATATCCAATGTATTAATTGTGGAAGAGTTGATGATTTAATGAATATATCACTAGACCACCTAAATTCTGAAGTTGAAAATAATTCTAGTTATAAAGTTTTATCTAACCAGACTTATTTTTATGGTCTTTGTAAGGATTGTCAATAACATTAATAAAAAGCAAATCATCAATGATTTGCTTTTATTTTTTGTTTAAAACTCTACTCCACTCATTTCCATCATAATTACCACTTAATACTTTTTTACATTCATCAGTTATTCTTTTTATACCTTCATTTGATATTATATTAAAATAAACTTTATTTATCTCTTCCGCACTTGATATTTCTGTAGCCATTTTTATTTGTACACCATTTAAATTACTATCTGCAATTTTGTTTCCTGTTATATAATTCTTAGCAGATATTTTTTGAAAAACTCCACTATTTATAACATATCTAAAAAACTTATTTACATTATCAATTTTTTCATTGCCTATAGATGAACATAATATAGTATCAGTTAAAACAGGTGCATTTATTTTCTCATTATTTAAATGCATTTGATTTACTACACATATATTATCAGAATTACTTACTATATAATTTGATTCTAATGTTGTAACTAATATAACTGGAGTCTTTCCTTCATTGAATTTTTTTATAGCTTCATCATCTTCTATAAACATATTTTCGCTTATAATATTTTTATTATATAAATCATGCATTACATCAAATATTTTTTGACCATTTTTTATAGAATATATTTTTTTACTAATATCATGTACATATTCAGTATCATGCATATCATAAATTATAGTATCATTTGCTATCAACGCACTAATAAGTAACTCTTTACTATACTCACTATTTATTGATACGGGTATTTTTATATTTTTCTCATTTAACTTTTTAAACAAAGCATTTACGTCATTTTCTTCTACTTTTATACCATTCTTTTCTAGTTCACTTTTATTATAAACTAATTCTAATGAATATGGACTAATACCTAATCCATAATGTTTTCCTTCAAAAATTCCATATAAACTACTTATATCAGTAAACTCTTGTTTTATTTTTTCATCATTAAAAAGATATGTAAGATCTCTTAAATAACCTTTTAAATTATAATCAATAAATGTGAATGCATCTAATAACACTAATGAACTTTCTTCATTTTCTGTAAGTTTTTTTACCATATCTTCATTTTTTTCTAACGGAACTATATTTATTTTTCCGCCCTCTTCTTTTTCATATTCTTTTATTATTTCTGGTATAAAACTTATAGAATTTGTATCTATAGTATTATAATACAAATTCACAGTATTTTCATTACTATCTTTCTTATTCTTTATACTACATCCAAAAAAATTTATAGATAATATACTTATTACTCCTAAAGCAAATATTTTTTTATTCATTTTCACTCCTCCTTTCTTATGTATAGTTTGCCTAAATATTCATTAAATTATATATAGTTCATATACTTTATTAAAGGAGGTTTTTTACATGAGTAAAATTTCAAAATATATAGTTACAATATTTTTTCTTTCTTTATCCATTTTGTTTATTGTATATATAGTTAAAATTAATTATAAAGAAACACTTGAAATAAATTCTCCAACTGTATTACAAAATAATTCAAATGTAGATTTAAATGGAGATAGTAATTTTGAAAGTATAAAAGTAGTCAAAATAGATGATACTAAACAGGATATTGAGATAACTACAAATAATAAAACTTTTTTTCTAAGCTCTTTAACTAATAATAATTACTTATCTGATTGTAGTAACTCATATTACTTAACAGTTAGATTATTAAATATTTCAAGAGACAATAAACCTGAAATATTAGTTCAAGGTTACTTAAACAATGAACCTATAACATATTTATTTTCTTATAAAGATACAAAATTTAAATTAGAATATTCATGTAATAGCAACATATCTGGAATTATAGATTCTAATCTTAATAGAACGCCTCAAGTAACTTTTTTTAATAATTCTAATTTAAATAATTCATTTAAAAACTTTATGATTATAAATGATAATTTAGTGGATATAACTAAAAATTCAAATAAAACACCTGGTGTATATGAAATTTTGAAATTAATTGATATTATTTCTTTAGAATATGAAGTCATTGATTATCCAAATATTTTTCATAAACATGCAGATGATAATTCAATATCTCCTATATGGTCATTAAATAAAGATGAATTTAGATATTTATTTAAAAATGCATTTTTCTATGATAACGAAGTTGACGAAGATGGAATTTTACAAAACTTATCTTGGTCCTTGCACTTTGAAAAAATTAATAAATATTCTAATAAAAAAGAATCCTTTATATTGAAAGTTGATTCATCTAGAGATGAAAATAACTCATTTAAAATATCTAGTATAAAATAAATAAAAGGCCGCTATTGCGGCCTAAAAGGGGGATGGGGGGGTGCTATATTAAAAATAATATAGCTTGTAGGAGAACATTTCTCCGTTACAATTATATTATTGACGTTATATAAAAGTTTTATACAATATTTTTAATCCAAATCTCCTTTTTTATATAAGCCTATAATTTTATCAACAAATTCAACTCGCTCTCCTGATACTGAATTTCTAAGTGCTAATAACATGTCCATATTAGGATCTCCTGTATTATATTTATTACTTTTTTTCTTATTATTTTTATTTTGGTTGTTTTGATTATTTTGGTTATTCTGATTGTTCATATTATTCATAAGTTGAGTTATAATTGCCATAGGATTTAAGTTACTCATATTATTCATTGCATTACCATTAAAATTCCCCATATTGGCACCCATATTATTAAGAAATTCCATTGGATTAATATTCTGATTCGTGTTCTGATTCATATTTCCGTTATTATTTTGATTATTATTATTCATCTGATTTCCATTATTAAATCCATTCACAGGCGGAAATGAACTTAAATCAATTCCTTCTTTCTCCATAGATGCAATTATGTTGTTTAATTTATTTTGATCTATATTTCCTAACATCCCCATAAGTTGATTTGGGTCTATACCAAAAGGATTATTACTCAAATCATTTAATGGCATTTGTGCTTCATTAGAATCACTCTTACTTCTATGTCTTTTTTTAGCCATTTTAGCTCCTCCCAAAGAACTGCTTTAATTCTATTATATGTATATCCTTTATATTGGTTATTATTTTTGCACATTTTTTTGGAGGGTATAAAACCCTCCAACAATTATCAATCTATATTAAATTGATTAATTTGTTTTTATTATACTAATTAGTATCTACCGTAACCTGTTCCACATCCACAGCAACAGAAAAGTAATATTAATATAATCCACCAATTGTTTCCGTTTCCACAGCCGTTTCCGCATCCATCATTACATCCACCACAGTTTCCAAATCCATTATTACCAAATCCACAGAATAAGATTAATAATATGATAATCCACCACCAGCTTCCGCATCCGCCGAATCCACCATACCCATATTGAGCTGGAGCTTCAGCATAAGGTGAAACTACGATTGTTCTATCATTACAACAACAACTTTTGTGTGACATACAAAATTCCTCCTTTATCTATTCTCTTCTTTTATTAACATCCACAATTATTATTTCCGCATCCGCAGTTGTTTCCACAGTTTCCAAATCCACCATTTCCACAGCCATTGCCCCATCCGCAGAAGAATATTAATAGTATTATAATCCACCACCAAGAACCACCAAATCCGCCACATCCGAATCCATCATAAGCTGGAGCAGCTGGATAAGCATTAGCACTTTGTAATCCACATTCTGGTACATATACTGTTTGTTTTACTTTCTTGAATTTAGGTTCATCGCAACAACAACAACAACAATTTTTACTCATGTCATTATACCCTCCATATCCATAATTATTTCCTTGGCCTCCACAACAAGCTAATAACAATATTAATAGAAGCCATGAGTTATTATTTCCACAACCGCAGCTATTTCCACAATTAAAATTGTTTCCACAAAATCCGCAGTCTTCTCTTCCATCATCAAAATTGCAATCAAATTCACTGTCATCAAAACCGCAATAATCGTCATTACAATCGCAATCATTTGAATCTGGACAATCACTGAAGCCATTTAGGATATCATTAATTTCCATATATCTCCTCTGACCTCCTCCTTATTTGTTTTTATACTATATATTATTCCTAGATAAACTATTTGACACTAATTTTTAAAATTAAGATAAAGTTCTACAAAATAAAAAAGGTTTAAAGAAAGTTATATTTAACTTCTTTAAACCTTTTTATTATTATTCAGTATCTTCTGCTACATCACCAAATAAATTTTCTATTATTTGTTCTGTGCCTTTTTTAGTAAGTGATGAATAAAAATATAATTTATCATCTTTACTTAATTTAAGAGTTTCTCTTATTACTTTTTCACTCTTTCTTAAATTATTATTAGATAATTTATCACTTTTTGTTGCTACAACTATTACGTCATAACCATAGTGTTTTATCCACTCATGCATCATAACATCATCTGCTGTTGGCTTATGTCTTGAATCAACTAGAAGAATTACTCTTTTTAATTCTTCTCTTCCATTTAAATATGTTTCAATAACTTTTCCCCAGCTCTCTTTTTCCTTTTTAGAAACTTTAGCATAACCATATCCAGGTAAGTCAACTAAATAAAAATCATTATTTATTAAAAAGAAATTTATAAGTCTAGTTTTTCCTGGAGTTTGACTTACTTTAGCTAATTTTCTTCTATTAGTTAAGGCATTTATTATTGAGCTTTTACCAACATTTGATCTACCAACAAAAGCAACTTCAACTCTATTATCTATAGGATATTGACTTTGCTTAACTGCCGATGTTATAAATTCAGATTGTTTTATTCTCACGTTTATCACTCCAATTATTTTACTATTGCATTATTTAAAACAGTATCAATTTGTTCTGCAACTATTATATTTAATCCTTTTTTTACTGAAACTGGTATACTATCTATATCTTTTTCATTTCCTTTAGGAATTATTATAGTATCTACTCCTGCTCTAACAGCTGCAAGTGACTTTTCTTTAAGTCCACCTATTGGTAATACTCTTCCTGTTAAAGTTATTTCTCCTGTCATTGCCACATTATGTTTAACTTGTTTCTTTGATAATGCTGAAACTAATGAAGTTATCATAGTAACTCCAGCAGATGGCCCGTCTTTTGGAACTGCTCCTTCTGGAACATGTATATGAATATCTTTATTTTTATAAAAATCTAAGTCTATTCCATACTTCGCTGCATTAGCCCTTACATAAGTAACTGCTGCTTTTGCTGATTCTTGCATAACATCACCAAGCTTACCTGTTAATTGCAATTTACCTGTACCTTCCATAACCATAGTTTCTACTGGAAGTGTATCTCCACCATAAGCAGTCCATGCAAGACCTGTAACAACACCTATTTTATCTTCCATATCAACCTTATCATAGTTAAATATTTTTTTACCTAATAGACTCTCCACTTTTTTAGAATTTATACTTATTTTCTCTTTATTTTTCTTTATCATCTCTGTTATAGATTTTCTAATAATAGAAGATATAACTCTTTTTAAACTTCTAACACCTGATTCTCTAGTATATCCTTCTATTATTTCCTTTATAGCAGAATCACTTATTTTCAAATTCTCATCTTTTAAATTATGTTCTTTTAAAAGTTTTGGAATTAAATGATCTTTAGCTATATGGAATTTTTCTTCATAAGTATATCCTGATACCTCAATAACTTCCATTCTGTCAAGTAGGGCTCTTGGTATAGTATCTAAACTATTTGCTGTTGCAATAAAAAATACATTAGATAAATTAATTGGTAATTCTAAATAATTATCTCTAAAATTAAAGTTTTGTTCACTATCTAAAACTTCAAGAAGTGCATCAGCTGGATCTCCTTTGTAATCAGAGCTAATTTTATCAATTTCATCAAATAGTATAAGCGGATTATTTGTTCCAGCTTCCTTTAATGAATATGCTATTCTACCTGGTATAGCTCCAACATAAGTTTTTCTATGACCTCTTATTTCTGATTCATCTTTCATACCACCTAATGCTATTCTTGAATATTTTCTATTCATAGCTTCAGCTATTGATTTAGCTATTGATGTCTTACCTACTCCTGGTGGTCCAACTAAGCAAAGTATAGGTCCTTTCATACTTTTACTCATTTGCTTAACTGCTAAATATTCAATAATTCTAGTTTTTACATCTTTTAAACCATAATGTTCTTTATTTATAACATTTTCAGCCTTTTTTATATCAATTGTGTCTTTACTACTTTTGCTCCAAGGCATGTCCAATATCCAATCAAGATATGTTTTAATTACAGCCTCTTCTGAACTTGATGGTCCCATACTTTTTAATCTATTTAACTCGTACTCAGCTTTTTCTTTAACTTCTTTTGGCATTTTAGCTTTAGAGATTTTATCTTCATATTTTTTAATTTCACTCTTTGCTTCATCGTCTTCTCCAAGCTCCTCTTGGATAACCTTCATCTGCTCTCTTAAATAATATTCTTTTTGACTCTTTTCAGTATTTTCTTTTACCTTATTAGAAATTTTCTTTTGAATTGTTATAATTTGAATTTCTTCATGAATCATAACCAACATTCTTTCAATTCTTTTCTTTAAATCTATAGTTTCTAATAATTCTTGTCTATAATCTTCTCTAGTTATAGCAACTGTACTTACCATATCTACAAACTCATGAACTTTATTGTCAATCTCTATAGCTTTTATTATATCTTTAGAATTTTCTCCTGTAAGCTTCATAAATTTTATAAATATACTTTTTAATGATTTTATATATGCCTCTATTTCAACGCCTTTTACTTCTTCTTCTTTAATTCGCTCTAATTCAACTTCCAAATAAACTTTTTTAGCCTGATATTTCTTTATTTTAGCTCTTTCTTTACCTTCAACTAATACTCTTATAACATCATCAGGTAGCTTTATTATCTGTTTTATATCACATATTGTTCCTACATTGTTTATATCACTTTTTTTAGGTTCGTCTACTTCTGGATCTTTTTGTGGTGCCAAAAATATTTTCTCTCCATTTTGCATAGCTGCTTCAACAGCTGCTTTTGACTTTTCTCTTCCAACATCAAAGTGAGTTACCATATTCGGAAAAATAGTTATTCCCCTTAGAGGAATTAAAGGAAGAATATTTTCATTTGTCATACCTGTCTTCCTCCCATATTAATAATTATTTTTATTAGACTTAATAAGTATACCATAACCATAACTTTTTTCAATAATTCTATCTATTAAGAAAAAAACACTCTTATTATAAAGAGTGTTTTTTATTTAAGCTGTTTCCATATCTTCTTTACTTTTTAATGATTTCTCAGCAAGTGCAGGTCTTACCTCACCTTCTGGCAATCTTTGAATTTCTGGTTTTGAGCCTTTTTTAATAGTCTCTTCTGTGATAGTTACTTTTGTTATTCTTTCATCTGAAGGAATTTCAAACATTATATCCATCATCATTTCTTCTATTATAGATCTTAATCCTCTTGCTCCTGTATTTCTGCTCATAGCTTCATCTGCTATTGCATCTAATGCCTTTTCTGTAAATCCTAATTCTACATCATCAAGCTCAAATAATTTTTTGTATTGCTTAACTAAAGCATTTTTAGGTTCACATAATATTTTAACTAAAGCTTTTTTGTCAAGAGATTCTAGAGTTACTAATATAGGTAATCTACCAACAAATTCTGGTATTAATCCAAACTTTAAAAGATCTCCTGGCATTATTTCTTTAAATAATGTTCCTAAATCTTTTTCTTGTTTTGATTGAATATCTGCTCCAAATCCTATTGAACTCTTTCTAGTTCTCTTTTCTATTATTTTATCTATTCCATCAAAAGCTCCACCACAAATAAATAATATGTTTGAAGTATTTATTTGCAATAAATCTTGATGTGGATGTTTTCTTCCACCTTGTGGAGGTACTGATGCAACAGTTCCTTCTAATATCTTTAAAAGAGCTTGTTGAACTCCTTCTCCTGATACATCTCTTGTAATTGATGGATTTTCAGATTTTCTTGCAATCTTATCTATTTCATCAATATATATTATACCTTTTTCAGCTTTTTCTATATCAAAGTCAGCATTTTGTATTAATTTTAAAAGAATATTTTCTACATCTTCACCAACATATCCTGCCTCAGTTAATGTTGTTGCATCTGCAATTGCAAATGGAACATTTAATACTTTAGCTAATGTTTGTGCTAGTAATGTTTTACCTGAACCTGTTGGTCCTAATAATAATATATTACTTTTTTGAAGCTCAACTTCATCGTTTGATGATTTTTTGCTATTAATTCTTTTATAATGATTATATACTGCAACAGCTAATGATTTCTTAGCTGAATCTTGACCTATAACATATGAATCAAGGTATTCTTTAATTTCTTGAGGTTTTGGTAATTCTTCTGTAATTACATCATTTGTTTCTTCAAACTCATCCTCAATTATCTCTGAGCATAATTCTATACACTCATCACAAATATATACACCAGGACCAGCTATTAATCTTTTAACTTGATCTTGGCTCTTCCCACAAAAAGAACACTTTAATTGTTTCTTTTCTTCATATTTAGCCATATTTTCACCTCACTAGTACGGCAAACCTTAAGCTTTTTCTATTTCATTCTTAGTTATAACTTTATCAACTAATCCATATTCCATAGCTTCATCTGCTTCTAAGAAATAATCTCTTTCAACATCTGCTTTTATTTGCTCTAAAGGCTTACCTGTATTCTCACTTAGTATTTGATTTAATTTATCTTTTATTCTTAGAATTCTCTTCGCATGTATATCAAAGTCTGTTGCTTGACCTTGGAATCCACCTAATGGTTGATGGATCATTATTTCAGCATTTGGAAGTGCATATCTCTTACCCTTTTGTCCTGATGAAAGTAAGAATGCTCCCATTGATGCTGCCATTCCTATACATATTGTGCAAACATCTGGCTTTATATATTTCATAGTGTCATATATAGCCATACCTGATGTTATTGATCCACCTGGACTATTTATATAAACATAAATATCTTTATCAGGATCTTCACTTTCTAAAAATAATAATTGTGCAACTACTAAATTTGAAGTAACATCATTTATTTCACCATTAATCATTATTATTCTATCTTTTAATAGTCTTGAGAAGATGTCATAACTTCTTTCTCCTCTATTAGTTTGTTCAACAACCATTGGAACTAAACTCATAATTGTTCCCCTCCTTTAATGTAACTTAAATAAAATTATACTCTAAGATTATTCTTTTGTTAATGTTTTTATTTGAAATAATTGCCAGAAAATACTTTTCTGGCAATTATCTTATAGTTACATCTATTAAGTTTTAATATATCAAAACTATTTACAGTTATCTTCTAATAATTTTATTGTTTTTGCAACAATAATATCTTTTTCTATCATAGCTCTTTGAGTTTGCATTAACATTTCAGCCATTTTTTCAGCTTCATCTCCTGCATACATTTTAGCTATTTCAGTAGCTTTTTCCTTAACTTCTTCTTCTGTAGCTTCAATTTTTTCAGCTTTAGCTATAGCTTCTAAAACTAAGTCAGCTTTAACTTTCTTTTCTGCATTTTCTTTCATGTAAGCTCTCATTTTTTCTTCAGTGCTTCCAGTGAATTGCATATATTGATCTAATGATAATCCTTGGTATTTTAATCTATTTTCAAGATCTTTAACCATATTATCTATTTCTTTTTCTACCATTATTTCAGGAATTTCCATTTTTGAATTTTCAATAACAGCTGTTATTAAAGCATCTTCAAATTCTCTTTCTAATGAAGCTTTTTTAGTTTCTTCAATTTTTCCTTTGATATCTGCTTTTAATTCATCTAATGTATCAAATTCTGATACTTCTTTAGCAAATTCATCATCTAATTTTGGTAATTCTTTTACTTTTATTTCTTTTACTTTAACTTCGAAAGTAGCTTCTTTTCCGTTTAATTCTTCTCTTCCGTAATTTTCTGGGAAAGTAACTTTAACTTCTTTTTCTTCATCAACGCTTAATCCAATTAATTGATCTTCGAAGTTATCTATGAATGAACCTGATCCTATTTCTAATGAATAATCATGTCCTTCTCCACCTTCAAAAGCAACTCCATCGATGAATCCTTTGAAATCTATAACAGCGATGTCACCTTTTTCAATAGCTCCATCTTCTTTAGTTTCAACTCTTGCATTTTGTTGTTGCATGTTTTTTAATTGTCCTTCGATTTCTACATCTTCAACAACTACAGCTTTCTTTTCAACATTTAATCCCTTATATTCTCCAAGCTCGATTTCTGGATATAAAGTAACTTCAGCTGTATAAACTAATTCTTTACCTTCTCCAACTTCTAAAATATCTACTTTTGGGAAATCAACTGGTCTTAAGTTGTTTTCTTCTATTAATTTTGGATATGTTTCACTTATTACAGTATTTATAGCATCTTCAAAAAGTACTTCTACTCCGTAGTGCTTTTTAACCATTGCCATTGGTACTTTACCTTTTCTGAATCCAGGTACACTGAATCTATTTTTATTTTTGTTGTATGCTTTATTTAAAGCAGCAGTGAATTTTTCTGCCTCTACTCTTACTTCAAACTTAACAACATTAGCTTCTATCTTTTCCATTTTAGCTTCCATTTGCTCTTCCTCCTAAAATAGTTCTTTAATCACATTTATTAACTACGTTATTATAACATAAATTTCTACTTATTATCAAACCATTTGTTATATATAGTTATTTTGAAGTATTATCACTTGAAATACTTCCCTCATTACTTAATATATATTCATTTTTATCAATTTTAACTTCTATTCCTTTTTTATCTACAATTTTCCCAAATTCAATATTTTTACCACCAGATTTTTGTACAATCTTCTGAGTTCCATTTTTCAAATTGTAAATCCAAATATATTCTTTTGTTGCTGCACTTCCAAAGTAAGGTAAATTACTTACATATGCTATGTTATCATTATCTATAAATTTAGCATTTCCATGCCATAAATAATCTTTATATCTTTCTAACATAACACTCTTTGGATATTTTTCTCCTTTAGTAGATACATATTCTTTTCTTGTTATATCTTTAACTTTCCCATCAATATCTATTGTTTTCATATTTTGATTTTTATCTAAAACTAAAATCATTTGTTTATTAGGAGATATATCGTAGCTCATTCCTTTTTTCTTTTCCATACTTACAAATGTTTTTTTACCATCTTTTTCTTCATACTCACATTTTACAGTATCATTCTTATCAAGTTTTACTTCAAGTTCTTTTTTCTTTGGAGCCTCTTCTTTAACTTCTTCTTGTTTTGGAGGAGTTTCCTTAACTGTTTCTTTTGGCGTTTCAGGCGTACTATTATTAGTATTGTCACTATCAACCCATGCTTGTAATTTCATTCTTACATTTGAAAAATCCATATTTTCTATTTTAAACTTATAAATTAATACACCAGTAACTACAGCTGCTAAGATAACCCCTATTGTTATCTTTATTTTTCTTTTCTTCATTTTTCTTTCGTAATCTCTACTAAAAATACTTGGTTTCGCCAAAATATTCCCTCCTAAAATTTACTAACTATTATTATTTATTATATAATATAAATCTTATCAAATAATAAAATTTTTCTTATTTTTGCATTTGCAATTGCATTGTCTTATTCCTAATTCGTCTTGTTCTTTTTTTGTAAGCTTAGCTACATTCTCTGTATATCCTTCATATTCCGGTGCATCTTTTAAGTATGTTTTTTTCTCTAACCTTAACATAAATTTTCTACTCCTTAATTAATTTCTAAACTATATTTTATCATATATAAAATATTATAATAACTATTAATATTTAATTTATGATTTTCTTAATAAATTATATTTTTCTATTTTTAAATACATTTTAAACTAAATATTAACAAAAAGTAAAATTATATCTTTTTATTTGATTTATTTTTTTATTTTAGTTATAATTAAATTAACAAATAAATCAAAATAAAAAACAGCCCATACCACTCTATTAGCAAACGCTATAGAGTTTAAATAAACCCCACAAAATGTTCATTTATTCCCTTTCTTAAATGAACATAACCCTTTAACCTGTACTATTTTTAGTGCAGGTTTTTTTGTTATGTATTTTTTAACTAATCATACATTAATTAATGTATAATTAGTTATTTTATAATGAAAAATTTTCTATATCTGTTATTATCCATTGATTATCTTTAAACTTTACTTTCGTTAAAAACTTTTTACTCTTTTCTTCTCTTCCAATTCCAAATAATACTTTACTAGTATCATAATTGACATCACATACAACAGTACCTACATATTCTCCATTTTTATATTGAAAATTACTTTTATCTTTATCTAAATTTAAAGATATTAATGTATATTTATTTTTTAGTATAAAATACTTTTCTTCTAATATAGAATATATTTTATTCTTAGTATCTTCTGTTGTTAATTGTATTTCATTTTTATCTTCACTATTTAAAGAATTAAATACACTCTTATAAAATATATTCATACTATTATCTATATCACTCCAAAGTTTATCATTAGTTATTTTTAAACTTAATGCCACATTTGGAACATCTTCTAAAGTAACTTCTTCACCTGTTATTGTTCCCCAAGGAAAATCATTACTTAAAGATAATTTAATACTTCCATCTGATGGCATAGGCCCTATGTTTTTAAAATCAGATACTTTTATCCCACTATCTTCTCCATTTATAAGTACTTTTGCATCTTTAAATTCACTTTCTACACTAACTAATATCCCATCCAATTTAAGCTCTATATCTTTATTATCCATTAAAACAATATTTTCAGTAGCTTTCATATCACCATATTTATTTTTAAGAGTACCACTTATTTTATAACTACCTGGAATTAAGTTTTTTATTACCTCACCCTGCTTTATATTATTATCATTTAAATAAATAGACGCATCTTTATAATTACTATTGATTTTTAATTGTAAAGTTTTTAAATTTATATAGTAATCATCAAAAAATATTCCTTTATCTTCAATGAGTTCAAACACTTTACTTTTTCCAGTACTGTTTAAGGAATCTATTATAGTATTAACTTCAGAATTCTCACCTTTATAATAATCTATTAATGGTTTTAATTCCTTTTTTGAAATCTTTTTGTTATTTACTCTTATTACATCTTTGAGTTTACTTGCACTTCCTTCCTCAAGTCCTATCGCAAATTTTTTCATTACACTTTCTTTGCTACTATTGATACTTCCTACCATATATCCTAGTATTAAAAATAATATTAATACAGAAAAAACTACTACTATTTTATTTTTTATAATAAATTCTTTTGTTAGTTTCATAAATTCTTTTATTTTTTCTTTCAAATAACTCCACCTCATTACTTTTTACATATATAATACCTTTTATACCATAAAAATCAATATTTTTTATATAAAAAAACAGGTGAATTAATCACCCGTAAAATAAATATTAATCCATTGACTCTAAAATATCTATAATCCACTTTCCACAATCAACACATTTATATACTCTTATAACAAAAAGATCAAATGTTTCATTTTTTAAAACATTCTCATATTGCTCTTTCTCTTCTTTTGTTACAAATTCATCATTTGAATTTATATATCCATGTATTTCAACATAATAATTTTTCTTACTTATTTTGCAACATTCATTAATTTCTACACATTCAATTTTTTCATAAGTTAATTTTTCTTCTAATTCTTTTATAATTGGAATTATATCCTCATACTCATTAATATCATCTAAAAAATCTTCTTCATAAAAAGACATATCTTTTATTTTAAATAACTCTTTCATAATATATCCTCCTTATTATAGGCATTAATCTTCTTTATTATAATACTATGCTATAATATAAAAAAGCAATTTATATAATTTGGAGGTGTTTAAAATTATGATTTTTGATAGCCATATGCATACAGAACTATCTTCTGATAGTAAAATGTTATTATCAGAAGTTTTAGATAAATCTTCTAATTTTAACATAGGATGTATATTAACAGAACATTTAGACTTAAATTATCCTGTAGAAGGTTTATTTAAAGTTGATTGCAATCTTTTCTTTGAAAAATATTTAAATTATAGAAGTGAAAATTTACTTTTAGGTATAGAAGTAGGTCTTTCTAAAACTATAATTAAAGAAGCTACTATGATTACAAATTCTTTTCCTTTTGACTTTATCTTAGCTTCAATACATTCTATTAATGATGTAGATATTTTTTCAGATCCTAACAAGGACAACCTATCCAAAGAATCCTTCTTTAAATCATACTTTGAAGAAATGCTAAATGATATAAAACTTTTCGATAACTTTGATTCATTAGCTCATATAGATTACCCTTGCAGATATTTACCATTTGATGATAATAATATATATTTATCTGAATATGAGGACTATATAAATGAAATTTTTAAAGTTTTACTTGAAAAGAATAAAGTTATAGAAGTAAATACTAGAAGATTCAACGATGAAAAAGCTATAAATTCATTAATTTCTATATATAAAAGATATAATGAATTGGGAGGAAAATATGTAACTATAGGTTCTGATTCACACGATAAAGATACTATAGGAAAAAACTTTGATATAGCATTAAATATTATAAAAGAATGTAACCTTACTCCAGTTTATTTTAAAGAAAGAAAAATGCATATTATAAATATATAAAAAAATAACGAGAGATTTTTATTCTCTCGTTATGGATAACCCTATTTTTTATTTCTATACACCTTTATAAAATCTTTCTTTATATATAAAAAATCTTCTAAATCATTTAAAAATTGAAATAGCATAGCTCTATTCTCAAATTCTTCTCTTGTTTTTGGAAGATCCATACTCTTATATCTAACTCTTAATTTATTTAAATTATATATAAGTTCTATGCAATCATTATTTGAATATATATTATTTGCAATATTTTCAGTAAATTTTGCCATTATTATTGTTTGATCATAAGTTATTGAAAATCTTGAAAAGTGAGAATTCATTCTCTTTATCGTTTCTAATTGTTTGTTTCTCATCTCTATATAATCTATATAGTAATATTCATTTTTAAATATATAATTATTATTTATTTTATAAGCTATTTCTTTAGTATTTTCTATTATTTTTTCTACTTCTCTAAGTCTTTTTCTTTCATTTACTGGAACAGCTTTTGTTAAAAGACTTTTTGACATATCATTTATTATATCTCTATATATTTCTTCTATCTTTTCTTTATTTTTATTAAATTCATCGCTTAAAGACGGCATATACAAATTAAATATGGATGCCACTCCTATACCTATTAAAGTAACTGCTTCTTCATTTATTATCCATGTTAAATCTATATTTGAACTAACAAGTAAATGGGTTGATAAAACTGCTCCAACAACCATTCCTTCTTCTACTTTTAAGATTTTTGTGGCAGGAATAAATATAATTAAAAATAATCCAAATACTATTGAGCTATTTCCAAGCATAACATATAAAATATAAGATAATCCAACTGCTATAGTTGCTGCTATCACCCTTCTAAAACCAACTAATAAAGCTTCTTTTTTCGTTCTTTGTATACTAAGTATTGCTATTATACCTGCTGTAACACCAAACTTAAGACCAAAGGCTTCTGCTATCATTATGGCTATAGTTGCTGACGTTGCCATCTTAAATGTATTATTAGTAAAAATATTCATATATTCACCTAATTTATTATTTTAAACTTTCTCTTATTTTCATAAATGCATAATCTAATACAGATTCTAAATTATTATTATTTTTACCGCCACCTTGTGCAAGTATTGAGGTTCCACCACCTCTTCCATCAATTAAACTAATTGAATCTTTAAGTAAATCATTCATACGTATGTTTACTCCCTTTGAACATGCATATATTAAATTTGCTCTTTCTCCATTTTTAACTGCAAATAAAGCTATAACATTTTCACCTTCTGAAAGCTTTGTAGCAATCTTACTAACATATTTTACATCTTCATTATCATATATTTCTTTTACTATAGATATATTTCCTACCTTAGGGGAATTTTCTATAAGCTCTTTTCCTTTATAATCTGAAATTTCTAATGTAAGACTTCTATTTTTACTATTTAACTCTTTAACTTCTTCGTTTAATTTTTTTATGCTATTTATAGCTTCTTTATCATTACAACTTAAGAAATTGCATATATCTCTTACAAATTCATCTTTTTTTAAATAATCATTTATTGCCCTATTTCCAGCTAAATATTCTATTCTTGTATTTCCCTTATGCTTTTCAAATCTTAAAAGCTTAATACATTGAAGTTCTATTGTTCTACTTGGATGAACTCCACAGCAAGCATTTATATCAAGATCTTCTATTTTTACTATTCTAATTTTTTCATTTGTTTTAGGTAAATCTCTTCTAAGACCTAGCTTTTTAAGTTCTCTTTTTTCTGGAAATAAAAACTCAACTTTTAAATTTTCATTTATCATTTTATTAGCAAATTTTTCTGCTTCTCTTATCTTTTCTTCTGTAAGTTCCCCTACTATATCTATAGTACTTATTTCTTTTCCCAAATGAATTCCAGCAGTATTTTGATTAAATAATTTAAAGAAACATCCTGAAAGCGTATGCTGTGCTAAATGTTGTTGCATATAATCAAATCTTCTGTTCCAATCTATTTTACATTTTACTTTATGTATTTTTATTGGTTTTTTATTTAATACATGAATTACATTTCCATCTTCTTCATAAACATTTATTACTTCGCAATTTTCTATAAACCCTAAGTCACAAGGTTGCCCTCCCCCTCCAGGGAAAAATGCACTTTTATCTAATACTACATGATACTCTCCATTTTTTTCTTTTACATCTTCTACTTCTGCTGTAAACTCCCTTATGTATTGATCTATATAATATAATTTTTCCAAAAACAATCTACTTCCCTTCTAAATGTCATTCTAAATAGTATATCATTTATACATATACAAATGTAATAAGAGCTTAAATTATAAACTAATATTTAAGCTCTTATTTTATTAATATTTATTATAATGAATTTTTGTAAAATTTAAATTCTCTAAATTATAACTTGCTTTTTCTTCATCCTTATAACCTAAAGTAATTATATTCAACACTCCCATATTACTTGGTATATTTAATACTTTTCTTACAGCATCTTCTGAATCCATACAATTATTTTGTCTATTTCTAATCTGTATCCAACAAGTTCCAAGCCCTAGATTTTCAGCTTCTAACATAATATTTGAAGATGCAATAGATGCATCTTCAATCCAAACATTGCTTTTTTCAAAATCAGCTATAACTACAATAGCTAATGGAGCTGTCTTTAGAGCTATTGTTCCTTTATCTTTACAATCCTCTAATTGTTTTAATGTATATTTATCATTAACCACTACAAATTCTACTGGTTTTTTATTCATTGAAGATGGAGCAAGAAGCGCTCCTCTAAGTATTTGTTCTACCTTAAAATCTTCAACCATCTTATCTTTATATTTTCTTATACTTCTTCTTTTAGATAATAAATCAATCATAATCTAACCACCTTTTATAATATTACCTATATTATACTATAAAAAATGAAGCCGCTATTATAATATAAACCGCCAACAACTGTACTCCTTCAAGCCAATTTGATTCTCCATCTAAAGCTACCTTATTAGCTATTAAAACTGCAACTATTAAGGCAACAAGTTCAAAAGGATTAAATACTATACTCATTGGTGTAAATATTAAACTTAAAAACACTAAAACCGGTGCAACAAATAATATTATTTGAAGACTTGATCCTAGAGCTATTTCAACAGAAACATCCATTTTATTTTTAAGTGCCATAACAATAGCAGTGCTATGTTCTGCAGCATTACCTATTATAGGTATTAAAATTATACCAACAAAAAATTCACTTAAACCTAAAGTTTTAGTTATAGGTTCAACCCCACTTACTAAAAATTCACTTTCTATAGCAATTAAAACAGTGGCTACAGCTAAAACTAAAATTGATTTTTTCATTGACCATTTAGCTTTTCCACCTTCTTCTGCTTCTGAAGTATATAAATCTTTATGAGTAAAAAATGAAAAAACTAAACTTAATATGTATATAAGAAACATAATTATAGCTACTATAACACTAAGACCTTCATACTTAGTATTTAATAAATCTTTACTAACTGTATGTGTAAATATTGCTGGAATACTAAGACCTATAACAGCAAATAAAAGCATACTTGAACTTACATCTATAATCTTTTTATTAAACTTTTGAGTTTTATATTTTAACCCTCCAGCTAACATACTAGCACCTAAAACCAATAAAACATTTCCTATAACTGAACCTGCAATAGAAGCCTTAACTACATCAAACAAACCACTTTTTAATGCAAAAAATGATATTATAAGTTCAGTTGCATTTCCAAATGTTGCATTTAAAAACCCTCCTATTTTAGGACCTGTGTAAAATGATATCTCTTCTGTTGCCTCTCCCATAAGACCTGCTAAAGGAATTATTGAAAGCGCTGCTAATACAAATATTATTGTTGGGGATACATGCATAAATTCAGCAATAATACTTATAGGAATAAATATTAATAAGTACTTTAATATTTTCATGTTTAAACCTCTTTCTTATTTAATTTTATCTATTATATAAAGTTTTAATTTATATACAAAATTTATAACTTAAAATCAAAATATTTTTAATTTAAGTCATAAAAAAGTGTTAAATTTTAATACAACTTAATATCTTATAATAAAATTATACACTATAAATATTAATAATTTTTAAATGACAAAATTTATTAAACCCCTTTATCCACCTCATTCTCAAGACATATATTTACAGATACTTAATCTAAAATTTGTACTTAAATGCTAATTTAAACTAAAATATAAAAAAAATATTGTTGACTATAAAAATTTATAGGTTTATAATGAGTTCATGTAGCAGAACAAACCGCTGTTTACAAAAATAATATTAAAGACTATGAAAAGAACAAGTAAAAATATCTAAGGTTTAACAGAAAGTTGCCGGTTGATGAGAGGCGCTAAATCATTTATTTTGAATACATCTTGGAGTCATACATTGAACTTTATCATATTTTGATAAATATTAGATGCTATCGGTTAAGAACCGTTATTAACTTATTAAGATGTTACATACATATTTTGTATGTTTCGAATTAAGGTGGTACCGCGTGAGTAATCTCGTCCTTATTGGATGGGGTTTTTTTATTGTATAAAAATAATTTTCACTCATAATTTGTACCATAATAAAAAAACTATATAAACAATGTTTATATAGCTCTATAAAAGAGTTAATAATTAAGCATAATTATTGTTCTTCTACAATATGATTTTTCCCAAATACTATTATATTGTATTTTTTTCAGAAGGTCAATAATTAATGCTAAAAATATAAATCACATTAATTATTGGAGGTTAGAGATATGGAAAGAAATGTTTTAGACGTTTTAAAAGAACGTGGATACATTAAACAATTCACACATGAAGAAGAAACAAGAGAATTACTTGGAAAAGAGAAAGTTACTTTCTACATTGGATTCGACCCAACAGCTGATAGCTTACACGTTGGTCACTTTATAGCAATGATGTTCATGGCTCATATGCAAAGAGCTGGACACAGACCAATCGTACTTGTTGGTGGTGGTACTGTTACTATCGGAGATCCAAGTGGAAAAACTGATATGAGAAAGATGTTAACTGATGAACAAATTCATCATAACGTTGAATCAATAAAGAAACAACTTTCAAGATTCATAGATTTTGGAGATGACAAAGCTATATTAGTAAACAATGCTGATTGGCTTAGAGGATTAAACTACATAGATTTCTTAAGAGAAGTTGGTGGACACTTCACTGTTAACAAAATGTTAGCTGCTGATGCTTTCAAGAGAAGATTTGCTCTTGATAGAGGTTTATCATTCTTAGAATTTAACTACATGTTAATGCAAGCTTACGACTTCTTAGTTTTAAATGAAAAATTTGGTTGTAAGATGGAACTTGGTGGAGACGACCAATGGTCAAACATGATTGCTGGTGTTGACTTAGTAAGAAAGAAAAAAGGAGAAAGCGTATACGCTATGACTTGTACTCTACTTACTAACAGCGAAGGTGAAAAAATGGGTAAAACTGTTGGAGGAGCTTTATGGCTTGATCCTGAAAGAGTTTCACCATTTGAATTCTTCCAATACTGGAGAAACATAGCTGATGCTGACGTTGAAAAGTGCTTAAAACTTTTAACTTTCGTACCAGTTGATGAAATAAATGAATTATGCTCAGTTGAAGGAGCTGCTATAAACGAAGCTAAGAAGAGATTAGCATTCGAAGTAACTAAATTAGTTCATGGTGAAGAAGAAGCAGAAAAAGCTTTAAAAGCTTCAGAAGCACTATTTGAAGGTGGCGTTGATTTAGAACACGTACCTACTATCGAATTAGAAGAAATTAAACTTGGAAACAACTTAATTGATATATTAGTTGAAACTGAAGTTTTCCCATCAAAATCAGAAGCTAAGAGATTTGTAACTCAAGGTGGATTAGCTATAAACGATGAAAAAGTTGAAGATTTCGGAAAAACTTTGGAAAAAGATCACTTTAATCAAGGATTCGCAATGATTAAAAAAGGTAAAAAAGGATTTACTAAATTAATACTAAAATAATGTTTTAAATATTAAAAATTAAATTATAAATATAATTATATAAATTTTAATTTAAAACTTTTTTTAGGGGATTAAGTTTAAAATTAAATATTTAACTATAATTATATGAATTAAATTAGTTCGGAAAATTTAAAAATTTATACACTACACTGTTCATAAAAGATAATTAATATAAATTATAAAATGTTAAAATAATGCTAAAAATAAAATATGTTTAAATATGTCACTCATTTTTAATGTATAATAAAGGATATCGATTTTAATGCTTTTCGATATCCTTTATTTTTTAATGCTTTTAAAACTTAATATAGGAGATGATATATTGAATATCACAATAATAAATCAAGTTATAATTTTATTTTTGATTATCATTGTTGGAATATACGCAAGTAAAAAGAAAATAATAACTGATGAAGGTAATAAAACACTATCTAATTTTCTTTTAAATATTGCCCTTCCCTTCTTAATACTATCCTCATTTGATTATAATATTTCAAAAGAAGTTATTCATAATGCATGTCTTATCTTTATATACTCAGCAGTAATTCATATATTTCTAATATTAGTAAGCAAACTATTTTGTTTAAAATATGATAAAGATAAATCAATAGTTTCTAGATGCGCTCTTATATATTCAAATGCAGGATTCATGGGATATCCACTTATGGCTGGACTTTATGGTAATACAGGCGTATTTTATACTGCAATTTATGGAATTCCTTATAATATACTACTTTTCACTTATGGAGTTATGTTATTTAATAAAACTAATTTCAAAACTAATAAAACAGCCTCAATAAAAAAAATTTTATTAAATCCAGGTATTATCGCTATAATACTAGGTAGTATTTTATTAGTAACAAACTATAAACTTCCATATCCTATTTCTCAAGCTATATCATTAGTAGGTAATATGACTACCCCTTTAGCTATGCTTATAGTTGGGTCTATGCTTAGTAAATTAAATATAAAGGAAATTTTCAAAGAACCAATAGTTTATTATATAAGTTTTATTAAACTAATAATAATTCCTATATTAATATTTATATTAGCTACATTAATAAAAGCAGATTACTTGCTTAAAAATATTTGTATATTATTAGAAGCTACTCCATCAGCTGTAGTATGTTCAGCTTTTGCAACTCAATATAATATAGAAAAAGATTTAGCTGCTAAATTAGTGTTTATAACAACATTATTTTCTATAATAACAATTCCTATAATAATGAGTATATTATAAAAATAAAGCAACCATTTAAATTAAATGGTTGCTCTATTTTTGTTGTACTTATATACTTAATTTTACATTGAAATAAAAGATAGGATTGCACTAAACAATCCTATCTTGAATTTATTATCTTACATCATAAATTTTATTTAATTTCTTTTGAATAGCTAAATGTATTTTATCCATATATTCATTAAATGTTTCTTTATCATTTATAAATGGTGAAAGTACGCAAGCTCTTAAAATAGTAACTTTTTCTTCTTTCTTCCATTCTGATTCTGGAATTCCACATCTTTCAACGAATTTTAATGGACTATTTCCGTAATCTGGTACTGCGAAATCAGTATGTGAAGTTATAAAGTCATTATCATATAATCCACCATCAACATATGATGCTTCATCATAGAAATCATGATTTAACTTATTCATTTTAGCTAAATCTTTATTTCCTTCTTCATTAAATACAAAGTCAACCATATTAAAATCTGGTCTTGTTAAATTGTGCATTTTTATAGTCTTATCTCCAACTTTAAATTCTTTTCCTTCAAAGTAAGTATATAAGTTATATGCTCCTTCAATACCTGCTCCAATAAGTTTTCCATATCCAGTTATATTTAATGGTAATACTCTATGAGCTGTCCAAACTGATGCAGCTGTAGCTCCTGCCTTTGATCCTTCAAGCATAAATGCTCCAAGAAGTGCTGGAATATCCATTCCTTTTTCAAATACATAAGTTGCAAAATATGAAATTGAATCTCTCATTCTCTTATCTTTTATAACAATACCACCAGCTGCATATGGAACGTATCCCATTTTATGTGGATCTATTGTTATTGAATCTGCTTTACTCATAGCCTTGAATGCTTCATAAGTATCATCTGATGGCCATTCTGTTTCAGCATTTAAGAATACTCCATGTTCTAAATATTTATCTTTTAATTCATCTTTAGCTATGAAACTATAGTCTTCATCTAAGAATATTGATCTAGCATATCCACCATATGCAGCATCAACATGTACATAGAAGTTAATTCCTTCTTTAGCTAATTTATCTCTTACAGCTATTACTTTATGAACATCATCAACTGCTCCTTCTTCTGTTGACCCAACAACTGCAACAACTCCTAAAGTTGGAATTCCATTAGCTGCATTTGCTCTTATTTGTTTTTCAAGAGCTTCAGTGTTCATTCTAAATTGATCTGTAACTTCTACAGCTTCAATTTGATCTAATCCGATACCAATTATATCAGCAGCTTTAAGCCATGAATAGTGTTTAGTTTGAGGAACTAACCATTTTCCAAGCTTGTCTAAATTTTTACCACTTCTAGCTGATTTAGCTTTTAATTCATCTAATTTTTCAGGAACTTTAGCAACTAAATCTAAAATTTCTTCAACTGACATGTTTAATAATTCCCATTCAGTTTTTCCTTCAACTAATTCTTTAGCAACTTCTTTCATTGCAAGTGGTAATGATTTTATATTTCTTGCATACCAAATAGCTTCTAAGTTAGCTATTGATCCATCTGCACAAATATGTCCCCAACCTTTTCCTTCTTCATAACTCATAAGTCTTGCAAAATCTGCTCCAACTTCTTCTTCCATTTGTGAAGTTCCTGGTGATGATTCATAAGCAACGTTGTTTCCATTATATAACATAGCTGCAAAATATCCTAATAATGCTGGCATTAAAGTTTCTGAATTCATATGTCCTAAGAATCTTGGTGAATGCCATGGTAATGATTTTGATCTTAAAATTACTGATAATTCAGTTAAAACTTCTTCCATTTTATCTGATGTAATTCCAAAATCTTCTCTATTCATATCTGATTTTTTTATAATTGGTCTATCTTCTGGATGATAGTTCTTTCTCCATTCACTATGATCTTCAAATAACATAGTTAAATACTTTTCGAAAGTTTCTTTATTTTCTGATTTTGGTCCTAAAAATAATGCTTTTAAGTTTAAATCTTGTCCATTCATTTTTATCTTCTCCTTTGTTGACTCAATCAAACTATATGACCATTTAAAATAAACCTATTAAAATTCATTTTAAATTACCACACGTTATATTTTAAAAGTCTTATATTTATATTAACCATATGACATTTAAGATAATGCTAAAACTTAAATGCCATATGATTCATTACTAAATTACTAAAAATTTTTAATGCTTATTATTTTACTTTTCTCCATTCAGGTTTTCTGAATTTGAATATTATAAGTGGTATTATTACACTTACTAATGTTCCGATTACTTGGAATGCGATATAGAAAGTGTGTTGGCTAGTAGGTAATATTGATGGTGGTATTAAACTTACTAATATAGTAATTGATACACCAAATATTGCAAGTATTGCAACTACCCACATTAATCCATTACCTTTAGCACCTAGTCTAAATGGTCTGTTAACATCTGGTTTTTTATATCTTAATACTATAGCTGATACAGCCATTAATATATAAGCTACACAGTAAACAATAGTTGTAGTTATAGTTATCATAAAGAATGCACTATTAACATCTGATGTTACTAAGTATGTTATTGAAATTAATGAAATAACTATAGCTTGTATTAAAACGAAAGTTATTGGAACTCCTTTTGAAGTTCTTTTTTGGAATACTGGAGGTAAGTTTCCTTCTTCAGCAACTTTAATCATTGCTTTTGATGGTCCAAGTACCCAAGCACTTAATTGTGCTAAAACACCAATTGCTATCATAGCTGATATTATATTGTTAAATATTGATGGTATTCCAAGTCCTTGACAATATATAACAAATGGTTGTGTTATATTTGATAATTCCATTTTTCCATTTGGTACTGCATTTGCAACTGTTAAACCAGCAATTAAGTTAACAATAACTAATAATATAACTGATGCAATAACAGCTATTGGATAGTTTTTCTTAGGGTTATCAATATTATTAGCATGAACTGATGATATTTCAACCCCAGCAAATATAAATATAATTCCTGAGAAATAAGTTAATGTTCCAAAATCATGGAAGTTAGGTATTATTTTACTTGCGCTAAATGTTCCTAAATAACTTCCTGGTTGAATACCAAATTTAAATGCATAAGCTAAACCAAGTACTACTAATGCTATAAATGGAATATAAACACCTATTAAAGCACCTAAGTTACCAACAACCTTAACCATATCGAATTTAAGATTTAATAAAGTAACTCCCCAATAAGAAATAATAATAACTAAAAATACGAATATGTGGTTTTGTGCAAGACTTGCATCACCAATTACATATCCAAGTAAAACTCCAACTGTTGAAGCAACCATTACCATTCCGAAGAACATTTGAACCCATAAAAGCCATGAAGTTACAAAACCCCATCTCTCTCCTAAAGCTTCAGTTACCCAAACTTGAGGGCCTCCTTCTTCTGGCCATCCAGTAGCAAGCTCTGCTGCTATTAATGATATTGGAATCGCAAATACTATAACTGCTCCTACTAGATAAAATATTTGTGACCAACCATTAATTGCTAATGTAGGAACACTTCTTACTGTACCAAAGAAGGCCATAGTGATTCCTATAAGTTGGAATAGTGTAAGTTTTTTAACACTGCTCATAAGACTAATTCCTCTCTTTCAAATATTAAATTTTTCTTAGAAACAGTGATTTTTGTTTTATCACCAAAACCTATATGGATATAACAAAACAATAATCACTAATATCTTTTTAGCGCTTTTCACACACTACACATACATATTAACTCTATGAAAATTATTGTCAAATTTTATTCTTCTTAATTGGAATATTTTATAAACATTTGTTTCTTTTTGTATATTTTATTTATTATTTATTCATTTTTATTTCTATATATGTAAGTTATTTAACCACTTATTTGCTATTTTTGTTATTTTTCTTAAAATCTAGTTCATTTTTATGTATTTATTTGGATTAGTTTCTTTTTTTTGTTTTTTAATTTGTGAATATACAAAAAAGTTTCCTTTAAAATAAAATTTAATTTATTTTTAAGGTCTTATTTGTATTTTTCATATAAAACTTTCTATATTTTTTGAATAAAAAAAAAGGAATTTACCTAAAAGTAAATTCCTTTTTATGTTAAATTATCTTACGTCGTAGATTTTTTCTAATTTCTTTTGTATTGCTGTATCTACTTTTTCCATATACTCATCAAATGTTTCCATATTGTTTATGAATGGTGAAAGTACACATGCTCTTAATACAGTAACCTTTTCTACCTTATCCCACTCTTCTCTTGAGAATCCAAGTGATTTAACAAATGGGTATGGGCTGTTTCCGTAATCTGGTACTGCGAAATCAGTATGTGAAGTTATGAAGTCATTGTCATATAATCCACCCTTAGCATATGATGCTTCTTCATAGAAGTCATGGTTTAAGTGATTCATCTTAGTTAAGTCAGTATTTCCTTCTTCGTTGAATGCGAAGTCAACCATGTTGAAGTCTGGTCTTATTAATGTGTTAAGGATAACTTTCTTATCTCCAACCATGAATTCTTTTCCGTTGAAGTGGTTGTAAAGGTTGAATGCACCTTCGATTCCAGCTCCAATAAGTTTTCCGTATCCAGTTATATTTAATGGTAATGTTCTGTGAGCTGTCCAAACTGATGCAGCTGTAGCTCCTGCCTTTGATCCTTCAAGCATGAATGCTCCAAGAAGCGCAGGGATGTCCATTCCTTTTTCGAATACGTAAGTTGCGAAGTATGAGATTGATTCTCTCATTCTCTTATCTTTTACAACTATACCACCAGCTGAGTATGGGATATATCCCATTTTGTGTGGGTCGATAGTTACTGTATCACATTCGCTTATTGCCTTGAATGCTTCGTAAGTATCATCTGAAGGCCATTCTGTAGCTTCGTTTAAGAATACTCCATGCTCTAAATATTTCTTCTTTAATTCATCTTTAGCTATGAAGCTATAGTCTTCATCTAAGAATATTGCTCTAGCGTATCCGCCGTATGCAGCGTCAACGTGTGCATAGAAGTGAATTCCTTCTTTAGCTAATTTATCTCTTACAGCTATGATCTTATGGATATCATCAACTGCTCCTTCTTCTGTTGAACCAACAACTCCAACAACTCCTAGTGTAGGAATTCCTTTTGCTGCGTTTTCTCTAATTTTTTGCTCAAGAACTTCTGTGTTCATTCTGTATTGCTCATTAACTTCTACAGCTTCTACTTGATCTAATCCAATACCAATTATATCAGCAGCTTTAAGCCATGAGTAGTGTTTAGTTTGAGGTACAAACCATTTACCTAATTTACCTAGGTTCTTACCACTTCTAGCTGATTTAGCTTTTAAGTCATCTAACTTTTCTGGAACTCTATCAACTAAATCTAAGATTTCTTCTGTTGACATGTTTAATAATTCCCATTCAGTTTTTCCTTCAACTAATTCTGGTGCAACTTCTTTCATTGCAAGTGGTAATGATTTTATGTTTCTTGCATACCAGATAGCTTCTAAGTTAGCGATTGATCCGTCTGCACAGATATGTCCCCAACCTTTTCCTTCTTCGTATCCCATAAGTCTTGCAAAATCTGCTCCAACTTCTTCTTCCATTTCTGAAGTTCCTGGTGATGATTCGTAAGCAACGTTATTTCCATTGTATAACATAGCTGCGAAGTATCCTAATATTGCAGGCATTAAAGTTTCTGAGTTCATGTGTCCTAAGAATCTTGGTGAATGCCATGGTAATGATTGTGATCTTAACTTTCTTGATAATTCAGTTAAAACTTCTTCCATTTTATCTGCAGTCATTAAGTAATCAGCTTCATGCTTATCTGATTTCTTTATGATACATTTATCTTCTGGATGATAGTTTTTTCTCCATTCACTATGATCTTCAAATAACATTTTTAAATGTTTTTCAAAAGTATCTTTGTTTTCTGATTTTGGTCCTAAAAATAATGCTTTTAAGTTTAAATCTTGTCCACTCATTTTTAACTCTCCTTTAATATGTTTTGTATTAAATACAAATCATATGACCATTTAAAATGAAAGGTGAACCTCATTTTAAATGCCCATACGTATTTTGATTTAAATAATGCTTTTAATGTTTAAATAATGCTTTTTTAATGTTTTAATGCTTTAAAATTTATATAATTAAATAATATTAAAATTATTTATTATCTGATTTTATCCATTCAGGTTTTCTGAATTTGAATATTATAAGTGGTATTATTACACTTACTAATGTTCCAACTATTTGGAATGCGATGTAGAAAGTGTGTTGGCTAGTAGGTAATATTGATGGTGGTATTAAACTTACTAATACAGTAATTGATACACCAAATATTGCAAGTAATGAAACTACCCACATTAATCCGTTACCTTTAGCACCAAGTCTAAATGGTCTTTCTACTTCTGGTTTCTTATATCTTAATACTATAGCTGCTACTGCTATTAATATGTAAACTACGCAGTAAAGTATAGTTGTTGTTACAGTTATCATAAAGAATGCACTGTTAACATCTGATGTTACAACATAAGTTATTGAAATTAATGAAATAACTATAGCTTGTATTAAAACGAAAGTTATAGGAACTCCATTTGCAGTTCTTTTTTGGAATACTGGAGGTAAGTTTCCTTCTTCAGCAACTTTAATCATTGCTTTTGATGGTCCAAGTACCCAAGCACTTAATTGAACTAAAACACCGATTGCTATCATAGCTGATATTATATTATTAAATATTGATGGTATTCCAAGATCTTGACAGTATATAACAAATGGTTGTGTTATATTAGCAAGTTCCATTTTTCCAGCTGGAACAGCATTTGAAACTGTTAATCCTGCAATTAAGTTAAATATAACTAATACAATAACTGATAATATAACTGCTATTGGATAGTTTTTCTTAGGGTTTTCAATATTGTTAGCATGAACTGATGATATTTCAACACCTGCGAATATAAATATAATTCCTGAGAAATAAGTTAAGCTTCCGAAATCATGGAAGTCTGGTATAAGTTTGCTTGTGCTGAATCCGCCTAAGTAACTATTAGGTTGTATTCCGTTTTTAGCTAAATAAATTAATCCTAAAACTACTAATGCTATAAATGGAATATAAACACCAATTACTGCTCCCCAGTTACCAACGATTTTAACCATATCGAACTTAAGGTTTAATAAAGTAACACCCCAATATGAAATAAGTATTACTACAAATATAAATATGTTATTTTTTGATAATGACTCATTACCAACAACATATCCAAGTAAAACTCCAACTGTTGAAGCAACCATTACCATTCCGAAGAACATTTGAACCCATAAAAGCCATGAAGTTACAAATCCCCATTTTTCTCCTAATGCTGCTTTAACCCAAACGTGAGGACCTCCTTCTTCTGGCCATCCAGTAGCAAGTTCTGCTGCTATTAGTGATATTGGAATAGCAAATACTACAACTGCTCCTACTAAGTAGAAAATTTGTGTCCAACCGTTGATTGCTAATGTAGGAACACTTCTTACTGTACCGAAGAAGGCCATAGTAATCCCTATAAGTTGGAATAGTGTAAGTTTTTTAACACTGCTCATAATATTACTTCCTCTCTAATATTTAGTTTTTTAGTTAAATAAATAAATTTTAAATTTCTTATATATAAAACTTATTTATCTAACTTTTTTGCTCCGGTTCCGAAGCACATACTCTATATTATTCTCTTTTATTTTTTTGTCAAATTACATCATATTTTATCTACATATCTTATTCATATTATTTATTTTTCATTAATTTTATTTTCTTTTTGTTAATATTAAATACCATTTAATACAATTTTTAATCCATTTGAAACCATTTTTATATAAACTTTTTTAACTACTATTCATAAATTTCTACTTTTTTCTTATTGTAATCGATTTCATATTTTACCTTTTTATTAACTAAAAAAGACTTAAATTTAAGCTGTTTTATATATATAAAATCACTATTAATATGTAAATATTTTTATTTTTTAACATTTATAAAGGTTTTTGGATAATAATATAGAATATTAAAATTATTCTGGTATGTGGGGGTATAGAATATGGGTATGGAAAAAAGATCTGATGCTATTAAATTTAGCTTAGGAATTATAGGACTTTTTATTTTCTTAATTCTGTTTGCTTTATTTTATCAAAAATTTTTTGTTTAATATTTAAAAATGGGTACTTGAATTTCAAAATTCAAGTACCCTAAATTTATATAATAACTTAATTATTCTTTTTATTAGTTAAAAGTAATGTAAAGATTAATCCCACTGCAGCTATTATTGCTGAAGCTATAAAAAGATGTGCAAATCCATTATTCATTGTTTGTTGAAAAGTATTTTCTATCGCAACTCTTGCACCATCTACTTTATCTAAATATCCAGCTTTCATACTATTAAATACTGCATCTACATTTGCATGAGGTGGTAATTTACTCACTAATCCTTGTTCTATTCCAGGTTTTGCCTTATCAAACATAAAACTTGCAAATTCTTTCATAGTTCCTGTGATACTTGTAACATCTGCATTTTGGAAAGAATTTAATATATTTTGTGGAACTCCACTTACACTCATTGATTGTGATGCATTACTTACTCCTTCTTGTATTGGAGGCATAACTGCCATAAGATTAGATGGCATTTTATTACCTGCTTCTGCAATAAAGTTTATAAGTATATTAGGTGAAACAGCTATACCAATACTTTTTATAAGTGATAATGTTGATTGTGCTGAAGCTGCTTCTTCTTTTCTTACATTTATTTGCATTAAATAATTAAGTGGTGTACCCATTGATAAGCCCATTCCTGCTCCCATAAATATAAGTCCTACTATTAACAAAACTACATTGTTTGTCTTTGCTACTATAAGTGCTAATATAAGAGTACCTATTATTGTTGAACTAAATCCTACTATAAGTACAGCCTTTGCAGAGTACTTATCTATAAACTTACCCCCAACTGGTGCTGCTATACCTGAACATATAGCCATTATAGTAACTAAATATCCACCTGACCCTTGACTTAATCTTAATACATTTTCACCAAACTGAGGAATAAATACTACACTCATCATTCCACAACCAACTACTAAACTTAATAATAAAGTTATAGCAATATTTCTTTTCTTAAAATATTCTAAGTTTATTATTGGATCTTCTGCTTTACTTTCTCTATATATAAATAAAGGTAATAAAACAATAAATACTATTAAAAATGGATAAACATCTGTTGAAGTTATAGATTTAATAAAATCATGGAAACTTAAATTAGTAACTCCATACATAAGTGAAATTATCATAATTGATACTATTACACTTCCTATAGTATCCATTTTTCTATCAGTTCTTTTATTTTCTACTACTTTAACTTTAAATGACATTAATATTATAATTATACATATTGGAACATTTATAAAAAATAAAAGTCCCCAATTATCTCTTCCAAACATATTTATTATTCCAGAACCTATTGTAGGTCCAAGTGTTGTAGCTATACCATATGTTGCTCCAACTATTCCTAGTGCTGCTCCTCTTTTTTCCTTAGGAAAGCTTTCCCCTATAAAAGCTGTTGCAATAGGCATTATTCCACCACCACCTATAGCTTGTATTACTCTAGCTACAAGAAGCATATTATATCCACCAAAATAATCTGATATTCCACATAAAGCTGAACCTAGTCCAAATAGTGTTATTGAGAAAATAAACATTTTCTTTTTTCCATACCTATCTGACAACTTTCCTGATATAGGCATAATAACTGCATATGCTAATGTGTATATAGTAATCATCCATATTGAAACATCTGCACTTATTCCAAGAGTCTCTGCTATTACAGTTCTCGCTGGTGAAACTATACCAGAATCCATTCCACCTATAAATATTCCAAGTAAAAACATTATCATAAGTGCCTTCGAAGTCTTTTTACCTAAGTTTATTTCATTTTCCATTGAATTCTCCTCCTTTATTTGAACACTGTTCATATAAAAATAAAAATTATTGCTAACTATAAATATTTATAATTAGCTTATTTTTTAATAATAACTGTCATTAAATCTTCAAATGTATATCCTTTATTTTTTATTATTACTATCATATTACTCACAATAAAATTACTTAAATTATTTTTTAATGTTAGTTCTATTGTATTATTATTTAAATGATAGCTTATAATTTCATCAATAATACTACATATATCTTCTAATATATTATTATGACATTTAGTTTGACTATACTTTTTATTTTCTGAATTATATAATTCAAAAAATATATCTACATGATTTGTAAAAAATATATCCATGCCATCATATATACACTTCATCTTATCAACAAAATCTATATTTTTTGAATTTGTATTTGATAATTCATTTATTAAATTTTGCCAATCAGTTTTTATAATAGCTCTTACAATAGCTTCTTTATTTGAAAAATAATTATATACTGTTCCAAGACCTATATTACTGTTTTTAGCCAATTCTCTCATACTAAAATTTTTATATCCATTAGTATCTAACATTTTCTTTGCTTCTTTTAATATACGTTCTTTAGGATTATCTAATATTTTAGGCATTATTAACTCACCACCTTTTATGAACCATGTTCATATTATATTTTTTTATATATAAAAATTCAATATATTTTATATTAACTTTTTATTAACACGTTGTTATTAATCTAATATATAATATTTATGTGACTTTAATAAAATAATTTGAATAATTTAATCAGAAATTTAACAATATTATTACTTTTTATCTATTTTATTAAGTGAAAGATGTTGTATAGTTTTTTTTGGGGCTAAATTTATATATTATTTTCAGGAGGATTTTTAATATGGAAATCAATAATTCAGATGTAAAACAAATAGAAAAAGTTTATGAAAAAATAAGTCCCTTTGAGTTTAAAGACAAACTTATAGAAATAGCAAAAAAAGATTTAGAGGTTAGTAAACGTCCATTACTTGATGCTGGAAGAGGTAATCCAAACTGGACTTGTGCAACACCACGTCAAGCTTTCTTTACTTTTGGTCAATTTGCTGTTCTTGAAACTCAAAGAGTTTGGAAAGATGGCGATCTTGCAGGTATGCCTCATAAAAATGGCATTTATAATAGATTTAAAGAATTTGCAGATACAAATATAAATGCACCAGGTATGGAGCTTTTAATAAATATAATTGAATATGGAATTAAAAATAAAAATTTTGATGCTGATTCTTGGGTATATGAACTTACTGATGGAATAATTGGAGACAATTATCCATTTCCTGATAGAATGTTAACACATATAGAAAGCATTGTTCATGATTATTTAGTTAAAGAAATGTGTTCTTCTGATTTTGAAAGTTCATCTTTTGATATATTTGCTGTAGAAGGTGCAACAGCTGCTATGTGTTACATATTTGACTCATTAAAGGCAAATGAACTCTTATGTAAGGAAGATAGAATTGCTATAATTACCCCAGTATTTACACCTTATTTAGAAATACCAAAAATCCCAAGATACAGCCTTGATATTGTTCAAATTAAAGCTACTGAAAATCCTAATACAGGAAATCACTCATGGCAAGTTCCTAAAGAAGAATTAGAAAAACTTAAAGATACTACTATAAAGGCATTATTTATAGTAAACCCTGGTAACCCTTCTTCAGTTGCTTTAACAAAAGAAAGTAAAAATAATCTAATAAAAATAGTTAAAGAAGATAATCCTAACTTAATAATTATATCAGATGATGTTTATGGAACTTTTGTACCAAACTTTCGTTCATTAATGGCTGATTTACCTTATAACACAATAGGAGTATATTCTTTCTCAAAATATTTTGGTGTAACTGGTTACCGTTTAGGAACTATAGCCCTTCAAAAAAATAATATTTTGGATAAATTAATTAAAGAACTTCCTGAAGAAAAGAAAGCTCTTATTAGATCTCGTTATGAAGATTTATCTACAAACTGTGATAATATACCATTTATTGATAGATTAGTTGCAGATAGTAGACAAGTAGCACTTAATCATACAGCAGGTCTTTCAACACCTCAACAAGTTCAAATGGCATTTTTCTGTGCCTTTTCACTACTTGATAAAGATAATACTTATAAAAAGTTAACAATGGAAATTTGCCGTCGTCGTAAAAAACTTTTATTTGATGGATTAGGAATAGAACTTGAAGATAATAAATATAGCGCTTATTATTATACTGAATTTAATATACTTAAGTGGGCTAGAGATTCTTTTGGAGAAGACTTTGCTAAATACTTAGAAAATAATTATAAATTAGTTTATATACTTTATGAGTTAGCTAAAGAATGTTCTATAATACTTTTATCAGGAAGCGGTTTTGATGATTCAGAATGGTCACTTAGAGTTTCACTTGCAAACCTTGATGACCATGAATATTATACTATTGGTAAAGTAATGCGTAATTTAATGATAAGCTTAATTGAAGAATGGAAACAAACAATTAAATAAACTTTTAATTTATGATAAAAGGTCAGTTACTAACTGACCTTAATTTATTTATAATATACTTTATTGCAAAATATTTAATTTATTAATTATTATTTTATTTATTAAACCACTCACTTGGTGATTGATTAAAGTAATTAGGATTAAACTCTATAACTTTATAATCTTGTATTTCATTTATTTTAAAAGGTTCATTCATTAAATATTCTTCTACTTTTTTTAAAGTTTCTGATTTAATAATAAATATTCCTCCAGTCATATCTTCCTTAAGTCCTGACATTAATATCATTCCATTATCCATAGCTTTTTGTGTGTAAGCCATATGTTCTTTCATAATGTTATCATTTATTTTATCTGAATCTTTTAAATTGCCTTCAACTATAAAATATTTCATTTTGCTATCCTCCTAAAATAGTTATTTTATATTTTAAATTCAACTAATATTTTTTATACTTTGTTTTAATACAACTAATTTTATTTGATCATAAGTTATATTATTTGGTAGAGATTCTTTTATCGGTTTTATTTTTGAATATCCTATTTCTCTTACTTTTTCCAATATAATTTTCTCTTCCTCTTTATTAAAATAATTATTGAAATTAATATTAAAATCAACTTCAAGTCCCTCTGCTATATATTGATTTAAATGTGCTATTATAGTTGATATTGCTATTTTCCTATTACTTGCTATTTCTTCTAATGACATATTATTTCTAATCATATCAACTGTTATCTCATAAGATTTTTGTTTTTTTATATTTTCATTTTCTTTATTTGAATTTGAATATTTATTATCCCATTTTATATCTATATCATTTTCTTCTATATAACTTTGTATTTTACTTATAAATATATTTCCATACTTCTCGATTTTCTTCTCACCAACACCACTTATTTCTATAAGCTGAACATTATTAATTGGCATTCTAATACTCATTTCTTTTATAGTATTATCTCCAAATACCATATATGGTGGTATTTTTTCTCTCTCTGAAATCTCTCTTCTAAGTTCCTTTAATATATTAAATAGGTCATTATTTTCTGTTAACTTAATTATTTTTCTTTCCTCTTTAAATAATACTTTTTCAATTCCTTTAACTACTTCAATAGATTTTGAATTTGGTTTAACAACAGGATATTCCCCACCATAATTAATAAACCCATGAGCAATTAAAGTATTTATAAAATCTTTTAAATCTTCTTTTGAATAATCTTTCATTATTCCATAAGTAGTTAATTCTTGTAAGTTTAACTCTTTTATTTTTTTATTATTGGAACCTCTTAATACATCAATTATCATTCCTATTCCATATGGTCTCTTCATTCTATATATACATGATATTACTTTTTGAGCATCTACTGTTTTATCAACAACTTCACCATCTGATTCACAATTACTACAATTATTACAATCCTCTTTAAGTTCTTCACCAAAATAATTAAGTATATATTTTCTATAACATCCATTAAAGTAAACTAAATCTGTCATACTTTTTAGCTTTGATAGTTCATTTAATTTTCTATTTGGATTTAATGTTCCTGTTTCTATAATATATTTTTGTGTTTGAACATCTCCAGGTGAAAACAACATTATACATTCTGAAGGTTCTAAATCTCTCCCTGCTCTTCCTATTTCTTGATAATATCCTTCGATATTTTTAGGCATATTATAATGTATTACATATCTAATATTTGGTTTATCTATTCCCATACCAAATGCATTAGTTGCAATCATTAAATTAGTTTTATCATATACAAAGTCCTCTTGATTCTTTTTTCTCTCATCATCAGATAAACCAGCATGATATTTCCCGAGAAATAGACCTTTTTCACTTAATAATTCATATAAATAATCTACTTCTTTCCTTGTAGCACAATATATTATTCCCGATAAATCTTTATTTTTATTTACATAATCTAATATATATTGTTTTTTATTAACTCCTTTTTCTATTACTATTTTTAAATTTTCTCTATCAAATCCTGATATAAATACTTTTGGCTTATTAAGATTTAGTAATTTTACTATATCTTCTCTAACTTCCGTTGTTGCTGTTGCTGTAAATGCAGTAAATATAGGTCTTTCTTTTAATATTTCAATAAAATTTTTAATTCTTCTATAACTACTTCTAAAGTCATGTCCCCAAGCTGATACACAATGTGCTTCATCAACTGCTATTTGTGATATATTCTGATTTGATATTATATTTAAAAACTCTAATGATTCTAATCTTTCTGGAGCCACATATAATATTTTTATATTTCCATCTTCTATATTTTTAAATGTATTTATCATTTCATCATTTGAAAGTGATGAATTTATATAGGCAGATTGTATTCCTATACTATTTAATGTATCAACTTGATCTTTCATTAAAGATATTAAAGGTGAAATTACTATAGTAATACCTTCTTTAAGTAATGCTGGAACTTGATAACATATAGATTTTCCACCACCTGTTGGCATTATTGCTACAACATCATTCCCTTTTATTATCTCATTTATTATTTCTCCTTGCCCTTTTCTAAAATTACTATATCCAAAATAATTTTTTAAAATCTTTATTGCATTATCCAAATTACTTCTCCTCTTTTTATACTTTACTTAATAATAATTATAGACTAATTATTTAAATTATAAAAAGGAATTGCATATACAATTCCTTTTAATCAAATTTTATATTATCTCTATCTAAAATCTTCTTATAAACCTTTAGCATAAATGGTTCTCTTTCAGTGCATTTTTTTAAATCCTTTATTGGAATCCATTTTACACCACTATTTTCATCTTCTTTTATACTTAATTTTTCACTTTCATCACCTTCAAAAAGATAAGCAATTGATAAGTGAAGATGTGGTGATACAAACTCACCTCTTTTTATATGTCCTTCAACTGTAAGTATATCTATTGATGCTATTCCATCATAAAGTAGCCTTGCATTTTTAAGACCTGTTTCTTCTTCTAATTCTTTAAAAGCAACCTTTAAGAAGTCATTATCGCCATCCATATGTCCACCTGTCCAAGCCCATGATTTATAAATATTATGATAAGCCATAAGTGCTTTATCTTTATCATTATTTACTACAAAAGCTGAACTAGTTAAATGACAAACTACATTTTTTCTTGTTAATACATCATTAAAATTATTTATACACATTAATATAGCTTGTTTATCTTTTTCTTCTTGTTCATTAACTGGTATATATCTTTCTATTACCTCTTTAAAATCCATATCTTCTTCCCCTAACTTATATTTCTTTTCCCATTACAATTAAATTTTCCATAACATTATACCCATTTTTCTTATAAAATCCTTCTGTCATATCCCCCTTAGCAGTCCATAAATATATATTGCTTATTCCTTTATCTTTTAATCTAATAGTGAATTCATTTAATACTTTTTTCCCTATACCTTTTCCTTTTTTAGTATTATCTACGCAAAATTCCTTTATGTTAAAATGAATTCCATCATAATAATATTCATGATTTCCTAAAATCATAGCAACTATTTCATTTTCTAAATAGCACACAAGTCCGTATGCCCCTTCACAATTAAGCATTTGATTTAATCTTTTTTTAGCTGTTTCTTCTGTCCATTTATCATTCCATGGAGGTGAGTTAAATGATTTTACATAAAGCTTTGAAACTTCATCTAAATAATTTATATTAAATTCTTTATATATCATAATAATCCCCTTTCTTAATTAATAAAATTTTATATAAGTTCATCTACTTTTATATATGGATTTATATATCTATCTTTTTTGACAGTTTTTGTTCCTATATTTATAGCCTTTTTAGGACATATATTTATACAAGCCATACAGTCAATACATTTTCCTTTCCAAATAACTTTTTTATCTTTAACTTCAATATTATCTACAGGACAAATGTTTTTACATATATTACATCCAATACAATTACTATTTGAAATAAAGTTTTTATCTTTCTTTTTATACTTATCTTTCCACATTTTGTGTACAAATTTACTAAGAATTTGTTTATTTAAAGATACTTTTTTTATTTCTCTATTATTTATATATTCTATAAATTTATTAAGCTTTTCAGATTCATGTTCTATAGCTTCTATCGCTCTATCTTTATTAGGATTTCTTCCTGCTCTTGTATAATTTGAAATATATTTAACCTCTTCAAAATTGTTTAATTTAAGTCCTTTTGAAGCTAATATATTATTTATTTCTAAAAATCCATTATTCGATGCGCCACCACCTGTAACTTGCACCGCAAAAATATATGGATTACCTTCTATTTTTAAACTTCTTAAAAATTCTTCTACTATTATAGGTAGTCCAAAACAATGTAACGGATATATAATTCCTATTACTTCATCCTTTTCAATATAATTTTTATTATTAATTATATCCTTTATATTTACTAACTTTGAAGTACATTTTTTTGATATTTCTTTTGCAACATATAATGAATTGCCCGTTGAAGTAAAATAATATAATTTAATCATTTCATTTTCTCCCATAATAATATATTTTTTATAATTATATCATTTTTAACTTAATTAAATTATTATTTTTTACATTTTAATATTTGAAGCTAATAATTTTTAATAACAAAGGACTTTAATAAACATTTATTAAAGTCCCTAAAATCAATTACTTTATTTCTTCACCATCAAAATTTTTATATTCTGAAGGTTTTTTACTATTACCTACATTGTTTTGATTTTGATGTAATCTTTGTCTTCTTTCGCCTTTTTGCATAGGATTTCCTAAATTATCTTTCTTTGGCATACTATCATCTCCTTCCTCGAGATTATTTTTTCTCTAATTGAGTTTAGTATACCTAAAAAAATATCCTTTATATTCAATAGTTAAAACATTTCCATTTGTATTGAAATAAGCAATATTTTTACTACCTCTATTTTTAACCTCTACACTATAAACCTGTCCATCCAAATTCATTCCATTTAACTTTGAACTAATAAATATTATATTATTATCTAATTTATTTATTATTCTATTACTTTCTTTTTTTATTGAGTAATATGGATCATTAAATTGCTCATTATAACTTTTTTCTGAAAATCCATCATAATATCTATGTTTTGATATTATGATATTTTTTTTTGCAATTTCTGAAAATTTTTGTTGAAGTGATTTTGTAAATTTAACATCTTTATTATATCCATACATCTCACCATTTCCCCAAATTCCAGTAATACTTTTTAAAAACTCTTGGTTATTTGTATACTCAATACTGTTATCTTCTTTTTTATCTTGATTTCCTAAAGGATCTTCATTATAACTTTTAAGTTTATTAATTACATTAGTTTTATTGCTAGCCTTAACTGAATAAGCTCCAAGTGTAACAATTATTAAAATGACGCTCAAAATCAAAATTATTTTTTTCATCAGTTTACCCTTCCAAAACCTACTCTATTTATAAATTACAATCATATATTACTCCTTTTATATATTGAGTTCAATTAAATATTCGTTAATATTACAATATAAAATTTAACACCATCTAAAATAAATTCTTCTTTAAGACTTTTAGGTATTATTTTTCTAAAATCTTCTCCACTTAAAAGTTTTGATGCTATATTTATAGGTATCTTTTCATGAATATTATCTATTTCTTCTCTTCTAAAATTATGACAAACTGCAATTTTCCCTCCAAAATCTAAAAGCTTTGATAAATGATTAAGTAACTTCTCTTTTTCATTAAAATGAGGAAAAGCATTAAATATAATTATTAAATCAAATTTACCATTTCTTAAATTAAATATATCATCACATAAGTATTTAACCTTACAATTATTGTTTTTTCTTTCTGCAACTTTTATCATATTTTCAGAAAAATCTATTCCTAAAATTTCTTTTGGATTATACTTTAATAAATAATTTTCTAATATACCAGTTCCACAAGCAACATCTAATATTTTTATATTTTCTTTTATTTTTATAATTTCTAAAATTTCATTTATATGTTTATGATTACTTCTCTCATCCCAATTATTTGCAACTTCATTAAAAAAATTTTTTACATCATTCATTTATTAACCCTCTCTTTATAAAAAACTTATAAATTATAGGTATTAATATAATTTGTATTAATATTCCTGGTAGTGCTGTTATAAATAATCCTATTATAAAAGTATAAAGCGCAGTATAACTTGGAACTACTCCAAGTAATATAAAATTAATTATACAGGATACTACTCTTCCTAAAATAAGAGCTATTATAAGTGAAATATAAATATTATATTTATTAAGTAATTTTGGTAACAAAAATCCATAACATGCAAGTTCAAAACCCATAACTATTGCAACTGGGAAAATAGGTGGCATTCCTGTTAAAATTGAAGATATAATTGGAACTAAAAATCCACAAATAGTCCCCCATCTTTCTTTACATATTAAAGCACATATTAATACTGGTATATGCATAGGCAAAAATACATTTCCCATCATATTAAAGGAATGAAATATTGTTGGAAGTATAACTCCTATGCATACAAAAAATGATGTTACTACAATTTTTCTTGTTTTGGTCCATTTTATCTTTTCCATTCATCTCCCTCCTATTTTAAATTTATATGTTTATTATGTTAATTTATACTTTTAAAATTTATAATATAATTATTTTTAAAAAATAAAAAAGCCACCTTAAAAAAGGTAGCTTTTTATTAATTATTATTTATTGAACTATACATTTTTGTTTTTAAATTTTTAATTCTTTTACTTGCATCACTATACTTTTTATTGTTAATTAAAGTTTGAATATTTTTTATTTCTGATTTTATTGATTTTCTTTCTGAATCATTAAATTTACTTAAATCAAAGTTTTTAAGATCATCTAATTCTGTATTTAATATTTTTTCATTATAAGTCTTAGCTGTATTTATTAATTTATTCATTTCATTTTCTAACTCTGGAACTATTTTTACATTTTTGTGATCTATTGCTCTATTAGCCTTCTTACTTAATTCTTTATATTCTTTTTCTTCTTTTCCAATCATATATTGACTAAATTCTGTTTTATGGCTACTTAAATATCTTTCAAACTGTTTTATTATTTTATCTTCCCTTATAGTATTTAATATTAGTAATGCTAATACCCCTACTGATATTAATATAGCTAAAATAATTTTCGTTTTCTTTTTCATCTTTTGTCACCCTCATATTATAAATAAATTCTTGCATTTTATTATAATAAATTAAAAATATATACAAACTATTTTTAGATCTTGAATTATTTATTAAATTTATACTATAACATCAAATTCCTCAAAGAATCTATTTAAATATTCTTCCATGTAATCGACTCTCTCTTTAGCAATTTCTTTTCCTACATTTGTTATCATATCATATTCAAGTTTAAATAATTTCTCATAAAAATGATGTATTATAGAACTACTTCTAGAAGTTAAGTCGTATTCTCTATCTTCTAATTTTTCATTTGGATCATACATTTCTTCTCCTATATATTGACCAAACATAAATGCTCTTGCAATACCAACAGCTCCTAATGAATCTAAATTATCAGCATCTCGTAATATTATTCCCTCAATTTGAGATTCTGATTCTTCAATTACATCACCACAAAAAGAATGTTTATCAGTTAAAACTATACACTCTTTTAACTTTTCTATTAATTCATCTCTAAGATTTAATCTATTACAAACTTCATTAAATATTTCATCTATATCATCTGAATGCTTTAATTCAATATCGTCTTTTAATTGAAGTCTATGTAGATCATGCATATATGATGCTAAACACAGAATATCCAAATCCCCATTCAAATTATCTTTTTCATTTATATATAAAGCCATTTTATAAACTCTATCTAAATGATATATATCATGAGCTCCCTCTTTACAATATTCTTTTATAAGCTTTTTAACTTCGTCTCTCACAATACTGTAATATTTACTATACTCCATATTTTTCACCTCTATAAATTATTCTCATAAACCTCTTTAAATTTATCTCTTGTTAATCTATACACAGTCCATTCACTCATTGGAACTGCTCCTAAATTTTTATAAAATTCAATTGAAGGCTTATTCCAATTTAGACAACTCCATTCCATTCTATGGCATCCTTTTTCATAAGCAATTTTTGTTAAATATTTAAATATTTCCTTTCCATATCCATTACCTCTATATTCAGGTTTTATATATATATCTTCTAAATAAAATCCTGCCCTTCCTATAAAAGTAGAATAATTGAAGAAATAAACTACATATCCTATATCCTTGTTATCTTTTTCAACAATTAAAACTTCTGCTTCTTTTCTTTTAAATATAGATTCATATATTTCTTCTCTTGTAGCAATAACTGAATCTGACATTTTTTCATATTCTGCTATTTCCATTATAAATTCTAATATTAAATCTACATCATCTTCCGTAACTTTTCTTAAATTAATATTTCCTACCCTTTCACTCATAAATACAGACACCTCTCATTTCCCTTTCTTTTTTTATATTATATCATAATAATTATTTATACTTAATTAATTTAAAATTATCTTTATTTATATTTATTAAAAAAAGCTTGATAATTAAAGTTTATCAAGCTTTTTAATATTTAACTATTATTCCATAGCTATAAAATCAACTTTTTCTACACTAGACATTTCTCTTAGTCCATCTAAAAGTGCTGTTATATCACATTCTAATGATGACATATCAATAGTAATACTAAGATTTGCAGCTCCATTTATAGGAATACCTTGATCTATTGTAAGTACATTTCCACCCTTATCTGATATATAATTTAAAGTATCTGATAATACACCCTTTTTATGCTTTATCATCATACTAAAAGTCATTTTTCTCCCCTGGACACTTTCTGCAAAATCAAATACATGATCCTTATACTTATAATATACACTCCTACTTATTCCTACTATTTTAGTAGCTTCTGTTATTTCTTTTACCTTTCCCTCTTTAAGGATATTCTTAACCTCTATAACCTTAGAATACACCTCAGGTAAAACCTTTTTATCTACAACTAAATAATTACCTTTCATTTACTACACCTCTATAATGATAGCCCCCAATATATATTTCTTATCGCTAGTGTATTTAATAAAATTATTTCTACCATCATCTATAATAACATGTGTATTCATTGTATACAACTGTATTTTATTTGTATACATATTTTTTTCATTTTCTTAACATATTAATATATATTTTGTATTAAGTTTAATATTATTCCACCTTTTATTGAAATGTTATTTTTAGCTACAAATTCTCTTGCTTCATCTATTTTAATTTTTATAACTTCAATTTCTTCATTTTCTTCTATATTATCTGTAGATATATCTCCATATACATCCATTTTTACTATAGCTGTAGTTTCATCTGTCATTCCAACTGATGTATAGCTAGGTTTTAAAAACACTTCATAACTACTCGCTTTAAGTCCTGTTTCTTCAAACAACTCTCTTTTTGCAGCTTCTTCCATAGTTTCACCTGGATCTATTATTCCTGCTGGTAATTCGTATATATAATCACTTATTACAGGTCTATATTGTTTTATTAATACTATTTCTCTATCACTTGTTATTGGAATTATCATAACTCCATCTGCTTTTTTATGATCTTTAGTCTTACAAGCAAGATCCGTTTCTTCTCTTCTAGTTGCAAAATAATACTTTTTTAAATTGCCTTTTTTATTTTCCAAATCCATCTCATACATATTTAAGTACTTATTATTTGTTTGTTTTTTTAATTTAAGTAATTTCATAATTTAACATCCACCCTTTTTACACAATCTCTTATATTTACAAATAGAACATTTATAATCCTCTTCACACATTAAAAAAGTTTCTTTACTTTTTGGCTTGTTTAAATTTTTATCATCTAATAATGCATCTATAACATTTAATTCTAACTTTATTCTTTTTTTAATATCTTCTATATCTTCTTTTGTAAAAATATACTCATAATTTTCTCCTAAATACAAATATTCTATTCTTCCTTTTATATGATCTAAAGGAATATTATATTTTTCCATAACATATATTGCATAAACTAAAATTTGATATTTATTTTCTTCATCATATTTTCCTGTTTTCCAATCTACTATAATATAATTATTATCTTTATCTATATAAAGCATATCTATAATTGAAAAAACTTTAACAGTATGAATAAAAATATGATTAAAACTACCTTCATCAATTTCTAGTATATTTTTAAAATTACCCTTACATACATCAAAAAAAGTTTTGCTTTCAAAAAAATTTTCAGTGCATTGCTCTATTCTTTCCTTAACTTCTTCTATATCATCTTTATTTATCTTTCCATCATAATAATATTCTTGTAGCATATTACCTTTAGGATAAGTATCCCATTCAATATCTCTATCTTTTTTACTACTTTGCTTAACTAATATGTTTAACTTAAGTTTAATAAAATTTTTAAATCTATCAACATCAACTTCTTTGTCTGGATTTTTACTTTGAAACTTAATTATATTTTTTATTCCTTCATGAATTATATCTCCAAAATATATCCATATGTTAGTTAACTTTTTTAATCTCCAAGCTAATTTTCTTTCTTCAGAAACTTCCATTTCCCATCCTCTATGCGAACCATAATATGTGTAATAATATTGCCTTAAACAATTTTTCAATGTTTTAACCCTAGAAATGCTCCAAGACTTTTCTGGATATGCTTTTGCAATAAAATTTTTTCCTTTCATATTCTCCTCCTAAGACATACTCTAATATTATTATACTATTTATTTTTTCATTTCTTAATAAAGTCTATTAAACTCTTAAAAAAATATAAATATTATATTTCTCATATGCAAGTGTGTTGTATTATATAATTTTTTAACATATACTTTATTTATCTATTAAAGGCTTTTTCTAAGGGGGTTTAACTATTATGAAAAGACTATACAAAGTTCCTGATAAAGGTAAAATAAGCGGTGTTTGTCAAGGGATATCTGAATATTTAAATGTTGATGTTACAGTAATTAGACTTTTATGGATTATATTAACTTTATTTTCTTTTGGTGCAGGTATTATTGGTTATATAGCCTGTATTTTTATAATGCCAAATAAAGAAGATGTAATTAATGACAACAATAATTTATATTAAATTTAAAGAGCAACTTATCTATTTGCTCTTTTTTGAATTTTCTGAATAAAACTACTTTATATTCCTAAATATAGTAAATATCTCATATATTAATGTCATTAGAAAATTATCGATAAATTTTTAACAATTTCTATTGAAACTCCTTTTTCTTCATTGTAAAATATATACTGTCGGTATTCAAAATATTGAAACTGAACGCAAAATTCAAAATTTTTACATTGTTTTTTGCCGAATTATATCCTAAATGGGGGAATAAGAACGGAGGTTACAAAAATGGAAAGAAGTACAAGTAAAAGAGCTTTAGGACTTCGTCAAATGGTTGTTGTAGGTATGCTTTCAGGTATATCAATCTTTATGGGACTTACAGGTTTAGGGTTTATACCACTGCCTTTTATGAAGGCTACAATAATGCATATACCTGTAATAATAGGTGCAATAGTTGAAGGACCTATAGTTGGTGCGTTAGTTGGAGGAGTTTTTGGTCTTTTTTCAATGTATCAAGCTTTTACAGCTCCAACACCATTATCTTTTATATTTTACAATCCAATAATTGCAATTGTTCCAAGAGTACTAATAGGTATAATAGCTTATTATATTTATACTTTATTAAAAAATAAATTTAAAAAAGAATCAATTCCTATAGGAATTGCAGCTGTACTTGGAACTATTACTAATACTGTTGGTGTTTTAGGGCTTACTTATGTTTTTTATTTAGACCAATATGCAAAAGCTTTAGGTATATCATCTGCCGCAGCTGGAACTGCTATAGCAACTGTAGCTGCTACTAATGGAATTCCAGAAGCGCTATTGTCAGCTCTTATAACAATACCAGTAGTTTTAACAATAAAAAAAATAAAGAAATAACTTGAACTTATATGCTCCTATTTTTTATAGGAGCTTTTAATTTAGGAGGTTAATTTTTATGAAAGAAATTAAATTTACTGATATAGATGGAATAAAATTAGGTCATGTTCAAAATACAAAAGGTCTTACTGGATGCTCTGTTATAATATGTGAAAAAGGTGCAACAGGTGGTGTTGATGTAAGAGGTGGTGCTCCAGGAACTCGTGAGACAGACCTTTTAGCTCCATCTGAAATGATAGAAAAAATTCATGCTGTTGTTTTATCAGGAGGAAGTGCTTTTGGACTTGATGCTTCATCAGGTGTAATGAAATATCTTGAAGAAAAAAATGTAGGATTTGATGTTCAAGTTGCTAAAGTTCCAATAGTATGTTCAGCGGTACTTTTTGATTTAGCTTTTGGTAATCCCAAAATAAGACCTGATAAATCTATGGGATATGAAGCTTGTATAAATAGTGAAACTTATAAAGATGATATAAATGGAAATATAGGAGCAGGATACGGTGCTACTGTTGGTAAAATTTTAGGTCCTCACACTGCTATGAAAGGCGGTCTTGGAACATATGCCGTAGAAGTTAATAATTTAAAAGTTGGAGCTATAGTTGCCGTTAACTGCTTAGGTGATGTTATAGATCCTAAAAATTCTAATATAATTGCAGGTGCAATAAATAACGAAACAAATGAATTTTTAAATAGTGAAAATATTTTAATTAATAATTTAAAGAATCCTAAAAGTCCATTTAAAGGAAATACAACTATAGGATTAATAGTAACTAATGCTACATTAACAAAAGCTAATGCAAAAAAAATAGCTTCAATGGCCCATAATGGTTATGCTAGAACTATGAGACCTGCTCACACTATGTTTGATGGCGATACTATCTTTACAATGGCTACAAACGAAGTGGATGCAGATATTACAACTATAGGTATGATAGCTTCTAATGTTATGGAAAAAGCTATTTTAAGAGCTATAAAAGAAGCAGAAACATTAAATGGAGTTAAAGCTTATAAAGATTTAAATAAAAAATAAAAGGTATAAATTGGATTAATTTTTTGTAGTATTTTTTTCTTTCTTGGTTAAACTATAAATAATCTATTACCAGATATGAAATATAAAGATTAAAATCTAAAAACTTTTTAGAAAAATTTATTTCTTAAATATTCCATAACTGGTTTTAGAAACATAGTTTATAAATTCTAAAAAAACATAAACTATGATTGTAAAGTAAATCAAATAAACTTTACAAAAAAACATCTCGTATAAGGAGGAATGAACAATGGCAAAAAAATTAGTACCAGAAGCAAAAGATGGATTAGCAAAATTCAAAAATGAGGTAGCTAATGAAATGGGAGTTCCATTCACTGACTACAACGGAGACCTATCTTCAAAACAATGTGGAAGCGTTGGTGGAGAAATGGTTAAAAGAATGGTAGAACAATACGAGAATACAATAAAATAATATCAAATTACAACTGAAATGGTAGGATGAAAATCCTACCATTTCTCTTTTTGAATATTTATCCTTTTTCATTGATATAAATTTTTTATATATGTATAATATTTTTTATAACTATATTTATTTAGAATATTGAAAGGAGAAATTTAATTGAAGAATTTAAATAGTAAATTTAAGCAATCCATTTTAATTTCCACATATATAATATTTTTGGCTTATACACTTTTAAATTTATCTTCTATTGGTAAATTTTTTAGTTGGGGTTTAAATATTTCTGGTCCATTTTTAATAGCTATAGGAATTGCTTTTGTTTTAAATATCCCAATGAGAATAATTGAAAACAAGATTTTAACTCCTATTTCAAAATCTAAAAACTTTAAATTTAAAAGACCTTTAGCTATCATTATTACTTTATTGTTAGTTATAGGATTATTAAGCACTTTAGTTATATTTATAATTCCACAGCTTGTAGATAGCGTATCCAAATTAATTGATAATGTTCCCCAATATGTTCAATCATTTGAACAACTTGTTCTTAAAAATTTAGGTACAATTGATGGATTTGATTCTATTTGGAAAAATCTTATGAATGCGTGGAAAGATATTTTAGGAGTTGCAAGCCAAGTATTAGGATTTACCCTAAACCACCTTCTAAATTTAACTATTAGCATAACATCTGGAATAATTAGTTTCTTTTTAGCTTTAGTTTTTTCAATATATATGCTTGCAAACAAAGAAAAACTTATATTCCAATGCAAAAAATTTATGTATGCTCATTTAAAGGACAACCATGCTGATAAAATACTTGAAGTTGGAAGAGTTTCTAATGAAACTTTCCAAAGATTTATTGGAGGACAATGTACAGAAGCCGTTATAATTGGAACTTTATGCTTTATAGGTATGCTTATTTTAAGACTTCCTTATGCATTATTAATTGGTTTTGTAGTTGGTGTAACAAGTTTAATTCCAATATTCGGAGCATTCATTGGAACTATTCCTTCAGCTTTAATAATACTTATAATCAGTCCTATTAAAGCTGTAATTTTTATTATATTCATAATAGTATTACAACAATTTGAAGGACATCTTATATATCCAAAGGTTGTTGGCAATTCTATAGGACTTTCTGCTATATGGGTAATGTTTGCTATGTTAATTGGTGGAAGTTTATTTGGATTTTTAGGATTACTTCTTGGTATACCTCTATTTGGAGTAATTTATAAGATTACTAGAAAAAATACAAATAAAAAATTAGAGCAAAAAGGATTATCCTCATCTGACATAAATAATAAATAATAAAGCTAGGCTACATTTTAGCCTAGCTTTTTTTATAATTCAGCTTCTTCAAATTTTTCTTCCATAAATACTCTTACTTTATTTAAACTCTTTTTAAATACACCTAATACTAAGAATATAAGTCCAAATATACATAACATCTTTATATCTTTCATTGTACTACTCCATATAGGTCCAGCAATAGCTTCCCTAAATCCATCTATAGCGTAAGTAAATGGCCATAAAGGCTCTAACATTCTAAATATTTCTGGATTTGTTTGTATAGGATATATACCTCCTGCACCAGCTATTTGGAATACCATTATTACAACAGCAATTGCTTTACCTATATTTCCAAATAAAGATACTAGTGTAAATATAATTATAGTAAATACTATACATGAAAGTAACGCCATACCATATAACAATAAAGTATTTTCTGGATTTATTCCAAGTATATGTATGTCTCCTAAAATTACTATTAAAGTTTGAACTATTCCAATAAATAAGAATAATAACATCTTTCCAAAATGTTTTTGAATAAATGTTAACTTTTCACCATCTTCAAATTCATCACATTCTGTTGTAAGTAATGCTGACATAAGAAGTATTCCAACCCATATTCCTAAAACTGTATAAAATGGGGCAAGAGCAACTCCAAATATTCCTGTATTATATACTTCAACAGTCTTTACGTTTATTGGTGATGACATAAATGAAGCAATAGTTTCTGGATTTTTGCTTAATAGCTCTATAGCACTATCTATATTTTTACTTGTTATATTTTTTGTTTCTTCTTGAAGTTTATTGATTTTTTTACTAAAATCCTCTACTTTTACATTAACATCTTTTATTTGTGATGATGCAACATCTCCACTTACTATTCCAAGATTAGCTAATGCATTTAGTTGTGGTACAATTATTTTACTAGCCTCTAATACATTATTTGCACTATCTCCGCCTTGTGCAAATGTATCTGCAAATGAATTTAATGAAGGAATTACATTATTATATAAGTTATTTGATGCATCTGTTATTTTATTTGAAAAACTATTATTTAATTCAGTTAACTTATTTATTGCATCTTGTCCCTTTTCTGAAAATTTATTATTATCAACTAAATATTTTAAAGTAGATAATCCATCTTTTTCTTGTTTTATTACAGCTTGTACTCCATTTAACTTATCTATTTGACTTTGTATTGATTGACTATGTATTTTTTCATTAATCTTTATTAAAGCTGATTTTGTAGTATCTATATTACTATTTATAGAATCTAATATTGAATTCATATCTTTTATAGTATTACTAATTTTTTCTTTATCTAAATTATCCTTTGTTGTTGTAGCTATATTATTTAATAGTTCATTATACTTATTTTGTACCATTTGAACTTGAACTAAATCATTTTTAATTCCATTTCCTAAGTTTTGAATACTGTACTTAGTATTTAGGGCTAAATCTTTACTTCCTATAACCATACTTTGAAGATTATTTATTGAATTTGTAATAGAAGGTAAATCTTTCTTTACCCCTCCAAGGCTACCTTGTATATTACTTATTTGTTTAACAGAATTATTTAATTGATTACTTATTCTATCAATACTATTTTCTGCCTGATTTATTGTATTTTTAAGTTCTAATATTTGTGGTTTATTAGTTTTTATATTATCTCCAAATTGATTTAAATATTTAAAAGCTTCTTCATTTACAGTATTTATAAAATTACTTTTTATTTCTTCTGTTAATTTATTTTCTGCTACTTGAGTTATTTTTGTTGCTATAGCATTTGCTTTTTCATTTGCTTTATATATTATATCTGGTTTTATTGGACTTGAACTTAAAAGGCTTGTTAAATCACTTGAAAAATTTTGTGGAATTTCTATAAGTGCATAATAATTTCCTTCATTTAATCCATAATTACCTTCCCAATTACCAACAAACTTCCAGCCTATATCTTTATTTTTCTTTAATTCCTCTACTATTTCATTACCGACATTAATATTTTTACCATTAAATGTGGTTCCTGTATCTTCATTTACAACTGCTACTGGAAGAGATCCTGTATTTACATAAGGATTCCAGCAAGCTTTTATATTAACCCAGGCATAAAGTGAAGGAATAAAGAATAAGCCAGTTACAATTATTATTGCTGCTGGATTTTTAATAATATTTTTCAAATCCCTTTTGAAAATTTTAAATATTTTCTTCATAACATCCTCCTATAATAATCTCACGAAGCCAAAATTTTATTCAGCTATTCTTGATTCCTCAAACTTATCCTCAAATTTCTTTACATATTTCCATATCTTTTCTTTAAAGAACGTTCCTATTACAAAGAATACTCCTGCAAATAGAAGCAACATTACTATATCCAACACAACGCTACTTATAAGAGGTCCTGCTATTGCTTCTCTATATCCACCAAGTGCATATGTAAATGGAAAAAGTGGTTGTAATACTCTAAAGAATTTAGGGTCTACCTGAATTGGATAACTTCCTCCTGAACCTGCTATTTGTATTACCATATATATTATAGCTAATGCTTTACCAACATTTCTAAATAATGAAACTAAGGTATAAACTATTATACAGAAGCTAAATGATGATAATACTCCAAATAAAATAAATAACGGTGTATTAACTGTTTGAACTCCTAATATAAATTTATCTCCTAAAGCTATAATAAAACCTTGTATAACAGCAAGAAAAACAAATGTTACAAGCTTACCTAAATATTTATCTCTTATTGTAAGATTTTCACTTCCTTCAAATGGTTTTATTTCAGTAGAAAGTAATGATGTTAAAACAAGGCATCCAACCCAACTTGCAAGTACGGAATATATTGGTGCCATACCAGAGCCATAGTTTGCTATCTTATAAATTGACTCATCTTTAACATTAAATGGACTTGAAATATATGAGCCCATAATTTCTGGCTTACTTTGAAGGATTGTTACTATTTCACTTAAATTATTATCCTTTATAGCCTGAAGATTTTTGCTTAATTCACTTATATTGCCTTTAAAATAATTAAATTTTTTAATTAAATCATTTGATATATCAGATGTTAAATTTGTAGCATCTATTCCTGAATTAAGTATCCCTTCAATACTACCAGCTAATTTCTTTGAACCATCTAAAAGCTTATTTGCTTCATTTGTAGCATCTATATAGCTATTACATATTTTATTTATTGATTCTTTAGATGAAGAATTATATTCACTTAATGTATTTTTTAATTTATTACTCATACTTGAATTTATTGAAGTTATATCTTTAACAATTCCTGAGCTTAATTCACCTTGTGAATTAAAAGAGCTTTCTAGACTATTTAACTTATCTTTTTCATTATTTAATGATGTTTTTAAACTATCTAATGAAGTAATTATACTTTCTAAATTAGGGTTATTAGATTTTTTATTTAATTCCTTTAAAAATTTAATAACATTATCAATATTATTACTTGTATAGTCTATTTCTTGTTTTAATGCTGATATAGTTGTACCTACCCCATCTTTACTTCCAGATAATATTGAATCATTTAAGCTATTTATAAGAGAGTTTATTTTTTTATTTGATGCACTTATTTGATCAATATTTATATCTAAACTATCAAATGAATTGTTTATAACATTTTTTGTGTATGTAGTTAATTTTTTTGATTGAGTAGCACCATCTTGTATTGCATCTATACCTTTTGTTAATTCTGGTATAGTTGATTTTATACTATTTAAATATGTATTAAGATTTTTCGCATTACCATTTGTTGAATTTAATGTACTAATTATAAGATCCATATTTTTATCTATTTTTATTATTGCATCTTTTAATCCTATTATTTGATCCTTATTTGCTTCAAGACTTTTTCCAACATTATTTAGTGATGAAAAAATTGTTTGGTTTACTGTAGCAACAAAATTAGATTTTATTTGATCAACTAATTGTTCTTCAGCCACCTCTGTTATCTTTCCTGCAACTGGATTTGATTTTGTATCAACTTTATATATAATTTCAGGTTTAACTGGCTTATCTGTTGCAAGACTTGTTAAGTCCTTAGAAAAATCTTCTGGAATTTCAATTACTGCATAATAATCCCCATTTAAAATCCCAAGCTCTGCCTTCTTTGAATCTACAAAAGTCCATCCTATAGCTTTATTATTTTTAAGTTCTGAAACAACATCTTTTCCAATATCTATATTTTTATTATCAAATGTTGCTCCTTTATCATTATTTACTACAGCAATAGGTACTGTACTAGTGTTTTCATATGGATTCCAGCAAGCTTTTATATTTACCCATGCATAAAGTGAAGGAATAATACAAAGACCACCAATTATTAAAATAGCAACTGGATTCTTTATTATTGCCTTCATATCTCTCTTAAATATAGAAAGAATTTTTTTCATAACTGACCTCCAAAAATTATTGATAATACTTTTAATATTATCAGCATTAAATGTATTAATTTTTAAATTTTATTGAACATTCTATGTACTTATCTTTATTATTACATTTAAATTTATTTTTCTAATCATATATTATTAAATACTATTAACATAATATTAATATATGCTTCATTATTTCATAACTTTAATGTGTTAAAGTAAATTATTAACATTACTTCTTAGGAGGAACTTTATGAGTAAACATAATAATAAAAAACTTACATTAATAGCACTAATATTAATGACATTTACATCAGTTTTTGGATTTACAAATATAGCTAGAGCATTCCTACTTATGGGATATTCAGCTATACCTTGGTATATACTTTCAGCAATTACATTCTTCATTCCATATTCATTTATGCTTGCAGAATACGGTGCTGCTTTTAAAGATGAAAAAGGTGGAATTTATTCATGGATGAATAAATCTGTTGGACCTAAATATGCATTTATAGTTACTTTTATGTGGTATACTTCATATATAATTTGGATGGTTTCTACATCATCATCAATTTGGGTACCACTTTCTAATGTTATATTTGGAGAAGATAAAACTTCAACTTGGAGTCTTTTTGGAATGAGTGCTTCTCATACAATGGCATTACTTGGTATAGCTCTTTTTGTTATAATCACATTTGCTGCTTCAAAAGGATTAAAGAGTATAACAAAAGTTACTTCAATCGGTGGTACTTTTATAGCTTTAGCAAATATAGTTTTATTAGTTGGCGCAGTAGTAGTTCTTGTTGTAAACAAATTCGAACTTGCTCAACCAATTAGTACATACTCATTTATTTCATCACCAAATCCAACCTATCAATCACCAATTGGTGTATTAGGATTTATGGTATTTGCAATTTTTGCTTATGGTGGACTTGAAGCAATTGGTGGATTAGTTGACCAAACTGAAAACCCAGAAAAAACATTTCCAAGAGGAATTAAAATAGCAGCTGTAGTTATTGCTATTGGTTATTCTTTAGGAATATTATGTGTTGGTTTCTTTACTAACTGGTCAACAACATTAAATTCTTCAACAGTAAATATGGCAAACGCTGGTTATGTTGTTATGAGTAATTTAGGCTATACTTTAGGACTAGCATTTAATCTTGGAACTGCTGGAGCTCAAGTGCTTGGTGCTTGGTTTGCAAGATTTATAGGGCTTTCAATGTTCTTAGCTTTAATGGGTTCATTCTTCACTTTAACTTATTCACCTATTAAACAACTTATTGAAGGAACTCCAAAAGAAATATGGCCAAAATCATGGAGTAAACTTGATGAAAATAATATGCCAAAAAATGCAATGTGGGTTCAATGTATAATAGTTGTTGCTATAATATTAATTTCTTCACTTGGTGGTAAGACTGCATCAGCTTTCTTAAACTACTTAATACTTATGAGTAACGTTGCGATGACTATACCTTATGCATTTATAGCATTTGCATTTATCTCATTTAAGAAAAAGGAAGAAATACATAAACCATTCGTTATGTATAAGAGTCATACTGCAACAAAAATTTGGACTGCTATTGTAATAATTACTATTGCTTTTGCAAATATATTTACAATAATTAAACCTGCTTTAGACTCTGGAGATTATGTTGCAACATTATTCCAAATTGCAGGACCTATAATATTTGGTACAATTGCATTGATTCTTTATGATAGATACGAAAAGAAAATGAAATTAAAATAAATTTATAAAAAAATGACTATCAAATTGATAGTCATTTTTTTTATTATATTAATTCTACTTCATCGTTAACTTTAATAGTTCCACCTTTTAATACTTTACTAAATACACCATGTATAGGCATTATACATTTTCCAACTCTATGGAATATTTCACATTCGCTATGACATTTCTTACCTATTTGAGTTATTTCTAAAATAACGTCACCAATTTTAACTTTTTGTCCGATATCTAATTTATCAACTTCTATTCCATCTATTACAATATTTTCTCCAAAGTCTCCAAACTTGACATTTCCACCTTGCTTATTAAAATCATCTATCTTTTTAAGCTCTAAAAGACTTACTTGTCTGTGCCATTTTCCTGCATGAGCATCATCTTTTATTCCAAAATCTTCTATAAAAATAGCTTCTTCTACTTGTTTTTTTGCAGTTCCCTTTTTAGGACTTGTACAAATTGCTTCTACTTTTGCCATGAATTATCCTCCTATTTCATTCATAAATTTTATTTCTTTATTCTTATCCATACTTTTAAAAAGATATTTTTCTGGCTTATTATATATAGCTTTTTCAATTATATCTTTTATCTCATCATCAGTTGCACCTGATTTTATTATAGACTTTAAATTTATTTCACTTTTCCAATTTAAACATTGCTTTAAAAATCCATCAGTTGTAATTCTTATTCTATTACATTCTTTACAAAAACAATTACTCATTGCACTTATAAAACCAACTCTTCCTAAAGAATCTTTAAGCTTTATATATTCTGCTGGTCCATCATGAGAATTTCTATTAATATATTCAAATTCGATATTATTTTTCTTTATAAATTCAAATAAACTCTCATTAGATAAACCTTTAAATTTTTTACCTTCTCCAATTGGCATAAGCTCTATAAATCTAACATCAACAGGAATTTTTTTTGTTAAATCTATTAAATCTAATATTTCATCATCATTAATACCTTCAACTATAACTACATTAAGCTTAATTTTAATACCAAGTTTTATACCTTTATTTATTGCAGATAATACTTTATTTAAATCTCCACCTCTTGTAATTTTAAAATATTTATCTTCTTTTAATGTATCTAAACTTATATTTACTTTTTTAAGCCCACACCTTGCTAATGTCTCAATCTTATCATCTAATAATATAGCATTTGTAGTTATTGCTATTTCTTCTATTCCTTCAATTGAATTTATATTATTTATTAAATCTACTACCCCATCCATTACAAGAGGTTCCCCTCCTGTAAGTCTTACTTTTCTAATACCAAGCTTAGAAGATAAGTTAACTATTCTTTGTATTTCATTATTAGTAAGTTTTTTATCATTACTACAAAAAGTATTTTCCTTCTCCGGCATACAATATATACATCTTAAATTGCACTTATCAGTAATAGAAATTCTAAGGTAGTCTATATTTCTCCCAAATTTATCTAACATACTACCACCTCAAAGTTTTAAAAATTAAACTCTCCACTTTTTCCACCAGTTTTCTTAACTAAATGTATTCCGCCGATTTTCATTCTCTTATCTACAGCCTTACACATATCATATATAGTAAGTGCAGCAACTGAAACACCAGTTAATGCTTCCATTTCAACTCCTGTTTTATCAACAATTTTAACTTTGGAATTTATTATTATTTCTGAGTTTTCTTCATCTATTTCAAAATCTATACTACATCCATCTATCATTATTGGATGACACATTGGAATTAAGTCTGATGTTCTTTTTATTGCCATAATTCCAGCAACTCTAGCAACAGCTAAAACATCGCCTTTTCCTATTGTACCTTCTTTTATTCTACTTATTATTTCTTTATTTGTTTTAACTTTTCCTGTAGCTATAGCAACTCTTTCTGTCTTATTTTTTAGAGTTACATCAACCATAACTGCATTTCCTTTATTATCAAAATGTGTTAACTTGTCATCCATTTTATTCTCCTTTTCCAAATGAGCAATGAGGGAATGTACAAACTTCACAGCTTAAGCATAATCCTCCATGTCCATATAAAGCAATATCTCTAAGACTTAATTTTTCATTACTTAGTATTCTTGGAAGTACTAAATCAAAAATTGTTCTCTTACAGTACATAACGCATCCTGGAAGCCCTACAATTGGAACATTTCCACTATATGCTAATAAAAACATTGCACCTGGAAGTACTGGTGCACCATATGTAATAAGATTAGCACCACATTCTTTTATTGCAGTTGGAGTAACATCATCTGGATCTACTGACATTCCACCTGTACATACAATCATTTCTGCACCATTTTCTAATGCTTTCTTTATCTCTGAAACTATCATTTCTTTATTATCTGGTAATATAACCTGATTTTCTAAAGAACATCCATAATACTCTAATTTTTTTCTAACTGCTGGTCCAAATGCGTCTTTAATTCTTCCATGATAAACTTCACTTCCTGTAGTTATCATGTGCACTTTTTTAGGTTTTATATCAATAACTTTTATAATTTTTTTATTTATTAAATTTTCAGCTTCTATTATTTTCTTTTCATCTATAACTAGAGGAATTACTCTTGTAGCTCCAACTAACTCACCCTTCTTTACAGGGGTATTATTTTGTATAGTTGCAACTATTATTTCTCCTAACATATTAAGTTCTAGAAGTTTTTCTTTATCTATTTTTAAAAGTCCATCTTTTGAAGCCATAAAGCTTATTTTTCCTTCTTTTATTTCTCCAAATTCTAAACCTTCTCCACATACTAAATTTTTAAGTCTTAATGCTGCATCATTTTCATGAAGCATTCCATCTTGATTTTCCCAAACATATATATGTTCTTTACCTATTGATAATAATTCCTTTATATCTTCTTCCTTTATTATATGACCTTTTTTAAAAGCTCTTCCCTTAAATTCTCCTGGAACTATTTTTGTTATATCATGGCATAAAACCATTCCTACTGCCTCTTCTACTCTTACACTTTTCATTTCTACTTACCCCCTTATGCTATTCTCTTAAGTATTTTATTATATAAAAAAGTTAATGTTACTGAAATAATTACAATTGCAATAAGTATAATCTTTGAAGTTCTATCATCATTATTTTCAATAGCATAATACATGGCCATTGGAACTGTTTGAGTCTTACCTGGTATATTACCAGCTACCAATATTGTTGCGCCAAACTCACCAAAAACTCTAGCTATACTTAATATTATCCCTGTAAAAATTCCTTTTTTACATAACGGTAAACTTATTTTTCTAAATACTATTTTATCTTTTGCCCCCATCTCTTTTGCGGCATTTTTTATATCTTCATCTATTCCTATTAATTGAGCTTTTATGCTTTGATACATAATAGGCATTGATACAACAACACCTGCTATTACAGCAGCAACCCAAGTAAATATTATTGTTATATCAAAATTATTTGAGAGAAATTCTCCTATGAATCCTCTTTTACCTAATGATATAAGTATTAAATAACCTATAGCAGATGGTGGCAAAAACATAGGAAATAATATTATTGTTTCTATAATATGCTTAAGCTTTATTTTTTTTTCAATTAAAAAGTATGCTCCAACTATTGATAAAATTAAACTTATAATAACTGCAATTACAACTACTCTAAATGATATAATAAAAGCATTTAATAACATATTATTCTACTCCAAATCCATATCCTTTAAATATTTCCTTAGATTCATTTCCTTTTAAAAATTCAATAAATTCTTTGCTTGAATCAACATTTTTACTATCCTTTAGTAAACATAAAGAATATTGTATCTTTTTATGATCTTTGTTTGGTATTTCATAAGATATTTTAATGCCTTTAACATTTTTAGCATCTGTTTTATATACAAATCCATAATCTACATCACCATTTTCAACATAGCTTACAACATTTGATACACTCTTTGCATATACAAATCTATCTTGTAATGAATTCCATAGTTTTAAATTATCTAAAGTTTGCTTAGCATATTGTCCTGCTGGAACTGTTTTTATATCTCCAATAGCAATTTTACCTTTAGTATCTTTTAAATCATTTAATGATTTTATATCTTTTTTTACATCATTATTACTTATTAAAACTAATGAGTTTGTTAAAAAATTATATGTATTATCTTTATTTACTAATTTCTCATTTATTAATTCATCTACATATTTAGTGTTTGCTGAAAAGAATAAATCAACATTAGCTCCTTCTGATATTTGTTTCTTTAAAGTGCCTGAACCACCAGTATTATAGTTTATCTTAATTCCTTTTTCTTCTTGGAATTTTTTTGCTATATCCTCCATTGGTTTTTGAAGACTTGCAGCTATACTTACTGTTAATTCTTTTCCTTCTGCCTTTTTACTACTATTTTCTTTATTTCCGCATCCAACAAGTAATGTAGTAACAGCTAAACATGATATTAATATTCCACTAATTATTTTCTTGCGCATTCTGATGCACTTCCTTTCATTATATCTAATCCATGTTTTAAATCATCTAATATGTAATCCAATATTTCTTCACAGGCCTTTGGACTTCCTGGCATATTTACTATTAATGTTTTTTTCCTAATTCCTGCCGTTCCTCTTGAAAGCATTGCTCTTTTTGTTATTGTAAAACTATAATTTCTTATAGCTTCTGCTATACCTAATGCTTCTTTTTCTATTATATCTTTAGTAGCTTCTGGCGTTATATCTCTTTCACTAAAGCCTGTACCTCCAGTTGTAAGTATTAGATCTAAATTAAGCTCATCCGACATATATTTCATTTCTTCTGATAGCTTAATTCTTTCATCTGGAAGTATAATATATCTTTCTACTCTAAAGCCTTTAGATTCAGATATACTTTTTATTACTTCTCCACTTTTGTCTTCTCTTTCCCCCTTGAAACCTTTGTCGCTACTGGTTATTATTCCCAAAGTATACATATCTATCATCTCCCCTCTATTTGATTATATTTTAAATTTTCCAATAAGTCTATTAACATTTTGTAATCGTTATACCAAATTTCATTTATTCCATTTAACCCAAGTTTAATATCAGTAGCTACACATATTAATTTTTCCTTTGGCGTTATAATCTTTGTACTTACTCCATCTCTAAATACTTCAATTTTCTTTAAACTACTATTTTTATAACCTTCTACAATAATAAAATCTTTATCCTCTAATAATTTTATTAAATCTTCTAATCTTTCTTCTTCATCTAGTTCTTTTATCATTGCCATTCTATTTTTTGATGATATTATTACAGTTGAAGCTCCAGCTACTCTATGCTTATATGTATCTTTTCCTTTTTTATCTATATCAAATCCGTGTATATCATGTTTTATAGTTCCAACATTATATCCTCTTTTTACCATCTCTTTTATAAGACCTTCAATTAATGTAGTTTTTCCAACATTTGACCTTTCTCCTATAATATTTATAACAAAAGGACTATTATTTTTCTTTGCATAATTCATTGTATTCAACCTCTGTATTTACATTTATAAAATTATTTTTTTCATCACAATCTATATATTTTGTATTTATATTTTCTAATAAATTTTTAAGTTTATAATCTTTTTTATGAATCATTAATTCTATAGTTTTTAAAACACTTTTTTTATATATTCCACAAAGAGGATTTATTTTTCCATTTACTACTGGTATTAATGCATCTTCTGAAAACTCATAACTTGAAATATAATTTATAAAATCTTTACTTAAAAATGGCATATCACTTGCAACGACTAATGCCGATTCAAAATTACTCTTTTTAAGACATGAATATATTCCGCCAATAGGTCCAATGTTTTTATACTCATCTTTAACTAATAAAGCTTTCTCTTTAAATTCTTCGTAAAGTTTTATATCATTGCAAGATAAAATTTTTTCTTTTAAATCCGATACACTAAAAAAAATTTTATCTATAAATCTTACTCCATCTACTTCTAAAAAAGCTTTTATCCTATAATTCATTCTACTATTTTTACCACCTGATAGTATTATTACAGATTTATTTATCATAGCTATATTAAAACCTCAACCTCTTCTCCTTTTTTCAATTCCTTATTCTTTGGAATTTCAAGTATTGCATTACTATTTATCATAGTGTGAACTTGACCTGGTGTTTGATATACATTATTTATGAAAACTCTATTTTCATTATTTATATAAACTCTTAAAAACCTTCTTTTTTTTGATACTTTATTATAATCATCCATTAATACCCCTAGTCTTTTTTTAATACATAAACTTTTAGTATTATACATTTTTGATAGTGCATCTCTACATGTTAATTCAAAAGTTGTTGCAGCAGCTACTGGTGTTCCTGAAAGTCCTATATATAATTTATCCTCTTTAAATGCTGCAAACATTGGAGAACCTGGCTTTATATCAACTTTCCAAAATAATATATTATACCCAGCCTTCTTTGCACTTATAATAACTCTATCCTTTTCACCAACTGATACCCCACCAGTTGAAATTATAATATTACACTTATCTTCTAAATAATCTATAGCCTTTACTATTTCATCATCTTCATCACAAATTAAATTGTATAAAACACTTTCAAATCCAAGCTCTAAAAGTCGTGCTTTTAAGAAGTATCCATTACTATTATATATCTTTCCATTATTTAATTTTGTTCCAGGATTTTGTATCTCATCACCAGTATTTATTATCCCAACGATAGCCTTTTTATAAACTTTAACCTTATTAAAACCTATTGATGCAAGAGCTATTATTTCTGATGAAGTTATTAATGTACCTTTTTCTATTAATTTTGTTCCTTTTTTAAAATCTTCACCTTCAAAGCAATAATTATCATATGGATTAAGTTCAGAATACACTTTAACAGTTTTTATACCTTCATCAGTATCTTCTTGTCTTATTATTGAATTAGCACCTGTTGGAATTGGAGCTCCTGTCATTATTCTTATAGCTTCATTTTCTTTTACTATTTTTTTAGATATATATCCTGCATAAATTTTATCTATAACAGTTAAAGTAACAGGATTTTCTTTTGTTGCCCCTTTTGTATCTTCACCTCTAATTGCATAACCATCCAAAGGTGATCTTGGAAACGGCGGGTTATTTATAGGTGAATATATATCTTCATATAAAATTCTTCCTACAGAATCCTCAATATTAACTTCTTCTAAACCTAAACTTTTTATTTTATCTAAAATTAATTTTTTAGCTTCTTCTAAACTTACCAAAAATAACCCTCCTTAAAACATTAATGCCCACTCTTTAAAAGAATGAGCATTATTTAATTAATCTATTTTATTTAAATTACATGTTACATACTTATATGATGGCTCTCTTGAATATGAATCATATTTTCCTTTTGTTAATGTATTAATTTCTATATAATGCATAGGTCCATACATTTGATCTTTTATAAGTCCATCATTTACTTTAGCAAGTACTTTAACAGTTTCTCCATTTGATGATGTAACTTCTATTATATCTCCATCTTTTATATCATTATTTTTTGCTATTTCTTCACTAATTTCAATATATGCTTTTTCTGAAGTCATCTTTGTAACTATAGGAATTTCTCTAGTTCTAGTTTGAGTATGCCATTGTCCTACAGTTCCTCTTCCTGTATTTAATATATATGGAAATTCTTTTGTCTGTTTTTCACTATTTTCCATTACATCTTCATACATAAACTTCATTTTTCCATTTGGTCTATAATAAACTCCATCTTCAAAAAGCCTTCTTTGATCTTTTTCTAATTTATCTCCCTTTTTGAATGGCCATTGTACTCCATTACCTTCCCTAACCATATCATAATCTACTCCAGTAATATCACATGGCATTCCTTCTGTAGATTTCTTTAAAAGTTCAAACACATCTTTTGGAGTTTCCCAAAGTTTTAATTCTTCTTCCTTACCTAGAGCTTTTCCTATTCCTCTTATTATTTCAAAATCTGTAAGTTCATTTTCACCTCTTGAAAGGATAGGAACTAATGCTGACATTCTACGTTCAGTATTTATATATGTACCATTTTTCTTAATTCCAGGTATTGCTGGTAAGAAAAGATCACACATTTTAGCCGTATCTGTATCTGAATATAAATCTTGAACAACTAAAAAGTCAATTTTTTCTGCAGCTTCCTTAAACTTTTTATTATCTATCCATGAATCAGCTGGATTTGTTGAAATTATCCAAAGAGCTTTTATATTTCCATCTAATGCTCCTTGAATTATTTCTGGATATGCTATAGTAGGTTTTTTAGGAATATACTCATCTTTTATTCCCATAGTTTTTGTTATAAACTTTCTATCTTCTTCATTAGCATAATCTCTTCCACCATAAATACAAGTTGTATTACTAAATAATCTTGAACCCATAGCATTACATTGTCCTGTAATTGAATTTGGACCAGTTCCTTCTCTTCCTATATTACCTGTCATTACACAAATATTTATTATAGCTTGAGCAGTTCTTACAGCTTCATAACCTTGGTTTACACCCATAGTCCACCAAATTGAAACTTTTTTACCATTATTTATTGTTTCTGCAAGTTCTAATACTCTCTCCTTTGAAATTCCTGTAGTTTCATAAACGTTATCTAATGTATATTTTTTCACGTGTTCTTTAAAACCTTCAAAGTCTTCTGTATGTTTTTCTATATACTCATTATCTATATATCCTTTTTCTATTAAAACATTAGCTAAAGTATATAAAAATCTTAAATCAGCTTTTGGTTTTATTGCATACCAATCATCACAGCCTTTTGCTGTTTCTGATTTTCTAGGATCTATGACAATCTTTTTAGCATTCTTATTTTTTCTTATTCTTCCCCATAATACTGGATGAGCAACTGCTGGATTAGCCCCTACAAATATAAGTGTATCTGAAAGTTCTAAATCCTCTAATGTATATGGTGGTGCATCAAATCCAAAACTTTGTTTATATGCAACAACTGATGTCGCCATACAAAGTCTTGTATTTCCGTCTCCATACATTCCCATAATCCCTCTTCCTACATAGCCTAGTATAGCCATCTCTTCCATAGGAAGTTGTCCTGTACTTATAAAAGCTGCACTTTCTTTTCCATATTTGTTTTGGATCTCTGTCATTTTTTTAGCAAAAACTTCAAATGCTTCTTCCCATGATATTTCATGCATTTTCCCATCCTCACCTCTAAGAAGTGGAAGTCTTTGCTTTCCATATATAGTAAGTTGTTTATCTAAGTTAAGCCCTTTTATACAAGCCGTTCCATCATTAACTGGATATCCCTTTTTACCCATTATTTTAACTATTTTATCATCTTCTATATTAAAATTAAGATTGCATCCAGTGGAGCAATAATTACATACTGATTGTTTAACGTCCATAAAAAAACATCTCCTTTTAAAGTATTAAATACTATTAGTTGTTATAATTTTAACATTCTTCTTTCTTTCATAACGTGATAAATATCACATTTATTAAAATTTGAATAAATTCTAATTATTATTTTCCATGAAATTCAATAATTTCTTGTTAATTTATTAATATCACTATATCATATTAATATGTTATTTTTATCGACAAATATTAATATTAAAATTATTTTTTTGTTAATATTTATTATACAAAGTTGAGGTGGTTTTTTGAAAAATAACTGTATATGTAAAATAAAATTAAATGAATATCCTATAGCATTTGTTGCCACATGCTTAGGTGCTGTAACTTTAACTAATTTTTATGAAAAGCTTGAGTTTACAGCAATAAAAACAATTTTTACATTAATAGGTCTTATTGCTTTAATATTTACAGTTTATAAAGCTTTTAAACATCCAAAAGTAATGTTAAATGAAATGAATAACCCTATATTAATGGCACTATACCCTACAGCTACTATGCTTTTAATGTTTATTGGTGTTTTCATAGGTAGATTTAATTTTCTAATAGGAAAAGGTATTTGGTTATTTGCAATAATAATAAATATTTTATTTATTATATTTTTTATAATAAAACATATTATTATAAAATTTAATATGAAATATGTTCTTCCTTGTTGGTTTGCCTTATTAGTTGGTATTTCTTTAGCATGCACTACAAGTACAGAAATGAAAGCAGTTAATTTAACTATTCCTATATTCTATTTTGTAGTAATTGCATTTTTATTATTTTTACCAATTGTTATTTATAGACTTTGTACTGTTGAAGTCCCTGATTGCCATTACCCTTTAATTGCAATTATTTCAGCTCCATCAAGTTTATGTGTAATGAGTTATTTAACATTATTTAAACATCCAAATTTTTATGTTGTAATGTTTTTCTTTATACTTACAATTATTACAACACTATTTGTTTATATTAACTTTCCAAAATTCTTTTCAATAAAATTTAATCCAACATATGCCGCTTTAACCTTTCCACTTGCAGCTTCATTTGTAGCTACTTTTAAGGTAAAAGTATATTTGGCAAGTATAGGTTACATGACTGCATCAAGAATAGTTACTGAAATTTCAGGAATTGAATTTTTCATTGCAACTTCTGTAATTGGATTTGTATTTTATAAATTTGTTTTTGAATTTTTATTTGATATTCCTGCAAAAAAATTTACTAAATAACTTTAATAACAAAAAAGGTGAGTTGTAAATAACAACTCACCTTTTTTTATTTTATATATTAATCATTATTTGAAAAAATCTTTGCTAAAAGCTGTAATATTTCCATGTATAACCATATAAGTGTTACCATTAATCCAAAAGCTGCATACCATTCCATATATTTAGGTGCTCCAGATTGAGCTCCTCTTAATATAAAATCATAATCTTGCATTAAACTTATTGTAGCTACTACAACAACAGCTAAACTGAATACTATCCCAATTATACCATTATTATATATAGGTAATATTATTCCAAACCAACTTAATACAATACCTATTAGTGATGTTACAACTATTGTTGTAAGAGCAATCATTACACCTTTTCTTGTTCTATCTGCAATACTTGGTCTTTTACCATATATAAATACTGTTACAAGTACAGCAACAATTGTAAGTAAAATTGCTGGTAATACTATTCCTGGGTAAAAATTATTAAAAAACTTTGATATACTTCCCAAAAATAATCCTTCAAATGCTGCATAAATTACAGCTGAAAATTGAGCATTCTTTGGTGAAAAAGTTGTAAACATTGCTACTACAAATGTTAATAATGATACTACCATCATAATTCCAGCGCTATATGGTATATAAAACCAACTATACACAAATGCACATGCTACTATTGCAAGTAATATTAATATTTTTACTATTGTTCCGCTAATTGACATTGTAGTACTGTCATGAGTAGCTTCTTTAAAACCTTTTGCTAATGCTGGATTAGTTTCTCCTATATTCATAACAAAAACCCCTTTCCTATAAATTTATTAATTATATTATACATTGTAATTGTGTCAATTTGTTGTATATTCTATTCCTAATATAATTTTTTACAAAAATTTTTCCTTTATAAAAGATAAGTACCAAATCCCAGCACAGATTTGATACTTACATAATGGCAAAATATACTGTATTAATATACGAGGTTTTAAAGGCTTTATTTTAATTAATATTATTTAGAGTAAAACTCTACTATTAATTGTTCATTAATTTCTATTGGCAACTCATTTCTCTCTGGTTCTCTAACATAAGTACCAACAAAATTTTCAATATCCTTTCCTATATAAGGAAAAGTATTTAATTCATTTTCTTTGAATGTATTAACAAATAATTCTACTTTACGAGACTTCTCCCTAAGAGTTACATTATCTCCCGGTTTTAATTTGTATGATGGAATATTTACCTTTTCTCCATTGACTAAAAAATGACCATGATTAACCATTTGTCTGCTTGCTCTTATTGAGTTTGCAAAACCCATTCTGTAAACCATATTATCAAGTCTTGATTCAAGTGTTAATAATAAAGCATCACCAGGTTGAATTTTTGATTTAAAAGCATCTTTTACATATCTTTCAAACTGCTTTTCTAAAACTCCATAATAAGCTCTAAGTCTTTGTTTTTCTAATAATCTTACACCATAGTCAGATAATTTTTTATCTGCTCTACTAGTTCCTTTGCCTGCACGTTTCATTGCTTTAGGATGACCTATAACATTAAGGCCAAGTCTTCTGCACATTTTAAAACGTGGACCCATCATTTTCGCCATTTATTTACCTCCTATAAAAATACTTTATGGATATATAATATCATCTTATTTTAATTATTGAAAATGATTATCAATATTAAATTGTTTAATTATTTTAATTTATCTTTTTTATATTAATTTTTTCTCTATTTTTTATATAAAATACTTCTTTTTTCAAATTTATTTTTAATCAAATTGAATAAAGTTTTACTTTCTTTAAAATAATTATTTAATTTATACTTGCCCTTAATAATATTCACCTAAATTTAACCTATTTTATAAATTAAATACTATTTTTATAAATAAATAGTTGTATAATTATCATATAAATAACAAAAGATTACTAGGAGGTTTTTCATATGAAAAAGTATATATGTGATATTTGTGGATATATTTATGATCCAGCAGTAGGAGATCCAGATAACGGTGTAAACCCAGGAACTAGCTTTGAAGATATTCCTGAAGATTGGACTTGCCCTCTATGTGGAGTAGGTAAAGATCAATTTTCAGTAACAGAATAATTATATAAATAAAACTTTACTTAAATAAAAAGAAGGAAAATATACAATATTTCCTTTCTTTTTATTTTTTTAAATTTAATCTCTAAACACAAATTTTAATAATATAGGAGTAATTACTGTTGTTAATACAACTACTATAACTATTGGGCCGAGTATAGTTTGACTTACCAAATTTGCTCCAATACCTTTACTTGCAACTATAAGTGCAACCTCACCTCTTGAAATCATTCCTACTCCCACTTGAATTGACTCTCTATTACTATACTTAAATAATCTTGCACCAATCATACAACCTATAATTTTACTTATTACAGCTATAATAAATAGTATTACGGTAAATAATATTAGCTTATTAGACATATCTGCAAGCTCAACCTTTATTCCTATACTTGCAAAAAATATAGGTGATAATAATATATAAGATAATGTATCAAACCTTGAATTTATATATTTTGTTTTTTCAGTATTTGATATTATAAGCCCTGCAATAAAAGCTCCTGTAATATCTGCAACTCCAAAAAATTCTTCTGCTACATATGCCAAAAGTAAACAAAATACAAATGATATTATTACAAATCTTCTCATATCTTTATGATATCTTTTTATAAGCTTTTGAAATATTAAATAAAATATATATCCAATACAAGCAGAAAAAATAAAAAATAATATAATTTTCAAAAATACTTTCCACATAACAACTGATTGGTCTGCCATGCTCATAATTATTGTAAGGCCTATTATACCTAATACATCATCTATAAGAGCAGCTCCAAGTATTGTATTTCCTGCTTTAGTATTTATCTTACCAAGTTCTTTTAATGTTTCAACTGTTATACTTACCGATGTTGCCGTAAATATTACTGCTATAAATATATTTTGTAATAATTCATTGCCATTTTGATTAAAAAGTCCATTACCATAAAATATACTAGAAACTATAAAAACAAGTCCAAGAGGAACTAATACTCCAAGTAATGCAACTACAAACGCCACTTTACCTGTTTTCTTAAGCTCTGTAATATCCGTTTCAAGACCTGCCGTAAACATTAAAACTATTACTCCAAGTTCTGCCATCTGTTGAATAAATTCTGTTTCTCTAAGTACATTAAACATTGCAGGTCCAAGTATAATACCTGCAAGTAACGCTCCAACTACTTGTGGCATTTTAAACCTTTTAGTTACTATTCCTAAAAACTTTGTACTTAATAAAATAATTGCTATATCCAATAAAAAACCATAATGTAACATAAACTAATCCCCCATATTATCATTTAGGAAAACTTATATTTTAATTCTTATAAAAAGATTTCCATATATAATATGCAATTAGTTTCTTTCTTATTTGTTAATTATTTTTTAATATAGAAATTTATTAAGTAAACTAAAACCTAATATATTTTTATTATTGACTATTTCTTCTCCATATTTTAAATTTCAATTATTTTGTAAGTATATTATTAATACATAATATAAAGTCAACTAATCAAAGACATATATTTTTAAGTTTAATTTTTATTTACAAAAATAAATTCAGCTAAAATATAATTTATATTTAGCTGAATAAAGTAAACTTAATATATTACTTGTTCTGAATTAAGTAATGCACTATCTATTCCATAATCTGATATATCTATTTTACATTTATTACTCATAAGTTTATTGATAATATCATCAGCTTCATCAACAAATACACTACTTTTTCTTATTTGTTCTATTACACTTTCTAATTCATATATTTTTGCTTCACCTTCTTCAGCTCCTATAACTCTAGCAATATCTTCTCTAGATTTTTCTTCATACATATCATAATTTGCATATATATTTTCTATTCCATTTAATTTTATTTTCTCTTCATAATATCTGTTTATATATGCATGACATCCCTCAATATCTTTAAATGTTATAGCCATCCCATTTGGCAAAACAACTAAATAATTATCCTCTGGAGTTAAGTAGTCCATTTAAATCCCTCCTAATTTTACATTTAAAAAATGGGCAGGAAAAGATATTATCTTTCACCCACCCACCTTATATTTATTTTATGTCATTTAGGGGTTTATATACTTTTAATTAATAGGTTTAATTGTTAAATTATCGCCTTCACCGTCAATTTTTACAATTGAGCCATATCCAATTGTTCCTTTAATTATCATTCTAGCTAATTTATTTTCTAAAGTATTTTGAATATATCTCTTAAGTGGTCTTGCACCATATACAGGATCATATCCTTCTTTAGCTAATATATGCTTAGCTCCATCTGTAACTTCAAGTTTTATATTCTTTTCTGATAATCTCTTTTCAACATCTTTTAAGAATATATCAATAATTTTCTTAATACCATTTTCTGATAATGGTCTAAACATTATAATATCATCAACTCTATTTAAGAATTCTGGTTTAAATCTTGATTTCATTTCATTCATTACAAATTCTCTTGCTTGTTCTGAAATGTCACCATCTTTTGTTCCTTCTAATAGGAAGTGTGAACCTATATTTGATGTCATAATTATTATAGTATTTTTAAAATCTACAGTCTTACCTTTATTATCAGTAAGTCTACCGTCATCTAGTATTTGTAAAAATACATTAAATACATCTGGATGTGCTTTTTCTATTTCATCAAATAATACTACTGAATAAGGATGTCTTCTAACAGCTTCTGTTAATTGTCCTCCTTCTTCATATCCAACATATCCTGGAGGTGGTCCAACTAATCTTGAAACTGATTGTTTTTCCATGTATTCAGACATATCAATTCTTATCATACTTTCTTCACTATCAAATAGTGTTCTTGCTAAAGTTTTTGCAAGTTCTGTTTTACCAACACCAGTTGGTCCTAAGAATATAAATGATCCAATTGGTTTATTTTCATCTTTAAGTCCAGCTCTTGCTCTAAGTATAGCATTTGCTACTGAATCTACAGCTTCATCTTGATCTATTACTCTAGATTGTAACTCTTCATCTAATCTTAAAAGTTTTTCTCTTTCACCTTCCATAAGCTTTGTAACTGGAATTCCTGTCCATTTTGAAAGAACTTCTCCAACTTCTTCTTCTGTTACTTCTTCTTTTAATAAAGCACCTTCTGAGTTTTCTTTTACTTCCTCTTCTTTTGCTTTAATTTTTTCTTCTAATTCTGGAATTACACTATATCTAATTTCAGCTACTTTATTATAATCATAGTTTCTTTCATATCTTTCAAGATCGCCTTTAGATTCATCTAATTTTTCTTTTAATTCTCTAAGGTCTACGATATTTTCTTTTTCTTTTTCATATTTAGCACTCATTCCATCATTTTGCTCTCTAAGGTCTGCTAATTCTTTTTCTATTACTTCTAATCTCTTCTTAGAATTATCATCCTTTTCTCTTGATAGAGCTTCTTTTTCTGTTTCTAATTGGAATATCTTTCTTCTAACCGCATCAAGTTCTGTTGGAAGTGAATCAACTTCAGATCTTATCATAGCTCCAGCTTCATCAATTAAATCAATTGCTTTATCTGGTAAGTATCTATCTTGAATATATCTATCAGATAGTTTAACTGCTGCAACTATTGCTGAGTCATGTATTCTAACACCATGGTGTATTTCAAATCTTTCTTTTAAACCTCTTAAAATTGATATTGCATCATCTACTGATGGCTCATTTACAATTACAGGTTGGAATCTTCTCTCTAAAGCTTTATCTTTTTCAATATATTGTCTGTATTCATCAAAAGTTGTTGCACCAATACAGTGTAATTCTCCTCTTGCAAGTAATGGCTTAATAAGGTTACCTGCATCCATTGCACCATCTGTTTTACCTGCTCCAACAATTGTGTGTATTTCATCAATAAATAATATTAATCTACCTTCACTGCTTTGAACTTCTTTAAGTACTGCTTTTAATCTTTCTTCGAATTCACCTCTATATTTAGCTCCTGCTATAAGTGAACCCATATCTAATGAGAATATTACTTTATCCTTTAATCCTTCTGGTACATCACCATTAACTATTCTTTGTGCTAAACCTTCAACTATTGCTGTTTTACCAACACCAGGTTCACCAATTAATACTGGATTATTTTTAGTTCTTCTTGAAAGTATTCTAACAGTTCTTCTTATCTCTTCATCTCTACCTATAACTGGGTCTAATTTATGACTTTTAACTAATTCATTTAAATTTGTACCATATTTAGCTAAGGCATCATAAGTTCCTTCTGGGTCTTGAGTATCAACTCTTTGACTTCCACGAACTTCTTTTAATACTTCCATAAATTTATCTTCTGATATGTCATACATATCTAATAAATGTCCAACTTCTCCATTTTTATCAATTTCCATAATTGCAAGCATTAAATGCTCAACACTTATATATGAATCTTCAAATTTCTTTGATATTTCATCTGCTCTTATTAATACTTCTTGTATCTTCTTTGTTATATAAACATTTGATTCTGCACCAGATGATGCTGTTACTTTAGGAAGACGTGAAATAGCTTGATTAATTGCATTCTCTAAGCTCTTTACTTGAATTCCCATTTTATTTAATATATTTGGTATTAATCCATCTTGTTGTTCTACTAAACTAGCAAAAAGATGAATTACATCCATTTGTTGATTATTATTTTTAACGGCTATTAAATTAGCCTCGTTTAAAGCATTTTGAACTCTTAATGTCATTCTATCTACATTCATCTTTAATTCACCTCTTACGTTTTTATCTTGATATCATAATATTATATTAGTCAAAGAAAGTCAAAGTTTGATTTTCGAATGATTTTTTTGAATTTTTTTATATTTTATATATATTTCTCTATTTTTCTATATATTACTCTATTTTTCTTAGTTTTTTATTTTGTTAACAAGCAATACTAAAAATACTTAATTAAGTTAGTCTTAATCCCTTTAAAATAGCCATTTCTTAAAGTATATAAATTCCAATAAAATATTTCATTTACTATAAATTTATTTTTCTCTATATTTCTTTAAAAATTCTTCATTATCCCTTAACTTTATGTATAAAATTTACAATGACATAACTTTATTTAAATAAATATCATATTATTTTACTTAAACTAAATAAAAAATACCTATAGATTAAACTATTTCTTAACCTATAGGTAAATTTTAATAATTATATTTTTTTCTTTATATTCATAGCTAATGTAAAATATTTTATTGAATCTTGAATTTCTTGAGTTTTATGATACATATTAGCTATATCTATATATCTTTTATATAAATCATTTTTAGTTCCAAACTTAACTAATGAATCTAGAGATAAATTCATATAAAGTTCAGCTTCTCTAAATCTATTTTGTTTTTGAAGAAGTATTCCTTTTAAGTAATATGATTTTTCTATAAGTATTATATGATTTATTTCAATTGCAATATTTAAAGCTTTATCAGCTAACTCTTCTGCAAATTCTATCTTTCCATTATTTTTAAGTATATTAGCACATTGTATATATACTTCACCTATTTCATAGGTAAAATCTTGAGATAACATTTCAATTGCTTCATCAATTTCTCTAAGGGCCTCTTCTTCTTTATCAATTATAAAATAAGCTTCTGCATAATCCAATTTAAATGATGCAATTCTTGTTGTATCCTTTAAAAAATCACATGATTTTTTAATATCCAATGCATCTACATTATTATTAAGAATTCCAATAATATTATTTGCATAATGTATTTTGCTTACTATTTCATTATCTTTTATATTACTTAATAACTCTTTAGCTATTTTTAAATATTTTTCAGCCTCGTCATATTCATTGCATTTTAAAAGGCACATACCTTCTCTATATACTATATAACAATAAAGTTCGCTTTCTTTATTGTTATTATCTTTTTCTAATATTTCTATAACTCTACTATAATAAGTTCTAGCCTCACTATACTCTTTTATTTTATAAAAATAATTAGCCATATCCTTAAAATATATTATAGTATTTTCTTCCGAATTATTTCTTCTATATAAGTCATAATATTTTGGAATTATATCAAGTATTTCATCCTTTTTATTATTATCTAAATAACAGTTAAAAAGTTTATGAATTAATTTAAATGCCAACTCATAATATTCATAACCAACTGCATAATCTAAATTTAACTTTATATCTTTTTCTAAAGACGCATTTAATACTTCTTCTTTTTCAAAAACATCTATATTTTCTATTATCTGGTCATAAACATCTTTTGAGATATACTCATAATCTAATCCAATTATATTTGAAACATATCTTAATATTTCTTCATCAGCCTTGACCTTACCATTTTCTATACAACTCATTTTAGAAATTGATATTTTATCATTACACAACTCTTTAAGTGTAATCCCTCTATATATTCTAGCTCTTTTTATTTTTTCACCTGTTGAAAGTATCTCCATAATTCCCACCTTCTTTAGTTTGCTAGTATTCCAACTTCTTTGAAAATACTAACACCTTCATTTAAATATAATTTTGCTTCGTCTTCTTTTTTATTGTCTATATAAAATTTTCCAATCATTATTGCAAGTTCACCTAATATTTTTAACAAATGATTTTCCATTGCTATATTATAATTTTCTAATAAAACTTTTTCAGCTTCTATATTTTTTTCATTTATAATTAACATTCTGTATTTTATTAAATTACATTCTATTAACTCTTCTATATTATCCTCTGTTAATCTTTCATATATGCTATTTAAAACTTCTTCGCACTTTTTAAGATCTTTTACTTTTAAATAATTTTTACATATATTTATAAGAGTTTCAGTAATTTTTTTATCATTATTTTGTATTCTAATATTTTTTGAAACTTCATATCTTTTAAATGATTCATCTATGTTTTCAAAATTATAAAAAAGCTTTCCAAGTTCATTTTCTACATTTGATATATTGGCTACATCTTCTATTTCTTTATAAAGTTTTAAAGTTTCACTTGAATACTTTATAGCATTTTCCAAGTCACCGTTATTGTTGCACTCTTCTGATAACGCTAATAAAGTTTCTGCATGTTTTTCTTTGTTATTTATGATATCTAGTTTTTCTTTAGCTAAAAATGAATAATCCATAGCTCGTCCTATATTATCCATAGCAAAATATGTTTTTGCTAAATAAAAATATATTTCTCCTAAAAGATAATCTTCTGAAATATTATTATCTAAAAATACTTTTTCAGCTTGTTTTAAATAACTATTTGCTGAATAATATGCTTTAAGTTGTAATGTTATTTTTGCAAGGTTTAAAAATGTTTCTATTATTTCTCTGTAATTATTATTTTTCGTAAAAATAACATTAGCAGATAAAAAGCTCTTTTGAGCTAAAGAAAACTCTTCTTTTCTTAAATATATTTTAGCTTTAAGTCTTATAAGTGTGCCTTTTTTGTATTCTAAGTTATACTTTTCTGCATACTCTAAAGCCTTTAATATGTAATTTTCGCTAACATCATAATTTTTATTAAGCATGTAAGCTTCTGCTATTTGCTCATAATACGTACATACTTTATGAGCTTGGCTTTCTTCTGATTCCATAAGGTATTCTACTGTTGTTTTTAAATTAGCAGCTAAATATTCTAATAAATCCATTGATGGATTTGATCTACCTGATTCAACTAAACTTATTTGTCCTGGAGTTATTCTGTCTTTAGCTAAATCTTTTAATGTCATATTAAGTTCTTTTCTTTTTCTTTTTATTTTTTCTCCTAAAGATAAAATTTCCATATAGTATCTTCCTTTGCTTTATATTTATTCAATATTTATTAATCTTATTTACATTTTGTTTAAATTTTAATTCATTATATCACGTTTATCTGAGAATATACAATATTTTTGTTAAACTTTGTTAATTTTTTTAACACCAAAATTTAATTTTAATTAAAACTATGTGAATTTATTTACATTATCATTCACAAAATTGGAATATAAAAAAAATATCATCTACAAATATTTAAGTATTTGTAGATGATATTTTTAATTTCGGTTATGTTTTTATAGAAATATCTATATTATTATTTTGATGTTCCACTTTCAAGTATTGAAACTATTGAAAATAAAGTAAAACATACAGCTCCTAATCCAACCATAACATGGGCTGGTACAAAATAAGCTGGATTAAATAAACTAGCTTCAAACAAATATATTGATAAAAATAAACATATTAAAGCTGTTATAACTGGAATTATTGGTATCCTATTTGATAAATCACAACTTCTACGCCATACTGAAGCTAATAATATTACTTTACTTGATATGCTATAGCAAATAAGACCTAAACCAATTAGTACAAATCCAGGTGCTATCCATGCCTCATTATTGCATATTATTAGTACTATTATTCCCCATATTATATTTATAGTTCCCATAAGTAATACAAATAAACTCCATATCCATCTTTCCCTATTTGTGAAAGTATTTTGTATTTGTCTAACTATACTTGCAACTAATGATATTAAACTTGCACATACAAAAGCAACTCCAATAACTACATGAGCTGCAACAAAATAAGGTGTTGCACTTTCTTTAAATAATAAATAAAAGCCTCTTAATAACCCTATTATTGTACAAATAACCGGAATTGATATTAATACTCTAGCTTGTCTTTCTGAAAATGCTCCATTTGGTTTTTCGCCAGGTTTTAAATTTGATTCATTTTTTGTTATCATTATAAATTTTGTTGATGCTGTTGCAACTGTAGCAACACAACAAGCTATTAATCCTATTGCAAAAGCAATATTACCTGATACAAAATATGCTGAATTATTCTCTGCTGTTTCCCAAATATAAATTCCAACACATACGGTAAAAATCCCAGAAACATATCCTATTATTGGTAAAACCCACTTATAAAATTTATTATATTTGTTTGTTAATTGTCTAATAATTGTTGCTGCTGTTGCAAATAATGCTATACAAATTGCTGTTAATGCTATAAGTACATGACTTGCAACAATGTATCCTGTACCTGTTGTTTGTTCCAAAACTTTAACATAGAATCCATATGATATACATATAGCTCCCATTATTAAAGGAATTAAACGAAAAAATACACTCATTAATCCATTCATATTTATCACTCCATTCTGTCATAGAGATAAATAAAAATCAAAATTATTTAGGAACAAAAATCTCTTTGATTTTCATTTATTTCTCTTTAAGTCATGTAAATTATATGATTACCCAAAGTCCAAGTCAAAGAACAAATAGTTAAGTATTTTAACTAATTACTACCCCCAATTTGATAAGTTGTAAACTTAAATTTAAAACATATTAAATATTAAAATTTAACTATTTTTATTTTAAATAATAAAAAGACTTATTAAATAGATATAAAACTATCTATCTAATAAGCCTTTAAATTTATGAATGCAATTTATTTCATCATTGACATCATATTTTCTACAGTATCACCTGCTGCATTCATTAATTTTCTTCCTGCTCTTTTAACTGTTCTTTGTGTCTTTCTATCAAGTTGTGGTAATACTGCCATACTTATTGCTGTTCCTATAGCTGCACCTGCAACCATTCCTTTAATTAATTTACTCATAAATAACACCTCTTTATAATAATTATTTTTGATGCTATATTTATGATATGTAAATTATTACTTTTTAAACTAGGAATTATATTTATTTTTTATCATTAAATTCCAAGTGCAGATTTCGCTAAAATATCTGCTCTATCATTAAACTTATCTCCTGAATGACCTTTTACCTTTTTAAAATTTATTTTTATTTCTTTCATTTTCTTTTGCATAAAATCATGATAATTTGAAGTTATTTCATTATTTCTTTTCCAAGTTCCTAAAGCCCAACTTTCTATACCTTGATAATCATATACTATATAAACTTCTTTATATCCATTATTTATAGCATAGTCTACAGCTTTCATTGAACCTAAAACTTCGCCTGAAACATTTCTAAGAGGAACAGCCTTTTCATCATTTCCTGCACCATTTTCTTCATATATAACTTCACCATTTTTTGTTGCTACAAGTCCATACGAAAAATTACCTTTTTCTAATGAAAAACTTCCATCAACATATATAACTAAAGAATCATTTAAGTCTAAATCTTTTTCTTCTCTATTAACCCTTGATATTTCACTAATTACTTTTGGTTTTGAACTATTAAAATTTCTACCCTTTCCTTCTGCATTAAGGAGTATAAATTCCTTTGCTTCATCCATAGTTTTAAAGCTTTTATATATAGCACCCTTACATCCTATTACTTCTTTTTTACATTCATCCCATGAAGTGAATATTTTAGGTGCACCTGATTTTCCTTTATATACTGAATAAAACTTTGCCATTTATTTAATCTCCTTTATTAAAGTGTAGATAATTCCTCAACAACACTATAAATTTTTTCTATATTTCTAGCTCCTGTAAAGTTTGTTACATATTCAAGGCCACTTCTTAAAACTAAAATCAACTCTACCTTTCCTGACCAATTTTCTAATAATACTTTTAATGGTACATCTTTTGAAATTCTATTTAATGCAAAAAATAAAACTGCTAAATCATCAATTTTACCTATAAAAGGTATATTGCTTGGTATCATATCAGTTGGACATACTATATATGCAATAGAAGCAGAAACTGAAAGCTTAGTTTTTATAGGAACCCTGTTATCTTTAAGAAGTCTTAATATAAGTGCCAATAAATCTGGTATTAAAAATAAATATTCTGAATAATCCTTTGCCTTCTCAGGAAGTTTATTATCTAATTTTTCTTTAACTTCTTCTCTTCCTTTTGAATAATAATCTTCTGTTTTATTTTCTATAATTTCATCTTCTTCTATAAATTCATTTTCTATTTTTTCATTTAATCCTTTATTTTCTACTAATAAAAGTTCCTCTTCACTTATAGTATTGTCTATATTTTTTTCATCAATAACACTATCTTCAATTTCTTCTTCATTTTCTTTATTTAAATTAATCTTACTAACATTTATATCTACATTTTTTACATTTGCATTTATCATTTTATCTTTTAAATATATTTCTTCTACATTTATTTTTAGAAATGGAACTCCCTTTAATAAATCATCTACATTCACAACAAGCTCATCTCTATTTTCTTCTATTCCTATATCTCCAAAAATATTTAATAATGATTTAAGCAATAAACTTCTAATCATTCTAATCATTCCAAGTTTATATACTTTTAATTTAGAAAATCTTCCATTAACTTTTCCATCTACAACTTTTAAATTATCTAAAGTAACTTCAAATTTTATTTTTATTATTTTAGTAAAGCTTCCTCTTATTAAAATATTCTCATCTATTACAACTTCATCTAATAATAAGCCATCAACTTTTACAAAATCATTTATTATACTTAAAATATCACTTCCAGTAAGACTTACCAACACATTTGATATATTCATAAAGTTTTCCTCCCCCAAGCATCCTGTTAAATTTTCATATATGTTCTACTTATAATGAAATTATAACAAAAAATAAGCTAAATAAGGAATAAATATTTATCCTTATTTAGCTTCATTTAATATATATTGTATTAATTTTTTTATTTAAGTTACACTTAAGTTTAAAATATAACGTTAAATATTATATTAATATCAATTAATTTTAAAATAAGACTTTATCAAATACCTATATTAAATTAAATATTTACTTAAAACACAGGTATTACAGCTCCATCATATTTATTATTTATAAACTCTCTACATTCATCTGATGTTAAAGCTTTATTTAACGCTTTAATTTTTTCACTATCTTTATTATCTTCTCTTACAGCTATTACATTTGAATATGGCTCAGCTGCCTTTGAATTTTTATCTTCAGCTATTAAAGCATCATTTTTAACTGAGAATCCAGCATCAATTGCATAGTTACCATTTATAATAGCAGCATCTACATCTTCTAATAATCTTGGAATTGCAGCAGCTTCTAACTCCTTAAACTGTAAGTTCTTTTTATTTTCTGTTATATCTTTTTGTGTTACAAGTTCTCCAGCTTTAACTTTTATAAGCCCTTTACTTTCTAAAAGTTTCAATGCCCTCGCTTCGTTTGATGGGTCATTTGGTATTGCGATTGAAGCGCCATCTTTAAGCTCATTTATATTTTTAATTGTCTTTGAATATAATCCTAATGGCTCTAAATGTATTTTTTCTGTATAAGTAAGACCTAAATTTTCTGCTTTATTTTGTTCATTTAAGTATGGAATATGTTGAAAATAATTTGCATCTAGGCTTCCTTCTGCAAGTGCCTTATTTGGAGTTACATAATCAGTAAATTCTTTTATTACAACTTTATATCCTAAATTTTCAAGCTGTGGTTTTATATGCTCTACTATTTCTTTGTGAGGTACAGGTGTTACTCCTATAGTTATTGTTTTATAATCACTTGCTGATTTCTTTCCTACACATGCTACTAATGATAATGATAACGCCCCAATTAATATACTTGTTAATAATCCTTTTCTTTTCATAATTAAAATCCCCCTGTTTATTTATTGCTTATTTTTTTATTTTGAAAGTTTTCTATAAAAATAGCTTCCAAGACATTGTAATCCTTGTACTATTATTATTAAAATTACTATAGTTACTACCATATACTCAGTTTGATACCTGTGATATCCATATCTTATTGCAACATCTCCAAGTCCACCCCCAGCCACTGCCCCCGCCATAGCTGAATATCCAATTACGCTTATTATAGTTAAAGTAAGACCTGAAACTATACTTGGAAGCGCTTCCCTGAACATAACTTTAAATATTATTTGTTTATCTGTTGCCCCAAATGACTTTGCAGCTTCTATTACACCTTTATCAACTTCTCTTAAAGAATTTTCAATTATTCTTGCTATAAAAGGTGCTGTTGCAATAGCAAGTGGTACTATCATAGCTTCTTTTCCAATGGTTGTCCCAATTATAAGTTTACTTAATGGGAAAAGTGCTACCATAAGTATTACAAAAGGAAAACTTCTAAGTGTATTTACTATAAAATCTAAAGTTCTATAAATTCCTCTATTTGGTTTTAACCCATCGTCTGCAGTTAATGTAAGTATAATTGCTACTACAAAACCTACTGTAAGCGCAAATAATGTTGATAATATAACCATATAAAAAGTTTCTAATATAGCTACTAATATTTCATTAAACATTTAAAGCACCTCCCACTCAACATTTTTATTTATAAGATAATTTATTACATTTTCTTTATCATCATCTGAAATATTTATTACTAAACTACCTAAAATATCATCTCCAAACTTTTCAAGTTTTCCACAAACAATTGAAAAATCCAAATTCATCTCCCTTGCCATCTTTGTTATAATTGCATTTTCCGAAAAACTTTTTGGAAAAAATATTTTTATATTAACTCCATCATCAGGTAAAACATCATCATCCTCACCTAAAAATTTTCTAAGTGAAACTCCTGGTTTTAGAAATAATTCTGAAGATTTTCCCTGTGCCTTAATTGCTCCGCCCTCTAAAAGAGTTATATTCTCACAAATATCTTTAACAACTTCCATCTGATGAGTTACAACAACTATAGTTATTTTAAGTTCTTTATTTATTTTTGATAAAAGTGATAGTATATCTTTTGTCGTTTTTGGATCTAATGCAGATGTTGCTTCATCACAAAGTAATATTTCTGGTTTTAATGCTAAAGCTCTTGCTATTGCTACTCTTTGTTTTTGTCCTCCACTTAGTTCTTTTGGTTTACTATCTTTTTTATCTTCTAGTGAAACTAATTTTAAAAGTTCTAACACTCTTGAATTTACATAATCTTTTTTGTATCCCCAAACTTCAAGTGGTAATGCTATATTTTCATATACTGTTTTTCTATCTAAAAGATTAAAACTTTGAAAAATCATCCCTAAATTTTTTCTAAGATTTCTTATTTCATCTTTACTTAAACTTTTTATCTCTTTCCCTGTAACTTTTAGACTACCTTCATCATATTCTTCAAGCCCATTTAAGCATCTAAGTAATGTTGATTTACCTGCCCCACTATGCCCAATTATTCCATATATATCTCCTTTTTTGATATTAAGTGATATATTATTTAAAACTTTAAAAGTCCCAAAACTTTTACTTAATCCATTTATTTCTATCAAACTTATATGCCCCCTTTTTATTTAAAAGTTATCTTTCAATATATTAGTCTTATAATTAAATGTGTTTTAGCTAAAAAAAATGCGCTAGAGAATAATATCTCTAGCGCATAACCGTACAACTTGCCCTATAAAATTATCCTCTTATCTATCAAGTACATAAATACTTGCAGGATTTGGCACCACATATAAAGTAATGAATTTAAATCATTACTAAACTATATAGGTTGCCGGGCTTCATAGGGCCAGTCCCTCCACCACTCTTGATAAGAACCTAATATTTTGTTTTCAAACTTCTTGTATAATAATATAATATCTTATACATTTATTGTCAATAACTTTTTTCAAAATTATATATGACTAATCTATGTTTATTACTTAAACTATGTTCCTATTTTTTATTTTATATATATTCCAATCTTTTTATTAATATCAATAAATTTATTATATATATATAAATAATTTAAATTATTAAAATATTTCTGTTTCCTCATCAATATCTATAATTTCACCATCACAATTTTCCTCTATAAAATCTATAATCTTTTCCTTCATAGAATGTGCTATTTTCACATCTGAACAAACTGCTGATATACCAATTACTATCATTTTATGTTCGTCTTGTCTATCAACTTCACTAACAGATATATTAAATTTATTTTTTAATTTTTGAATTATACTTTTTACAATCATTCTCTTTTCTTTTAAAGAATTTACCCAAGAAGCTCTAATTGTTATTTTCATAAGTAAAATATCCATAAATACTCTTCCTTTCCATAAAGTATCTTTCCCGATATATGTAATTTATATTCTTATAATAATACATATTATAACTAATATAAATTACATTACTTATAATTTCACAAAAAATAATCAACTTATTCATTAATTAAATAATTTATGAATAAGTTGATTACTTTGTTTAAAAAAGTCTTAAATCATTAAATTTTAATACTTTTAAGCTAATGCAATTACTTCTATTTCAACTTTTGCATCTAATGGTAATTTAGCTACTTCAACACAACTTCTTGCTGGTGGTTCTCCTTCAAAAAATGTAGCATAAACTTCATTAACAGCTGAAAAATCATTTAAATCTTTTACAAAAACTGTAGTTTTTATAACTTTATCCATGCTTGTTCCAGCTTCTTCAAGTATTGCTTTTACATTATTTAAACTTTGCTTAGTTGCTGCTTTTATTTCTGTAACTAATTCTTTAGTTTCTGGGTTTATTGGAATTTGTCCTGATGTATAAACTAAATTTCCAATCTTAACTCCTTGAGAATATGGTCCAATTGCAGCTGGTGCTTTATCAGTTTTTATTATTTTCTTATCCATAAAAATCCCTCCAATTTATGTTATTTGACTTTATTATAGGTTAAATTTTTTAAAAAGTCTAAATATTTTAATTATTTTTAAAAAATACTTGACTCAGAAATTTACAAAAATGTTATAATGTTTGTGAGAATAATACATGAGAGAGGTGTTATGTATGCATTTAGATAATATTAAAGCTGCTAGAGAAAAAATTCAAGATGTTGTTGTAAAAACACCATTACTTTATAGTAAATTCTTCTCTGAGAAAAGCAATAATAATGTTTATATGAAATGTGAAAATTTACAATTAACTGGTGCTTATAAATTAAGAGGCGCCTTAAATAAAGTAATGAGCCTAACTGATGAGGAAAAATCAAAGGGTGTTGTATGTTCATCAGCTGGTAATCATGCTCAGGGAGTAGCTTATGCTGCGAATCTTATGGGAATAAAATCAACTATAGTTATGCCAACAACTACTCCATACTTAAAAATTCAATCAACTAAAGATTTAGGCGGAAACGTAATATTAAATGGTAAAGTATACGATGATGCTTATAATTTTGCAAAGCAAATAGAAGAACAAGAAGGAGCTGTATTTTTACATCCTTTTAACGACATTAATGTAATATATGGACAAGGTACCATAGGTCTTGAAATAATTGAAGAACTTAAAGATGTAGACGTTGTTATATGTCCAATTGGTGGCGGTGGATTACTAAGTGGCATATCATTAGCATTAAAAGAAATTAATCCTAATATAAAAATAGTTGGAGTTCAAGCATCTGGGGCTAATGCTATGGAACAAAGCTTCTTAAAGGGAGAATTAACACCACTTTCTTCTGTAAGTACAATTGCAGATGGTATTGCTGTCAAATCACCTGGTGATCTTACTTTCTCAATTATAAAAAAATATGTTGATGAAGTTATAACAGTTACGGATGATGAAATTGTTGATGCCTTTTTAGCATTAATTGAAAAACAAAAGTTAGTTGCTGAAGCATCTGGTGCAGTTTCACTTGCAGCCTTATCAAAACTTAATATAGAAAATAAAAATGTTGTTTGTATAATAAGTGGAGGTAATATAGACATGCTTACTATTACTTCACTTATTAATAGTGCATTAGTTTCTAGAAAGAGACTTTTCTGCTTTACAATAGAACTTCCAAACTCACCTGGAGAGCTTAATAACATTACCGATATACTTGGAAATCTTCGTGCAAATGTTGTTAAACTTGAACATAATCAATTTAAAGCTGTTAATAAATTAAAAAATACATTACTTGAAGTAACAGTTGAAACTAATGGAGAAGATCATATATCAATAATTAAAGATAGATTAAAAAACCAAGGTTATATAATAGAACAACTTTATTAAAAAATTATAAATAATACTATGTTTTAAGTAAATATTCTTTTTAAAACATAGATATAAATAAACAAAAAGACTTTTTCAAAATTTTGAAAAAGTCTTTTTGTTTATAAATCATTTAACTAATTATTTTAAGTTTCTATCCTTACACTTAAACCCACACGTTTCAAGTTTCTCTTCAATACTTCTAGTATCAAACGGATTATGAAGCATAGCCTTTAAAAATAATTGTGGATAATCTCCCTTTAAATGTTTCATATATCTAACCCATATTCTGCTTAATTGTGCATAGGCTATAGTTATATCTTTTTCTATATGTGACTCATCGCAACAATCACATATAAGATTATAGTACCTATCATCAAATTCTTCTAAAAGATGAAATAATGACATAAGTAATTCTGAAAATATTTCATGTTCCATTAAAGCTTCATTACCTATAAATGATATTAAAAGCTCTTTTTTAAGCTTTAAAATAGTTATAACTTTTTCCACATCTATTTTTTTAATATCTACTGAAAAGTTATGATTATCTATAATCTTTTCAAGCTCTTTAAAATCTTTTTTGCTCCAATCTTTATTAACTATAGCTACATTTGCAAGATTTTTAATATCTTTATCACCCTTTGCAAATTCTTCTAAAAGGTCTGCTCCAAACTCTGAGAAGAAAACCCCTTTTATCATACTTAACTTTTCTCTTCTATGTTCTTTTTCACGATTTTCTAATAATCTTTCAATTATAAAAGCAGTAAAAAATACATCCATTGGTATAAATGCTATATCAGCAAATAAAAATATTAAAGTATGATGTAAATCTCTAAAAGTTAAATAATGAAGATAGTGCAAAAATAATGATAACACTATAAGCCCTACTCCAATCATTATAGTTTCTCTTTTATGTTTATTCATATAATGTTTTATTCCTCCTCAGTTTATACAATATATACTTACCTTTAATCTTTTCCATATAATTATAAGTGTTTTTATATTTGTAATACAAACAATTATTTACAAATATTTATATTTTAAAAAATATTTTTAATTTTTCATAATATAAACTATTCTATTAAAAAAAGGATATTTTAAAAATACCCTAAATTTTATCTTTTTATTTTATTTCTAGTAACTATTAAATCTTCTTTTAACTTGGTTAATTCATCTTCTGTGAAATTTTTAAATATATTTTCAAAACTTTCATTGATAGTTTTTCTAAATTCTTTTGCAAATTCCAATCCTTTTTCTGAAAATTCAATATAAGTATTTCTTTTATCATTAGGTTCCTTAATCTTATTTATATACCCTAATGATTCCAATCTTGTAACTATTCCTGAAACCGTCCCTTTAGCAAGTGACATTTCATCACATACTGCTGAAATATTAACTCGTCCATTGTGCGCTATTAATTTTATAACCATAATTTGTTGATAAGTAAGTCCACTTTCCTTTAAATTATCACTTATTATATTAACTGTATTTGAATATACTTCTTTTATTAACATGGCAACTTCAAATGGATCACATTTCATTTTATAAACTCCTTAAACCTATAATTTAAATTTTAATTTAGTATTTGAAAATCTAAATGAACTTATAAGGAAAAGTACACCTGCCATAAATAATGCGAATCCTAATCCTATATAAAATGTTCCAACATAAACTGGATTAAATATTCCAAGGCTTCTTACAAGTATTCCAAAAAATATCATAAAGCCCATTATTAAATAACTTCTAACATCAAAAAATGAAAATGCACAATGTTTTTGTAATTCACTATTTACTATTCTTTTAGTATGTTTTTTAAACATTTTACTAAATATAAATTTAAAGAATACAAAAAATATTATTGCTGCAAATATTATGCTATATATAAAATTTCCATGATTGGCTTCTACATCACCTATACCAATAGTAAATACTCTAAATCCTGCGAATCCCCATACTAAACCTGCTATTAATAATAAAGTTCTTTTATTAACCTTTATAAAATTTTTCATATTATCATCTCCTAAACCTAAAATAGTTCTTATGCGAACTATCATATAAATAATATATTACTAACTTTGAATTTTGTCAATAATAATTATCTTTTAATATTAAATGTTTAATTAACTTTAACAAAAGAGAAAACACCACTTATTTAATAAGCAGTGTTCTATAATCAATTATCCAAAACCTCATATTTACAAGTATTTATTTTATCTGCATCTTTCTCCAAAAATATTTTTTAAATTAATATAACTTTCCTCTATTAAATCACTTATATCAATATGCTCTATAAAATTTAATCCTTTAGGTCCATAACCATTTTCATCATCTCTAAGTCTTGGTATTTCTCCCATTAAAAGATCAATAAATCTCTCTTCCCTCCAAATACCATCAATATTTTTATTTATAAGTTTTATATTCTCATTAACTTTTGGTATAAAAGGAGCATAATTTATAACCTTTATTTCTCCTTTATCTTTTAAATATTTTAAAAATGCTAAATAAGTTCTAAGTTGCATAGTTGGATCTTGCATTAATAATAATGAGTTATATTTTATCCCCATATTATCTAACATTTCTATAGCTTTTTTAGCATTATCTCCACAATTAGTAGATTTATTTTCTATAATTATTTTTTCTAAAGGAACTTTATAATATTTATTTATAATTTGAAATATTATATCTGCTTCTGAGTTATTGTTTAATTCTATGTTTTTATATACATTATGAGATCTTAAAACATCTCTTAAAATTTCTGTTGAGTGTCCAATTCCTCCACATATCATTATTTTATTACATATACCATTTTCATAAGCTTCAACTGCACACTTTATTGAATATGTTATAGAGCTTCCAAGTAATACTAATACATCAACCTTTTCTATATTAAATTTTTCCTTTAAACTTCTCTTATTTAAACTTTCTATATCTCTTATCGCTAAAAACTCACTAATTTTATTTATACTCTCTTTCATCCTCATACCCCTTTAATTTTTAAGATATTTTTTAACATACTTTACTTCATTATGTATTAAAAAATTTTTATTAAACATATTTTAACATAAAAAAATCTACTTATTTACCTATAAATTTTAATACTCTTAATAAATATATATTTCTCTTCGCATTATAATTTATTAAAAAGCAAAAAATAAGTAGCAAATACATTGCTACTTAAGTATAAATTAATTTTATTTATCTAAATCTTTATCTACTTTTTCTAAATAATTAGTTTGCTCTACTATATTTCCTTCAAAATTTTCTACTGCATTTTTTGTATAATTTCCTATTTTATATGCACTTACATTTCCTTTTAACTCTTGTTTTTTCATAATATTTATCACCTCATAAATATCTTTTCATTACTTGTCATTTTATATTCATTTGAAAACTAACTATAATTAAATTTTATTTATAAAATGAAAAGACACCACTTATCCAATAAGCAGTGTCCTGTAACCAATTGTCTAAACTTTCGTTCCTTGATTACATTATTATATTATCCATAAAACTAAAAAATTATTCATTATACTAAAAAATTTTTTAATTATAAACTCAAAATATATTTACAATATTTATTTTATTAAAATAATCTTATACTATCAGTAAATATTCCATTTTCCATCTCAACTTTATATAATGCTATACCTTCTAAACTAGCATCAAAAGGTTCATATATATCTATAATAAAATTCATTACTTCTTTTAACTTTTCTTTATTTAATCCAATTGCTAAACTACAATGCGGATTCCACTTTCCTGGTAAATAATACGTCCTTGCTGTATCATCAAACTCTTTAAAAAATTCATAATACTCTTTATGCATCTTAATTATTTCTTCTGTAACTACAGGCTTTGCAAAGCAAGTCCCTGTCGTAGGAAATGCCCCTATAGCATCAAATCTTGTATCTATACTTTTAAGCTTTCCCTTAAATTCCTTTAACTTAGCTATAAATTTATTTTCATCTACATCTTCATAAATTGCTAAAGTTATATGTGGAAATAAACCTTCCGTATTAATCAAACTTGAATCTATCCCTTTATCACTAAGTGACTGCCAAATAGATGTCACATATCTTGATGCTCTATTATCTAAAAATACATCTACTATATACATTAATTCTTCCTCCCTAGTCAGTCTACCCATATAGCATTATTAACCATAATCTTTTAATATTTATATTTTATCATATTTATTTATAATATGTTTAAATTCTATTATAGTTAAATATTTTTTTACTATATTACACTCAAAATTGCTCTAAATTTTTATTAAAACAGCATTTTTTTATAAACAATAAATGAATTTTTTCTTTTCTTACAAAAATGAAATATAAATGTAAGCAAAATACATATAAAAAAATTACTTTAATATGTTAAAATATTAATTGTAAAGTTTTGCTTTATTATCTTTATAAATCCAAATCTTTATATAATACTTTTTAAAAGTAGGTGTATATATGAAAATAAATAGAAGTATAGCATTAACTTTAATATGTATTTTATTTTCTTTTAATATAATTAGCTGTTCTAATAATTTAAATTATTCAAAGGGAAATAGTTTAAGTATACAAAATACTGTTTCTAATAAAAATATTAATGATTATTTTAAATTATCACTAAATAACCTTATTTATGATAGTAATTGTTTGATTTCTAATATTAGAAAAAAAGGAGATAGTAAAAAAGATTACTTAAATTATTTAAATATTTACAAAGAACAAATTTTAAATATAAAATTAAATTTTACTAATAATACAAAAGATATAAATACTGCTAAATCAAAGGAATTAATCTCTTTTGCTACAAATGTTTTTGATTCTTTAGAAAAGGCTGTTTCTTATATGTTAACAGGAATAGAAAATAATAGTCCTAAAACTATTGCAAAAGGATTTTTATCTTTTTTAAGTGCATTACATAATTTAAAATGTTATTACGTAACTCATTACGAGAGTAAAAAGTAATAAAGATTCAATTTTAAAACATAAATTTCGTTTCTTAAAATTTAATTTATAACTCAATTATTAAACAATTTATTTAAAAATTCTTCCCATCTTTAAAGAGAATTTTTATAATTTTAGTGATATAATAGCCTTAAAATAAAAAGTAAAATACATATGGAGGGATGATTTTTTGAATAAAGAACTTAAAGTTAAAAAGATAGATGAACTTATTAAAGAATTATCTGAATACAAATCTGCTCTTCTTGAAGATATTCCTTATGAAAATTCTAAAACTTTAGACAAGCTTATACTTGATAAAGACAAAAATATTTCAGAATTATTTAACTGGAATTCTGAAAAAATCAAAATAGAATATGCTGAGTTTTCAGAAGAAAAAAAAGAAGTTATTTTAATGTCTTTAAATAATAGTTTTTTAGCTAAAGAAATTATAAATGGTTATGTTATTTCAGACATAGATGGAAATGTAGTCGTTCCATCAACAAAAATATTCAGTAACTTTATTGCAGAAATAAGAAAAAAATTTTTTATTGAAGAAAAATATATAATAGAACTTTGTAAATTAAATGAAAATAGACAACTTATAGTTAATTTTATGAAAGACTATAATTATAATTCCATGTCAGAATATCCAGGAGATTTAAGATTTGACTTTGACTTTAATTATGTATCATTTAAATATGATAATGATGAAATAGAAGTAATTGATCCTACTTCAGAAATCTATACTAAATTTAGTAAACTTTATCCAAAAGCAATTTTAAGTAGCATAAGGCCACTTGGATTCTAATCTATATAATATTTTAATAAAATACTCCTTTTAAATTTCATGTTATATTATATTAATATTGAATTTTTTAGGAGGTTTTTTATAGGTGAATTTATTTATTATAGATAATAACATATTAACTATAAAACACACTCATTATACTGAATCTATTTTTGTACGCAACGAAATAATAAAAAAACTCTAAAGAATATAAAAAACTATTCTATCAAATCTTCAAAATTTTCAGATTTAATTATTTTAGATAAAAATTCTCTTGAAGTTAATCCTATAGAAATAAAAGCTATAAAAATACTTGAAACTCTAAAATAAGGTAAAGTATTATACAAAACTTTAAATTAATTTGATTAATATTATTATAAGGACTAAAATAAATAATAGAAACTAAAATAAGGAGATGATCTAATATGTTTAATAGAAAAGTCTTGCTAGACCTTGATACAGTATATTACAACATGAAAGACTTATTAGATGCCCTTTTAAAATATTATACAGATAGAGGTACTATATGTAGCGTAATAGGAAAAGATTCACAAGGAAATCCTATTCTTCTTATAAATTTTAAAACTTATGAATTAAGAGTTAAAAATGTTACTCCAGGAATGAATTTTTACTATTTATTACCTGATGAAAAATGGCCACCTTTAATGTCAATGCAACAAGTAATATTAAAAGAACTTTAAACTTTTAAAAAAGACTTATGTTTTTATAAAAAAACTAGGTCTTTTTTCATATAAAAAAATCTATATTTTTATTTAAGGACCTATAAAAATATTTTTTCATATATTAAAATATCTCATTATTTTAGCAGGTGATTATTTTATGAATAATAAATATTTTGAAGATTATTCTTCCACCGAAATTCCTGAAGAAATAGAAGAATTTATTAAAAGTTTAGAACTTAGTCTTGCTGAACGTGAAAAACTTGGTGCTACTTTATTGATTATTGGATATGCATATTTTATATATGCTTCAAACACAGATATAACAAAAATTTTAAGTGATGAAGATGAAGAAACAATAAGTCCTTACTTGATATTATTTATAGGAGAAACCATTGTAGTAATGGGACTTATAGTATTATGGACTGTTGCAATTGGTAGATTTAATGAAAAGAATTTTGAAAATAATTTTACTATATCAGATACTAAAACTTCTCCTTATAAACGTCTAGCTAATGCCTATGCTTTAAGTATAATTGCAAACATAGAAAGAGTCATAGTTTTAAATGAACTTTATTTAACAGACATAAACGCTCTTGGATTTGTCTAAACGTATATTTATTTTTATCTTTTCATATATTGTTATAAAAATACTTTTATTAAGGTAATTTAAATGTCAAAAAAAAAGTTTTCTAAAAAATTTAGTAAAAAAACTTCAAGTAAAACTACTAACAGTACTACTAATGGTCTAAACCAAAATAATAACAGTACTAATCAAAGTTCCAATACAAGCCCAGCAACAAGTCAAAATGACCCTTTTTTTCTTGAAACAGACTTGCATATACTTGATATAGAAATAGTAGCAACATTAATTTCAATCACCTCAGGTTTATATTTTTTTAATGCAAATATAATTGGTAGAAGTATAATTGTAGATCAATTAAATAATATTAACGTTGAAAATATACCCGATGTAGATTCTATTATTGAAGTAGGTCAAAATCTACTTATATTGAGTTTAATACTATTTGCAAAGGCAGCTTTTTTAAGATATGAAGAAAGACAATTAGATGAAAAATTATATCCAGATACAGCATTAAACTCAGATTTTTTTAGACAAATTGCTATTAGTTATATCCCAACTATTCTTTCTACTGAGATTAGAATTAAATTACGTGATGAAATATTAGAAAATGCAGCAAATATTGATGAAGTAATCGAAGCATTACTAGGTGGTGGAGGTGCTGAAGGATTTTAAAAAGGTTTGTACAGTTTAAACTATACAAACCTTTTTTATTTGACTATATAATTTTTTTTATCCAATTATAAAACTTATATAATTTAGGATACTTTTCACGTTCTTCTCTTTCTCTCTTTAAATTTGCCATAAAAATTATTGGCTCTAAAAGTTCAATTGTATCTTTATATCCTTCCTTTATTCGCATTCTCTTTGCTTCCATATCAAGATTCAAAGTTCCTTTTAATGTACTTTCACTTAAGTTCCTTGGCACAAGTTCTAATATTTTAGCATTTGGATAAATAGATTTATCAACTCTTGCTTCCTTTGATAATAAAACGACAATTATAATATCACAATTTTCTCCATAAACAGGTTGTATAGGAGTATTATCAGCTACTCCTCCATCAATAAATTTTCCACCTAAAACTTCTGTGCAATCATATATCATTGGAAGTGATGCTGATGCTATAATCATATCTTTTGCTGTCTCATTATCATAGTCATTTAGCTTAAAATATTTTGGAGTAAAATCTGGAAGCTCTGTACATGCAGCATAACATATTTTACCTCTTTCTTTTACTTTTCCAATATCCAAATATTCATTTATAATTTCACGTGCTCCATCTTTTGGAACACCGCCTTCTTCTATCTTTTGAAGCATGTATTTCTTTGCCAAATTTAAATGCTTACTACCTATTGTAAGCTCTATTCCTCTTTTTAACAAATCAAATTTACTTATAGGAACAAGCTTTTCCATAGTAACTTCTTCCCATAGTGCGTCTGCTGCATTCACATCATCTTGTGCAAATAAAACTGCATTAAAAGCGCCTATTGATGTGCCTGAAAAAACATCTATATATTTATCTAATTCTAAATCTTTTAATGCTTTCCACACACCAAGTTCATAGGCTCCTTTTCCTCCTCCACCTGAAAGAACTAATCCTATCTTCATGATAATCCCCTTTTTCATTGTATAATTTATTATAAATTATACATATATTTATTAAAACCTTCTATATATATGAACTATATTTAATAATATATAATAGAATTATAAAATTTGTACCATTTATATACTTGACAGTATTAATTATACTTTATTCAAATATTTTTACTATTTTATATAATTTAATATTTATTACTTTTATACTTTTAATTTTTGTCTCTTCTATTAACATAAATAATATTTCAATATTAGAATATAATATAAAATAAATTTAATTTCTCATATAATTTAATTCTACAAAATATATTTCCTATTAATCTGTTTTTAAATAATTTCTTTATTTAAATTTTATAAATCATATTTAATAATTTTATAACTTTTAATTAAATGTGTGATATTCATCACAGTTTTATTGTTAAATTTATGATAAACTCGTTAAAGAATTAACAAGTTTAATTAAACACGGAGGACTTATATATGAAAAAATATTCAGTTAAAGGAAATTCAAACCTTGGTTTAGCTGCTGCTACGCTTGGTTTCTTTATAGGGTTTGCTGCCGTTTCTCTATATGGACCAACAGCTGCTATATTTAAAAAGGTATTTACAGATTTAAATCCAGTGTTACTAGCACTACTTGTATCTGCACCATCCCTTTCAGGTTCATTACTTAGAATTCCATTTGCGGCTTGGGTTGATACAACAGGTGGAAGAAAACCATTTATTGTTTTACTTATTTTATCAATTGTTGGTATGACAGGACTTTACATAGTAATGGCATTTTTCCAAGAAAATTTAAGTAATTATTATTGGTTACTATTTGCACTTGGTACGCTTTCAGGTTGTGGTATTGCAACATTCTCTGTAGGAATAAGTCAAGCATCTTATTGGTTCCCACAAAATAAACAGGGTGTTGCTTTAGGACTTTATGGCGGTGTTGGTAACTTAGCACCTGGAATATTTGCTCTTTTATTACCAAACGTTGCTATGCCTCTTTTAGGATTATCAGGATCATACTTAGCATGGCTTATTTTCTTAGTTGTTGGTACATTAATTTACATAAAAATTGGTCAAAACGCTTGGTACTTCCAATTATTAGACCAAGGTGCAACTAAAGAAGAGGCAAAAGAAATTGCTTCAAAAGAACATGGACAAGAATTATTCCCTAAAGCTAAAGTAAGTGAAAGCTTAATTATATCAGCTAAATCATGGAAAACATGGGCTTTAGTTCTTATATACTTTACTACATTTGGTGGATTCCTAGCATTAACTAGCTGGCTTCCAAACTACTGGATGACTTATTTCTCATTAAATGTTAAAGTAGCTGGATTTTTAACTGCTTTCTATTCAATATTAACTTCATTAGTTAGAATATATGGTGGTAAAATAGCTGATAAAAAAGGTGGAGAAATTATTGCAATCATAGCTTTAATAATAGGCCTTTTAGGTTCAGTAGTTATGACATTTGCAGGATCTTTACCACTTGCAGTAATTGGTGTTGTACTTCTTGGAATAGGTATGGGAGTAACAAATGCTGCTGTATTTAAAATAGTTCCAAATGCTGTACCAGAAGCTATGGGTGGTGCATCAGGATGGATAGGTGGAATCGGAGCCTTCGGTGGATTCTTATTACCTCCTGTTATGGCAACATTTATAGATAAAACTGGTGTTGATTTAAGTGGATTCTCAAGAGGATACGTTGTATTTATAGGACTATTTATAATTTCAATTTTAATAATTGCTATGTTTAAAGCTTTTTCAAAAAAGAAAGTTACTGCATAGTTAAATATATAACCCCTAAACAAATTAACTTAAAAGATTAATAACCATTAAACAAAAAGTAGGAGCTAAATTAATTTAGCTCCTACTTTTTATATTATTTAAAATTATTTTTCCAAACGTTAAATGCTTTTCTTGCCTTTCCTATTGTGCTTTCTATATTATTAAAATTAAATCCGTCTTTTTCTTTTAATATTTCCATAAGATGTGCAACACGTGGAAGTCTTAAATGTATTTTTCTTATTTTTTCTTTTTCTCTAAATACTTCATCTGGAGTTCCTTCTAGTATTACTTTTCCTTTATCCATAACAAATACTTTATCACAATAAAGTGGTACTATATCTATATCATGAGTGGATATTATTATAGTTAAATCTAGCTTTTTTTTCATATCCATTAAAAGGCTCATTATATCACTTACTCCCATTGGGTCTAACCCTGCTGTTGGCTCATCTAATATTAAAACCTTTGGTTCCATAACAAGTATTCCAGCTATAGAAACACGCTTTTTTTGACCGAAACTTAATGCATGAGTTGGTTTATCCTTTAAATGCTCAATCTTTGTTTCCTTGATTGCAAAATCTACTCTTTTTCTTATTTCTTCTTCTTTTAGCTTCATGTTCATAGGTCCAAATGATATATCTTGATATACACTTGCTGAAAATAATTGACTATCTGGGTCTTGAAAAACTATTCCTACATCTTGTCTTAATTTTTTTAATCCCTTTCTTGAATAGTCAAATTCTTTTCCGTTAAAATATATTTTACCTGAAGAAGGTTTATTTATTCCGTTTAAATGGTGAAATAATGTTGATTTTCCTGCTCCATTTCCACCTAATATTGCAGTTACTTCACCTCTTTTTATATACATATTTATTCCGTTTAATGCACAGGTTCCATCTGGATATTTGTAGTGAAGTTCTTCTATTTTTAATATATTTTCACTCATTTAGTTTCTTCCCTTCTTCTCTGTATTTACATTAATACTTTAATAGTTAATAATAATAAATTTAATAAAATTGTTATTATGTAAATTGTTTTATCATTTGTATACTCATCTAAAATAACATTTAATTCTCCATCATATCCTCTTGATTCTAAAGAAGTATACATATCATTAGCCCTTTTAAATGACCTTATAAATAAACTTGATATAAGAGCTCCAAGAGATTTATATGATGATTTTATATTACTATATCCAAGCCTTGAATTTTGCGCTATAAACATAGTATCTACTGTTTCTAAAAGTATAAATATAAACCTATAAATAAGACTCATCATTTCAATCATTATACTTGGAACTTTTAATTTTTCAAGCACTGCTAATATATCAACCATTGGAGTGCTAAGCGATAAAAAGTATAAGCAACAAACTGATGCTAAAACTTTTAAAAATAAAACTAATGCTTTATAAATACCTAACTTTGATACTCCAATAAATCCTCCAAATATATTAATTGATATTATAAAATTATCTGGATTAATAGAATAATTTATTGTTATAGTTAAAATTCCGATAATTAAAAATGTAAGAGGAATAGTTAATAACTTTAAGAATAACCTTAAAGGAGTCTTTCCTACAAAAACCGTTATAATTCCCATAACACCAATTACTATAATTGAATCAACTATATTATTAACTGAAAGACATACAATTAAAGTTACAATGGAAAATATAAATTTTTCCATTGGATTTATCATTTTAAGTTTTGATGAATACGCATATTTATCTATATTTATCATTTGTTATCAGAACTTTCTTTTGTTTTACGTCCTTTAAAATATCCTAATCCAAACCCTATAACTCCTGCTCCAATTGCTGCTTGAAGTGCAAATAAAAGGCTTTCAACTTCTCCACTTTTAGGTTCAAATATTGGAGAAAACCATGGCTCATAATCCTTATCTATTTGAGTTATTGCTTGTTCTGCTGCATCATCTGATCCACCAAATTCTCCATCTTTAGCTATGAAAAATGGTATTATAGCCAAGGCTATAACAATTAATATAAGTATTATATTTATTCTTAATTTACTTTTTTGTTTGTTTGCCATTAGATTCCCTCCTTTGATAATATATTAAGGCTTATTAAATCTTCCTTATCATAAGCTGCAATTGCATTAAATATTACAACTGTTAATATACCTTCACTTATTGCTAAAGGAATTTGTGTTACTGCGAATATTCCCATAAATTTAGTTATTGAAGCCATTATTCCTCCAACATCTGATGGGAAGGCTAGTCCTAATTGAATTGATGTTGTCACATATGTTGCTAAATCACCAATAGCTGCTGCTAAAAATATTGCAAGCCATCTTGGTCCATTTAGTTTCTTTACTAATTTATAAATTCCATATGATACAAATGGTCCAACTACTGCCATTGAAAATGTATTAGCTCCAAGAGTTGTAAGTCCACCATGTGCTAAAAGTATAGCTTGAAATACTAATACGATAAGTCCTAAAACCGCCATTGCTGTTGGTCCAAAAAGTATAGCACCAAGACCTACTCCTGTTGGATGTGAACAACTACCTGTAACTGATGGAATTTTAAGTGCTGAAAGAACAAATGCGAAAGCTCCAGCCATTGCAAGTAATAACTTAAGACGTGGATTTTCTTTTATTGTATTTTTAATTGAAAATATTCCAAAAACAACAAATGGAATTGTAAAAGCCCCCCAAGCTATACACCATTTTGGTTCAAGAAATCCTTCCATAATGTGCATAGCCGATGCTTTTGTTGGTATGCATAACATCATTAATAAAACTCCTATAAAAAGTTGCATTCTTTTTGACATAATTATCTACTCCTCATAATAAATTATAATTTTTATAACACTCTACTATTTAGTTATAAATTTAACTATTTTAGACGTAAAAAAGCCTCTTAACTTGACATTAAGAGGCTAAATAAATCACTAATATATAATTTATTCATAATTAAAACACCCCCTCTATATCCACGTAGAGTTATATGTTATTAAAGTAGGCAGGTCTTCTGGCTCAAGTATCAACATTTTTATAAAACCTTCCCAGGAAACTTATTTCCAAGTGGTATAAACCTTATAAAAACTCCTCTATTACAGCGGCGGGACCGCGTGGGATTTTAACCCAACTTCCCTTTTAATCTAAAATACTACTATTTTAGAACCTTACTTTATTTTATCAATTTATTTTTATTATACATTATTAATATATATTAAACAATCATTATAAAAAATTTACAATTTTATTCTTTTATATGCCTTTTTATTTTATCTTTTAATTTTTTAAGTTCTTTAGATGATGGATAAGAACACTTCTGTTTTAAAGCTTTAGTAATTGTTTCAAATGCTTCTTTATAACTTAAACTTTTATATTGTGCTAAAGTTAAATAATACATATAAATTTCATAATCTTTATCTTTATTATCTTCTTTATTGAATAATTTTCTTAAATCTTCTTCTTTATTTTCCCTAACCTTATTTTCTTTATTTATTTCTTCGCCAAATATAAGTATACAAATTTTTATAATTTTAATGTTATTATTTTCAAAATCAACATAACTTTGAACTACTCCTAATGTATCAGCATTATATATACCAATAATTCTTTGATTTAGAATTAAACTATATGCATTTTTATAAATAGATTTAATTGGATAAGCAGAACTTATTGCATCAATTACAATATTATTTGTTCCATCTACTTTTCCAACTTTATTATATATTTTGTCTAAATAATTTTTTTCTTTTAATGATATATCAATTATAAATTCTTCATTTGTTCCTATTGATTTTACATACACTTTATAATTATCTAAATACTTTGCTTCAAACTTATACTTTTCTCCAAAAATATCTTGATTAAAAATATTTTTAAATTTTCCATCAAAATAACTATATATACTAATTATTTCAAATCCTCCAGAACCACCAAATCCACCTCGGATTACTATTTCATTTTTTCCATCACCATTAAAGTCAAATGCTGATAAATTTAAGTTATACCCACTAAATGGAATCTTTTCACTAAATATTTTATCTCCATCTTTTTTATAAACTTCTAACATTAAATTATAAACATAATTACTATCTTTAGTTTCACGTTTTCCTGTAAGAACTACTCTTTCTTTTGAATTTATATTTGTTATATTACTTTCTATTACATCTATAATATTATAATTTGTATCAACTCTCATATACTACTCCTAAAATTTATTAATAATATTATTAATATGATTTTAGTTTAATTTTGCTAAAAATAAAAAAGTAGCTTTACAAAGCTACTTGATTTTTTCTTTTTTAATTTTATACTTTTTATTTTATACAAAATATGGAATTTATCCACAATCTTTATTTTAATTTATTAACATACTAACACTTTTAAAATTAATTAACATTATTTTTTATAACATTTTGCTTATAAAAATTTTCAATAGTTTCTAAACCCATAGATATTTCTTCTCTTGAAAAGTTAGCTAATAAAAGTGTTTCATCATCTAACTTATTTATTTCATTTTTAAAATATAATACTATTTCATAACTTCTTTTTGATTTCCTTAAGTTTATTTGATCAAATATTATATTTTCAGCTTCATTAAAATTTTTATTACTTATATGCTTTTTCACCATAATTTCTAATAAATCATCTTTTGAAAGTTTTATGCTATAATTATCATCTTCTATATTACTTTATATTGAATCTATGCCAGCTGCTATTACAGCCATTATTTTACCAATTGATTCATAAACTCTTTTCATATAATCTTGTTCATAATTCAATTAATTCTCCCCCAATATCCATTGTATAATATATTTTCTCTATTCTATTAATTTATCTATAAATTCTTTTGCCTCTTTAAGTTCTTCACCTGTTAAAATCCTATATCTTTTTATAGCTTCAACTTTTTCCCCTTTTATTGCTAATTCTTTTATAATGCTCATCTCTTTTTTAAATTCTAAATCTTCTACTCCCAAATGTTCTGCTATAAGATTTAACTTTTTATTAGTTCTTCTAATTTCATTTTTCAACTCTCCAATACTAAAAATGATTAGATAAGTTGGTATAATAATAAATAAGAATAATATTAGCCACGTCATTTAACAATTCCCCCTTTTAAATAAAGCTTGTACAATTCATTTATGCCTCATACAGCTCTAATGGAAGCTTGTCTGGATCTTCAAAAAATGTATACTTTCGTCCAGTAAATTCATCAATTCTAATTTCTTCAACCTTTATTCCATTTCTTTTAAGTTCTTCTACAGTCTCTTCTATATTTGAAACTTCTAAAGCTAAATGTCTAAGTCCGCATGCTTCTGGATAACTTAATCTTTCTGGTGAATTTTTAAAAGAAAATAATTCTATTTGACTATTTCCAATTTTTAAATCAAGCTTATAAGAATTCCTTTCTTTTCTATAAACTTCTCTTATTACTTCAAGTCCTAATGTATTAACATAAAAATTTTTAGATTTTTCATAATCTGAGCATATTATAGCCACATGATGTATACTTTTAAAATTCATAAAATTCCTCCTACTCTTCTTCTTTCAATCCCATAGCTTTTAATCTATTATCTAATAATGATTCATATATTGGCTTACACTTAAATATTTCAGCTATTAAATAAGCTATTCCACATACTAAACTAACAGCTCCTAAACCTAATGATGGTCCACTCATTTCACAAACTAATATAAGTCCTGTAATTGGAGCTCTTACAATTGATGAAAACATTCCTGCCATACCAAGTAATATAAAGTTTGTTGCATAAATATTACTTTCTCCAGCAATCAATGTTATAATCCCACTAAATGTGATTCCAACTAAAGCTCCTAAAGTTAATAAAGGAAATAATATTCCTCCTGGCGTATCTGATGCAAAGCTAGCTATTGAAAGAATAAACTTACTTATAAGTAATATAATCGCAAATTTAAAAGCAACCCCATTTAATAAAATATCATTTATAAGTATATCTCCTCCACCCAAAACTTGTGGAAGCACAATTCCAAAAAATAAGGCAAACATAAATGGAATTATCATTCTATATCTTAATTTAATTTTTATACATTTATACAGCTTTATTGTTTTAAGTAATGTTTTATTATATATTACTCCACAAATTCCTACTACTATACCAAGAATAATTACAAAAATATAATATTTTGCAGGTAGTGCTTTTATAATATTAACTTCTAATATAGGCTTACTACCAAAGAATATCCAAGTCACTAAATCAGCTGTTACACACGCTGCTATTGAACATAAGAAAAGCATCTTTGAAAAACATTTATACATTTCTTCAAGTACAAAGAAAACTCCTGCAAGTGGTGCATTAAAGGCAGCTGCAAGTCCAGCCCCCGCTGCTGAAGCAATTAAAAATCTTTTATCATTAATGCATTTTTTAGTTACATTACTATAAACATGAGCCGCTTCTGCTCCTAACTGAATTGAAGGACCTTCAATACCAAGGGATAACCCAGCTCCTATTGCAATTGTTCCTCCAATAAACTTTTCCACCAAAATTTGTATCGGATTTTTTATATCAAATTCTCCTTTAAGCATCCCTTCTATTTGTGGTATACCACTCCCACTTATCATTGAATTTTTCTCAACCATAAATCCAACAATGTACGCTAATATAATTAAAACTACTATTCCTAAAATAATCCATAAATTATTTTCCTTCATAAATGAATATGCTTTATATTCATAAGGCGCTATATATTTTAAAGCTAATCTATATAAAGAAACAATAAGTCCTGCAATAGCACCAACTATAATACTTTCTAATACAATTCTAACTTTTAAATTATTTTTAGATAATATATCTTTTTCTGTTTTCTTCTGCATAATTTATAGTTTTCCTTTCTTAAAATCAGTATTTAATGTAAATTAATTTAAACAATTAAGTACTTCCTTATTTAATTATATATCCATGAAGTGGATATACTCAAAGACTAGACTATTAATATTTAATTAAACATATTTTAAATACTCTGATTTAGTATAATGTTCATTTTAATATAGAGCTATATTTTTACATTAAAATTTATTAAAATTTCATTGTATATTAAATATTTAATCTTATAAAAAATAATAGAGTTTTATCATTAATTTGATAAAACTCTATTATTTTAAGAAGTATAATTTTATTATGTTTATTCATTTATTTTTAGGTGTACTTAAATAAATGTATACAAAAATACTTAAAATCTTAAATCATTTAATTCCTTAAACACAAGTTTTGCATTTTTTTCACCATTGCAAATAATAAATACGCTATAATTATTTGCAACCGTTCCAATAATTCTTTTATCATTTAATCTATCAATAAATTCACCAACAACATCTGCCATGCCTTTCATAGTTTTTATTGATATAAAATATTCTTGTACACATATACTTTCAACTGAATTTTTAAATATGTTATTACATCTTTTTCCTACACTTTCTTCAGTTACCAGTACATACTTGTACTCTTTATTTTTCATAAGCTTTCTAATTATATGCATTTCTCTTAAATCGCGTGATAATGTTGCTTGAGTCGCATTTATACCTAAAAGTTTTAACTTTAAAACAAGCTGTTCTTGCTTTCCTATATCTTCATTTTTTATTATATTAATGATTGCTTCTCTTCTTCTCTTTTTTAAATCATTTTCCATAATAACCTACCTCTTCTGTAAAATACTATTTTATAAACAACTTAAAATTCGCCCTTTTATAAATGCTAATAATTAGCTTAGAGAGAAAGAACTATCTTCCTCTCTAAAAAATATTTTATTTTACAATTTTTGTTCCTGATTCTCCTGTCAAAGATTCTTTTGCTCTAGAAAGTGATGCTATTATAGCTTGTTTATTATTAGCTGATTGAACAAACTTCTTACAAGCTTCAACTTTTGGAAGCATACTTCCTGGTGCAAATTGACCTTCTTCTATATATTTATTTACTTCTTCTATACCTATTTCCTTTAATTCTTTTTGATTTGGTTTATTGTAATTTACACATACTCTATCAACTGCTGTAAGTATTAATAAAATATCAGCATCTAATATTTCAGCAAGCTTTTCTGCTGCAAAGTCTTTATCAATAACTGCAGGAACCCCAACTAAGTCATCTCCTTCTTTAACTACTGGAATTCCACCACCGCCGCAAGCGATTACAACAAATCCATCATCAACCATTGCCTTTATTGCATCCTTTTCAACTATATCAACAGGCTTTGGTGATGCTACAACTCTTCTATATCCTCTACCAGCATCTTCTTTCATAACATAACCTTTATCTTTTTCAAGTTTTTTAGCTTCTTCTTCTGAATAGAATGATCCTATTGGTTTTGTTGGATTTTCAAATGCCTTATCATTTTTATCTACTACAACTTGAGTAATTATTGTTTCAGCAGACTTATTTATATTTCTCTTATGAAGTTCTTCTGAAATTGCATTTTGTAAATGATATCCTATATAACCTTGTGAAAAAGAACCTACAACATCAAATGGGAAAAGTGTATTGTTATGATTTGCTTGGTAAGCTTCTTCAATGCTAGCTAATATTTGTCCAACTTGAGGTCCGTTTCCATGAACAACTGACACTCTGTGTCCAGCTTCTATTAAATCAACTACTGATTTTGCAGTTTCTTTACAAGTCTTTAATTGACCTTCTGCACTTTTATCTTTTGGATCTGCTTGTAATGCATTTCCACCTAATGCTAAAACTATTTTCATCTTTTGTTCCTCCTTATAATTAATATTTATTAATTTATAATTTTATCTTCTGTTTATTTAATTTATCTATAAATTTTTATCTTTTGTTTATTAAATCATCATAATTTTATCTTTAGTAAAAGTGTATTTTAAAAGGTATTCTAAATAATTAATATTTAGCTAAATTGATATTTTTCCAGTTGCTAATAATACTATAGCAATTACAGCTATAACTAAAATAATTATTGCAATTACAGCTTCTGATCCAACAAATACTTTTTTATCTTTGTTATTTTGTTTCTTAGCAATATAGTAGAAAATTATACCAACTGCATAAAGAATGAAACATAATAGTAAATATTTTAATCCAGCTGCGTAACATAACCATACAGCATATACTGTTGCTATAGTTGCAAAGATTTTATCCTTTGTTCTTCCTTCTGGATTTTTATCATAAGTCTCACCTGTTATAGTAAGCTTAAGTCCATACATTGCACTTAAAAGATAAGGAACAAGTATTGCTGTACTAGCTACTGAATATAATGCTTGATAAGTACTACTTGCAACAAGTGTTAAGATTAAGAATAATTCAACTAACACATTTGTTATGATTAATGATGCTGCTGGAGCTCCACTCTTATTTGTTTTTGCAAATATTTTTGGAAGAACACCATCTTTTGCAGCTACAAATGGAATTTCAGCAGCTAAAAGTGACCATCCAAGTAATGATCCAAATAATGATATTATTAATCCTAAATTTATAAGCACAGCACCCCATTTACCAACAGCGAATTCTAAAACATATGCCATTGATGGGTTTTCTAAGCCTGCTAAATGTACTCTATTCATAACTCCTAAAGACATTAAAGAAATTAAAAGATATATACATAAAGTTCCTACTAATCCCATTACTGTTGCTTTACCAACATCACTTTGCTTTTTAGCTCTACCAGATACAACTACTGCACCTTCAATACCTATAAAGCACCATAATGTTACTAGCATAGTATTTTTTGCTTGATCTAATATACTACCTAGATCTGTTGAACCCCAAAACTCAAAAGTAAAGTTGTGGAAGTTAAATGCAAATATTGCTACTACTATAAATACACATATAGGAACTAATTTTGCTATTGTTGTTATTAAGTTAACAAAAGCAGCTCCACTTACTCCTTTTAATATTAAGAAAGTAAATGCCCAAACAATAACTGAAGCTCCAATTATTGATGCTAAATTATTACCTTCTCCGAATATAGGAGCAAAATATCCTATAGCTCCGAATAAAAGAACTGAATAAGATACGTTTCCTATCCATGCACTAAGCCAATAACCCCATGCTGAGTTAAATCCTATGTATTCACCAAATCCCGCCTTAGCATAACTATATACACCACCGCTAAGTTCTGGCTTTCTGTTTGCTAATGCTTGATATACAAAAGCAAGTGCTATCATGCCGATACCGGTTATAATCCAACCAATAATAATTGCACCAGTTCCTGCACCTCTTGCCATATCTGACGGTAAGTTAAATGCTCCTCCACCAATCATAGATCCAACAATTAATGCTGCAAGTGATGCAAACCCAAGATTTTTTTGTTCACCAGTAGATTGTTGCTCTGACATATTTATCACCTCTATTTAGTTTTTTTATAGAAAAGTTTAATAGGTTTTTAATAGGTTATAGAAAAGTTTAGCCGGCTATTCAAAACCAAATAGCCGACTAATGACAAATTATTTTCCTGCTGTAGCTACCATTACGGCTTTTATAGTATGCATTCTATTTTCAGCTTCATCAAATACTACTGAATTTTTGCTTCTAAATACTTCGTCTTCAACTTCTCTAATGTCAAGACCTAATCTTTCCATCATGTCTTTGCAAACTTCTGTATCCTCATCATGGAATGATGGTAAGCAATGCATGAATAATGTATTTTTATTTCCTGTTTTAGCCATCATTTCTCTTGTTACTTTATATGGAGTTAATAATTTAACTCTTTCTGGATATAAGCTTTCATCTTCTCCCATTGATACCCATATATCTGTGTAAATAACGTCAGCTCCTTTAACTGCTTCGTCAACGTTATCTGAGAATTCTATTACTGCTCCAGTTTGTTTTGAGTATTCTTGCATTTCCTTAACTATTTCTTCATCTGGTTCTAAGCTCTTAGGTCCAAGTGCTACAAAGTGCATTCCCATTTTAGCTGCACCATACATTAATGCATAACTCATATTGTTTCTTGTATCTCCAGCAAATACTAATTTAATTTCACTAAGAGGTTTATGTGCATGTTCTTCTATTGTAAGAAAATCTGCTAATATTTGAGTTGGGTGGTCAGCGTCAGTTAATCCATTCCATACTGGAACTCCTGCATATTTTGCAAGTTCTTCAACTGTTGATTGTTTGAATCCTCTAAATTCTATACCATCATACATTCTTCCAAGAACTTTTGCTGTATCTTCGATTGATTCTTTTTTACCCATTTGTGAGTTTGTTAAGAATGTTACATGAGCTCCTTCTTCTGCTGCTCCACATTCGAATGCACATCTTGTTCTAGTTGATGTTTTTTCAAATAATAAAACAACATTTTTACCTTTTAAAGTATCGCCTAATATTCCAGCTCTTTTTTTAGCTTTTAAATCATGTGATAAATCTAAAAGATATCTTATTTCTTCTGGTGTAAAATCCTTTAATGTTAAAAAACTTCTTCCTTTTAAATTAACTGCCATTTTCATTTCCTCCTTAGTTTTACCTAAGTGTTTACTATCTTTACCATACTTAATTTAAAAATAGTAAACACTTAATTTTAGTTTTATATTAAATATTTTAGTTTGTCTTAAATTATAAATCTTCTCTGATTAGTGGCATTGACATACATCTTGGGCCACCTCTACCTCTTGAAAGTTCTGATGATGGAATTACGTGTAATTTTATTCCATAGTCTTCTAATATCTTATTAGTTACATAGTTTCTTGAGTAAACAACAACTTCTCCTGGTGCAATAGCTAATGTATTTGAACCATCATTCCATTGTTCTCTTGCAGCAATTATTTCATCGCCGCCACCACATTTAATTAATGTAACTTCTCTATTTAAATATTTGCTTAATATATGTTCTAAAGTATCTACTTCTTTAGTAGTCTTAAGCATATTTGGATTTTCTGGATCTTTTGTTATTGCATAAACATTTAAAGGTCCAACTATTTCTGGATGAACTGTGAATTTATCATAATCAACTTGAGTAAATACTGTATCTAAGTGCATAAATGCTCTGCTTACAGGTATTTGGAAAGCTAATACTGTTTTGAATGTTGAATCTTCATTAAATAAAATTCTCTTAGCAAGCTTTTCTACTGAAGCTGAATCAGTTCTTTGTGAAATACCAACTGCTAATGTATCTTTTGAAAGTATTAATTCATCTCCACCTTCAATTGAAGTATTTTCATCTCTATTGAACCAGAATGGTACATCTTTATCTTTAAATCTTGGATGATGTTTGAAGATATATTTTGCAAATAATGTTTCTCTATTTCTTGTTTCTGTTCTCATATGGTTTAATGTTATACCATGTCCAATTGTTGCAAATGGATCTCTAGTAAAATAAAGATTTGGCATTGGGTCACAAACAAATGGATATGTACTATTTACTAAATCATATAATGAATCTCTATGATATTCTTTTAATTCTTCTTTCCTAACACCAGCCATCATCTTATCAACCATATCCTTGTTATCAAAGTTTAAGAAGAACTTCATTAATGCTTCTCTTAGAGTATCACTTTCAACTCCTGCTTCAGTTATAAATTCATTTATGAATTCTTTCTTTACGTCTTCGCTAGTTGCGATAGCTTCTGCTGCAAGTTCTTCTAAATAAAGAACTTCTACACCTGCATCTCTTAATGTTTGTGCAAATACATCATGTTCTTCTCTTGCAATTTTTAAGTATGGGATATCATCGAATAATAATCTGTCTAATAGATTTGGAGTTAAATTTTCAATTTCTTCTCCTGGTCTATGTAATAAAACTGTTTTTAATTTTCCTATTTCTGAGGTAACATTTAAAGCTCTATTATTCTTCATATTATCACTCTCTTTCTTCTTTAGTTTGTTTGGCAAACAACGCTTTAGGGGTCAACCACTCTTTACTAACGCTGTTTACAGTTTTAATTATAGCTCTTTAAAAAACGATTACAAACCATTTTTTTACATAAAATGTATATGTTTTTTTGATTTTATTCATCCTAAAAAATATTATTTATTACATATTTTGTATCATCCTTGCCAAATGTACAGTCTCATCAATCTTTTTAAGAAAGATTTCCTGCAATTTTTTGAATATTATATGCATAAAGTAGGAATATTCTTTTTATATATTTTTTTAAAATATTCATTTTATTTACTATATTTATTATTTTTTCAATTAAAATTTCCATAAAAATTATATTTTAGCTTATTTAAAATAAATTATTTTCCATTTTTTATAGTATAAGTAAATTATTTTTGTAAATTATACATAATTTTATAATGTATATGCATAAAAAAGTCTAGCAACTTAGATTTTTCTAAATTACTAGACTTTTAAATTTATAATAGTTATTATCTTATATAAATATTTAAAATCCTTTTATACTTTGCTCAAAATTAAACATATTTTTAGGATCATATTTTTCTTTTATTTCTTTTAATTTATTTATATTTTGACCATAATACTCTTTTTCATAATCATTTATTACATCTATTGGGAAGTTTACAAAAGAACCTTCTGTAATTGATTTTATAAATTCAAAGTTTTCTTTAACCCAATTTACATTTTTTTCTGCATACTTTAAATCTTCCCACACAGATTGAAATCCCATAATAAATTTAGCACATCTATAATAAAATGCAGTATCACATTTTTCTATATCAGAAACGGCACCACCTAATCCATAAAATGAAACAGCTGTATATGTTGCACCTTCTGCTCTATTTGCTACTAATTCAATAATCTCTCTAATTTCTTCTCTATTATAATCTCTAAATACAAACCTTCCACCTGATTTATATTTTTCATAATCTGGATGACTATCTTGTATCCATCTATTAGCCTCTAAAACAGTCATATATTCTAAATTGTAATATAAATTGCTCCCTTTATTTTTAAGTCTTTCTAAAATTTTATTAGCCTCTTCCTTTGTTCCATAAAAAAGGCCTGTCATCTTTATTCCACTACCTTTTTCCGCTGAATTATATATAGCTGTTTTTAAATTCATTCTTCTATCTAAAGCTTTATATGTATTTTGAAGTTCTTCTATTATATCTATTTTCTCTTCAATATCTATATTGTTAAAATCAATATTTATTAATGTTGCCATATTAATTTTATTTGGAAGTTTAAATGTCATTGAAGTAACTATTCCAAAGTTACCTCCACCAGAACCTTTAAGTGCCCAAAATAAATCTCTATTTTCTTTATTATTTAAAACAAGTAAGTCTCCATCATAATCAACTAATTCTGCTTCTATTAAGCAATCACATCCAAGTCCAAATAATCTACTTGAATATCCCCATCCTCCGCCTAATGTAAAGCCTATAACACCAACTGTTGGACATCCTCCACCTGGGAATGGATAACCTAATGAATTTACCGCTTCATAAAGTTCTCTATTTCTTACTCCACCATCTATTTTTACTGTTTGATTAATTTCATCAACATAAATATTATTCATCTTACTTACATCTATAATAAATATATCATTACCTGTTGAATATCCTTCATAATGATGGCGTCCTGATCTGATTCTAAATTGAACACTATTATTCTTTACCCATTTTAAAGTCTCTATAACTTCTTCTGTTGTTTTTGGATAACATATTGCATCTGGATACTTTTGTATTGCTCTATTCCATGCTTCTCTATCATTTTCATATAAAAAACTATCCTTTGTTACAACTTCACTACTTAAACTTTTATAATCCAAATCCCTCATCTTTTTCACCTTCTATTTCTAAAAACATATAAACATATTATAATACTTTCTAATAATAAATCATATTAAAAATATAAAATTAGCAATGATACTTAATCACTGCTAATTTTTATAATTAATGATTATATTCCATTATATAAAAATCTCCAGCCCCAACAAATGTATCATGTTCAGAAATCCCAATAATTTTAAATCCTTGAGACTCATAACACTTTATTGCTCTTTTATTAAATGAACGAACTTCTAAAATTATTGGTTTTAATCCAAACTTATTTTTACTTTCTTCTATAGACATATTAACTACTTCTTTTCCTATACCTTTTCCACAAATATTAGGCTTTAATCCAATTCCAAAAAACACATATTTTCCTTCATCAACTAAATTAACGAATCCTATTAAGTTATCAGCTTCATCTGTATATGCTATAAAACTTTTTCTCTTTATAGAATCACATAAAGCAAACTTTTCCTTAATCATAATTTTCCAAGGGGGAAAATTATATATTGAATATTTTCCTTCATATACCCATGTAGATATTTCTTTTGCGTGAGCTTCTGTAAATATTCCTTTATTTAATCTCATAGAGTTCCTCCAATTAAATATCTATATAACTATTATATTTTTTATATCATTATATATTAAAATAAGTTTTTAATATTTATTATTCATTGTACTTCTTTGATTAAAAATTAAAATAATTATTACTTAAATTAAATTATCATTTAATAAATTGTTACATTTTTAAAATTTTTATAATATTTTTAGATATATATCTATTGTTTATCTTATTTTAGGATAAAATATCTTATAACAAAGAAAGGAGGAATCGCTTTTGTGGAATGAATTTAAGAAATTTGCTATGAGAGGTAATGTTGTCGATTTAGCAATTGGTGTTGTAATTGGAGGCGCATTTTCAAAAATAGTTACTTCTCTAGTAAATGATATTATAATGCCTGCAGTTGGTGCTCTTGTTGGTAAAGTAGATTTTTCTAACCTTTATATAAATTTAAGCGGTAAAGAATATAGTTCACTAAAAACAGCTCAAGCAGCTGGTGCAGCTACTATTAACTATGGAGTATTCTTAAATAACGTAATTAATTTTTTAATAATATCTTTCTCTATATTTTTAGTAATAAGACAATTAAATAGAATTAAAGACATAGCATTTAGAAAAGAACAAGTTTGTGAAGAAGCAACTACAAAAAATTGTCCTTACTGCTTCTCTGAAATACATATTGAAGCTACTAGATGTCCTAATTGTACATCAGAGCTATAAAAAGGAGTTGTTTTTATGAGCGTAAAAAACTTTAAAAATTTTAATAATTGGGTTGTCATTGGAGATGTTTCTAATGAATCAAAATATGCACATAAAATATTAAAAAAACTTAAAAGTAATGGACTTAATGTTAAAGGTGTTAATCCAAGGGGTGGAGATAATATTTTTAAATCTTTAAAGGAAATTCCTTATGAAATAGAAGCAATTGACTTATGTATAAACAGTATTCAAGGTTTAGACTATGTAAAAGAAGCCAAAGATTTAGGTATTAAAAACATATTAATCCAACCTGGTGCTGAAAGTACTGCTATACTAGATTATTGTAAACAAAATGGAATAAATGCTGTACAAGGATGTGCTTTAGTAGATTTATAAAAAAATTTTTTTATTTTGAATATTTTATTCATTATAAGTCAATTATTATAATACCCAATAAAATAATTTAAAATTTAAATTATTTACCCAAAATCCCCCCATTGTTAAGATTACACCTTAACAATTTAAATTAAACCCTTTCTAAATTAACCTTCGCTTTTGGCGGAGGTTTTTTTATTATGTCTGTATATTTTTTTATATATTAGGAAATCATTATAAATGAAAGTAAACCTTTTTTCTTTTTTAATTTTATAACACTCCATTTATTAATATTATTAATAAATGGCACCATCCTCTCTATTAATATCTCTTTTATATTAATAGTTAAACCCTCTAATTTATTTTAGAGGGTTTTTTATTTTAATTATATCCTTATTATACGTATAAAAATTTCCTTTTATCGCACAATATTATATAAAGATAGAAAATTTTGATTTAAATAGTATATATACATAATTTAAGGAGGTAAATATAATGAAATTAAACTTCAAAAAATCTTTTTCTCTTTTACTACTTGTAACTATATTTCTAGCTCCACTTAAAGTTAATGCAACTCCAATAAAATCTCAAGAAGATTTATTTAATACAAGTGACTTTTCACTTCAAGCAAATACAATTAACTTAATTGTTAATAATTTATATAAAGTATCTGATAATTTAGTTCTTGATGGTTATATTTACAATGGAACAAAATTAACATTAATAGAAATTAAAGATTTTGAACTAGAATTATATGATGAGAAAAATATACCATTTGCAAGAGTTATAATTGATAAAATAGATATACCAGAATTCTTTTATCCACTACATGCTAAAAGGGTTAAATTTGTTTTTAATAATAAATCATTTAATTTAAAAAATATAAATTTAGATAATATAAGTTGGAAATTTAATTATAAATACAAACAAGCACCTTAAAAATTAACTTTAAACATATAAAAGGATTTTTATTTGTAAAAAATCCTTTTATATAAATATTATAATTAAATTTTTAATCTATTAAATCTTTCTTTATAATATCTTCTATATGTATATACCCATTACGTCCAGATTTTTTTATTGTATATAAAGATTTATCTGCAAGTTTTATAATATTTTCAACATGACTTAATGAATATATAGTTGCGATTCCAATACTTAAAGTTACAACCTTTTCAACTTTCGAAAACTCATGCAATATATTTGCTTTAATCATATTATCTTTTATTCTTTTTGCAAGTTCTATTGATGCATATTTATCAGTATGCCTGAGTATTATACAAAATTCCTCTCCACCATATCTAGCAACTATATCATCTTTTCTACAACTTTTTTTCAAAACATTAGCTACATTCTTAAGTACCATGTCACCTTGCTGATGCCCATAATTATCATTGTATAATTTAAAGTAATCAACATCTATCATTACTACAGATATTGGCATATCTCTTTTTGATATATCTTCCATATATTTATCTAAAAATCTTCTGTTATAAATATCGCATAAAGGATCTTTCATAGATTCTTTTTTTGATTTTTTAATTTTTTTAATTAATAATATAATTAATATAGAAAGAATTATAAAAACCATAAACATAGTTACAATAAATTCCTTACTAATTGAATTATTAACTTCTTTAATAAACTCATTATTTAAATGATATCTATATTGTGAATCATTTAATTTTTCTATTTCTTCTTCTCTGTAATAATATCTTTTTAAAAGATTTACATATTCTGCTTCATTATAATTTTTGAAAAAATTTATTCTTCTACTTAATGCAAATAATTCAATATAAGTTGAACCTTCTTTATTAGCTTCTACTTCTAACTTTTCAAAACATTCTTCAGACTTTTTATATTCACCTTTCTTTTCATAAAAACATCCATATGCTCTAAGTTTTAAAATATCTAATTCAGTAAAATCAATCTCTTTATTTTTCTTTTCTAAATTTTCAATTTCATTTAAACAGTTTTGTGCATTTTTTAAATCATTATCATATATACTATCTAAAGCTCTATATGTATAATACATAATTTCAATATCTTCTTTATACTCTTCTGGAATATATTCTAATAACTTTTTTACTTTATTAAGTATAATTCTAAATTCAGAAATATTTCCAATTCTTATATACACCTCTGCTAAGTTAATTAATGCATAAGCTTTAATATAAGCATATTCTGAATTATAATGTATTTTTTCTTTCGAAACTTTAATTAACATCTCTGAACTTTTTATATACTCACCAATATCTCTATAAGCTATTGATATATTTATAAGAGATTTTAACTTATTATTTTTATTTGCATATTTATTTGACTTTTCATAGTCAATTATTGCATTTAAAAACTTACCTTGCTGTAAATTTACAACACCTAAATAATTATATATAGTAAACTTTTCATCTTTATTTAATGCAGACATTATATTTTTATTGTTTAATATATAATTTAATTTTCTTTCTGCTTGTATGTAATTTTTATTTTCAATAAATTTTTTAGCTTCATTTAAAGTTCTATCCTTTATCTCAATAAAAGGTTTATCTTTTTTGTTTTTATATATTGTTGCAATTGGTATATAAGCAAAACCTACTATTATAGAAAAAACTAAAAAAAAGCTTAAAATATTTTTTTTCTTTTTCATAAATACTCTAATTACCTTTTGCCTTTTATTTTTTTAATTAAATATACTATGATTATAAATATAATCGTACTTATAAATCTCCGTAAATTTTTCCAATATTTATATTATACATTATAAATTTATTGTTTTCTTTTTATTTACAGAATTATATAAAGGATTTTTGATTATACTATAGAATGTATAAAAGTATATTATAAGGTAAATTTAACCTTAGTAAAACTTAGGAGGAATTTCATATGTTTTCAATTATGTTAATTAAAATATCACCAAGAAATGAGATAGCACCAAAGGTTCAAGAACTTTTAACTAAACATGGATGTATAATTAAAACAAGACTTGGTCTTCATGAAGCCAGTGTAAATTCATGTTCTCAATCTGGGCTTATAATTTTAGATTTACTTAACGAAAATCAAGATGAAATCAATGATTTAAAAAATAATCTAAATAATCTTGATGGCGTAAATGCTAAAATAGTAATGATATAATTTAATTAAATAGTAAATCCCTAAAAGTTAAACAAGACTTTTAGGGATTTAAATCTATAATAATGACTTATCTACAAACTTTCCTACAACTTCAACAGTTGGCTGTACATTTACAAAAGCATCTGGATCTATATCTAAAACTATCTTTTTTATAAAAAATAATTCTTGTTTTGATATAACAGTAACAATTGAACTTAATTCTTCATTTGTATATCCACCACGTAAATTAGTATGTACTGTAACACCACGTAAGTTATTTTCAAGTAAGCCTTGTACAACTTCCTTTTCTTTTTTAGTAAATATATTAACAGTTAATTTATATTGCTGAATATAGAATAAATCAATAACTTTTGTTGTAGCAAATATTGAAATTAAACTATATAGTGCCATTTCCCAGCCATACATTATTCCTGCCATTGATAATATTATTCCATTTAATATAAGTCCAAGCTGTCCAACTGACTTACCAGTCATCTTTTGAATTACAAGTACTATAATATCCGTTCCTCCAGTTGAAAAACCCAATCTAAAGCAAACACCAACACCAGCTCCTGTAAGTATTCCACCAAAAATTGATGCTAAAAGTATATTATCTGTAATTTGATATGATGGTATTACTCTAATAAAGAATGATGATGAAAGAACTGCTAAAAGACTATAAAAAGTAAATTTCTTTCCAAGTTTTTTCCATGATAAAAATATAAGCGGTAAATTAATTAATAATACCCAAGTTGAAATTTTTATGTTAATCCCCAAAAAATCTGTTCCTGCTGATGATAATAACTGTGATAAACCTGTAACCCCTCCTGAATATACTTTGGCAGGTGTTAAAAATGAGTTTACACCAATACCAGCTAATAACCCATAACCAACAGTAGCTATTATTCTATAAAATATTTTCATTTTAAATTTATTACCTCCTCTATCATATTTTGATTATTTATTCCATATTATACACTATTTTTTACATTTGTAAGATAATTTTTCCCAAAAAAGTTTTGTGTAATAAAAATGAGCTAAATAATAGTACATATTTATTATTACTTAGCTCATTATATTTTATATATATTTTTATGAAATTTATATTTTAATTATTATTTTCTATAAGCTGTTTTTAATGCCATTTTTAAAACTTTTGGATTCTTTTTGTATTCAGTTACTGGACATATTTTTTTGTCTTTTACATTAAATAACTTATATATTGCAGTTCTTGCTGCACGTATTGAATATTCTTCTGTAAATACCATATCCTCTGGTATTTCAACAAATTGACTAATCATAGCAAAGTTAGTTGAACCTTCTGGTATAACTTGTGGTCTATCACTCATTTTACGTGGTTGAAATTGTGAATCAATATATGGCATCATACATGGTATTACATTTACCACACTATCCATTATTTCATCTAAATGATCTTCCATGTGTAATTGATAAATAAGTTCTGTTAATAATTCCTTACCTGTACAATCACGCATTGGTTTCTTTACATAATCACCAATCTTGTCTGTATACAATCCATATCCCCAGAATATTGTTTCATCTAATGGTTGATTTATAAAGTGTGGTTGTGCTGCAACAACTATACTCATAAGCCAGCTTGAATCTTTAAATGTCATTAAAGCTCCACTTCCTGGAATATTTCCTGAAAATTCTTCAATAAGTTTAAGCATTTTATTTCCTTTACATGTAACTGTGAAGCTTTCCCAATTAGTTTGATCTGGATGTCCAAAGAATGGTTCTGGATTACCAAGACCTCCTTTTTTAACTGCAATCTTTCTCCAAAGGTCTCCTGATATTGGATTTCTTGAATCAAATTCTGGTGCTGTATTTAAGTCACCTAAAGTTGCACTATCTGTCATACACCCATTTGTCATAATACAAATATCATTATCGCTTAAATCAATTTCTTTTTCATTTCCTTCTTCATTTATATATATTTTATTAACTGTTATTCCATCTCCATCTTTAAAATCTATATCAGTAACAACTGAGTTTTTATGGAAGTTTACTCCAAATCTATCCAAATAAGCTTTTAATGGACGAATAAGTGAATCATATTGGTTATAAGGAGTACGTGTAACTCCTTCTAATGTTTCAATACGTGAAAATTCTAAAATCATACGACCCATGTAACGTTTGAATTCAAAAAGGCTAGACCATTTTTGGAATGCAAATGTTGTTTGCCACATATGCCAGAAGTTTGTTTCAAAAAAGTGTGGCATATCTTTAAACCAATCTTCAATTGTAAGATCATCTAACTTCTTCTCATCTGTCATCATAAGTTTTAAAAGCGCTATACGTTCAGCATTTGTAAATCCCATAGATTTAACATCTAAAATAACACCATCTTTATCAACTAAACGAGCTTGAGCATGAGTTGGGTGTAAATGGTCAAAGTTTAATATTTCTTCTGTTACGCTCATTCCTGGCATATCTAATGAAGGTATACTAGAGAATAGTTCCCATAAGTTTTCATAAGTTTCTTCATTTAACATTCTACCTCCACGACATACAAATCCACCTTCTGGAGTTCCTATACCATCATTGCTTCCTCCTAAAATATTCATTCCTTCAAAAATATGAATATTTTCTCCATTAAAATTACAATCTCTTATAAGATAAACTGCACCTGCAAGAGACGCAATTCCTCCACCTACAAAATAAACTTTTTTATCTTCATAATTTACATATGTTGCTTTATATTCTTCTTTAATTCTTGATTTTTCTTTAAGCTTTTTAGCTCCTATAGCTGCCACAGTTGCAGCTCCTGCTATAGCACCTATTTTAATTAAAGTACTCTTATCTATATTCTTTTTATTTACTTTCTTATTTTTAAGTAAACTTAAATTTCTACAATTTCTTTTTCTTGAATTTTTCATATAACATCCCTTACCTTTCCAGAATATATTTTCCCTTTGAAACCTTTTGTATCTTTTGATTTAATTATAGTTCCCGATTTTGAAAAAACTATTAACTCCTGTAAATATTTTCATTTTATTAAGATTTGACATTATATTTACACAATTATATTAATATTAAAGACATATAATTAAAAATTACTATACAATAAAAAATAGGAACTCTTCTAAAACAAATGAAAAGTTCCTATTTTTTTAATTTTATGCATTTTGAATTTCTTTAATTACTTCTATATTTTTATTTTTTCTATTTTCTGTCTCATCAACTACAACTGCTGCAACGGCTGAACCTGTTACATTTGTTGTAGTTCTAATCATATCAATTACTGAATCTACTGCAATAACCATTGCCATCCCTTCAATTGGAAGTCCTAAGGTTGCAAGAACAACTGTTGTTGACATAGTTGCAGCTCCTGGTACTCCAGCAATTCCTATTGATGATACTATTGTTGTTATTATTATTAAAGCATATGAATAAGGAGTAAGTTCTATATTAAATACATTAGCTACAAAAACTGCAACTATTGCTGGATAAATACCTCCACACCCATTCATTCCTATTGTAGAACCAAGAGGTGCTACAAAGCTTGCAATTTCTTCTTTAACCTTTAAATTTTCTGTTAAAGACTTAATTGTAACAGGTAATGTTCCATAGCTGCTTTGACTTGTAAAAGCCATAACTTGTGCTGGAAAAATACCTTTAAAAAATTTAAGTGGATTTTTCTTTGCAATAAGTGCAATTAATCCTGTATGAACTACACCCATTTGAATTAACGCTGCTATATATACAGCTAATATTACTCCTATTAATGATTTAAGAGTATCTATTCCATTTTTTGCAGCTGCTACTGCAATAAGAGCAAATACACCATAAGGTATTAATCTTAAAACCATTTTAGTAATTCTAAGTACTATATCATAAGCAGATAAAACAAAATCTTTAAATGGTTTTGCTTTTTCTGGATTTAAATTATCTTCTATAACTAATGCTACTGCAATAAATAATGAAAATATTACAACTGGTATTATTCTATTATCTACAATAGCTGCAACCGGATTTGATGGAAGCATATCAAGTAAAACCTTTGAAAATCCTGGTATTTCTCTTGCTGTAAAATCAGTATTTCCTACAAATTTTAATCCTTCTCCAACATGTAATAAATTAGCTATTATAATTCCTATAAATGCTGCTATTCCTGTTGTTCCAAGTAATATAGCAAATGTTTTGGCACCAATTGACTTTAAAGTATCTAAGTTCTTAAGTCTTACTATACTTGTTATTAATGAAACCATAACTAATGGTACAACTATCATTTTAATTAATGACATATATCCTTTTCCCACTATATCTAAGAATAAAATATTCTCTTTAAATATAATCCCAAGTACAACCCCTAAAGTAAGTGCTGTTAATGTTGCAAATGAAAACTTATTTGTCTTTTTTCTAACTACATAAATAGTATAAATTGATAGTATTACTAATACTACTGATAAAATTAAATTGAAATTAATCATATTTTTTCTCCCCTTCAAATTTTATAAATTTAGTTTTCTCTTTGCTGGCCAGCAAAATTATTTATAATTAAAATCGGAAAGTACACGCTTTTAAAATTTAATTAACCAAAATTTTATACACAAAAAACCTTCTACCTCTGTAAAAATACAGAGGCAGAAGGTTAACTTCCGCGGTTCCACTCTGGTTAGATAATAAAATATCTATCTCAAATTCAAGTACTAATATACTCTAACTCTATAATGGGAGTTCCCATAAAGATCTACTTAAATAATTCGACCTTTAAGCTCCAAGGGGCACTTCAATAATACTCCTTACAGGCTATCTCAGCAAACTAGCCTCTCTCTGTAGTAACTTATATTACCTACTTTCCCTTTTCAACGCATTTAAATTCCGTTTTTAATTGTTTTTATAATATATTATTTTTTTTACCATGTCAATAATTAATTCAGACTAATTTGATAAAAATACTTTAGGATACTCTACAACTCCTGATACGCCTTTAAGTCCACCAGCTATTAATTCAATTGCCATAAAGCAATCTTCTGGCACATCAAAAGGTGCTTTTATATTAAAATCAATAGCATTTTTATATCCAAATTTTTTATAATAAGTTGGATGTCCAAGTACTATAACACTTTTAAACCCTAAAGATTTTGCTATTTCATGCCCTTTTAAAATAAGTTCTTTTCCAACACCTTTATTTTGATATTCTTCTAATACCGAAAGTGGTGCTAATGCAAGTGATTCATTATCACCAATTTTTATTTTAGTAAATAATATATGACCAACTATCTTTGAATCTTTTTCTGCAATAATAGATAATTCTTTTATAAAAGTATTACTTTCCCTTAGTTTATTTACTAAATTTTGTTCATTATGATCTGTAAATTCAGCATTTAAAAATGCATTTTTTACTACTTCATAAGTTTCTTTATAATCCTCTTTTATTTCTTGTCTTAAACTTAATCTCATATTTATTCCCTTTCTAAATTCATTTTTATAATTTAATTTATAGGTTCTTTAGTAACTTCATCTGCTGATGTTACTTTATTATATATATAAAGCGTAACCCATTGATTAGGCTTTATTTTACTTCCTGCACTAGGTGATGTCTTTGCAACCTTACCAGTTAAATTTTTAGGCCCTTTAACTACTTCAGTTATCATACCAAAACCCATTTTATTCAACTTATACATAGCCTTCCCCTCACTCATACCAACTACATCAGGTAATATATCATTATAATATGGATTTTTTTCATTCAACTTACATTCTCTACTACATACAAATGTAAGTTTTGTTCCATATTGTACCCTTGCTCCTGGTGCTGGATCTTGACTTATTACTGTATTAGGTGGTAATTTACTATCCACAAATTTCGGATTTTCATCTGGAATAATTCCTGGTGTATGCCAAAGCTTAACATAAACAGAATTACAACTTTGATTTAATATATTTGGAACAGTAACATATTTAACATTATTTTGAGAATTATTTGTTTTATTTTCAACTTTATTAGAATTACTTTTAGCATATTTATCAGATTTTTTCTCTAAGTCAGCATTATTTTTCTTTTCCTTTAATTCACCTTTTGATTTTTCTTTTGGCTCTGAAATGTTTTCTTTAGACTTTAAGTTATCTTTTGATTCTTCTTTATTAATTTTCTCCTCTTTATTAGAGTTGCTCTCTTCCTTTTTTTTATCCGAATTATTTTTGTTAGTAGCATTTTCACTTATAACTTCATTTTTATTAGCCATAATTTTCTTTTGATTAAAAACCTTAATACTAAAAGTCCCTAATAAAATAACCACAACAACGGAAACTATTATTATTTTCTTTTTCATTTTTATCCCCCTATAAATTTGTTTCATTAAAGCTATTTCTAATCCTTGTAATTATTTATATTTTACTATAATTTTCTATTTAATTTGTAATAAATTTTCCGCCTATTCATTATCAAAAATTCAATTAAATGATTATTTAATAAAAAATAAGATTCACTAAAAACCTTAATACTCTAATTTTTAATTGAAAAATTACTTAAACCTTCTTTTTTATTGATATTAGAGAAAAAGGTTAGCTTAAATTTTAAGCTAACCTTATATATATTAAATTCTTCCCATGAATCCATTTATAAAACCATTTGTGAAATCTACCAATGTTGGAACCAAAATACCTACTTCTACCAAAACAATACCTATCTTTTGGCTTTTTGATAAAGTTTTAAATTTATTTCTAAATCCAACTAACAACAAAACAGCACCAATAGTCGCAAAAAACGGTAAAAAATACATTATCATTTCCATTTATACGTCCCCCTTATTATATAATTAACCTTACACAAAAATTTATGTAAATAATTACTATATATTTATATAATAATTCCATTTTATATATTTTTCAACATTTTTGTATTTATCAACAAAACACTTGTAAAATATCCAAAATAAAAAGTTGTTTCATTTAAATATTTTATTAATAAATAAACAAAACAACTTTTTTATTTTATCTTTGTATATTATTTGATTTTCTTTTTAGCCAGTTATAATATTTTTCTTTGCATTCTGGTGAATAAAAATTATTATTATTTTCCCAATAATCCATATAATAAGTGTCTCTATTACACACACTACACTTATTATTTTCCATACCGTAGATTGAATTATATCTACCTAAATCCCCTGAACTAAATTTCATAAAAATCCCCTCCGTATAATATGATTATTTATTTTATATATATAATAAATTTGTATTATTATTCATATTATACCTTATTTTATTAATTTTTATACAATTATTTTTGTAGAAATCTTATGATTTCAAGTTCACTTTTTATTTCTCCTTTAGCTGGATATGTATTTTTAACTACATCTATTTCTTTTAATATTTCATCTGCTTTATTTAAATCCCTTTCTATCAAAAGACTATATGCATACATAAGTCTTTTTCTTGATATATAACAATCAGTTGCCTTTATATATCTTTTTAATTCTTTTGTATAAAGCTTATTTATTACATCATCTCTTTTTTCTCCTATTATCTCATAAAAAAGAAGCTCACATTGAATTTCATATTTATATATTTCTAATATGTTTTTTGCATCATTAAGTAAACTTTCATAGCATTCTTTTGCTTTTTCAAATTCTAATTTATCATGATAATAATTTGCCTCTAAAATTTTTATAGATGTTATTATAGAATTATTTAAATCTGCATTTTCTTCTATTTTAAACCATTCAAAAGGCATGTCCTTAACTCTAATTCCTTTGTATATTAATCCATTAACTTTAAGTTGAATATAAAAACATCTTTTTATAAAATCATCCCTACTAATTGATAATATGTTATATCCATCATTTGAAAGTCCACTTACCTTCATTGGAATTCCATTAGTAATAAATATAATTATTCCACTTGCAATAATAGAAATTAAAAATATTTTTAAAAATTTAGGTAAAGGAATAGACATCAAAATAATTATACCCAATGATGATATTATTAAATTCATAAGAACTCCGCCCAAATTATAAAGTACATAAGGGCATCTCTTTATATCATCTTCTTTAGGCATCATAAGACATTGTCCACCTGTTCCTTGAATATTAAATTTTTTTCTAACCAACCTTCCATTTTCTTTTACAATAGTAAAACTAAATATTCTAAAAGAAATAAACTCATAACCTGATAAAAGTCCAAATATTAAATGCCCACCCTCATGTATAATAATTTGAATAATAAAGGAGGCTATAAATATACCTATTATTATAACTACATCAATAAAAGTTGTTTTTCCAAATATATTACTTTTTCCAATTATAATTCCACCAATTACTCCAACTATAGCTCCAATTATTATAAATAATATACTACCTATAATCTTTATAATAGACTTTTTTGTTTTCATCTCACTATCCCCCATAATTTAATTACAATAAATAATATTTTTAGGAAGATAATACCATGCAGTTATATATCATACAAGCTATTTATATAAATATTTACTCTTTAATTCAATACCTAATTGAAAAGTCTCTTTCTAACCAAAACTTTTATATATTTTTTTAAATATATTTCTCTTTATTATCTTTAGACGGTTTATTATTTCTTATAGCTTTTGATTAATATTAACTGTTTTAAAATTGTATTAATTTAAAGAAAAAATTTTTAAAATAAAAAAGACTAAGAAAAAACTTAGTCCTACATTTATTAATTTAAATTAACAACTACTTGACCTGTAGAAATTAATGAACTATCAAATTCTAATTCAAGTCCCTTAGCACCCTTTGGAACTTCAACTACATATTCACCAGTCATCTTTCTACCTTTTCCTAACTCCCCATCAAGCTGCCCTTTTTGATTCTCTGTAAAAGCTTGATTGTATGATCTACCATCTTTATCTATAACTTTAAACATTAACATAGATGAAACTGCTTGAGGTTCATCTGATATATTTTCTAAAGTAATATCAATTTTTAAATATTCATTTCCATTTTCAGGTTTAATAAACTCTCCACCATTTGATTTAGAAACTTTATTAACTCTTACATTAAAATCATTTATTTTCACAGTATCTCCAACCTTAAATGATTCAATGCTATTTTCCTTATCATTATTGTTAACTTGATTTGATACTCCCTTACTTTCCTCTTTTTGAATATTATTTACTTTTTCAGGTTTACTTGAAGTATTTGAACTAATAAATCCAATACCTATTATAGCTATAAGTACGAAAAACCATCCTCTTTTGTAAAAAGCTTTTTTATGATTATACATTAATAAATCCTCCTTGTATAACTTTATCCTTTGAATTTTTACCACATTATAATATTTTTAAACCTTTATTTTAATAATAAAAAAAGATAACTAAAAAAATTTTAGTTATCTTTTTATTAAATATTATGAGCTTTTTATTTTACAAAATTTGATTAATAAATATTATTAATCTACTTTAAATTCAATTAAGTTTTCTCCAAGTTTTGAAATACGAGCTAATGAATACACATCATATCCTTTTTCATCTAATATTTTTCTTCCAGGTTGGAATGATTTTTCTATTACTATTCCTACGCCAGCTACTATAGCCCCTGCTTCCTCAACTAATCTTATTGCTCCAAGTGCAGCTTCTCCATTTGCTAAGAAATCATCTATTACTAATATTTTATCATTTTCATTTATGTACTTTTTAGATAATGTTAATTCATAATCTGATCCTTTAGTGAAAGAATGTACTGTTGTTTGGTATACTTCACCATTTAAAATTTTTGAAGTTTGCTTTTTTAATGTAACCATTGGTAAATCCATTTGCATTGCAGTCATTACTGTTGGTGCTATACCTGAACTTTCTATTGTGAATATTTTTGTTATTCCATGATTTTTAAAATATTCTTTGAAATATGTTCCTATTTCATACATTAACTTTGGATCTACCCCATGATTTAAAAATGAATCAACCTTTAATACAGTTTCGCTTAATGCTCTTCCATCTTGTAATATACGTTCTCTTAAAATTTCCATTATACTAACTCTCCTAACTCTAAATTAATATTTTTTTCTGTGCATTTATTATTTTTATCTATATCTTCTTGTCCATCTTTTAGAATTTCTTTCTTTTTACTGTTGTCTTTTAATACTATGTTAAGTATTAATGCAGTTATTGTTCCTGTAGAAATCCCTGATGAAAATATCATTTTTAGTGCTTCTGGTAATTGACTTATAACTTCTGGTCTAAAAGTAACTCCAAGTCCTAATCCCATTGATATTGCAATTATAAGTAAATTACGTTCTGTAAGTTTAACATTACTTAATGTTCTAATTCCTGCTGCTGCAACTGTTCCAAACATCATTATTCCAACTCCACCTAAAACAGGATTTGGTATTGCAGTAATTATTGCAGAAATCTTCGGTAAAAATCCTAATATAACTAATAATATACCTGCCATAACAGCAACGTGACGGCTAGCAACTTTAGTTAATGATATAATTCCTATATTTTGAGTAAATGATGTATTAGGACATGATCCAAAAATTCCACCAAGAGCACTCCCTACACCATCTGCTAACACTCCTCCAGCAACTCTTTTATCATCTCCAGATATATTAGAAGTTTCTTCTATAGCCTTTATACAACCAACTGTTCCAATTGTTGCTACAAAATATGCTGGAATAAATGCTATTACTGACTTTAAATCAAAAATAACTCCAAATTCAAATATTTTAGGAAAGGAAAAAAAACTTGCCTCTTTTATTGCTGTAAAATCAACTAATCCCATTGGAATACAAACAATATAACCTATTACTATACCAAGTAATATTGATGCGCTACTTATCATTCCTTTTCCATAATTATTTAAAATAAGAGTAATTACTAAAACAAACATTGCTATTAAAATATTTTTTAAATTGCCATAATCAGCTGAGCCTGCACCACCTGCTGCCCAATCTATTGAAACTGGTAATAATGTTAATCCAATTAAAGTTACAACTGTTCCTGTAACAAGAGGCGGAAAAAATTTCATTAATGGTTTTATGAAGAAACTTAATACAATTTCAAATAAAGATCCTAAAATTGTTGCTCCTATTATTCCTGGTATTCCAAGAACCGAACCTACTGAAATAGCTGGTGATACGAAAGTAAAATCTGTTCCCATAATACAAGCTACTCTGGAACCAACTTTACCTATTCCCCTAGCTTGTATTACTGTTGCAAGACCTGATGCTAATATTGATGCACTTATCAATGCAGTTGTTGTTTTTGTATCAAATCCAAGTGCTGTTGATATTACAAGTGGAACTACTATTATTCCACCAAATGCTGCAAATATATGTTGAAATCCAAATAATATTTTTTTAAATATTCCTAAATTATCATCAACACCATAAATTAAGTTAACTTCCGTAGAATTTGTACTTTCTTTTTTCATTTCTTCATCTCCTTGTTATTTATAATATTTCTGTATCCTTTGTATAAAAAACTTAATTAGACTCAGATAAAAAAGTAAATTACATTTAATTGTAATGGAAGTTATACTTATAAAAAAAAACAGCATCCTCAAAAAATTGAGGTGCTGCTAGTTAGATACAATACATACATATCTATCTTGTACAACTCCTCGTAGTCTGCTAATTTACGGCTAGCAGGTAGAAACTTCCGGTCCATATTACCGATTATATACGAGTCCGTTTTTTATTATATACGTAGTATTATATCACGAAAACTTATTTTATCAACAGTTTCCATTTATTTTATTTTCTCTTTTTTGCTAAGCATTTCTATTGTTTTTTCTAATCTTGAAATTTTAGTTTCTTCCTTTTTTGCTGAAGTTATAAACTTTATAAACTTATTTTTTTGACTTCCTGTAAGAGTGTCAAAAAATTCCTTCTCTAATTTATTTTTATTTAAAGCACTTTCAAATATTTCTGGAACTTCCTCTTGTCTGCTTTTATTATCTTCTTTTATTATAACTTCTATTTCATCTCCAGCTTCCTTTTATATTTTCTTTCTTATAGCTTTTGTTACTCCTATTATATGGCAATCCTAACCCATCTTAGCAAGTATTCCTCTATATTTTTCTCCATCAAAGCTTGCACAAACTTTTACCATTCCATTTGTTCCAAACTCATCTTTTACATTAAAAGGAAACTTAACATAAACTCAATCAACTTTGTCTGCTTTTATTAGTTCAGCTTTAAACTTATAAACTTTCTCCATACCCCTTATCCTTCCTAAATTTAAATTTCATATCTTTTAATTATACTTTCTGATATTTGTCTTTTAGTCATTCTCATATCCATCGCTTGCTTTTCAATATGTCTATGAGCTTCACATTCAGACATCTTTAGATATTCTATAAGTAAACACTTAGCTCTATCAATCATCTTTATATCTTCTATTTTCTTTATAAGGCTAGTATTTTCTCTTTTTAGCTTACTTACTCTATTATGAATTGCATTTGCAACTTTAAAAGAATTCCAAAATATTAGTCTATTCATTGGTTTTGCTAAAGTTATTACACCATGCTCTTCTACTTTAATAGAAACTTCATCAGCTATTTCACTCTTAACAACTAAAATTGCTTGACTTACTTTATCAGAAACTATATCACAAGCTAATATTTCTCCAGTTTCATCACTTAAAGGCGCATTAATAATACATAAATCAAAATCTCTATCTACAATTAATCTTCTTGCTTCTCCTCCAGTTGCTACTGTAGTTATTTCTCCATTAAAGTTTTGTGAAAGAACATCTTTAAAGAAATCCACCCCTTTTTTGCTACTGGATATTATTAAAACACTATCCAAATTAATCCGCCCCTTTTAAGTTCTAATATTATATCGTTTCAAAATATCTTTTATTTAATTCATCTTTAAATTTAATATCAATAGATTTTTTAACTTCATCTTCTTTTAAAGTTATATATTTATTTAAAAATTCACTACCTAAAATACTTTTTACAAACTCACTTTCTTTCGCAAATTCTATTGCTTCATTAATATCTTTAGGTAATGTATCAATTTTTTCTAATAAATTTTTGCTTAAAGTATATAAATTTTCATTTATAGGTTCATTAAGACATAACGCTTTTTCTATCCCTTCAAGTCCAGCACTAATTACTAAAGCAAATGCAATGTATGGATTTAATGCGCAATCTGCTGATCTAAGTTCCATTCTCACATTATCACCTGTAGCTGCTGGAATTCTTATAAGCTGTGATCTATTTTCACAAGACCATGATATATATTTTGGCGCTTTAAATGTGCCAAATCTTTCATAAGAATTTGATATTGAATTTAAAAATAATGTTATTTCTTTTATTCTATTTAATATACCTGCAATAAAACTTTTTACTTCATCAGAATAATTACCTTCTTCACCTTCAAATATGTTTTTCCCATTTTTTAAAATAGAAATATTAATATGAAGTCCATTACCACTTTTATCTTTAAGTGGTTTTGGCATAAATGAAGCAAAGAGTCCATTTCTTGATGCTATAGCTTTAACTACAGATTTAAATGTTAAAAAATTATCTGCTGCAGTTAATATATCACTATATTTAAAATCTATTTCATTTTGTCCTGGTCCCTGTTCATGATGAGAAGTTTCAGGCATAATCCCCATATCTTCCAAACAAATACAAATTTCTCTTCTTATATTTTCTCCTTTATCAACTGGAGCCATGTCAAAATAGGTTCCTCTATCTTGTGTTATAAAACTTGGATTGCCATTTTCATCTGTTTTAAATAAATAAAATTCACATTCTGTCCCTATCTGTAGTTCATACCCCATAGAAATACTTCTATTTAAAGTTTTCTTTAATATATTTCTACTATCAGAAATAAAATTTTCTTTATTTGGAGTTTTTATATCACAAAAGAATCTAACAACTCTTCCCTGCTGTGGTCTCCATGGAAGTATACTAATAGTTGATGGATCTGGAAATAACAATAAATCTGATTGTGCTGAATCTAAAAAACCAGTAATAGATGAACCATCAAATGAAATGCCTTCATAAAAAGCTTTTTCTAATTCATAAGCCATTATTGCAATATTTTTTTGAACTCCGAAAATATCACAAAAAGCAAGTCTTACAAATTTAACATCATTTTCTTTTACAAACTCTAAAACTTCCTTAACCTTGTATTTCATAGTTATCCCCCAATTTTTCAAATTATCATCTTATATATTTATAGTATTATTTATAAATTTTATTATTTATCTATAATTAAACATTATAAAGACTATATGAATATAAAACTTCATTTAAAATTTATTCCAAGTTAACTCTCTTTATTAATCAATACTTTAATATATAAAAATAAACTTATTTTTTAAGTAACATATACTTTACTGTATATATTAATAAATATTTTAACCATAATTTAAAATAAAAGACGCTCATTAAAATATTTATAGGGGCTACAAATAAAACATAACTTAAAGCTTTAAAATTCACTATAACTTATGCCCTTTTACGCCTAAAATACTTTAATGAACGCCTTTGTTCAATATTTTATAGTATACAATGTAAAATTTGCTTTATCAATATTTTTATATAAAAGTTTATAAAATAGAAAAATAATATTTTTTTGAAAAAAGTGTTTACAAAATTGTATAAGGTTAATATAATGTAGTACATAGATTAACAGCAAAGGCGCTGTGAACTTTACAGGTTCACTGCGCCTTTTTTTTTATTTAAGGAGAGGATAAAACATGAAAAATATACCAGAAATATTTGGTAGCTTAGTTTTTAATGATAAAGCTATGAAAGCAAGACTACCTAAAGAAACTTATAAAGCACTAAAAAATACAATTTCAAGAGGTGAACCAATTCAATTAGATATAGCTAATATTGTAGCAAATGCAATGAAAGACTGGGCAATTGAAAAAGGAGCTACACACTTTACTCACTGGTTCCAACCTATGACTGGAGTAACTGCTGAAAAACATGATAGCTTTATTTCTCCTGATAAAGACGGAAATATTATTATGGAATTCTCAGGAAAATGTCTTGTTCGTGGTGAACCCGATGCTTCAAGTTTTCCATCAGGTGGCCTTAGAGCTACTTTTGAAGCTAGAGGATATACTGCTTGGGATCCAACATCTTATGCTTTTATAAAAGATAATACTTTATGTATACCAACTGCTTTCTGTTCATATAGCGGAGAAGCTTTAGATAAAAAAACACCTGTTTTACGTTCTATGGAGGCTTTAAATAAACAAGCATTACGTATACTAAAACTATTTGGAAATTATGATGTTGATAGAGTTATAACAACAGTTGGCCCTGAACAAGAATATTTCCTTATTGATAAAGAAATGTATGAAAAACGTCCAGATTTAGTTTGCTGTGGTAGAACTTTATTTGGAGCAAGACCTCCTAAAGGACAAGAACTTGATGACCATTACTTTGGAGCAATTAAACCAAGAGTTTCTGCTTACATGAAAGAGCTTGATACTGAACTTTGGAAACTTGGAGTACTTGCTAAAACTAAGCATAATGAAGTCGCACCGGCACAACACGAGTTAGCTCCTGTTTTTACAACTACAAATATAGCAATAGACCATAATCAAATTACAATGGAGCTTATGAAATCCATAGCAAATAATCATGGATTAACTTGCCTACTTCATGAGAAACCTTTTGCTGGATTAAATGGTAGTGGTAAGCATAATAACTGGTCACTTTCAACAAATACAGGTATAAATCTTTTAGAGCCTGGTGATACACCATCAGAAAATGCACAATTTATATTATTCTTAACAGCTGTTATTAAAGCTGTTGATGATTATCAAGATTTACTTCGTATTTCGGTTGCAAATGCTGGAAATGATCATAGACTTGGTGCAAGTGAAGCTCCACCTGCTATAGTTTCAATATTTTTAGGAGACGAATTAACAGAAATACTTCAAGCAATTGAAAAAGGTGTTGCTTATAAAGATAAAGAACATTGTACTATGGAAATTGGTGTTAATGTTCTACCTAAATTTCCAAAAGATACAACAGATAGAAACAGAACTTCACCATTTGCATTTACAGGAAATAAATTTGAATTTAGAATGCTTGGTTCTACTTTCTCAACAGCAGGCCCAAATATTTTCTTAAACACTATGGTTGCAGAGGAATTAAAGCAATTTGCTGATATACTTGAAAAAAGTAATAATTTTAAAGAAGATTTAAATACTCTTATAAAAAATACTATTAAAGATCATAAAAGAATTATATTTAATGGTAACAACTATTCAGATGAATGGGTTAGAGAAGCTAAAAAGAGAGGTCTTTCAAATTTAGAAACAACTCCAGATGCTCTTCCTCATTTTATTGATGAAAAGAATATAAAATTATTTGAAAGTCATAATGTATTATCAGAAAGTGAAGTAAGATCTAGATATGAAATATTAATGGATAATTACTGCAAAACTATTCATATTGAAGCTCTTACTATGATAGACATTACAAAAAAATATATAATACCTGCAACATTAAAATATCAAGGTGAAATTGCAAGTATTGCAAATAATAAAAAACAATTACTTCCAAACATTAAATGTGAATTAGAAGAAAGCCTTTTAAGCTCACTTTCAGTACTTGGAAGCTGCCTATACTCAAATCTTGATAATTTAGAATCAGCTGTTATTAATGCAAGAAATCATACTGACTTACTTAAAGTATCAAAATATTATAGAGAATCTGTATTTATAAAAATGCAAGAATTACGTAGTGTTGTTGATGAACTTGAAACATTAATAGGTAAAGAATATTGGCCACTTCCAACTTATTCTGAATTATTATTTAGTGTAAACTAAATTTAATCAATAAAAAACTAAAGTAATTAAATTCTAAATTAGATTATTTATTAATTATAAAAAATACTATCTCAATATTTGAGATAGTATTTTTCTTTTATCATCTAAGAAACTTTTTTATCTTTTCTTCTAAGAACAACGATACCGCATCCTACAATCATTAATCCAAATAATATAAATCCATCTTCCTCCATACCCGTCTTTGGCATTTCGCTGATATCTTTACTTGAATTATTTTTATTATTTTTTGCAGAATTATAATCTTTTAAAGCTATAACTTTATTATCTTTGTTTAAAGTTTCTAACTTTTTAGATTGTTCTTTTGAATTACTGTTTTTATTTGAATTAATATTATTATCTTTATTATTTAAATCTTGTCCATTATTTTTATCTGAAGTATTATTTGAATTTGGATCTTTATTCTTATCTGTTTCAGAGTTTCCATTTGGATTTTGAACTAAAAATTCTGACATATTAGTAATTGGTTTAATTCCTTCTTTAGCCCATTTATCTTTCATAGAATCTCTTAATACTAAATTAGTATCTTTAATATTTTTAGCATTTTTAAAATCATATCCATCTCCACCAGCTGCCATAAAATCATTTGTTACAACTTTATAATATTGATTTGGATCTATGTCTTTTCCATTTGCTAATTGTACTTTAGTAATCTTCTCTCCTTCTTTTGCTCCTTTGTTATAAAATACTTTTACGCCAGCATATTGTCCCCATCCAAAATCTTTTGGTTCAATGCCATGATCTAAAGCTTTTATAACATCTGATCCTTTAAGGTCTAATGTAACTAAAGTATTATCAAAAGGTAATATTCTATATAAATCTCCAACTGTTATATTTCCTTTGTAAAGAGGCGCTCTAACTCCACCACCATTCATTAATGCAATATCTGCATTTGTTAATTCTTTCATTGTTTGTGAAACTGTCATTCCAAGTGGTGTAATACCTGTATCCCTATTATGAGGAAGATTTTCACTTAAATAAGTTACTTTTTCATCCATTATAGGTGCTAATTCCTTTTCATATTTTGAAATATCTTCTTTCATAATTTTATCTTCTTTTAAATTATTAATTCTTTTGTAAATATCATCTCTTGAATTGGACACAGTTAATTTTCCATTTGAATCAAAGTGTAAATTTACATGTCCTATAGATCTACCATTTTTATAAGCTTGTACTATTGGAACTCCATTTAATTTTCCACAAACCTTTTGATGACTATGGGCTGAAATAATTGCATCTATTCCTTTAACCTTTGTTAGTTCTTCTACTTCACCTGTAATATTTCCCTTTTCATCTTGATAACTTGCCATATGACATAAAATTATAACTGCATCTACATGTTTTTCATTTTTTAAATACTCTGTCCACTTTTCTGCATATTTTTTAGGATTTCTAAACTCTATATCTTTAACTGAATTTGGACTAGTTTTATAAGCTGTTTCTGGAGTTGAAAGTCCTATAAATCCAATTTTCTTTCCATCTTTTTCTACTATTCCATAAGGCTTAGAACCTTCTATTGGTTTATCAGTTCCTTTATAATATACGTTTGAAGCTAAAAATTCAAAGCCGCCATCTTTAGACCAAGTATTAAATAAATTTCTACCCCAATCAAATTCATGATTTCCTATTGCTGAGTATGTTACTCCAAGCTCCTTTACCATGTCACTAACTGGCTTCCCTTGTAATAAGTTAGATAAAGCACTTCCTTGATATAAATCCCCGCCACTAACTACTATAGTATTGGGATTTTCACTTTTAAAATTCTTTATTTCATTAACAAATTTTGCTGCACCAGGGTCACTAGTTGATCCTTGAAGTGAACCATGAAAATCATTAAAGCTTACAATTGGTATATTAACTTCTTTGTTAGCTTCTGTTTCTTTTTTATCAGCTGCATACGCCGTCACTGGTAATAACTGAAAAATCATACTAATGACTATTGCAAATGCAACTAAAAATCTTTTTGTCTTTAGTGTCTTTTGCATAAAAAAAATCCCCCTATATTTCATTGATGTTAAACCTTAACTTATTCATTTATCAATATTTTTTGTTATAAATTTAGTAAAGTAGTTAATTATGTTTACGTTTTAACATCAATTAATATTTTATAATAAACTTAATACTTTATTTGTAAACTTTATTTTAATTTGATATTTATAATATATTTTTAAATAATTAGAAAAATATATTTTTATTTCTTTTAAATTACATTTATATAGTTAAGTATTACTATAACAATAAAATTAAAAGGATAACTCCTATAAAACTTATAGAAATTATCCCTTTAAAATATTAACTTAATATACATTTATAATTTATTCATTCCAATAACTATTTTTTCTGATGTTATAGGAAGATTTCTTACATTAACCTTTGTTGCATTATAAACAGCATGAGCTATTGCAGGTGATGGTGTATTTATAACAATTTCCCCAATTGATTTTGCTCCAAAAGGACCACTTTCCTCAAAACTACTTTCAAATTCAACTCTTATATTGCCTACATCTAATCTACTTGGAATTTTATATTGCATAAATGAATTATTCATCATTTGACCCTTTTTATTGTATATAATATCTTCATATAAAGCCATTCCAATTCCTTGAACTATTCCTCCCTCTGTCTGTACCCTTGCAAGGTTTGGATTTATTATAGTTCCACAATCAACTACTGCAACATAATCAATTATATCCACACTTCCAGTTAATTTATCCACTTCTATTTCCACAATTCCAACCATAAAAGGTGGAGGTGAAACTTCTGAATAATGTGATTCACTTGCACTTATTGATTTACTTCCACCAACTAAGCTTCTATTAGCTAAATCTTTTAATGATATTTCTTTTTCATCTCTTAATGAAAAAATCTTTTCTCCATCAAATTCAAGATTTTCTATGTTACACTTTAATAAATTTGAAGCTTCAAAAAGCATATTTTTCTTTAACCTTTCACAGGTTTTAACAACTGCCATTCCAGTAAGATAAGTTGTACTTGATGCATAAGAACCCGTATCATAAGGCGATTGATCAGTGTCAACTCCATAAACAACAATATTATCAATATCACACTCTAAGCAATCTGCCGCCATTTGAGATAATATTGTATCACATCCAGTTCCCATATCAGATGCACCAATCATTAAAGTATAAAATCCATCATCATTTAATTTAATCTCAACTGATGCAGTATCAATTAGTGATATTCCAGAGCCTTGCATAGCCATTGCTACACCAACAGATCTTACCTTTCCATTCCCCATATCTTTACATGGATATTTATTATCCCAATCTATCATTTCTTTTGCTCTTTGTAAGCATTTATCCAAAGTACAGCTATTTACCTTCTCACCATAGTAAGCGGGCATAATATCTCCTTCTTTAACCATATTTATTTCTCTTAATTTAATTGGATCCATATTAAGTTTGGCTGCAAGTTCATTTATTGCAGATTCTAAAGCAAAAATACCTTGAGTTGCACCATAACCCCTGTATGCTCCTGCACCCATAGTATTTGAATACACTACATCATAACTAAATTTATATGCCTTTGGAGTGCTATAAAGAGGCATTGACTTATGAGCTGACAATCCAACTGTTGTAGGACCATGCTCACCATAAGCTCCTGCATTTGATAATGTATATATATCAATAGCTTTAATTATTCCATTTTCATCGGCACCTAAACGAACCTTTATTTCCATTTCATGTCTTGGACTACCATTAGTCATACTCTCTTCTCTTGTAAATATCATTTTGGCTGGTTTTCCAGTCTTTAATGTTACTATTGCAGGGAAAACTTCTGAAACTACACTTTGCTTTGCCCCAAATCCGCCACCTATTCTTGGCTTAACAACTCTTATTTTTGATTTTGGTATATTTAATGCATTTGCTAATATACGTCTTACATGAAACGGAACTTGAGTTGAACTTGTTATATTTAATCTTCCGTAAATATCGAGTTCTGTAAATGTTCTAAATGTCTCCATCATAGCTTGATTATTTGCTTTAGTATGATAAGTTTCTTCGATTATATGATTACATTTACTAAATTCTTCATCTACATTGCCGTGTTCAAATCCACCTGTTGAGCAAATATTTCTTTTATTATCTGTACCAACATCACATAATGTTTTAAAATTTTCCTCTGGATGAACTAAAATATTATTATCTTTAGCTTCCCTAAAATCTAATATTGCATCTAAAACTTCATATTTAACTTTAATAAGTTTTATAGCTTTATCAACACACCTTTCATCAACTCCTGCAATAATAGCAACAGGATCTCCACAACACCTAAGTCTTTTATCTAAAATTAATCTATCATATGGACTTGGTTCAGGGTAAGATTGTCCAGCCATTGTAAATCTTGAATTTGGAACATCTTTATATGTTAATATACATTCAATACCTGGAACTTTACTTGCTATATCTGTATTAATATCTTCAATTAAAGCATGAGCATGAGGACTTCTAAGTAACTTTACAACAAGTGCATTACTTGGAAGCAAGTCTTCAGTATATACTGGCTTACCAGTTAATAATGCCATGGCATCCTTTTTTCTTATTCCTTTATTTACATACTTCATTTATTAGTCCTCCTTTAATGAATTTAAATACTTTTTAACAGCTCTAAGTTGTCCCATATATCCAGTACAACGACAAAGATTACCTGCAAGATAATTTTTTATTTCTTCTTCCGTTGGATTATTAAGTTCTCTTTTCATAGCTATAACATTCATAACAAATCCAGGACTACAAAACCCACACTGTTCTGCCCCTTCATCTGCCATAAATGCACCAAACTCTTCTGATTCTTCTTTTAATCCTTCAATAGTTGTAACATGAAGACCATTTGCTCTAAGTGCAAGAGTTGAGCATGATAATATTGGTTTTCCTTCTAAATGAACTGTACATAATCCACAGTTTGAAGTTTCACATCCTCTTTTTACACTAAAAAATCCCTTGCTTCTTATAAAATCAATTAATAAAGTATCTTCTAATATATCATCTTCAAAAATCTTATTATTAATCCACATTTTAATCTTCATAGTTGCCTCCAGTAATTTCACATATTCCTCTCTTTACAAGAACACTCGCTAATATTTCTCTATATTCTTTGCTACCTCTCATATTGCTTTCAAACTTCATTTCTTTAAAATTTCTATCAAGTAATAATTTTATTTCTTCTTTAGTTGGTATTTCACTTAAGATTTCATCACTATTTTTAATAAAATCAGCTCTCTTAGGTCTAGCACCTAATACAATCTTCCATTTACCATTAAATCTTGATATGCTACAAGCAAGTATTGGAATATCTGTAGCACTTAATCTTTGTGTTAAATAAGACACTTTTCTATTATCTTTTTTTATTATAATTCTAACTAATATGTCATTATCATATGGCATATCTTTATATACACTTAAAGGAATAATTCCACCTTTAAATAATTCAGCATATGTATCTAAAGCTAAAAGTGATGTAAGTATATCTGAAAATCCAAATCTTGAATATATACTTCCTCCAATAGTTGCTACATTACGAAACTGAACCCCAACTATATGAACTAAACTTTTCTCTATAACTCCATCAAAGTATGAATTTAAAGATGTATGAACTTCTAAGTCTCTTAATGTACACATACATCCTATTTTAAATGAGTCTTCAAACTCTTCAATTTTATCAAGCCCAAGGTTTGATAAATCTATAGCTGTTTGTATATTACGACTTCCCATCTTAAGCCAAGCCGTTCCACCTAAAACAACATTGTTCTTTTTCTGATTTAACTCATAAGCTTCTTCTAAACTTTGTGCTACTACATAATTTTTAATAGTAAACATAAACAAATTCCCTCCACAAAAAATCAATAAAACTCTTAATCTATTAAATTTCAATTATTTAATTCTGTCTTAAAACAATATAGAATCTATATTGAAATAAATATAAACAAGTATTCTTACATTAACTTACACTATCAATTTGTAAATCTTTTTCTTCTATAATTTCTTCTTCACTATTTTTCTTTGGTAAAATTAAATTTACAATAGTTGCTATAACAAAAACCATAACTATACTATTGTGAGCAAAAACTTGTGTTACCCATTCTGGAAGTTTTGCTAAAACTTCTGGAACATATCCAATCCCAACACCTATTCCAAGTGCTAAAGCGGCAATTAAACTATTTCTTTCATCCAAACCTTCTCTCATTAATGATTGAATCCCACTAATTAAAATCATTGAAAACATAATAACAGCTGCGCCACCTAAAACTGATTGAGGCATAACAGAAAATAAAGCACTAAGCTTTGGAATAAATCCTGATAATATTAAAAATGCTGCACCTGTCATAATTACAAATTTATTTACAACTTTAGTTACTGCAACAAGTCCTGCATTTTGCCCAAAAGCTGTATTTGGAAGAACACCAAAAATCGAAGCTATTCCACTTGCCACTCCATCTGCTATAACTCCACCTGATAACTCATTATCTTTTGGATCTCTATTTAAACCACCAACTGTTATTGCAGAAATATTTCCAATAGTTTCAACAGCCGTTGCTACATACATAATACTCATTGAAATAATTGCATCTATTTTAAATTCAAATCCTGTTACAAAAGGTTTTGGCATACTAATCCAAGCTGCTTCTTTAACAGCAGTAAAATCCACCATACCTAAAAATATAGATAAAATATAACCAACTATAATACCAATTAATATAGATGAAACATTTAAGAATCCCTTTTTGCATTGTTTTAATGCAATAATTACTAAGACTACTACAGTTGCAACAATTAAATTTTTTGGTGAGCCAAACTGATCAGAACCTGAGCCTCCACCAAAATATCTAATTCCAACTGGAAGTAATGAAAGACCTATAGAAATAATAACAAGACTTGTTACTATTGGAGGAAACAACTTTTTAAGAGGCTTTATAAAAAATCCTAAAATAATTTCCAAAATTGCTCCAACTAATGATGCACCCATAACTGCATCATATCCGTAAGTTAAACCTATAACCTTCTCTGTTCCTATAAAACCAGAGCTTGTTCCCATGACTATCGGAAGTCCACTTCCAACTCTAAACTTTGGATATAATTGAATTAATGTTGCAATCCCTGATATAAACATTGCATTTTGTATCAATATAGATTTAGTCCCTATATCAATATTTAATAATCCACAAATAATAATAAGCGGTGAAACATTACCTAAAAACATTGCAAGAACATGTTGAACACCAAGTGGAACTGCTTCCTTTAAAGGAACTTTTCCTTCTAATTCATAAATACTTCCTTTTCTCATTCTGTATTCCCCCTCAATTCTCTAAAAGTTTATCTAATAAGCAAAAAAACAACACCTCGTTAATCCATGAGGTGCTGCTTTTTGGTATATACATTTCATTTTTATCGTGTATATACTATAAGGAGCCCTCGTAGTCTGCTATTTTACGGTTAGCAGGTAGAAACTTTCGGTCCATATTACCGATGATATACGAGTTTTTTTCTTTTACATACGTATTATAACACGAATTTTATATTTTTAAAACTTTTTATTATTCGTAATTTTTATTAATATAATTTAACTTTTAAAAATATTATTTATTTTTTAAACACTTATTCCTGTTGCAATTATCATTTGTTATGCAAGCTTTTTTACACAACAATAAATATATTATAGAAATTATAACTGAAACAATTAATACCCCAATAAATAACCATGATTTATTAAAGTTATAAATAAATGCTGATACTATTGGGCTTATTGCATATCCAGTTGCTTCTGAAGCTCCAACAAATCCAAATACTATTCCTTTTATATTTTCATTTTCTCCAAATTCTGAAAGCAAGCTTTGAAGTGCAGCATTTAAAAATGTAGCTCCCAAAAAATATATTATTATAATTAATGTAAACATAGGTATACTTCTAAAAATTGATAATCCTAAAAGAGATAAATTCATAACTATAAAAGAAATAAACAGTTGTCTTTTGTTTCCTATCTTATCACTTATATATCCACCTACTGGAGCTCCAAATCCAAATATAAATAAATATATTGATATTATCATAGAAGTATATCCAGCTGATGCTCCAAGTACATCTTGACCATAGAAAGGAAATATTGATACTACACATCCATATATAAAATCTCCTAAAAATGCTATAACTCCTAAAAGTAAAATTTTACACCCTAATTTACTTTCTTTTATATCATTTATTATAGTTTTTATTCTTTCTATTGGATTTATTGATTTATCCTTTTTCTTTTTTGCTACTTCTGACTTTTCAATTTTAAAAATAGTAAATATTACTGTTAATAAAACTCCTATTGAAGCCATATAAAATACTAAATTATAATTATTAAATTTCGCAACAACAAATCCTCCAATTGCAGCTCCAATACCTCCTCCAAGAGTAAAAACTGCAGATGCAAATCCTGTACATTCCCCTCTCTTTTCTTTATCTAATGATCTTGATAATATTGAAAAAGTTGCAGGTGCTGCCATTCCAAGAACAGCTCCTTGAATAACATAAATAGAGCAAGCTAAGAAATTATTAGAAGCTATAGTATAAGAAAATGGAACAAATATCATTAATGATAAGGCTATTATTAAAAGTAACTTATCTCCTATTGCATCTGATACTAATCCAAAAGGCATTTGCGCTAACGCCTTACTAACTCCATAAAGAGACATAAATGTTCCTATGACTACTGTACTAACTCCTATTGAATCAAAATATAAAGGTATTATTGGAATCATAAAACTATAACTAATGCCAAAAATAAATCTTAAAATACAAAACTGTCTTAACTCTTTTTTCTTAAATAAAACACTATCTTTTATACTCATATTTTAACTTCAGTCGTGATTTCAGCTATAATTATTTGATTATAGCGAATCTTCTCTAATTTTAATTCTCTATTTACGAAAAAATAAGTTTCAACAGAGTACCAAATAAAAACCCAACATGCAATAGATACAAGCTGAGATAAACCATTATTTATTCCTGACAACATATAAACTAATACTCCAAGTATAATTCCAATTATAAGTTCAACTAAAGATACAATATTATTTTTTCTTATATCATGTTCTACTGATTTCATCTTTTTGATAAAAGTGTTATAGATTGCTTTTTTAAATTTTTCAACATTACCTTCTTCTTTAAATTCAACATATATTTTTATTTTTTCATTTTTATATTTTCTGTTTACTTCTTTTATAATATATTCTTCTAACTCATTAGAAAGATTATAATCTTCTAGCGAATAAAATTTACTTAACATATCAGATTCACTCTCTAAATATACAGGAATTTTATCATTTAAATTACTATTCATATTTAATCCTCTCACTAAATTTATTTATTTCTAATATTTCTCATTTAATTTAGTATTTCTCATTTTATAATTTATAATTCATATAATACTATAATTTTTATTTTTAAATAAATTTGTATAAATACAATAATTATATAAAGAATAACGATAAATTTTTATTGACACAATTGAATTTTAGAAATAAAATATATTTATTAAAACTTAAATAAAAGAGAGGTAATCTTATGATAAAAACTATAAGTTCAAAATTATTAAATGGATTTGTTCTTGCAGGAATTGTCTTAACAATAATTGCTCTTGTTTGTGCACCATTAGTTATGACAGCATTTTTTAAAACTTTGCAAGTTGAATCACCTTCTGATTTAGCCTTTGTTATATCAGGTTGTATTTATACATGTGCTATACCTTACTTAATTTCACTATTTAAACTAAAATCAATTTGTAAATTACTTTCTAGTGAAAATCCATTTACAATAAAAATTTCAAATCACTTTAAAACTATTGGAATACTTGCATTTTTAGAAGTATTTATTTTTCTTTTAGTTAACTTATTTTTATATTTTACATATAATATTTTTCTTTATGCATTAACTATAATCCCACTATTTATAGTTCCTTTTATCTCAATTACACTTGGCTTCCTTGCATTTGTTATGTCTAATATATTTAAAAAGGCAGCTGAAATAAAAGAAGAAAATGATTTAACATTTTAAGTTAGGGGTGTAAAAATGATAGTTGTTAATTTAGATGTAATGATGGCAAAAAGAAAAATGTCTTTAACAGAGTTATCCCAAAGATTAGATATGACAATGGCTAATGTATCAAACTTTAAAAATCAAAAAGCAAAAGCTTTTAGATTTACAACACTTGATGCTTTATGTAAAATATTAGACTGTCAACCCGGGGATCTTTTAGAATATGTACCTGATACAGATACAGAAAAATAAGACTCAATTTAAAATTGAGTCTTATTTTTTATATTATTGATAATATTATTAATAATATTATCTTTAAGTTAACTTTGTAAAAAAACACCTTATCCAATTGAATTTTAAAATTCAAACTCCTAAAATTTAATAGGTAAACGTATACAAAAGATAAGGAGTGATTTTATGTCATTTAAAAAATTAATTAAGTACTCTTGTTTCACTTTAGTAGCTTACTTAGCTTTAGTTACTAATGCATTTGCCTGTACTACAGTAGTTGTTGGTAAATCCGCTACTACTGATGGTTCAACGATTATAGCACGTAATGAAGATGCTAAAACTGCTTGGGATAAGAGATTTGTAGTACATCACAAGAGAACTACACACAAAAATGAGGTATATAAATCTAAAGGAAATGGATTTACATATACTCTCCCAAAAACAAGCTATAAATATACTGCTACTCCTGAATGGACAAAAAAAGATGGAGAGTATGAAGAAGCAGGAATAAATCAATATGGTGTTGCAATGAGTGCAACTGAAAGTGCAACTGCAAATGACAAAGCACTTAAAGCAGATCCTTTAGTAAAAAACGGAATCGGTGAAGATTCAATGGTTACCGTTATATTACCATACATAAAAAATGCAAGAGATGGTGTTGAAAGGCTTGGAAAAATAGTTGAAAAGAAAGGCTCCGCTGAAGTTAATGGAGTAATATTTTCTGATAAAAATGAAATTTGGTATATGGAAATAGGTTCTGGACATCATTGGGTTGCAACTAAAGTACCTGATTCAGAATATGCAGTAATACCAAATAAATTATGCATTGATAAGGTTAATTTAAAAGATACAAAAAATTATATGGGTTCAAAAGATTTAATTAAATTTTCAGAAAAAAATGGATTATATAACCCTAAAACAGATAAATACTTTAGCTTTAAAAAAGCTTTTGGAACAGAAAATGCAGAAGATGCTCAGTATAATAATCCAAGAATATGGGATGGTCAAAGAATTTTAACACCTTCTTTAAAACAAAACATAACTGATAAAAATTTTAAAATGTTCTTAAAACCAGATAAAAAAATATCTGTATCTGATGTTAGTACAGTTTTAAGATCTCACTTTAATGGAACTCAATATGATCCTTATGGAGAATATAAAGGAAAATATAGACCTATAAATGTTGCTTTTACAATGGAATCTCATATATTACAATGTAGACCAAATCTTCCAAGTGATATAGGTTGTGTACATTGGATATCTCTTGGTGTTCCTGAAACTAGCGTATTTGTACCTTTCTATTCAGGAATAAATCAAACACCAAAACAATATAGAGAAGGAACAGATACACCTGATACTAATTCAGCTTATTGGACTTATAGAACAACTGGAGCTTTAACTACACCTTACTATGCTGAATACATGAAGAAATACACTAAACCTCAATTAGCTGCTATACAAGATAAATTAAATAACTCTTTAAAGCATAGTGATAAAGAAGCTCTTAAACTTTACAAGAGAAGCCACAAAAAAGCAGAAAATTATATGACTGACCACTGCAAAGATATGTCTGATTATTCATTAAAAGAAGTTAGAAAATTAAATGGTGATTTATTAAAAGCAACAACTGCTCAAACTCCAGTTCACCATAATTCTAATTTATAAAATGCATTTTTAACTTATTCAATATAACTACTCAAAATAAAACACCTAATAAGATTTATAAGTCTTATTAGGTGTTTTTTATTTTTAATAATTATAATTTTTATACTTAATTTTTAAAATACTCTCATTAAAACTAAACTTATTAAAGTAATTTTTAAATAAATTTAATAACTCTGATTGATTTAATTATAATCTATACACTTAACTCTTTTTACTTTCCTTTAATACTTTATTATTTAGTTCCTTAGGTAATATTAAATTAAGTATAGTTGCAGTTACAAATCCACCAACTATAGCTTGACTGAACATATTTTGGAACCATTGTGGTAAATGTTGCATAACTTCAGGACAACTGCTAAGACCAAGACCAATTGCGCAAGATGCAGCAACTATTAATCCAGTTCTCTCTGAAATTTTTCCATCTTCCATTAAAAGATTAAGACCACTAATACTAATCATTGCAAACATTAATATTACAGCTCCACCCAAAACACTATTTGGTATTGATGCAACTATAGCACCAAGCTTTGGTATAAACGCACACAACATTAAAAATACTGCACCAGTCATTAATACAAATCTGTTAACTATTTTTGTAATAGCTATTAACCCAACATTTTGACTAAAAGATGTATTAGGCATTACTCCAAAAAGAGTTGCAAACGCACTACCAAAACCATCAGCATGCACAGCACCTTGAAGTTCCTTATCTGTAATATCTCTGCCAAGACCTCCCATTGCAATTCCTGTATTATCTCCTATAGTTTCAACAGTAGTTGCTAAGTATACTAATATAAATGGAATAATAGCTTCAATGTGGAAACTATACTCTAAACCTTCAATCATAAAAATAGGTTTTGGTATAGAAAACCATGCTGCTTCCTTAATTGGAGTAAAATCTACCATTCCTAAACATATAGTTATAACATAACCTACAGCAATACCAATTAATATTGCTGAAATACTTAAAAATCCTTTTGAAAATTGTTTTAATATAATTATTACTAAAAATACAATAAGTGAAATTGTTATATTTCTAATTGAACCAAATGCTGGATCTCCTTGAGTTCCAACTCCTCCACCAACAAATTGTATTCCTACATTTATTAATGAAATTCCAAGAATTAATACAACAGTTCCAGTAACCGCATGAGGTAATATTTTTCTTAAAGGTTTTATTATAAATCCTAAGAAAAACTCCATTATAGCACCAATTAAAGATGCTCCCATAATTGCCCCATAACCAAACTGAGTTCCAACACCTAAACTTACTGGTATAAATCCAGAGCTTGTTCCCATAACAACAGGTAATCCTGAACCTATTTTCCAAATTGGATAAAGTTGAATTAATGTTATAAGTCCTGCAACAAACATTGCGTTTTGTAGTAAAGTTACTTTAACTCCTACATCCATATTAAGTGCACCTGAAACAACTAATAAAGGTGCTAAGTTTCCAGCATACATTGCAAGTACATGCTGCATACCAAGAGGAATAGCATCACACAGTGGTACTCTCCCCTCTAACTGATACATATTTTCCTTTTTAATATTCAAAATTAAAACTCCTTTATAAATTAATATCACCTTAATTTATTGGTATTAGAAAACGTTTTACATTATGCTAAAAATTTAACTATATTTTCTATTATTCAACTTATATATAAAGTATAAATTTTTTAATTAACTATAAAGCTTAATAAACCTATATTATAAAAATAGTCTTAAATTTAATTTATGAGGTGATTTATGTTTACAAAAGAATATATAGTTAAGTTTTTAAAAGATTCATGGAAGGCTTTTCGTCCATTTTCTTTAACTCTTGCTATTGGATCAACAACACTTGGTATTGTTGCTGCTTATAAATTAGGTGCTTTAAATATTAAAAATCCACATGATATTTTATTAATATTTTTAATAACAATTGCTGGACTTTTAGCTCAATCTGGAGCAAATCTTGTTAATGATTATTTTGAAGGAAGTTTTAGATATTATAGACCAAGTAATAGAAAAATTAAATTTTTAGGAGTATCAAGATCATACTTTGATATATATGTATTTTTATGGGCAATGTCTTGTTTTATTTTATCTTCACTTATAGGACTTTATTTAGTTTTAATTACTAATAATAAGCTTTTAATAATTGGATTTATTGGAATCTTTATTGCTTATGCATATACTGGTGAGCCTTTTGTTCTTAAAAGAAAAGGACTTGGAGTTATTGTATCATTTATTGCAATGGGACCTCTAATGGTTATTGGTGCTTCTCTTCCATTTACTAAGGATATTAGCTTTTATCCTGTTTTTCTTTCTCTTCCTGCTTCTTTTCTTATTCCAGCACTTATGTTAAGTAATGAAATGAGAGATTTTAAAAGAGATACTAATTTAAGCATTGGTACTTTAAGCGTTAGGATTGGAAGTAAATATAGCACTTATTTATATAGATTTTTAGTTTTTGGAATGTATATACTTACTACTCTATATGTTTTAATTGGATTTTATCCTCCACTTTGTTTGTTGGTTTTTGTTACTTTTCCTTTAGCTCTTAAAGCAAATAGAAGTGTTAGTACTCTTAGTAATTTAGGAATTCCTTATACTAATAGTTTACATTTGAAATTTACGCTAATATTGATTTTAACATTAATTTTAGGATAATATAATTTTTTTATTAATATAAAAAAGATAGGTCTATTAATTGCCTATCTTTTTGCTATTTCATAGTATTTATAAAATTTAAGCCAGTTAAGAAGATTAATACTAATTCCAAGAACATATACAATATAAACAATATATTGTATATGTATATTTATATTTTCAATATTCCCTACATAAATTATTCCTTTAATCATTATATACATTGAAAATAATAATATAATAACAATAAAAATAATTCTTTCAACTTTAGTGAGCTTTGATTTATTTGTTTTATAATCACTAAATAAATCTTTTTTCTTTTTAAAATTCTTTGTAAATGTCATCATTGTAATAAATGTAGTTATTATAAATATAATGCTTATTATTTTTAATATTATGTTTTCTTTGTACTGTAGAAATTCAATATTTATTATTATATTTAATACAAGTGCTATTATAATTGTTATTCCAAGTATTAATGTAATGATTTTATCTTTTATTTTTTTAATCATAATTTTAAATTACCTCCAAGTAATATTGTTTAATTTATTATAGATATTACTTAATACTTTAATAACAAATTTTTGTATTATAAAAATTATTTTTACTTTTCCTTGATTATAATTAACACAATTATGTAAAAATCTACATTAATATTATTTAATAACAAAAGCACACTAAAAATACTTTAGTGTGCTTAATATTTAATCTTCTAATTCAAATATCTTATTTAATTTCTTACCCATTCTTTCAATTAATCCAACAACTAATGCATTCCCCATACAGAAATATCTAAATTTTTGTGTCATTCCTGTATTAGTCCACTCATCATCAAAACCATTTAACCTTTCACACTCTACTGGTGTTAAAACTCTTAATCTATTAGTTTGTGGGTCATTTACAACATGTGTACTTCTATTTACGCTTGCTTCACTCGTAAGCATCGTTCTTGCAGGTAACTCTAGATTATCAGGAAATCCAACAGCACCTTCTCTATAAGTATACTCAAATCCTTCTTTTGTTGTTCTTGGTTCGGCCTTAGCACCTTTCATGTAAGTCCATCTACCTAATTCTTCTCCTAAATAAAACTCTTCGCTTACATCTTTTTGAAGTATTTCTCCAAGTTTAACGGATTCCTGATTTTTAGCAGTATATCTAGTTGTATAAATTCTATCATTTATTAATGTCCCTGCCTCTTGAAAACCAAATGAAAAATAATTTGATACTTCAAGTATATCTTGATTTAGTAATTTTTCATCTTCGCTATATATAGTTTCTATAGGAAATGGTTCTGCAAAGAATCCAGTTTCCCTTATATAAGCTTCCATAAACCCTTCATTATTTAATCCTTGAGTAACACTCTTGCAGTAATTAGTATTATGTTTGTACGCAAATATGAATACTCTTCTTCTTCTTTGAGCAAACCCATAATCTGCTGCATTTATAACTCTCCACTCAACATTGTATCCTAAATCCCTAAAACAAGTTAACATTACTCCAAAATCTCTTCCTCTTTGTCTTGCAGGTGATTTAAGTAATCTATCAACATTTTCTAAAAGTACAAATGGTGGCTTATCTCTTTCTAAAAATTTTCTTATCTCCCACCATAGGACTCCCTTTTTACCTTCTATTCCCTTTGATTTTGTAGATGCTACTGAATAATCCTGACATGGAAATCCACCTACAAGCAAATTATACTTTGGCACACCAAAGGATTCTGGTTTTTCATTTACTAACGCTATATCCTCATTAACTGCTTTTGTCTCTGGAAAATGATTTGTATAACATTCAAATGCATGTTGTACTTTTCTTGAAGGTTCCCATTGATTTGCCCAAAGAACCTCCCAGTCTGTTGCCGCTTTACTTAATCCAAGATGAAAACCACCAACACCGGCAAACAGTTCACATACAGTTTTTTTAATTGCCATTATATGCACCTCTATCTAAAATCGTCTTTTTGTCATTAATTAATTATACATAATATATAAATAAATTCAAAGATAAAGTTATTTATATATTACCTAATATAAATTATATAATATATACTTTTTTCAAGTAATAATTTATTTTTTGTTTCTCAAATTTCAATCTATATCAAACAGATTTAATATTAAAATATTTATGTAGTATAATATGGTTATAATTACAATTTAAATCAAAAATTTATTATATATTTTAAATAATATTATTAAGGAGATTATTATGACTTTAAATCTATATGATGAAACTAATCCTTTAAGTATAGAAAAATATGCACAAAAGCTTATAGGAAAAACATTCAATGAAGTTTTAATAGAAGATTCTAAACAATCAATTTTCATATCTGAAAATAAAGAAGATTATGGTACAAACCATGAAAATAAAAAACGTAAAGGTGGATTAGGAGAGTTAATTGAAGAATGCTTTTTCCATTATAAATGTAATAGTGATTCAAATCCAGACTTTGATAAGGCAGGTGTGGAACTTAAAGTTACGCCTTATAAAATTAATAAAAATAAATCTCTATCAGCTAAAGAACGTTTAATAATAACTATGATTGACTATTTTAAAGTAGTTGAAGAAAATTTTGAAAATAGTCATCTTTGGAATAAATCTAAACTTATTTTACTAGTTTATTATTTATATTCTAAAGATATAAAAAACAGATTAGATTATAGAATAAATTATGCAAAATTATTTACACCACAAGAAAAAGATTTAGAAGTAATAAAAAATGACTTTGAAATAATAGTAAATAAAATCAAATGTGGTAAAGCCCATGAGCTTTCAGAAGGTGATACTATGTACTTAGGTGCAGCTACAAAATCAGCTACATCTTCCAACAGACGTGGACAACCATTCTCTGATATTCCAGCTAAACCTAGAGCATTCTCATTTAAAACATCTTATATGACTTATGTTCTTAATAATTTTATAGTTCCAAATAAAACAACTTATGAACCAATCATAAAGGATGCTAATGAACTTAAAAATAACACTTTTGAAGAAATTATAATAAAAAAAATAAACTCTCATGTTGGAAAAACAGATGAATATCTTTGTAAATTATTTGATAGAAAATACAACAATAATAAAGCTCAATGGATTGATTTATCTTATAGAATGCTTGGAATAAAATCCAACAAAGCTGAAGAATTTGAAAAGGCTAATATAACGGTGAAAGCATTACGTGTTGAAATCAATAATAAAATAGTTGAAAGTAGTCCTCTTCCATCATTTAAATTTAAAGAACTTGTTGATGAAACTTGGGAAGAATCAAATCTTTTTAATTATCTTGATCAACAAAAATTCTTATTTGTAGTCTTTAAAAAGTTTGGAGATAAATATATCCTAAAAGGAGCTCAACTTTGGAATATACCTTACAATGATTTAAATACTACAGTTTATGAAGGTTGGAAAAATATAAAAAACATTATAAAATCCGGGGTAAAGTTTGTTCCTAAAATAGATAAGAATGGTAAATTAACTTATACTAATAACTTACCTAACAAATCATCAAATAAAATTATCCATATAAGACCTCATGCTCAAAAAAGTGCTTATAAATTTAATGATGGTACTGAAGTAGGAAATATTTCAAGAGATGCTAACGAATTACCTGATGGAACATATATGACAAATCAAAGCTTTTGGCTTAATAATACTTACATTTTGAATCAATTAGATGAAAATCTCTTAAAATAAGATTACTATTAAATTAATATAAATAAAAAAGCTCTTTATTTTAGAGCTTTTTTTAAATCATTTAATACTTTTTAATTATACCTTCAAAATTCTTTTTAAACTTTTTTACTATTTTCCTACTCTTTATTATAGTTATGTTTTCTAGACTATTTCTAGCATTATTAGTCCAGTTATATGATCCATTTATAACTTTTAAATCATCTATAATACAATATTTATGATGCATATGATTTTTATTACCTAAATTCACAAATTTTAATTGATTACTTACTTTTGTTAAATTATTCATTTTATTAAGATTATACTCATTATCATCAACTATAATTCTAATTTTTATTCCAGAATCCTTCAATTTCTCTAACTCTGCAATTATCTTATCTGAAGTAAACCATCCAACAGCTATACACAATTCATTTTTTGCCTTGCATATATTTTTTATTATTAAATTTTCTATTTCATCATCAAAAAAATCTATAGCTATATTTTCATTTAGTTTCTTTTCTTGATCCTTATTAATCTTTTCTAATGTCCTAAGTCTTTCTCCTATTTCTTTAGCTTCCTTTAATATTAATATTTTTTCTTTTTTTAGTTTAATATTCTCTTCTAATATTTTCTCATTTTTTTCTAATTTTCTTCTTTCTTCCTTATTTAATAATTTTGATTTTGTCCATTTTATTATTCCCAATACAAAACCTCGTTTTATTAATACATTACATTATATTGGACTTTAATATAATCGTTACTATAAAGTTCCGTATTATAAATTTATATCAATTGAATTCTTAAATAAACTTTTGGCAATAATAAATATTATATAAATAATAAAGAGGTGAAATTTTTAATGAGAAAACTTAGTAAAATACTTTTATTATCTATTATTTTATTATTATTTTGTAGTATATTTACAAATCCTACAAAAAAAGAATTTGTTGAGTGGAGCAGAAATAATATGAAACTTAATAGTAAAAACATTTTTGAATATTCTGCGGTATCTCTTTTAGGTGAAGCTGCTTTAACAACAAAAACTGAAGTAAATAATTATTTTATTTTTTCTATTTTTGAAACCAATTTAAATTCTAATTCAAAATCAGTAAAGACATTAGGATTATTTAATAAATTTATCCCTTTAACTTCAAATGAATATATTTAAAAATTTAGACTTAGAATTTATAATTATTCTAAGTCTAAATAAAAAATGTAGATTTTAATCTATCTTCTAAAATCTTATTAACTTATCTCTCATTAAATATATCCTTTAACTTAAGTAATTCCCCCTTAGGTTTATCCCATTGATGCCTTGAAGGATGTGGAACATATAATATTTCACTTTCACCTATATTTAATTCATCCCTTACCTTATCAAAATAACTTTCAGAAAATTTTCCACAAACTATTATTTTAGTTTCATTATTCATATTTATATTATTAAATCTAACCCTAAAATCCTCTAATAATTTTTCTTCTATGATATTTACATCTTTATCCCTATGTTTACCAAGAGTCTTATATCCACTTCTTATAAGTTTACATACTCCATTTAATAATGTCTTATATTTATCATCCAAATTATTTATTTCTTGAAGTGGTACTTTTGATATATTTATAATTACTATATCCTTATCAGGATTATCTTTTGCATACTTTCCAAAACTTTCATTAACTCCAATCCCCATAAATTTTCCCATATCAATACCACTTTTACCTGCAACAGGGTATCCATTCTTTACTTCATCATTATGAGGAGATTCTAAAACAAAAATATATTTACTAATATTATCTTTAAAAGATATATCAGAAACAATATACCTTTTATCCTTATAATAATCATTAAATAAACTTCTATAATCCACGTTACTTTTTTCTTTATCCATTAAATCATCTCCAATACAGAAATTCTTTTTTCACTTTACTTATTATTAATTATATATCAAAAAAACTAGCAATTAATCTTTAAAAGCTAATTGCTAGTTACATATTCTCTTATTAATTATTTTATTTTTTCAATTACATTCCTAGTTTCAGTAATATAGCTCTTAGTTTCCTCTATATTACTTTTTGCAATTCCAAGATATAAAATATCAATTAATGTTAGTGCAGAAATTCTTGATGTTATGGCACCAAGTCTTAATTCTCTTTCCTCGTTTGGGATATAAAGAACCATATCTGCATTCTTTGATAATGTACTACTATTGTATTTTGTTATAGCTATAGTTTTAGCCCCATTTTCTTTAGCCTGATTTATTCCGATATTAATTTCCTTTGTTTCACCACTGTAGCTTATTCCTATTGCTACATCATCTTTACCTATATGTGATGCGGTGGCAAGTTGTATATGAGAATCATGACTATATATTACATCTTTCTTTATTCTAAGTAATTTATACTGAAAATCTAATGCAATAAGTCCTGATGCTCCAACCCCATAAATATATATTCTCTTTGCCTTAGCTATAACATCTATAGCTTTTTCTACTACATTAACATTTATAAGTCTATATGTTTTTTCTAATGTATTTATATTAGATTGTATAGCTTTTTTTACCATAGTTTTTGTATCATCATCTTCACTAATGAATTCACTAAAATCTATTATTTCATCTTCATTTTCCTTTGCAAGTTCAACTTTTAAGGCAGTAAAACCCTTAAAACCTAGTTTTTTTGAAAATCTAATTACTCCAGCTGGTGATGCAGATACTTTGCTTGCAAGTTCTTGTGCAGAAAGATTAATTACCTCATCTTTATTTGAAAGTATATACTTACCTATTTTCTTTTCACCTTCTGTAAAATCTTTCATACCTTCTCTTATAATATACAAACAATTCATTTCTTATCTCCTAACTTTAATCAATATTTTTCATTGCAAGTATGGCAGCTCCTATGTCTGCAGTATATTTAGGTGGAATTAATTCACACCTTTTATCCAATAACTTTATTAATGGATCTAAAATAAATTTTTCTGATTTAAATACTCCACCAATATAAGATACTTTAACATTATTATATTTAAAGTCTTTAATTAATAAATTAATTAATTCTGAAAGCTCTTTTGCTGCTAAATTAAATATATTAATTGCATTTTCATCCCCAAGTTTTGCAGCTTCAAAACAAACCTCTGAAAATTTAGCAATTTCTAATCTATCAGCTTTTATATCTTCATTAATATACTTAATAAAATTATAGTCATTTGATAGATTTAACTTATTTTTAATTATCTCATATATATACGTTTTTTCCAATCTGCCGTCAACTTCTTTAGAAAATATTTCTACTACTTTTCTACCAATCCAATATGCTGAACCTTCATCACCTATAGTGTATCCAAATCCACCACATCTTTTATATTCATTATTTATTTTAGATAATGCTATAGAGCCTGTGCCTGAAACTATTACTATGCCATCTTCTCCATTTAAAGCTCCATTAAGTGCTATTTCAACATCATTTTTCAATATATACTTGTAGTTTTTAAAAACTTTTTCAATAACCTTCTCAATTGCTTCTCTATCTTTTTTTATATTACCATATCCTGCAATTCCGATTCCTATCCCATCTATTTGATCTAACTTTATATTGCTTTTACAAAGTATTTCATCTAATCCATCTCTTAAAACTTTTTCTACTCCATTTAATCCAATTTGTTTAAAATGAGATGTTCCTTTTTTGATAGATTCAATAACTTCTATATTTTCATTTATTATTGTAAATTGTGTTTTTGTTCCGCCACCATCTATCCCTAAATAGTACATATTTTTGCTCCTTTTTAACCAATCCATTTTATATGTTTTAAAAAATTATTTTTTACCATTTACAGTAAATGTATTAATATTAGACTCATTCCCAGCCTTATCTATAATAGTCACTCCATAAGTGTAAGTTTTCTTACTATCAATTGTATTATCTTTAAACTCTGTTCCATTTTCATTACCAAAACGTGCTATAACATTATCAAAATTATTTTGATCTATAGTCTTTACTTTACCTTCTACTCTATATACTTGATAAAATCTAGTATCACTATTTTTATCATTCCATCTTAAATTAATTTCTCCATTTTTATTCTTACCATTTAATCCATTTACAGCTGAAGTTTTTGCATGATCTAGCCAAGGTTTTGCTGGAGTTTTAGCTGAAATATTATAATATTCTTTTATTGTTTCTGTAGTTTTTTTATTAACATCTTCTCTATTTACTAAATCTACATTTTTAGTTTTATTATCCAAATTAAATCTTGGATCTATAAGGCTATATTGACTTAACATCTTTGTATTACTTTTTACATTTAACTTATTGTATGAGAAAAATACACTTCCTTTTACATTGTCATATTTCTGATTAAATCTTAATTGTGCCGGTATTTCATCAGGATTATCAAAATCCTTTGCTGAGTTTTCTATTATTTTATAATTTGGATGTCCAACATATAATTGAGTCTTTTCAACTCCTTCAAACTGTTCATTCCACCAATCAACTAACTCCCCATATGGTGCTGCTGGTTGATTAAATTGCCAGTATATTTGTGGTATTAAATAATCTAGCATTTCTTCTTTTACCCATTTTCTTGTATTTACATAATCATTTATACTTGCTGTAGATGTAGTAGGTGTATGTGAACCGCCTTCAATTTCTTCAGCATGTCCCCAAATACCAAATGGGCTTACACCAAATTGAACACTATTTTTAGTTTTATTATTATAATCAGAAACAGTCTCCTTTACTTCTTTTATAAGTAAATTTATATTATCTTCCCTCCATTTATGAATATTATCAAAACCTCTATTATAATTTTCAAATGTATCAGAATCAACATCACTATCTCTCATTGCCATTGTAGTATTGTTTGTATCTACTATTGGTTTCCCATTTTCATCATATCCCAATACTTTTTTAAATGTTGTTTTGTATGGATAAAAATAATCATCAAAATGTATTGCATCTACATCATAATTATTTAGAACTTCTTCTATTGTATTAACTATATGATCTAAAACTTCTGGTCTACCTGGATCTAAATATAATTTATTTGCAAATTCATATACTAAATCAGGATTTTTCTTGGCAAAATTCATATCATCTAATTCTTTTAATTTATCTTCTTTTTTTCTATAATCAGTAGCTTTATTTGTTACTCTATAAGGATTAAACCAAGCATGAAGTTCCAATCCTTCCTCATGTGCCAATTGTATAGCAATTTTTAATGGATCAAAACTTAATTTTCCCCCTTGTTTTCCATCAATAAATTCTGATGATGGATTTATTGATGATTGATACCAAGCATCTAACATAGGTCTAACTTGAAATATTAAAGCATTTAACCCTAATTCTTTTGCCTTTTTTACTACCTTTGTAAATTCAGCTCTAAACTCTGACTCATTAGCTACTTTAGGAAAATCTATATTACTTACAGTAGATAACCATGTCGCTCTAAAATCCTCTTTTTTATTTTGAAATTTAGTTGGAACTGTGATTTGCTCACCATGTAAAAGTATAGGTTCATTAGTTCCATACTTAAAAAGTGGATCTTCCTTAATATTACTTGCAGATGCTAATATAGTCTGTCCACCCATTAATGCTGCTAATACCGTTGATAATAAAATAAATTTCCTTTTTATCATTAATATTCCCCCTTAAAATTATATTTTTTAATATTAAATCAGCTTAATTTTTAAATGCTTGGAATGTTATATCTTTAATTAATTCTGCTATATTTAATGTAATATTAGTTTTATATAATTTTTATATTTAAATAATTAGCTATGTTTTAAAATAATGTTGATTTTAATATATAACTGCATACTTCTTAAAACATAGCCTAATAATTGATGTCTTTTATGAATTTTCCATAGGAGTAAAAGTAAATTTTTGCCATGGCTTAATGTAATCTAATAAGAATATTTCCTCATCTCTTATTCTTCCAACTACATTAGATTTTCCACTATTTTTCATATCACTTCTAGCTATTTGTAACTCTCCAGCATAATGACCATATTCACTACTTTCGATTATTATATCTCCTCTTTTAATGTCTTCTTTTGGATTAAATATCTTAAAATCATGACCTTTATATTTTACTCTACTTGCTGTTGATCTTATTAAATTATCTGAAAAATCCCCTCTATTAAAGTGTAGTTCTTCAAGTAAAATTTTCTTTTCTATTTCTGGTAAATTCTCTTCTAACTTAACCTCAAATGTTACCATATCTTTTCTCATATTTTTAAGCTTCAAAAGTTCATTATCTGTTGGATAACAATTTGAAATTATAATATCATCTATATTTCCCATAGCAATTAAATGTTTTGCTTGTACTTCTATTGGTATATTTCTATGAACTTCTAAAGTTGGTAACCCATCAGTTACAGGCCATGGACCAAAACTACCTTCATTTTGACTAGTTATAAATGCTGCTGTTTTTAATCCATATTTTTTAAATCTATCTGTACATTTTAAGAAATGGTCAAAGTTTAATCCACTATATCTATGAGGATAGAAATTATGGCAAGCTATTAAATTATCTTTATTTGGCATATAATCCATTATTGTATCTATATAGCTTGTATTATTGCTCATGTTTATTTCAATTTTTAAACCTTCTTTATTGAAGGTCATTAAAGATTCTTCAAGACCTGTAAATCCCATATCAAGTCTTAATCCATCAGCTTCAATATCTTTAAAGAAACTTAAATCTTTATAACTTATACCAAGTTCATCAAATACTCTAGGACTTACATCAACTATAACTTCAAATCCTTTACTTTTAGCATAAGTATTTATATCTTTAAATTTTTTGATTATATTTTCTTTACTATCTTTAACTGATAAAAGGCATGAAAAAATTCTACTAAACCCACATTCTTTTGCTTTATCTATGTATTCATATATTTCCTTTTCTGTGCTTTTTTCTTCATATATTGATATTCCAAGTCTTCCCATACTAACATCTCCTCAAATCTACTTTTTTTATTTCTTAGCTTCTATAAAGCAAATAATTTAATTTAATTAAATATTAATCATATACTACACATTAATTAATCTTATAAAATTCATTTATTTATTTATAATGCTCAATGAAGAGTTCATATTTCTTCATTGAGCATTTACATAGTCATTATTGTTTTTAATAATACATTATTATTCTTATATTATATTTCCTTCTCCAGTATCTTCTTCTGCTAATAATTTTTTATCATACATTTTTACAAATGGATAATAAATTACTAAAGAAATTATTATACAAACTATATTTAATACAGAAGCTCTCCAATCTCCTCCAGTTGCAAGAAATGCTCCTATTGGTCCTGGAAGTGTCCATGGTGCTGTAACTGTAACTTTATTTACTAAGTCAAAACTCATAGCAAGCCATGCAACTATTGCTGAAACCATTGGAGTTATTACAAATGGTATTATAAGTATTGGATTTAATACTATTGGTGCTCCAAATATTACTGGTTCGTTTATATTAAATATTCCTGGAACTAAAGCTGTTCTTCCAAGGCTCTTACCATACTTTGACTTACATATTGTTGCCATAAGTATTACAAGTCCTATTGTTGCACCAGAACCTCCAACCCATATAAACCATTGGTAAAATGGCTCAGCTGCTATTCCAGTTGCTACTTGTCCTGCTGCTACTGCTGAAGTATTTTGATCTAATATTTGTAACCATAATGGTCTAGCAAGTGATCCTATAATTGATACTCCATGAATACCAAATGACCAGAATAATGTAATTAAGAATACTAATAATAAAACACTTGGCAATGTATCTGATGCTGATACTAATGGGTCAACAACCTTTGCTATAAATCCATGCCAATCAAATTTTAAGAAATATGTTACAGTACCCATAAATAGTATAACTATTGCAGTAGGTGTAAGTGCTTCAAATGATCTTGCAACTGATGGCGGTACTTGTTCTGGCATCTTTATTCTAAAATTCTTTGTTGTCGTAAACCTTAAAACCTCTACTGCAAATATAGAAACGATTATTCCAACGAACATTCCGCCTCCACCCATGTTACCCATAGGCATCATGAATCCCATACCTTCAATAACTTGAGGAACAATTGTCATCATAAATGCTATTGCAGCTAATATTCCGCCTGTAACTCCATCAAGCTTGTATGATTTTGCAAGACTATATCCAATCCCCCATGTAGCATACATGGTCATAATGTACATTGTCATACGATAAGGTAATAAAATTGTACTTGCGTTTTCTTTTAAAAATTGTGTTACTCCCCATGACTCTGGTAATGGTGGAAATGCAATTATTAAGAAAAATGATCCTACAATAATAAGTGGTAGAGTTGCTATAATACCATCACGAATAGCACGTAAATGCCTTTGTTCAGCTAGTCTTGCCATTGGCATTGACAGCTTATTTTCTAAAAAATCAGTAATTTTTTCTAACATATAATTCCCTCCCCTTTCTTAAATAAAAGTTATAATTTAAGAGTTTCCTTAACCTGTTCTAAAAGTTTAGGTCCTCCAAGTGGGCTATAAGCTTGTGGTTTAATTAATACACATGGAACATTTGCACTATCTGCATATTCCTTTAAGTAATCAAATCTATGTCTAACTTGCGGTGCAACCATTGCAATATCATATCCATTTTTAACTTCTTCTTCAAATTCTTGAGTGCTAACAGCTAAAACTTCCATTTCTAATCCTGATTTTTCTGCTGTTTTTTTAAGTGCATTTACCGCTATTGCACTTGACATTCCTTGAGAACAAACAAATAATACTTTCATAATAAATCCTCCTAAAACCTTTTAATAATTTAATATTTTAATAATTTTATTTAATAAACTTAAATGTAAGCATTTAAATACATCCAGAAGAATGCAATTATACAAAATGCTAATGCAAATCCTCCATATGTAATCCAAAACCCTTTGCAATATTTCTTATTAGTTTCTATAAAATATCTTGAATAAGCTAATGCATAACTTGTAATTGTAGCATTTCCAATAATAACTCCTAGCTTAAAATCTATTCCAATAAAGCTTAGTATATATGGAACAATAAATGTTGAAATTACTGCACCTAGCATTATTACTAGACTACTTTTAAAGCTAAAAGTTGGTATTCCATAATCTGTTTTACCACTTGCAAAAACTTTTGCCTTAGTATACTTTTTACTATTTACACATCTTAAAGCCATATTTACCATCTCCTTTATTAAATATTCTTGGACTCATTGTTATTTGTCCTAGTATTACCTTCTCATTAGCTCCTGTTGCTGATGGAACATTTGAGAAATTATTATTTAATGTTTCATTTCCTAATACAGCAAATGCTATAGCTTCTTTAGCATCTGATGAAAATCCTAAATCTTCTTGTATTAATACCTCTATACCCTCTAATTCTTCTTTTATAAATTTAATTAAAGTTTTATTGTGTGCTCCACCACCTGCGATAATAACTTTTTCTAATTTATTATTTGGAATAATAAACTTTTTATAATTATAAGATATTGATTTTGCAGTAAACATAGTTAATGTAGCTATTATATCTTCACTTTTTAATTCACTGTATTTATCTATTACTTTTTCAACAAATCTCTGTCCAAAATCTTCTCTTCCAGTTGTCTTTGGTGGCTTTTCATGAATATACTTCATTTTCATGAGTTCATTTAACATTTCATCATTGACGACTCCACTTGATGCTATTTTTCCATCTTTATCATAAGGAATACCAAATAATATATTACAAGCTTCATCAATAGCCATATTTCCTGGTCCTGTATCAAAAGCAAATATATCATCAATTAAATTACTTTCAGGTAAAACAGTAACATTTCCTATTCCACCTATATTTTGAAGTGCTATTCCTTTTTCTTTTTCGCTGTATAAAATATATTCTGTATATGGTACAAGTGGAGCACCTTCTCCATTTGCTGCCATATCCATAACTCTAAAATTTGATATTACAAGTGTATTAGTTTTATATGCAATAACACTTGCTTCTCCTATTTGTAGAGTTGATTTAACTAACCCCTCTCTATCTTTAGGAATATGATATATAGTTTGTCCATGTGATGCTATATAATCTAATTGTTCTATATCAATATTAGCTCTATTTAAGATATCGATTACAGCATCAGCAAATAAATTTCCAAGTTTAAAATTTAAACTACAAATTAAATCCACTGAAGATTTATCTTCTAAACAAGCCTTCTTTATTTCATTTTTTATTTCACTTGGTATTTTAAAAGTTTCAAATTCCAAAAGATCAACCTTTGTATTTATACCTGAACCTTTAATTTCAACTAACGCAGCATCTATTCCATCTAATGATGTTCCAGACATCAATCCTACAGCTAACATTTTTATCTTAAATCAACCTTTTTATGAAGTTTTATCATACCCTCTATTAATGTCTTTGATTCAATAGCCGCCATTAGATGATCTTGTGCATGAACCATAAGTAATGATACTTCTACCTTTCTTCCTGCTGCTTCTTCTTGAATTAAACTTGTTTGAACTGAATGAACACTTAATAATGCTTTATCAGCTTCCTTTAAAAGTTCTTCCGCCTTATCATATTCTCCATTTTGTGCTTTATCTAAAGCTTCATAAGCTAAACCTTTTGCCTCTCCTGCACTTGCTATTATTTCAAAAATTATTTCTTCCATATTTAAATTACTCATTAATTTCCCCTCCTATTTTATCTTTTCTAATGCTTCTGATATCCTACCTTCACTTTCTTCAAGTACTTTTATTGCATCTTCAACTTCTAAACCTGAAAGAATCATAAAAATCGCTAGTTTAACGTTTTCAGATGACTTATAAAAAAATTTCTCTGCAGTTTCTCTTTCGCATCCTGTAGATTCCATTATTATTACTTTAGCTCTTTCAACTAATTTCTTATTTGTAGGTTTTAAATCTATCATTAAATTTTCATAAACCTTACCACATTTTATCATAACCCCAGTTGAAAGCATATTTAAAATCATTTTTTGAGCAGTTCCAGCTTTCATTCTAGTTGATCCAGTAACAACCTCTGCACCAGGTATAACTTCTATTGCTATATCTGAATACTTAGAAACTTCTCCATTATTAACGCAACATATTGAAACTGATTTTGCTCCAATTTCCCTTGCATATTCAAGTCCACCTATTACATATGGTGTTCTTCCTGATGCTGCAATTCCTACTAAAGCATCATTTTCATTAAATCCTATTGCTTTTAAATCTTCTACGCAAAGTTCCTTTGAATCTTCTGCACCTTCTTTTGCTTTAAACATAGCACTTTCTCCACCAGCAATTAATCCTCTTACTAAGTCAAAGCTAACTCCATATGTTGGTGGACATTCTGATGCATCTAACACTCCAAGTCTTCCAGAAGTTCCAGCTCCTATATAAATTAACCTTCCACCTTTTTTAACCTGAGTATATATTAAATCAATAGCATTTGCTATTTCTTGTAATACTTCTTGAACTGCAAGTGCCACTTTTTTATCTTCTTCATTTATTAACTTTACAATCTCTCTAGTTGATAGCTTGTCTATATTTTTACTATTGCAATTTCTTTTTTCAGTATCTAATTTATTTAAATTCACCTGCATATTTTTCATCAATCTCCCTCCCTTTTGAAATAAAATTTCAAAATATTTATCTATTATTTAGAATTTTTATTTCAATTTCATTATATCATGCTGGTTTTTATTTGCAATAGTTTTTTTAAATAAAATTTCTCCTTTTTTATTTATTGAGTGAAATTTTATGTCAAAAATTATTTTAATTTGTATCATTAAGTTATCCGTTATTGATTTCAAATATTTATTTTTATAATTAATATTCACTTAAAATACAGTATAAAAATAAAAAGCTAAGTAAATTTCTTTACTTAACTTTTTATATAAACATATAATATTAAATTAATAATATAGATTTTATTAATTTGAATTTTATTTTCTATAAACAATTCTTTAATTCAATAAAGAAATTCAACTATTTTAGATTAATCTAATCTTTTTAATATATACTTATCCTCCAATTTGCCCTTCAAGACCTTCTTCTAATACGACTTCTAACAGCAAATTCATATACTCATTACTTAAAATATCAATACCATCCATAATATATTTACGATTAAGCCCAGTATATTTATCCTGCCCCATACGATGATAAGGCAAAAGATGAAGTTTTGTTACACCATTTAATCCTTTTGCAAATCTTGCTATTTCTCTTATTTCCTCTTTAGTATGATTAAAAGATGGAATTACAGGTACCCTTATAATTAAATTAGAAGATGAATTTGCAATTATATTTGCATTTTCTAAAATAATTTTATTATCTCTTCCTGTAAACTGCTTATGCTTTTCTCCATTAATATGCTTTATATCCATTAAAACAGTATCCACTTCTTCAATAATATCTTTAACGATTTCTTTATTAACACCTGCTGTAGTCTCTATTGCTGTTGATATTCCAGCTTCTTTACAACAATGAAGTAATGCTTTTGAAAATAATCTTTGACACATACATTCTCCTCCAGATAAGGTTACACCTCCACCAGAACGTTTATAATATGGTCTATCTTGTTCTATTTTCTTTAAAACTTCTCTTACTGTTACATCTTGTCCAATAGTTTTAACATCTCCATTTACAATCATTTTTTCTATTTCAAAGTTTTGAGATTCTGGATTACAACACCACTGACATCTAAATATACACCCTTTTAAAAATACTATTGTTCTAATCCCTGGACCATCATGAATAGAGAACTTTTGTATATCAAATATTCTTCCTTTAACATCTAAATAATTCATATTAAAACATTCCATTTCTTAAAAACCATTTTGTTCTGTACGATTAATAATGTCATCTTGCAATGATTTAGATAAAGATGTAAAAAGAGCACTATATCCAGCAACGCGAACAACTAAACTTTTATACTTTTCAGGGTATTTTTGAGCTTCCAGTAATGTTTCCCTACTGACTACATTAAATTGTATATGACTACCTTTTTGATCAAAATATCCCCTAATAAAATTAATGAAAGCTTCAAGTCCAGTTCTACCTGCTAAGACTGATGGATGAAATTTTTGATTAAATAATGTTCCATTGGAAGCAATTCCATGATCTAACCTTGCTACGGAATTTGCTGCTGCTGTTGGTCCTAAAATATCTTTTCCAGCTGATGGTGACACCCCATCTGCAACTGGAGTATAAGCTAATCTACCATCTGGTGTTGCTCCTGTTTGTGCTCCTAGTGGAACATTTGCAGATACTGGATAAAGTCCTGCTTGATACTTACCCCCACGAGGATTTTTATATTCTTGTAATGGCTTAGTATATACATAAGCTACATCTCTTGCAAATGCATCAACTTCCTTAATATCATTTCCAAACTTAGGTACATCATTAATTAAATGGAGTAATTTTTCATAATTGCTATTTTGGACTTTAACAATTGAATTTGTTATTTCTTTAATAGTTTCACTATTTATATTTTTATTATCACAAGCTAACTTTTCTATAACTTTTCTTGTTATACTTTCAATATTTTCTTTTGACAACCCTTGTCCATAATTATTTATAAGAGCTTCTTTATATTCTTTTAAAGTTACTTTCTTTTCATCAAAAACTAACTTCTTAATTGCATACAATGAATCTGCCATATTCGCAACTCCAAAACCTTGTGGTCCTGTAAAATTGTATATAGCTCCACCTTCTTGAACTGATTTTCCTCTTTTTATACAATCATCAATCATACTAGATAAATAAGGAAGTGGACATCTCTCCATATGCGCTACGTCTATTGAATTATCTGCATTAACTAATAATTCAATGCAATATTTCATTTGCTTTTTATAAGCATTATAAAACTCTTCAAAAGTTTTCATATCATTAATATCGCCTGTTTCAATCCCAACTAACTCACCATCAAAATATCCATTACTAAAAACTAATTCCAATGGCTTACACATATTAAAAAAGGCTGCATCATGCCAACCATCTGTTTTTCCTGATTTTTGTGGTTCAACACATCCTATTATGTTATAATCTCTAGCATCTTCTAATGTAAGTCCTCTATTAAGTAATGATGGAATAATAACTTCATCATTATAATAAGCAGGAAGTCCTATACCTGTACGTGTTAACTTAGCTGCTTTAATTAAAAAATTATGTGGAGTCCCATTCCAAACTCTAACTGATAAAGATGGTTGAGGTAACATTACATGCATTGATGCCTCAATAGACATATATGATAAGTCATTTGTTACATCTAGTCCATTGGCATCTTGACCACCTGCTATTAAATTTTGAAATAATCCATAACCTGCAAAACCTTCTGCTGAAGCCTCATCTCTTACTTTATTTAAATCATTTAATTTAACCCATATGCAATCCATTAATTCTTGAGCAAATTCCTTAGTAATTTTTCCTGATTCAATATCTGATTTGTAATATGGATACATATATTGATCAAATCTTCCTGGTGATATAGAATGTCCACTTGATTCTATTTGCAATAACATTTGTATAAACCAAAAAGATTGGCAAGCCTCATAAAAACTTTTTGCTCCCTTTGCTGGGACTCTTTCACAATTTGATGCAATTTTTAAAAGTTCGTCTCTTCTAAAAGTATCATTACATTGTTTTGCCATACAACGAGCCATATTTGCATAACGATTTGCATATTCTATTACAGCTTTTAATGATTCAATAACTGCCTTTAAAAAATTACTCTTTTTAGCATAATCCATATCTGAAACATTACATTTTTCTAATTCTTCTTCTACTTCTCTTATAAGACCTTCATACCCTATTTCTAAAACTTTTTCATATTTTACAGTAACATGTCCAACTCCATTGTAATAATAATTTCCTGGAGTAAATATATTATTATTTATAGCATTAATTGTTTCTTTTGCCATATATGATGTTGCTAATTCACTTGTAGTTTTTCCATTCCAATACTTATATACATCTCTTAATATAGCTTTATTTTCTTCTGATATATAAAAAGGATCTGCACTTCTAAATTGAACTGTATCAAATTCTTTTTCAAGCCATTCATAAGAAAATTCAGGAAATACCTGACAACTTCTTGGTGATAATGTTGCACTTCCAACTATTAATTCATAATCCCTAATAATTATAGGAATATTTTTTAATATATGAGAAAATGCTTTAGCCCTTCTTACTATAATTGGTTCCCCTTCTGTCATTTTATAAGATTCTGTAAGAAGTCTAGCCCTGTCTGATTCTATTTCCGGCATTTTCTTAAACAAATTATCTACAAGTCTAGTAATTCTTGAACTTTTCTTTATATCATAAATCTCTTCTCCCATACTCACCCTCCAATATATTTAAATCTTTTATTTTCTGTTTTTTATTATTTTATAATTATATTTTATAACTATTTTTACATTTTTTCAATTTATTTACATTATTTTTTTTCTGTATTTGTTTTGTTTTATTATTTTTATAGAAAAATATAATAAAGAAATTGCTAAAAACACAGAAATATTGAAAAGTAATTTTAAATTATTAAATATAAAAATCTAACTAAATAAAATTTTTTATAAAAATTTAAAGAGACTTTATAAAATTAATTATAAAAAAGACTTCTTCACATCTGAAAAAGTCTCCTTTTTAATAAAATACTATCTATAATTTACTTGCATATTATTTACCATTACTACATACTTAGAAAATACTCCATGTACAACTTTAATTTTGCTATTCTTACTAAAATAAGGAGTATCATACATTTCAAATACTATTTCTCTCTTATTTTTAAAATCAGTTGCATAAATTCTATAATAAGGTCTTCCACTCTTTTCTGTAAAACTTTCTATTCCTGTACACACTCCTGTCAAAGATGTATAAAGTCCAAAGAAATATTCTAGTATTGAAAATATATTTTTAAATATTATTACTGCAAAAATTAAAACAAATATAGAATCAAAAAACTTATATACAAAAAATATAGCTACTGCTGTATAAATTATTGAATATACTTTAAAAACCCTTCTATTTTGAGGAACTTCTTCTATTGGATAAATCCAAATTTTATACCTCCAAAGTATACTACTATATAAGCTATCTTCATCAGCTCCAGCCATGGCCATTTGCCATTTAAGTCTATGGTCTGTAAATATAGTTGCGTATATTCTCTTTGTATAAATTATTAAGCATATATAAGATGCCTCCATAATTAATGAAGATGTTATTAACTGCTTGTCCTTAAATATAAGTACCGTAACTAAAATATAAGCAATAAAAACTATATTTAAAAATATGAATGGAGTTAATTTTGTTTTTACTCTAAAGCTATCTTCTTCAGATAATTTAGGTGTTTTATTAAATGCTACAGCTAAAAATAATGCCAATAAAGTAAATAATGTCATTCTATTTATAATTTGAATATTTATTCCCTCTAAGTAAGTAAATTCATATCCATTTTGCTCAAGAAAATATAATATATTACCTATTATATTTACTATTATTACTCCTATAGCCAACATCCTTAATGATTTTATACTTTGTATTCCCAAAATTAATCTTTCCTTCCTTTTTAAAACATACTTATATGTTATCAAAAATTATAAAAAATTTAAAATAAAAATCTGTTTCATAAACTGTATGTTTATGTTAACTAATACGATTATGAATAAATTCCAAAATATAATTTCATATAAAGCAAAAAAAAAAAATTACCATTAAATTAAAATTATAATGGCAAATTTCAAATTATAGTTTAAGCTTTTTGAATATTAACCTCTTTAAATTTGTTATAAAACATATTAATTAAAATCCCAACAATAACTCCCCCAATTATAGCTATAATAATCCACAAAAAAATTCCTTCAAAGCTATTTGAAAATAATGCTTTTACATTACTTAAATAATAATCTGCTTTATAATTACCTATATAAAATTCTTTAAGTGCTTCTTGTTCAATAAATATTGTTCTCATTGGAATAAAAAAATAATAAGAAATAAGAGCTGCTATCCAAGTTAAAATACCAGAGAAAATTGATAGAAACTTTGACATAGAAACTTTAATTTCGTTTATAACTATAACAGTAAATGGAATAACCCATATTCCCCAAGCTATTATAAGCCAACTAAAAGTTGATGTTAAATACTTTGTTGTGTAATCTTGATAAAACACATCAAACACTCCAAATAAGATTCCAATTGATACATAAAATATCCAACGATAGCTTTTTTTCATTGCTTAACTTCCTCCATCTCTATATTTTAAATATATTTTACCATATTTTTACTTTTTATATTTCTTAACATTACTTAATATTTTTTAATATAAAGAAAAGAGTTATAAGAACTTTAATTCTTATAACTCTTTAAATTTAATTCCAATAACTTCTCACATATTGAATATATACATTAACCATAACTTAAAATATTTAAATAAAAAATTATAAACTTACTTTGAAGTTTATTTCAATTTTTTTGTAAGTTTAACAATCACCTCACCGTGAGGTGTGTTTGGAAACATATCTTTAACTCTTGTTCTCTCAATTACATATCCTGCATTAACGAGACCTTTAAGATCATTAACTAAAGTCTTAGGATTACATGAAACATAAACAATTTCCTTAGCATCAAATCTTATAACATAATCAAGAGCTTTAGGGCTTACTCCACTTCTTGGTGGATCTAATATTATAATATCTGGCTTATCAGTAACTTGTTTAATAGTTTCTGCAACATCACCAGCCATAAATGTACAATTATCAAGACCATTAAGCTTAGCATTTTCTTTTGCAGCTTCAACAGCTTCCTCAATAAGCTCAAGTCCAACAACCTTTTTAGCTTTTGGTGCCACAATTTGACCTATTGTTCCTGTTCCACAATAAAGGTCAAATACAACTTTATTGTCTGAGTCACCCATAAATTCTCTAACTATACTATAAAGACTTGCTGCTCCTTTAGTATTAGTTTGGAAAAATGAAAATGGTGATATTTTAAACTTTAATCCTAAAAGTTCTTCCATTATATAATCTTTTCCGTAAATAAGATTAACTTTCTCTGGTATTACTGCATCAGAAAATGAATTATTTTCTGTATGAAGAAGAGATACAAGCTCTCCATCAAAATCTAATCCTTTAATGATTTCTGCCCATTCTGTTAAATCAAAATCAACTTGTGTTGTTGTAACTAAGTTAACTAAAAGCTCTCCTGTATTTTTAGCTTTTCTTATAACTAAATGTCTTAAATATCCTTCTTTCTTCATTACTCTATAGTATGGAAGATCTGTTCCTCTAAAATATTCAACAGTTGCCTTTATAACTTTTCTAAAATCTTCATCAACAAGCTTACACTCATCAACAGTTATTATTCCAAAGCTTGCATTTTTCATATGCATTCCAAGGCAAAGTTCTCCACCTTTAAACTCATCTCCAAAAGTGAATTCCATTTTATTTCTATACTCAAATTGATTTTCGCTACCTGTTACTCCCTCATACTCTCCAGTAGTAACATCAGCATTTACAAATAAGTCTTTAACTTCTTCTCCTAAAAGCTCTAATTGCTTTTCATAAGAAAGATTTTGTGATGAACATCCACCACATATTCCAAAATGAGGACACTTTGGCTCTACTTCATAAGGTGCTTTTTCTATAACTTCTAAAAGTTTAGCTTCAGTATAAGCTTCTCTATTTTTCTTAACTCTTGCCTTTACTGTTTCTCCTGGGAAAGCTCCTTTTACTAATACTTTAGTGTCATCTAAAATTCCAACACCAACTGATGGAAACTCAGTTTTATTTATTTTAACTGTAATTTCTCTTCCTCTACCTCTTCCTCTTCTGCTCACTAACTTATATCTCTCCTATCATTTAAGTTTTATTTTATCCTATAGCTAGTATTCTCTTTCCTATAGTTCTTCTATTCCCTCTTTCAAATATAGGTCTATATAATATATTAAATATTATAAATATAATTAATAGAATTCCTGATGGATCTTTAACCATAAATCCAATAAATCCAATTAAAATATCAAATATTAATAAACCTATAGCTGATACACCTAATATTATAGCTTGGTCTATGACACTTGCAAATAAAGTTTTTATAAATGATGGATTTTCATCAATTTCATCGTCAATTATTTTATTACTTTGTTTAGTTTTAACTTTAACTTCTATATTACGTTCTTCACTATTACTCAATTAAAAAATCCTCCTAGAATTAATTATTTAAGACCTTCAGACTTATTAGTAAATTTATATATTTTAGTTGATATTGTATAAACTATATAATCTTTACTTACTGCATACTCTTCAACTAATCCATTTATTGTATTATCTATTATTCCTTCTGTCTTATCACTTTTAATTATATCCATTATTTTCTTATTTATTTCATCATAATTTCTATCTGGCTCACCAGTCATTATAGCTGCATATTTAGCTAATGAAGTATCACCTAAATTAAATTTTCCATCTTTAATTGCACCTTCTCCATCAAACTTAAGAGAAAGTTTCATTTGGAATCTTCCTGAATCTTGTGCATCTCCAATAAGTTGCTCTTCAAATTGCATACTTTCTAACTTATTAGCCTCTGGCTTTTTATTATCTAAGTATATTGATTTTATATTAGCTGTTACTGCATTAACTTTATCTACTTTATCTTCTTTTTTATAGTCAAGGCCAAACTCCTTAGTTAAATCCTCAACTTTAGTCATTAAAGTATCTCCTTCTTTTACAAATTCATCATGTGTAAAATCTTTTATCCAGGCTCCTTGTAATCCATCAAATTTCTTTTGTTGATTCTCCGTAACTTGAGCTTGCTTTGTTGTGTTATTTGTTGATTCATTTATTTCATTTGTTTTATTTCCACATCCAGCTAACGAAAATAATAAAGTAGCTGATATTACTAATCCTATAATTTTCTTTGACATTATTATTACCTCCTATTTTAACCCCAAAATCCCCCAAAAAACTTCATTTTTCTTAATTATATCACTCAAATTTTTATATTTAAAGCATTACACGTTTATTTTCTACTCTTTTCGTGATTTTAAGTTTATCTAATTCTTCAAGGAAAGCTAGTGCAACTTTTCTGTTTGTATCTAAAATATCTCTACACATAGCAAGGGTTATTTCACCTTTTTCTTCTAAATGTTTCTTTATTATTCCCTTTCCAATATTAAATATTTTATAACTTAATATTACTCCATCATTTAAAATAACTATTTCTCTCTCATCCTCTAAAAATTTCAATATTTTAAAATACAATGAATCATTTATTTTATGTCTTTCTCTAATATATTTTATATCAACTGTAACAAATCCTTGATTTAGTTCATTAATCAAGTCTTCTTTAAATCTTTTTTCATTTAATCCTAATATTTTCTTGAAACCTTTAAGAGAAACTGTACCTTTATTTATATTCACTACATCTTCAGATTTTATAATATTTAAAAGTTCATTAAACTCATTTATAGTAAGCTCTTTTCTTATTATTTTTTTTCTTAACTCTTCTTTAGACATTCCATCATCTAATGGATTTTTCTTATGATAGTTTAAAAGTATATTTTTAAGTTCTTCTAATATTATACCTAATTGCTTGTTATAGATTATAATTTTTTCCTTACAATTTAATACTTTAGCGTAATTTTTTCTTACTAATTCATTTATCCCAAAATCTAATTCATCTATATTACAATCAATATTTTTAATTAAATCACTTATATTAATTAGTTTTTCCTTTTTTAATATATCTAATATTCTTTCTTCTACAGTACCCTTTTCTTTTAGTATTACCTTTTCTTTATAAATATCTATATTTTTTCTAACCTTTTGACCTTTTGTCTCTATTACTTTACCTCCGCCTAAATTATAAATAGGTGAGTAATTTCTTATGTAATAACAATCATTTTTTTTAACTAATATTTCATTTTCTAATCTTAATTGTATATATTTATTTTCTAAATCTAAAGGATATAATCTCCCTATAACTTCTTTTGTTCCACTATATACTCTAACTCTCTGACCTTTTTTAACTTCTTTTTCTCTTATTTTATAAAAAGAACAATCTATTATGGAAGTTGTTTCTAAATTTAAATTGCTACTTAAAACTTCTCCCCTTTTTATATCATCTTTTGAAACATTAGTAATATTTAATGCACATCTATTTCCCTTTATACATTTTTCAATCTTTTTCCCATAGCTTTGAACTTCACGAACTCTAACTTCTTTTAATGATGGATAAAGTTTAATGGTATCTCCTTCTTTAACTTCACCTTCTAAAGCTGTTCCTGTAACAACAGTACCAAATCCCTTAACTGTAAATACTCTGTCAACAGCCATTCTAAAATCATTTTCTATTTCATCTTCATAAGTATCTAAAAAAAGATTTTCAAGCTCTTTTATAAGCATATCAATTCCAAACTTTGATTTACTTGATACTTTAACTATCGGTACATTAAAAAGATTTGTGTCTTTAAAAGCTTCTCTTATATACTCAATTGATAAATCTTGTATTTCTTCATCACAAATATCACATTTAGTTAATGCTATTATTCCTTTTTTTATTCCAAGTCCTTCTATTATTTGAAGATGTTCTATTGTTTGTTCTCTAACACCTTCATCAGCTGCAATAACAAATAAAACTGCCGAAACTCCTGTAATTCCTGCAATCATATTTCTCACGAACTTTTCATGACCTGGTACATCAACAAATGCAATTTTATTTCCTGATGGTAATTCATAATCAGTAAAACCTAAATCAATTGTAATTCCTCTTCTCTTTTCTTCCTTAAGCCTATCTGTATCAATTCCAGTTAAAGCTTTTATAAGTGATGTTTTACCATGGTCTATATGTCCACAAGTTCCAACTATTAATGTTTTCATACACTTTCCTCAATTCTTTTAAAAGCTTCTGTTATAACTTCTATATCATCATTAATTAAGCATCTTCCATCAATAATTACTTTTCCACCATTTACTCTCGTAATTATAGGTATAATATTTTTTCTAAGTTTTTCTTCAATTTTATTTTCTTTTATTAAATTACTCTCTATATTAAGTACAAAAGTATCAACCTCTAATATAGGTAAAGCTCCTCCACCTACTAATGATTTTTCTTTTGACTTTGTTATATTAAATTTATGTTCTAAAAATTTAAGATTATTTTTTAATTTATTTATCTTTTCTTCAATTTCATCTAAATTTAAACTTAAAAGTTTAAGTGTTGGTATACTTGAATAATCTTCTAAAATATAATCTTTTAAAGTTCCTTCTAAAGCTGCTAAAGTAAACTTATCAACCCTTAATGCTCTATTTAATTGATTCTTCTTTATTTTTTCTATCCAAAAAGACTTACCAATAATTATACCACACTGAGGTCCCCCAAGAAGTTTATCCCCACTAAAAGTAATTATATCAACACCTTCATTAACATATTCACAAACAGTTTTTTCTTCTTCTATTCCTTTTAAGTCTATTTTTTTAAGTAATCCACTCCCTAAATCTAAAATAACTGGTATTTTGTTTTTTTCTTTAAGCATCATAAGTTCTTTTGGTTCAACATCCTTTGTAAAACCTAATATTTTATAATTTGATGTATGCACTTTTATTATTGCACCAGTTTCTTCACTTATTGCATCTTCATAATCTTTTAAATGTGTTCTATTAGTTGTACCAACTTCTTTAAGTATTCCACCACTTAATTTCATTATTTCAGGAACTCTAAAAGATCCTCCTATTTCAACTAATTCGCCTCTTGAAATTATTCCTTCTCTTCCATTACACACAGTATTTAAAGTTATAAGAACTGCTGCTGCATTATTATTTACTACTAAAGCATCTTCAGCTCCAGTTAAATATTTTATATAATCTAAAACATTATCGTATCTACTTCCACGCTTTCCTTTTGTAAGATTATATTCTAAATTTGAATAGCTATTAGAAACTTCATTTAAAGCTTCAATGCTTCTTTTTGATAAAATTGATCTACCAAGGTTTGTATGTATTACAGTTCCAGTACAATTTATAACTCTTCTTAAGTTTAAATTTTCTATATCTTTTATCATTTCTCTAAACTCCATTAAACATTGTTTTTTCAAAGAAAAAATGGGAGAATAATCCCCCATTTTTAAAATCTTTTTTCTTACAATATCTATGGAGCGTCTAAGATTTTCTACTACTAACTTCCTAGGTAACTTTTCTATGTATTTTTTAACTTCGTCCTCATTTAAAAGAACATCTACCTTAGGTAAATTTCTTAATAGATTCATAAAAGCCCTCCATTTTATTTATAAACTTTTATCTTACTATTATGCTGTATTCTTCTTTTTCTTTTACTTCTCCAATAATCCAAGACTTTATATCTTTCTCTCTAAATTCTTTTAATATTTTATTTCCTTCTTCTACACTGCATGATATAAGAAGTCCACCTGATGTTTGTGGATCAAATAAAATATCCTCAAGCCATCTTTCTACATTTTCTAGCTTATATTTGTCTTGTATATAATACTTATTTTGATATGTTCCTTGTGGTACAAGTCCAAAATCTGCATATTCTTTAGCTTCTTTTATGTACGGTATATTATCTTTATTAATACAGAATGTCATATCAGAACCTTCAGCCATTTCATAAGCATGACCTATAAGTCCAAAGCCTGTTATATCAGTACAAGCTGATATATCATACTTTCTAATAACTTCACCTGCATATTTATTAAGAAGTGACATCCATTTTATAGCTTCATCTAAACTTTCCTTTGATGCCATTTCTCCCTTTGCAGCTGTATTTATAAGACCTGTTCCTAAAGGTTTTGTAAGTATTAATATATCTCCTTCTTTTGAACCACAGTTTTTAAGTATTTTATCTGGGTGTACTACCCCTGAAACTGAAAGTCCATATTTTGGTTCATCATCTTGAACAGAATGACCACCAATTACTACAGCTCCTGCTTCTAATACTTTATCGGCTCCGCCTTTAAGTATTTCACCAAGTATTTCTCTATCTAAGCAATTTGGGAAACATACTATATTTAATGCAACTTTAGGTTCTCCTCCCATTGCATAAACATCACTTAAAGAATTTGCTGCAGCAATCTGACCAAATGTATAAGGGTCATCAACAACTGGAGTAAAGAAATCTAATGTTTGAATAAGTGCTATATCATCACTCAATTTATATACAGCTCCATCATCTGATGTATCAATTCCTACTAGTAAGTTTTCGTCTACCATCTTTGGTATACTTTTTAAAATATTTGAAAGAGCACCCGGCTCTATTTTAGCTGCTCAGCCTGCAGTTTTGGCGTAATTTGTTAATTTAATCATAACTTTACCACCCTTTCTTAAAGGTATATATAACTATTTTACATCATACTTTAAGAATTTCAAAATTTAATGGTATATTTAATTTATACAGTAATAGATTCCTTTATTTTTAAAAACGTTCCATCTCCAATACCACTTACATTTTTAATTTCATCAATTGATTTAAAACTTCCATTTTCCTCTCTATAATCAATTATGGCTTTTGCCTTTGATGGTCCAATTCCATTTATATTATCAAGTTCATCTATACTTGCCGTATTTATATTTATCTTACTATTTTTATTGTCACTATTAGTTTTATTTAATGAATTACTATTAGCTTCACTTATATTTTTATTATTATCTGTATTCCCTTTATTCTCCTCGGTTATCGTAGTATTACCTTCTTTCATTTTCTTTACTTCCTCTTTACTTGGAATTACTACACATTTATTATTTTCAAGCTTCTCTGCCCTATTTACAAATTCTAATGAAGCATTTTTAGTTACTCCACCAGCCTTTATTATTAAATCCTCAACAATACAGCCTTCCTCAAGATAATAAACTCCTTGGTTTATAACTTCACCTTTTATATCTACTGCTATAGTTTGATTTTTTAATAAAACTTCTTTATTATTTGTATTTACATTTTCTTTAGTATTGTTAGAACTTTTACTTTTCTCTTCATCCGTACTTGACGATTCATTTCCTTCATCTACAAACATTTCTTCATAACTTTCATCGCCTTTAAGATTGTCCTTCCCATTATTTATATATGAAAATAAGGAAATTCCACCTATTATAACTGCTAAACTTATTAACCCTAAAGTTCTTTTATCTATCTTCATATAGTCCACCTTAATATCATTTTTTCTAATTATTCACATTTACGAAACAAATTATTCCAAAATTGTAGATTAACCATATTTTTTTTGTTACAATATTCTCATAAATTTAAAATTGAGGAGAATTTATGAAAAAAACACTTAAAGTTATAACTAGATTTTTATTTTTAGCATTAGTTTTATTTAATATTTTTACTATTAATGCATCTGCTGAAGAAAATCCGCCAAAATTAAATGCGGAATCAGCACTTCTTATGGATGCTAAAACAGGTCAGGTGTTATATTCAAAAGATGCAAATAAAAAGCAATTTCCTGCATCAACAACAAAAGTTTTAACAGCATTAGTCGTTTTAGATAATGCCAAATTAAGTGACATAGTTACAGTTGGTAAAAATCCACCTTTTGCTGATGGAAGCTCCATAGGGTTAAAAGAAGGCGAAAAATTTACTGTAGAAACACTTCTAACAGGTCTTTTGTTAGAATCTGGAAATGACTGTGCTGAAACTTTAGCGGAGCATGTCGGTGGTACAGTTAGTAACTTTGCAAAGATGATGAATGATAAAGCTAAACAACTTGGTTGTACTGATTCAAATTTTGAAAATCCAAGTGGTTTACCAAATGATAAACATGTATCTACAGCTTATGATTTAGCTTTAATATTAAAGGAAGCTATTAAAAATCCTGATTATGTAAAGATATCAAGACAAATATCAGTAGAACTACCACCTAGTAACTTAGATAAAGCAAAAAGGTGGGCAAATAACCATAACTATTTAATAAACAAAAACTCAAAACATTTTTATAAATATGCTCTTGCTGGAAAAAGTGGATATACTGATGTAGCTAGACATACATTTGTAATATCAGCCAAAAAAGGTGATCGTTCTTTAGTTGCAACATTTTTGAAGGCTGAAGATAAAAATAAAAATTACGAGGACATGGCAAAGCTTTTAGATTATGGTTTTAATAACTTTACAGAGGTTAAGTTATACGGCAAAAATCAAACTATAGAAAACATAAAAATAAATAATGATATTACTTTACCTGTATATATTGACAGAGATGTTTTTGTTTCTGCACCAAACTCTCAGCTTAATAAAGTTAATACTACTTTAGAATACGAATTACCTAAGAACATAAAAAGAAAACCTTTAAAAATTGGTGAAACAATAACAACAGCTAATGTATTAGTTGATGGTCATTTATTAACTAAAGTAAATTTATTAAGTGGTATAAATAGAGATTATAATGCTAAAATAGCATTTACAGAACTTTTAAGTAGAAATAAAATTATATTGATTCCTTTTATCATTACTTTAACTATAGTAATTTTGTTAATTGCAAGAGTTATACATGTAAAAAAAATAAGGAAAAAAAGAGCTTTTGAAAAAAAATGGGGGCATATGAAAAATAGAAAAAAATAAATTTTTAAATAAATAACACCTAATAAGATTAATTAATATCTTATTAGGTGTTATTCTTTATTTAATATTTTAATAAATATAAATAATCTTAAAGTAATTATTTATTATAATGCTTTCAATACATAAAATACTAAAATATTATTATTTTATTTTCTCTATAAGCTCTTTAAAGTCATCTGGCATATTGGCTCTAAGACTTAAAGGTGTTTTATTTCTTGGAGATTTAAAATCTAATCCATAAGCATGAAGCGCTTGCCTATTTATAAGTTCTACTTCATTGTCTCCATCACCATAAAGAAAATCTCCATATATAGGATGACCTAAGCTTGATAAATGAACTCTAATTTGATGTGTTCTTCCTGTTTCTAAAAGACATTCAACTAAGTCTCCACCCTTAAACCTTTCTAAAACTTTATAATGAGTTATGCTACGTTGTCCTCTATCATCAACAACTCTCTTTATACTACTAAAGCCATCTTCCTTTTCTGGTCTATATATAGGAAGGTCTATAGTACCTTCCTTTTCCTTCATATTCCCATGAACTATTGCAAGATATCTCTTTTGCATTTTATTTTCTTTCATATCATTTGATAAAGCCATATGAGCATATTGATTCTTGCCTATTACAATAAGCCCTGATGTATTCATATCAAGTCTACTTACAAGTCTAACAATACATCCTTGGCCAGTTTCTTTAAAATAATTAATTACTCCATTTGCCAAAGTACCTGACTGATATGTTTTAGTTGGATGAACTACCATAAATGGTCTTTTGTTTATTACTAAAATATCTTGGTCTTCATAAACAATATCTAAATCCATCTTTTCTGGTATTATATCCTGACTTTCTTCTCTATCTAAATCTATTTTAACCTTATCACCTTCTGAAAGATTAAAACTCATCTTTACAGCTTTATCATTTACAAATATTCTTTTTTCTCTTGCTGATCTTCTTATAAGTCTTGAAGATAAACCAAGTTCATCTTTTAAAAAGTCTCTAATATTTACACCACTATCTTTTGATGTAACACATTTTTCTAAGGTATTCATCTATCCCTTAAGTCCTCCTAAGTTTAACCTTTAATAATTTTTAGCATCTTCCCCAAGTAAAACTATAACATCATACCCTGGTTCTTCATACCTTGAATCTATTGATTCAAATTTATTTATTGATGTAAACTTCTTTTGAAGTTCAGATTTTATATTATCATTATCAACCATAACTACACTTTGCTTTGCAAGATTAGTATTTCCAGTATCAACATTAGTGTAGCCTAATTGATTAAGTTGAACTTTATAAGTTGCTGCTAATCCACTTATTTTTGTTCCATTTAATACTTTTATTCTTACATCAGCAGGTGATATAGGTCCACTATCTCCATTTGAATTTAATCCATTTATAAGCTGTTGATTAGCTTGCTTATCAAATACAAAGTATGACTGTCCATCAATCATTTGTGAATTTCCCTTTATAGTAGTCATATTTATATTTCCAGACTTTAATGTTATCATTTTTAATGCATACTTAAATATTGTAGTTCCTGGCATATTTGTTTCGATATTTTGTTCCATTACTTTAAGTATTTTTGGCATTTTAAATATTATAGTTGGACTTGTGCATTTTTTAACAACCTGCTCTAAGAATTCATGCTGATTTTTAATTCTATCTATATCTCCATTTGGAAGTCCTGTTCCATCATTATTCTTTCTCCATCTAAAGAATTCTTCAGCTTTTTTACCATCCAAATGCTCCTCGGTTCCCTTTTTAAAATTTATACGTAAATTTTGAGATTTATCAGTGTAGTTCATGTCATATTTTATTTTCATATCAACTCCACCAATTGCATTAATAAAATCTCTAAAAGCTGCATAATTAACTTTAACCAAATAATTTACATTTACTGATAAAAGTTCTTCAACCTCTTTAATTACTCTATCATCTCCACCAATAGGATAAGCTGCATTAATCTTCCACCTACGTCCATTTATATAAATCATAGTATCTCTTGGTATTGATACTACATTTACTTTTTTAGTTTGTGGATTGAAATTTATAAGCATCATAGTATCTGTTCTTTTTATTGATTCATCATTTGGATTTTTAACATCTCCAACATCTAATCCAAGAACTAAAATATTTACAGTTTGATTCATAGGTACTGGATTAGGTGCCATTATATTTTCTGTACTTACTTTATTTAAAAGCATAGCAATTCTAACACCAGTAACTAATGTTAATAAAATTATTGCTGCAAGTATTATTCCTATCACCTTTTTGAAAACGCCTTTTTTCTTTTTCTTAGGCTGCTTAGAAGGTCTTACTTGTGATCTTTTTTTACCTTGAGGTCTTTTTCTTGAAACATTCTCATCTTCAACTCTTCTTCTTGCATCATTTGCAGGAATTGATCTACTTCTTCTTAATTCCTGCTCCCTATTAGAACGTCTTCTTCTAATAGCTTCATCTCTTTCTGTCATCCTTTTTCTTCTTCTCGGATCTACAGGTTTTCTATCATCTGCCACTTTAGTTCCCCCCAATATACTTAAAATTAAAGTTTTTCGATAACTAAATAATTTCTTGCCTTTATAGTATTTATATCAATAAGAGCTCCGTTATTTAGTAAATATTTTATAGTATGTTCCATGCCCATAAGAACACCTTCATCTAAATTTTCTAAAACTTTATTTCTAATTTCATCTACACCATCATAAACTCTTGATGGTTCAATCATATCTGCAATATAAATAATCTTTTCAAGTTTACTCATATTTTCTTTACCTGTAGTGTGCCATCTCATAGCCTCAAGTACTTCTTCATCATCTATATTAAACTTTTCTTTAGCAATTATTCTAGACACTATTGCATGCCAAAGCTCTGGTGTTTTTTTCTCTGTTAATGTTAACTCTATATTATTATCTTCTATAATCTTTAATAATTCTTCTTTTGATAAATTTTTTCCAACATCATGGAAAAGTGCAGCTTCTTCTGCTTTATTTTCATCTATACCGTTTAATTCAGCTAATTTTTTAGCTGTAGATACAACACCTAAAGTGTGCATATATCTTTTAGGTTTTAAATTTTCCTTTAAGTAATCATAAATATAACTAAAATCCATATTACTTCTCCTTACAATAAAGCTTTTCCCTTTCAATAACTTTCATGACCACTTGTGGTACAAAAAAGTCAACTCTATCCCCATTTTTTATTCTATTTCTTATATATGTTGATGAAATATCTAAATCAAGTATATTTAAAAATATAATTTTTCCATTATATTTTTTCTCTGCTAATTCTTTTTCCTTTTTTAAATCTGATTCTTTAAATCCTGGTCTTGTAAATACAACAAAATTACATAAAGAAAATATTTCAGTTACATTTTTCCACTTATCTAAGTTTACAAGACAATCAGCTCCTGTTATAAAATACAACTCAACATTATTCTCATTAAAATGCTCTAAGGTTTTATACGTGTAACTTAATCCTTCTTTTTCTATTTCATAATCTGAAACCTCAAAATCCTCAAAATCTTTTATAGCTTCCTTTACCATTTCATACCTTAAAGAAGCCCCCGTTACCTTCTTATTTAGCTTGTGTGGGGGACTTCCATTTGGTATAAATATTATTTTATCTAAGTCCAATCTCTTCTTAGCCTCATAAGCTATGTAAAGATGAGCATTGTGGATAGGATCAAAGGTTCCTCCAATAATCCCATATTTCTTCATTATTTTCTGTTTTTAGCTTTTCTTGGTATTTCTATTTTTGGATTTTTTGATGATCTTTTGTATAAAACTATCTTACTTCCAATTGCTTGAACACCTTCACATTTTAACTTTTCACATATATAATCTGAAGCTTCTCTTGCTTCAAGTCCACTATTTTCTAAAACTTTTATTTTAATAAGCTCTCTTTTTTCTAAAGCATCTCTTACTTGAATTAAGAAAGTTTCTTCTATTCCATTTTTTCCAATTTGGAATATAGGTTGCATATCATTAGCTAACCCTCTTAAGTAAGCTCTTTGTTTTCCTATTAACATCTAAAATCCTCCTATAGTATATATTCAAATTCAAAGTCGTTAAGATTTACCATGTCTCCGTCTTTGATTCCCATCTCTCTTAATTTATCTAATACTCCCTTATTCTTTAATACTTTATGGAAGTATCTTAATGAGTCAGCATCATTTACGTTAACTGCATTTAAAAGTCTATCTACGAAGCTTCCAAATACATAGTAAGTATCAAATTCATCGCCTTCTTCAACTCTAACCTCATAAGTAAATCTCTTCTCATCTGGTACATATCTTTCGTCTTCTGAAATTTCAAGTCCTGTTATAGGAATTTCCTTAAGCATTCTAGCACATTCTTTAATTACCTCATCAACACCTTCTCTAGTTGCTGCTGACATTTTATAAACTTTATCAAATCCTAGTGCTTTAACTTTGCTTTCAAACTCTTCAAATACACCTTCTTCAAATACAAGGTCAGTTTTGTTTGCAACTACTATTTGAGGTCTATCCCAAAGCTTAACTGAATACTTTTTAAGTTCTTCGTTTATCTTTAAGAAATCTTCAAAAGGATCTCTTCCTTCAAGTCCTGAAAGGTCTACAACGTGAACTAATAATCTTGTTCTTTCAATATGTCTTAAGAATTCAAGACCAAGACCTACACCTTCACTTGCTCCTTCAATAATTCCTGGTATATCTGCCATAACAAAAGGCTCTACTCCATCTGCTGCAACAACTCCAAGATTTGGTTTAAGTGTTGTAAAATGATAGTTTGCTATCTTTGGTTTTGCTTTTGTTGTCATTGATAAGAATGTTGACTTACCTACATTAGGGAAACCTAAAAGTCCAACATCTGCAAGTAACTTAAGTTCTAGAATTATGTTCATTTCTTCTCCAGGCATTCCAGGCTCAGCAAAAGTTGGTGCCTGTCTTGTAGGTGTACAGAACTTACAGTTTCCTTTACCACCTTTTCCACCTCTTAAAACAACATATTCATCATCTTTTTCTGAAAGGTCACATATTATTTTATTACTTTCAGCTTCTCTTATAATTGTACCTAATGGTACTCTTATATAAAGATCATTTCCATCTTTTCCGTAGCATTTTGATCCGCCACCATTTTCTCCTGGCTCTGCTACGAATTTTCTTTTATATTTAAAATCCATTAATGTAGTGATTCCTGTATCAACTCTAAAGATAATACTTCCGCCTCTACCACCATCTCCACCATCTGGTCCACCAAGTGGAACGTATTTCTCTCTTCTGAATGAAACATTACCATCTCCACCTTTACCAGATTTAATGAAAACCTTGGCCTTATCTATAAACATACTCATAATTTCACCTCTCCTTTTGTGAAAATTTATTCTTTCTAAAAATATATAGATAAAATTTCTAATATTCTTATTAATATTATTTCCATAGATTATAATTATTAAATCTATTCAAATAAAATATTTTCTTAATTATATCACAAACCTACTATATATAAAGAAAAAAAGATTACAAATGTATTTTTAAAATCTTTTTTTACATTTAAAAAGCACCCAAATTCATGGGTGCTTTATATTAATAACTATTATTCAGCTATTACTTCTACGTTCATTGGGTAAACAGAAGCTTTCTTCTTGTCTCTTCCCATTCTTTCGAATCTAACAACTCCATCGATCTTAGCGAATAGAGTATCATCCTTACCCTTTCCAACATTGTTTCCTGGGTGGATTTTAGTTCCTCTTTGTCTAACGATGATGTTTCCAGCTAAAACGAATTCTCCGTCTGCTGATTTAACACCAAGTCTTTTTGACTCAGAATCTCTACCGTTCTTTGAGCTACCTACCCCTTTTTTGTGGGCAAATAATTGAAGGTTCATTATCATCATGTCACTACACCTCCTCTTTTAATAAATTTATATATTCTCTACGTTTATTAATTCCAAACATTTGATCCAAGCTAAAAATTACACTTTCTAGACTCTTCTCGAAAGTTTTAAGTAAAACTTGAGACTGCATTAATTCTTCTTCCGAAAAATCAGTTAAGTCTAACTTAAGGTATCCATCAGCCATTTCATATGTACAGTTAAGTTTTAAAACTTCATCTATACCTATAAGAACACTTTGTGATAAGACTGAAACTGAGTTGCAAACCATATCAAAAGCTTCTCCAACCAATAAAACATCGTTATTAAAATCTCTGTCTTCTGGCATCGCATGACTATCTATAATGAAACCTATTATGTTATCTTTTTTTGTTAAAATCTTTGCACTAATCATTTGACTATGCTTCGATCTTTTCGATAACTAATTTAGTGTAAGGTTGTCTGTGACCATTCTTTCTTCTGTAGTCCTTCTTAGCCTTATACTTGAATACTGTGATTTTCTTAGCTTTTCCTTGTGCTACAACTTTAGCAACAACTTTAGCTCCTTCAACCATTGGCTTTCCAACTGTTAAAGTTTCTCCATTAGAAACAGCTAATACTTCTGTTAATTCAACTTGTGAGTCAACTTCAGCGTTTAATTTTTCAACGAATAATACGTCTCCCTCTTGAACTCTGTATTGTTTTCCTCCAGTTAATACTACTGCGTACATTAAAACACCTCCTCATAACGGTCTCGCCACTACGGGTACAAAGATATAATTCTTTGTTTGACAAAAAACCCTATCGTGAGCGGTTTACTAATTAAAGTTAACATACCTATTTGTCATTGTCAATATTAATTTGTAATTTATAAGAAATTACCATACTTAATTTAGTTTTTATAAAATCATTTAATTTTTTCTAACTTAAAAATTAATATCTTTCTATTCCTTTTATTTTATAATCCTCTAAATTATTTTTTTGACTTTTAAATATTATAGGCTCTATCTTATATCCTTCAATTCCCTCAGAAAACTTTAAGAATATTTCTTTATCAAGCCCATCTATATTTTTAAGGAAATTTACCATATCTCCACTTACTGCCTCTTTATAATTGCTATCAATTTCTATAAAGAAACTTTCTATAGTATTTTCTTCAACAGCTTTTAATATATCATTTCGTATTAAATCTTCTATATAAGATAATTTTAATATATTTCCGCTCCCCTTACATCTTGGACATGCCTCTTCTATTGAATCATAAATACTTTTTCCTCTACGTTTTCTTGTTATTTGAACTAAATCAAGTTCTGTAAAAGGATATATTTTACTATTCCCTTTATCAGCTTTTAAAGCATCCTTAATAGCTCTCATAACTTGAATTCTTTGCTTTGGATCTCTCATATCTATAAAATCAATAACTATTATTCCGCTTAAGTTTCTAAGAAGTATTTGCTTTCCTATTTCTTTTGCTGCTTCTAAGTTAGTTTGAAGTATTGTTTTATTTAAATTTCTCTCTTTTATATTCTTTCCGCTATTTACATCAATAACATACATAGCTTCTGTTTTTTCAATAACTATATTTCCACCACAATTTAATTTAACTTTATTATGTCTAAGCTTTAATATTTCTTTTTCTATATTATAATAATCAAATAATCCTCTAAAGCCTTTATACAGTATAACTTCTACATCTTTTTCTCCATCTATAAAGTTATTAGCTAAAGATTCATCTTCTTTATTATCAACATATATTTTTACATTACCTTTTGTTATATTATCTCTTAAAACCTTGTTAAGTAATGCATCTTCTCCATATACTTTTGAAATTTCTGTACTAAAGTTAAGCTTTCTAGTCATATCATTTAATATTAACTTAAGCTTATCTCTTTCTTTTTTAAGTATCTCTATAGGTACATTAGCCCCTTCTGTTCTAATAACTATATTGACACCTTTAACTTCTTCAATCTCTGCAAGTATAAGAGTTTTCTTAACTTCATCAGTAAATCTTTTTGAAAATGATATTCCACTTTCACCATAATTAAATACTAAATATTTCCCTGGTATACTAAATTTATTTGTGACCTTTGCTCCCTTTTCATTTAAAGGTTCTTTTAAAACTTCAACTAAAAGTTCATCACCTTTTTTTATACCTTGCTTTTTAAGCTCTTCGCTAAAGTACATATATCCTTCTTTTTCAAAGCCTAAATCAACAAATATTGAATTTATAGCAGGAACTATATTTTTAACTCTTCCTTTGTATATTTCACCAAAGGAAGGTTCAGAGCTTTTTTCTTCTATAAAACATTCTTCTAATTCTTTATTATCTTTTACAGCAACTCTTAAAGAATTTTCTCTTCTCTCAATAAAAATTTCTCTCATATTTACACTTCCTATACACATTTATAAAGAGGTACTAAAATATCATCTTTAAGTAAGTACATTTCTTCTCTCTTTATCTGAACGAAAGCTTCATCATTACAGTTACTTGTATTTTCTTTTATAAGTTTAACCAAAAGGTCTGGTGATAAATGAACTCTACTTCCTGAACTTATTAATATATTTAATACAACTTCATTATCTTTAATCCAATACTTAAGTTCATGAACTAATGGTTTTATATCAACTTCACTTTGACCTTTTTTAGTTCTTTTTGTCATTACCCACTCTTTTTTCTCTAAAAGATTTTTCATCTCTTCTTCGAACTTTGATGTATCATTATATTCAATCTTAACTGTATATCTTGCTCCATCAACAAGTGCCATTGATTGAGGAACTTTTTTTTCATTTGGTATTAGTGGAATTTTTATAGCTTTTAAAAATTTAATTCCACTTGCTGTTCTCTCATTTAATTTATTTAAAACTTCATCTGTATCAAGTTCTTCCTTTAAAACTATATCCATGTATTCTCCTTCTGAATACACTCCAACTGAAAGTGGTTGTGCTATTGAAAGAGTCATATGAGGATTAAATCCTTTTGAATATTCTATTGGAAGACCAGATCTTCTTATTATTCTTTGTATAGTTCTCATTAAATCTAAGTGAGCTACAAATTTTATATCTGCTTCTTTAGTAAACTTTATTAGATATCGCACCTTCAAAACACTTCCCTTCTTTAAAGTTAACGTTGATTCCACATCCCGTACATCCTTTTCTACAGTTTTGTGTAAGTTCAACTCTCTTAGCTTTTTCATTTTCATTAACTAAATATGATCTATTAACCCCTATATCAATGAAATCCCATGGTAATATTTCATCATAACTTCTTTCTCTATAAGCATAGAAGTCTCCATCAACATTACACTCTTTTAAGGCTTCAAGCCAAGCATCAAAGTTAAAGTATTCTGACCAACCATCAAATTTACAACCTTTTTCAAAAGCTTTAATTAAAACATCACAAAGTTTTCTATCTCCTCTTGCAAATACAGCTTCCATATATGAAGTTTTTTGAGCATGATAGTTATATGTTATAGCTCTTGATTTTATTGAACCTTTAACGGCTTTTATCTTTTCTGTTACTTCTTCCATTCTTTCCATTGGAGCCCATTGGAATGGAGTAAATGGTTTTGGTACAAGTATAGAAGTACTTACTGTAATTCTAAGACCTTTCTTTCTAACGTCTTTTGGTATTTCATAATATTTTTCTACCATTTTTTCTGCAAGTTCAGCAATGGCCTCACAATCTTCTATTTTTTCATATGGAAGTCCTATAATAAAGTAAAGTTTAATTGTACTCCAACCATTTTCAAAAGCACTTTTTGTGGCTTCAAGTATTCTCTCTTCTGTTAATCCTTTATTTATTACATCTCTCATTCTTTGAGAACCAGCTTCTGGTGCAAAAGTTAAACCTGTTTTTCTTACTTTTTGAATTTCCTTTATAAGGTCAACTGAAAAAGCATCAACTCTTATTGAAGGAAGTGATACTCCAACTTTATTCTCACTATGTTCTTCCATTAATCCATGTATAAGACCTTCAATATCTGAGTGATCACATATACTTAATGAAGAAAGTGATATTTCTTGATAACCAGTTGTTTTAACTAATTGTCTTGCTTGTTCTAATAAAGTTTCTCTAGTTTTTTCTCTAACTGGTCTATAAATCATACCTGCTTGACAGAATCTACATCCATTTGTACATCCTCTTGCAGTTTCTAATACTATTCTATCGTGAACAACTTCTGTATAAGGTACTATCATATCTTCTATTGGAAAATCAACCTTATCAAAGTCAGTTACTATTCTCTTTTTAACAACTTGTGGAACGTCATCATATTTTGGTTTAAATTCTTTTATCGTTCCATCTTCATTGTAAGTTACATCATATAATGAAGGCACGTATATACCTCTTATTTTTGATATTTCTCTTAAAAACTCTTTTTTCTTACCTTTGCCTTTGTACTTTTTGTATACATCAAGTACGTCATTCATCATTTCTTCACCTTCACCAAGTTCAAAGAAATCAACTATGTCATATAAAGGCTCTGGATTATAAGCACAAGGACCTCCAGCCATAATTATAGGCTCATTTTCTCCTCTTTCTGATGCTCTTAAAGTTATTCCTGACATATCTAGCATATTTAATATATTTGTGTAACTCATTTCATATTGTAATGTAAATCCTAATATATCAAATTTATCTAAAGAATCTTTAGTTTCTAAAGCATATAATGCTACATTATTTTTTCTCATTTCTTCTTCCATGTCTGGCCATGGAGCAAATACTCTTTCGCAATATGTATCTTTTCTTGCATTTATAGTATGATAAAGTATTCTTGTTCCTAAGTGTGACATTCCTACTTCATAGACATCTGGAAAACAAAAAGCAAATCTTATATCTACTTCTTCTGGATTTTTAATAACCTGATTAAGTTCTCCACCAACATATCTAGTTGGCTTTTCAACTCTGCATAAGATGTTATCTGAAATTCTATTCATTTAAATTACATCCTCCTAATAATTACTCTATATACAGATTATTAATTAAGTTATTCTTGCCTTATCTTTCTGTATACATCCCTATATTCTAGCATAAATTAAAATTTAGTTCTACTAATAAATTAATAGCTATATTTAATAAAAGTTATAAATTATTATTAAAAAAATTTTTTATAAATATATAAAACTCCAATTATTTATTTCGTTAAACAATCGGAGTTTTTATTTTTAATTTTTTATTTTCCTAAAACTTCTTCTATACATTCTAAACATACATTAACTATAAAATCCATATCATCCTTTTCTAATATAAGAGGTGGATTAAAATATATTACATCACCTAAAGGTCTAAGTAATACTCCTTTTTCTAATGCCTTTTTATATATTTGATAACCATATCTATTTTTACTATCTAAAGACTTTTTGCTTTTTTTATCTTCAACTAATTCAATTGCATTTATAAGCCCTATATTTCTAATATCTCCAACATTTTTATGACTATATATTTTTTCTTTAATTAAATTATTAAAATATATTGCATTTTCCTGTGCTTTATCTATAACTTTTTCATCATTTAATATATTTAAAACTTCTATTGCAGCAGAACAAGCTAAAGGATTTCCACTATAAGTATGACTATGCATAAATGCTTTTCCTTCATTATAATCTGCATAAAAAGCATTATAAATTTTATCAGTTGTAACAGCTAATGCCATAGGCATATAACCTCCTGTTAACCCCTTTGATAAACACATAATATCTGGTGAAATTTCAGCATGATTGCATGCAAACATTTTTCCTGTTCTCCCATATCCAGTTGCTATTTCATCTGCAATTAAATGTACATTATATTTATCACAATATTTTCTAAGTTTCTTTAAATATTCTTTAGAGTATATTTTCATTCCTGCAGCTGCTTGTACAAGAGGTTCTATTAAAAATGCACAAGTTTCATCCCCATATTCTTCGAATATTTTTTCTGCTGACTCAAAACATTCTGCACCACAATTTTCCCTGCACTTTCCATACTTACATCTATAACAGTCTGGACCTTCAACTCTTATTATATCTAATAGCATTGGTTTATATATTTTAGAGTATAAGTCTACTCCACTTACTGACAATGCACCTAATGTTTCTCCATGGTAAGCATCCGTTAATGCTATAAATCTTTTTTTCTGTTTATTCCCTGTTTGGTAATGATATTGAAAGCTCATTTTCATAGCAACTTCTATTGCTGCTGACCCATTATCTGTAAAGAAAAACTTATTTAATCCTTCTGATACAACCTTTGAAAGTTTATTACATAATTCTATTGCTGGTTTATGAGAAAAGTTTGCAAATATAACATGTTCTAAATTATCTATTTGTTTTTTTACAGCTTCATTTATTCTGTAGTTACAATGCCCTAAAAGATTACACCACCATGAACTTACTACATCAACATAAGACTTACCGTTAATGTCATAAAGATAAACTCCTTTTGCATGGTCTACTATTATAGGTTTAAGCTCTTCATAATCCTTCATCTGTGAACATGGATGCCATATATGTTCTAAATCTAATTTTACTAATTCATCACTAACTAAATTCATATTAAATCTCCTTATATAAATCTATAAGATTTTTTAGTTTCATATTTAAAAACCCTGCGTTGTTCTCTACCTCTGCAATAATAGGTATATTGGTTAATCTTTCAATTTGTTTTTTATTATCTAAATGTAAAAAATTATTTTTATCATATCCATTTAAAATTATCCCTTTTACATTTATCCCCTTTTCCTTTGCATATTCACATGTTAAAACAGTATTATTTATAGTTCCAAGTTCTGCTGATGCAACTATCAAAACATCTAAATTCAATTCTTTTATTACATCCTCTAACATAATAGTTCCTTCATCATCACTTCTTAATGGACAAATTATTCCTCCACTACCTTCAACAGTAATAAACTCAAACTTTTCTTTTATTTTATTAAAATCATCTTTTATTTTAATAATATCTATTTTATTATTTTCAATTTCAGCTGCTAAATGAGGTGACACAGCCATTTTATAAATATATGATACTAAATCATTTGGATTCATATTAATTTTTGAAATATCACAAACATATTTTGCATCCCCGGCTATAAGTTCATCATTTATAACTTCAGCACCACTAAGTGCCGCTTTATAATATCCAGCATTAATATTATTATCTCTAAGTTTTTTTAAAATTAAAGCTGTTATAAATGTTTTACCAATATCAGTTCCATTACCAGTTATAAATATCCCTTTACTCATTTTAAAATTCCACCTTAAAAAAAATTTATATTTTCTATATAAAATTCAATTTATTATTAATGTACAAATTATATTCCTTTTATTATAAAATTGTCAACTTTATAGCATTTATTTAAGATGACAATATGCAAAACAAAAGAGCATCGATTAATATCGATGCTCTAAAAATTATTTGTCACTCTTTCTTTGAGTTACTAATGTATTTTGAAAATCGCTAGTTCTCTTTTCTGAAATAAACGTATCATTGAAGAAATTACTTTTACCTTCAAAGCCCTTATTTACATTATCAAGTCCATCTCTCTCAATTAAAGTTTTTTGATTTGAGAATAAATTTGTTCCAAGTCCTAATTTATTACCTTCAATTTGAACTCCCATACTAGCTAAAATAGTTGGGTACATATCAACAGGTGAAAACTCTCTATTCTTAACATTTTTAGTAGTTGTTGCTGGATTAAGTATTAAGTTAAATACTGTTCTATGATATGATTTATCAAAATCTTTAAAGAACTTTTTATCCATACTTAAATGATCACCTGTTATTACTATTGTTGTATCTTTATAAAATGGTTGCTTTTGAATCCATTTTACAAAATTAACAGCTTCTTTTGTTGAATATGCAATAACATTTGCATATTGTGAATCATATTTTTTGCTAGCATTTTTTGATAAATATCCATCTGGGAAATGTGTATCTGCTGTTTCCATTGTAAAATTAAATGGTTTTCCAGTTTTTGATAAACGTGTTATCTCATCTTTTGCATACTTGTACAGTTTATCATCTTCATATCCCCACCAAACATCATAATCTTTTGGTATTAATTTCTTTTCAATTGCTGCCTTATGATCAAAAATATTAAAATTACCATGTGTAGTAAAGAAAGTAGTTAATCCACCAAAATCAGCATCTGCACCAAACATTATTGTTTGCTCATATCCTTGTGCTTCTAAAATATCACCTATACTAATAGCTCCAGGTAAGAAGCTTCCTGACTTACCATATGAATTTCCACCCATAGGTATTTTTAATGGAAGTCCCATACTCATATTAACCATAGATGCAACTGACCAACTTGATCCATATGTTTGATAAGGACCTCCAAATTTTTCTGATTCTGAAAAACTAACTCCTTCTTTTGATAATTTAGTTAATTCAGGCATTAAATTAACTTTCATATTTCCGCCTAATTCTTTAGATAAATATGAATTTTCAACAGATTCTAAATAAATATGAATTAAATTTCTTTTCTTTTCTGGAAAAGACATCTTTACATTACGCGGATCTACATAATTATCTTTAATATATGAAGTATCTGAAACATACGCTTTGTAAACCTTATCTAAACTTAGCTTTTTTGAGCCGTATGCAACTCCACAAACAACACAAATTATAGAAACTATAAAAGTTACTATTCTTAATCCTTTTGTGCTTAATATTTTTATATTGCTATTTTTAACTTTTAACCATATATCATAATGGAAATTTATTATAACTGAAAATATAACTATACATGATACAACAGAAAAAACTGGTGTCATGAATATTTCTCTGTACATATCAGTACTTGTACCTTTAAGTGGTGAATTTAAATTAAATAAAAATTGCTCTGGTGTAATATTTCCAAAATAGTCAATGAACCAATTAGAAAAGAATACAAAAAATCCACCTATTCCAAAAAATATAACTGATAATATTTTTATTGTTCTTATTTTCCAATTAATTTTTTCCTTTGATAATTCAAAGTCAACATTTGAATTCATTATTCCTTTAATGAATAAATATACTATTCCACATAATAATGTAAATATAATATATTTAAAGAAAAATGATCCATTATATAAAGAATATCTAAGTACATTTTGTTTATTTAAAAGAAACTTTATAATACTTAAAGAAATTATGTTAAATAATACAATGTAACATAATAATTTCTTTATAATAGAAATTATATTTTTGTCCTTTTCAAACAAAAAATAATCTGCTAGTGCTAATAGCACTCCTGTAATTAAATAGCTTATTATTTGCATATTTTCCCCCTAAAAAGTATAAAATTTATTTTATTGATACCAATTTAAATCTTACAAAAACGACTTAAATTGCCCAATAAAAACATATTATCATACTTTTTAACAACGTTAAACAAAATTTAACAAAGATTAACAAAATAAGAAATATAAATATATTAGCTAATTACAATTTGTACATAAGTATTTTCTTTAATTTTATATTCTGAAAAAAATGAAATTCCAACTTTATAATAAGTAGAATTTTTATCTAAATTTACTCCATAATTTTCTGATATCATAGTTGATTTCATTGGTATATTATGAATCTTAAATACCTTACCCTTTACCCTAATATTTGTCCCTCCTACTTTTATACTAACTATTTGATTATTCTTTAACTTATTTTTATACTTATCACTTACTATACAATCAACATACATTTCCCTTGACCTTATAGTAATAAAAGGCTTGCTTTTTTCTTTAGAACCATTAATTATTACTACACCATCTATTTCTGCTAAAACTTTATTTGTTTTATTATTCTTTCCTTTATATATAAAAAGAACATCTCCCCTATTAACTTTATCTCCATCTTTAACTAATAATTGATAATCTATAGCATCTTTTTCTAAGTATATATCTTTCTTGTTCTTAGGCTCTACTTTTCCATCTATAAATATCTCTTTTTGATTTTCAAACTCAAAATTTCTAATACTATTATAATAATATTTTGGAGAATATTTTTTAATTAAATATACACCAAAAAGTGCTAAAAATATAATCGCTATAGCAATTAATATTATTAAATATCTTTTCTTCAAAATTATCCTCCTCTTTTAATTACATATATACTATATATTAACATAATTTGGGCTTTTTGTTTAAAAATTACGTGTTTCTTTTTAAAATAAAAAGCAGTAAAAAACTGCTTTTAAAATTTATATTATTCAATTTCTGTCCAATAATTATTTTCTATAAAAAAGTTTGCACGCTCTTCAGCTCTTATAACTATTTTTTTGTTATATCCAATAAGAGATAGTATTTTAATAGCATTTCTAGTAGTTGATCGTCCACTGTATAACTTATAATCAAATATAATATTATTTTCTTTAATCTTTTCTTGGAAATGACAATTACAAAAATTATTTTCTAATATATAAGTAAGTTCAATATCATGAGTTGCTGCTATACATATACAATTTTCCTTGCTTAAATGATTTAATATTTCTGATGATGCTGAAATTCTTTCAATTGTGTTAGTTCCTCTTAATATTTCATCAACAAAACATAAAACAGGTATATCCTCATCAACATTATCCAATATTCTTTTTAACGACTTACTTTCAACCATATAATAACTTTCATTGCCTAACATATCATCCTTTAAAGCCATAGATGTATATAATTTTAAAAAACAACTACTATATTCTTTTGCAAAAACTGTATATATAGTTTGAGCAAATAAAGAATTAATTGCCACTGTCCTTAAAAATGTAGATTTACCAGATGCATTTGAACCAGTAATTAATATACATCTATTTATATGAAAACTATTTTTAACTGGTTCTTTAATTAATGGATGATATATATCTTTAAATTTTATTTCCCTTTTTTCATTTAATTTAAAACTTGGCCTACAATATTCATTAACAGCTGTTCTAAAAGATGCTACTGCTATTAAACTATCTATTTCTCCTACATATTCATATACTTTTTCTAGGTCTCCCATATTTTTATACAAAGTTTTATTTATTCTTTCAAAAGTTCTAACTTCACGTAAAAAGAACAGATTAAGCATTTCATTAAATGCTAATGCATCACTTGTAGCATTAGTTGAATCAACAAATACTGATTTAGCTACACCTTTTAATTTACTTAAATTATTATTTATATTAGGATAATTTTCATTTATTTCTTTAAAATCTAAATCATATATTTTCTTTGCACAATTAACAATAGAAATCATATAAATATAATCTGAAATTCTATTTTCATACTTGTCTTTAGTTATCTTATGTATATACATATTTAAAATTATATTTAATACTATAATTCCTAAAAAAATTCCATTAAATACTGAAAGTATAGCAAATATAATAGGACTTACTGAAAAAATATTATATAATATCAATTTATTTTTACTGTTATTATTAACTACCTCTTTTTTATCTTCATAAAAATAATCTGATAAACTCATATTTTTCTTTTTTCCTAATTTCCATAATTTACATTGAATTTCTTTAGCTAAATTTTCATTTTCTTCGAAAAAACTAATTAATTCTTCTCTCTTCTTCAAGCTTGTCTCATTGAATAAAGGACTTCTTAAAATATTATATAATACTTCCTCACCAACTGATGTCATAGTGTTATTCATAGATTTAAACATGTCATTCATATCTAAATCACTCCAAGTTATATCATCAATAAAGAAACCCTTTTTACTATTAGAAAAATAATTTTTTACATACTTAAAGTTAACTTTACTTTTTTCTATACTTTGTATCTTACCCCATCGATTATTTATTTCATATTTCATAAACTTAGTCATTTTATATTTTGAATACATAAAAAATAATCCAAATATTATAATTGTAATTATAAGTGCCACTATAAATTGCATATACTCCCCCATTTCAAAATTACTTTTTCCTTTATATTGTAACATAATTTGGTTTATTTAAATAAAACTGTAATATATTATAATGAACTAGTATTATTTTATTATAAAGAACAAAAAACCCTCTATTTTATAGAGAGTTTTTCACTTTATCATATTCTTCTAAAGTTATATTTCCGTATGTTTTAAGCGCCTCTAAAAGTTCATCTTCATGAAGTATTAAAATAAGTTTAAGCTCCTCATCCAATATATAAAATGTATTAAACTTATTCCTATCTACTAATCTCATTAAATCTAACAATCCATTTTTATAAAAAACAGATACAGATCTATTTTCAATAAAATCGTACTTCTTAAGTCTTCTTCTTTTTTTTATAATATCACCCATAACTATATACATTGTCCACTTTTTTTCTAAAAGAGTTGAGTAAATTATTAATCCCACTATTAAAAGAAAACTTATATTTAACTTATGTATATATAATGCAATAAAAAATAAACATACTAAAAGAAATGATACTATATAACTTATTATTGACGTAATCTTTTTACTTTTTAAATATGAACTTTTTTTTGATATTACAATTTCTAAAATTCTAGCACCATCTAAAGGGTAAGCTGGAATTAAATTAAATATAAAAAGCCACAAGTTAGCTCCAAATAAAACATCAAAAACTTGTATACTCGTAAACTTATAAATTATATAAGATACTACTCCAATAATTAAGTTTGATATTGGTCCACTTAAATAAAGTAATATTTTATCTTTATCTAACAAATCATCTAAATCAGACAATTCTGCATTAGCACCTGTTAAACTAAGTTTAATATTATAAAGCTTACATCCTAATTTATTTCCAACTAATATATGTGTAAATTCATGTATTAAAATAGAAACAACAGCAACTAAAGTTCTACTTTCAAAACTAATGGCTAGTAATAATACTATAATTTCTATAATCATTAAAGTATATGATCTTTTTATATTATCTTTAGCCATATTTTAACTATGCATTATCCCCTGTAAATTCAATATAATCCTGTGCATTTTGTAATTTGCCCATATAGCTTACTTTGAATTTAATTTCATAATTTTCATCTGAAACTCTAGTGTTGCTTCCTATACATTCCCCAACTTCTATTTTATCTTTTTCTTTGACTAAAGGACTTGTTATATTTTCATAATATGTTTCATATCCATTTTTATGATTTATAATTATATTTGCTTTTTCACCATTTACTTCAACCTTTTTTACTTCTCCACCTAAACTTGCAAACACATCTTTTTTAGTATTACTCTTTATAACTATTCCACCTTCAAAACTTTCCATATTTCCTATTAAAGGTGGAATAAAACTTACATTATCATCTTTTTTTTCATAGTCATTATAAAAGCTTACATTTTCTATCTTTTCTTTTACTGTGTTAAATACTTCAATAACTTCTAAGTCTTCAAAATTTTGATTATAAGAGATAACTTCTTTAGCCTGAGAATATATTTTATTAACTTCAGTATTTGGTAGATACTTTAATGAATAAACCAAACATGCTAAAGATATTGCTCCAATACTTTGAATTGCTATAACATTTAATATACTATTTTTCTTTTTTTTGTAATTATAATTTCTTCCCTTATAGTTATAACTTCCTTTACTTTTAACTTTTATATTATTATTTGCTACATCATAATCATTCTCCATATCTTCACATTCAATTTCACTATAATATCTTCTATATAACTCCCTATAATCTCCCATATTTTATATCTCCTACTATTGCTATATATTTAATTATATTTATAAGATATATATTTTATGAAAATTATATAATTCAATATGTGTTTATTATAATTACTTATTTATAAATTCATTTAGGTTTTCTATTGTAACTTTGCTATGACCTTCTCTTGTGTATTTTCTATTTAAAATTTTAGAATCTCCGTTTATTGCTAATTCATAAGCTATATCAACTATACTTTCTCCTTGCTTTTTTGAATCACTTAATACAGTACCTGTCATATTTCCTCTTTTTATTTCTTCCATTGCTTCATCAATTCCGTCTACCCCAATAACTATTGGCATATTTTTAACATTTAAATTTTTCATTGCATCAATTGCGCCAAGTGCCATTGCATCATTATTACTAAATACAACTTCTATATTATTTTTATATTTTTTTATCCAATTTTCCATTTTTTCCATACCAAGTTCTCTATTCCAATTAGCTACATCACTATCTAATTTTTCAACCTTTACTCCTTTATCTTTTAATCTCTTTATACAATATTCAGTCCTTATAGAAGTATCTTGATGTCCTGCTTCTCCTTCAAGCATCAAATATTGTATTTTCCCATCACCATTTTTATCTACTTTTCTATTATCCTCTTCATAAATATCTAGAACTATATCAGCCTGCATTATTCCTGACTGTTCAGCTTTTGCTCCAACATAATATACCTTGTCCCACATATTCATATCTTCTTCAACTGGTTCTCTATTAAAAAATATTACTGGAATATCAAAAGATTTAGCTTTATTTATTATATATGAAGCTGATCTTCTATCCACTAAATTTATACAAAGCACATCAACACCTTGTGATATAAATTCATCTACTTGCTCATTTTGATTATATTGGTTTCCTCCTGCATCTAATACAGTCAAATCAATCTCTAAATTACTTTCTTCCTCTATTGTATTTAAACCTTCTTCTAAGTTATCAACTATTTTTGATATAAATATATCTGATTTTTCATATACACTTACTCCAAATTTTATTTCATTTAAATTATCATTTATAACCTTAGATTTTTCATTACATCCAATTAAAGCACTAGAAAAAGCTATTGACGATAATAGTAACAATAATTTTTTTACCCCTCTTTTCATACCATCCTCCACAAAAACTTATTTAACCAATGAACGGAAAAATTAATTTCTGATTATTTTCTAAATACATATTTCTTTTATTTATTACTAAGAAATCTATTTTTGCCTCTTCCTTATTTTCACCTTTATTTTTCACCCTATCTTTTGCAATTTCAACTGCTAAATATCCAGCATTAAACTCATTCTTTACTATAGTTCCATCTATTATTTCATTTTCAACATACCCTAATATTTTATCAGTTCTTCCAACTCCATAAATTTCAGTTTTTATTTTTTCCCCTTCATTTTTATAAATATTTTCTTTAATTTCTGCAATTGTTTCTAAAACATCATCATTAAATGAAACTAAAACATTTACCTTTTTATCTTTTATATATTTCTCTATTTGCCTATAAAAGTTTTCTTTGTCATTTCCAACTCTTATATTTATACATTTATTTTTACTGTATTTCATTTCATCCATAAAGCCAGACCTAATTTCATCAAAACTACTACAATTAATATCTTTTTCAATTATCCCTATAGTACTTCTAGTATTTCCATTTTTAAGTATCTCTTCCCCTAAGCTTTTACCTATACTATAATTATCAGCTGATACAGTAATAATTTTTTTATCAAACTGAATTTTAGAATCAATTAATATAACTGGAATTATCTCATTTACAGCTTCGATATCAGATGAAAGTTCTTTATAATCTATCGGTGCTATTATTATAGAATCTGCACCATTTTTCATTTCTCTTTTTAGTAACTTTCTTTGATTTTCTATTTTATTATCATCAGTTAAAGTACATATATTAACTTTAACCTTCATATCTTTTTCAGCTTGTTCAATTCCTTGACTTACAAACTTTAAACTTTCACTTTTCTCTTCCATACTTATATAAGAAATTTTTAATGTATCATCCTTATTATTATCTAAATTTAAATAATTGAAAATAACTATAGAAAAGACAATAGCTAATACTGATAGAAATATAATTAGAACCTTCCTATTAATTCTCCTCATATTTATTACCCTCTCTTATTTCATAATCTTTATAATTAATTATCGGAAGATTTATTCTTATAGTTGTTCCTTCATCAGGTTCACTAAATATTTCTAATCCATATTCATTTCCAAAATACAATTTTATTCTTTCATTGACATTTCTTAAACCTATACCTGATCCCTTTGCTTTTCTTTTGTTATTTCCATTAAGTAAAGTTTCAACCACTTCTTCTGGCATACCAAGACCATTATCTATTACATCTATACTTATTTTATTATTATTTTTATATGCTTTTACTAATATTTCACCGTCTCCATCCATAAATTCCATACCATGATATATTGCATTTTCAACTAAAGGTTGTACTATAAGTTTTATACTTGCACACTCTAATATATCCTCTTCTCCTTCAACCTTATAGTTGAATCTATTTTTATAACGTATATTTTGTATTGTTAAGTAATTTTCAACATGTAAAAGTTCATCTCTTAAAGTTATAACGTTTCTTCCTTTACTTAAACTTATTCTAAAAAATCTTGCTAACGATATAACCATTGTAGTTGCACCATCATATCTTTCACTTTCTATCATCCATACTATAGAATCTAAAGTATTATATAAAAAGTGTGGATTTATCTGAGCTTGAAGAGCATCTAATTCGGTCTTCCTCTTTATTTCTTGATCTTTAACTATATTATCCATTAGTAAATCCATCTGTTTAACCATAGAATTTATAGCTTTTCCAAGGTGTTTTACTTCATAAGATCCAACTTCTGTCGAAAAATCAATATTTCTAATTCCTTCTTCAAACTTTTTAACTTTTCTTTCAAGCCTTATTATAGGATTAGTAATACGTGATGATACAACTATATTTATAATAGTTAAAACTAATATTCCAAAGAAAAGAATAAATATAGTAAATATTCTCATATGACTATAACTATTTATAACATCAGTCATAGGAGTAACAGCAACAATTTTCCATCCAGTATATCCTACAGTTTTTAAAGTGACTAATCTATTTTCTCCATTAAAGTTCTCTTTTATAGTTCCGTCTTCATAATCTTTTGCAATATTATTGTTTTCACTTATTAAATCAGAATATATAAGTTGCTGTCTAGGATGATATATTATTTCACCCTTCCCATCCATAAGATATACATATCCTGATTTACTAATATTAATATTTTTAAATATTTGTTCAATACCACTAAAATTCATATCAACAAGAAGAACACCTTGGCTTATTTCGCCACCAAAATTTAATTCAACCGCTCTACTTAATGATACAACCCATCTATAGTTATTGCTTGAATCAATAAAAATATTTTGTACATGTGGTGTTGAAAAGTGTAAATTTTCCTTTTTATTTATTGCATTTATAAACCATTCATTTTCTCTAGTGTTTATAGATTTCTTTAACTCTTTAAGTGGATAACTATTTATTACTTCTCCATATTTTGAAAAAAGAGTCATACTCACAAGATAATCTTTGTTCGTTTCATATATTAAGTTCATTTCTTTATCTATATTATCAACTTCCAAATCAGATTTTTTTATTACATTATAATAAATTCCATCTGATATTCTCATTATATTTCTTAAGTAACTATCTAGATTTAAATTAACTTGATTCACAATAGCCTTATTACTTTGAGATATAAGATTTTCATTTATTTTTACAAATTTAATATATAATACTTGACCTAAAGTCACTATAGCTAAAACAGTTATAATAGTAAAAGAAATAGATATTATATATTTTAAACTTTTATTTTTATAAAAATTCTTAAAGCTTAAATTTTTAAACTTCATATTTTGTACCTACCTACTTCTATATTTAGATGGAGGTACTCCATATTGTTTTTTAAATACATAGCTAAAATAGTTAGCCTCTGGATATCCAACCTTTTCTGCTATAATATAAGATTTATAATCAGTTGTGTTTAAGAGATTAACTGCTTGTTCTAAACGTACTGATGTTAAATAATTTATAAAACTATATTTAGTCTCTTTCTTAAAAATAGTTGAAAAATAAGTTGGACTCACATGCAAATGTTTACAAAGCTTTTCAACTGATATTTCACTATCACTATAGTTATCATGTATATACTGCTTAGCTTTTTCTATAAGAAGTTTAGATGAATCAACTCTTTCTCTCTTTATAAGTTTATTTATTGCAATAGACTTTTCTATAAACCAAGTCTTTACACTTTCTATTGATTCAAATTTATCTAAATGATTATAGCAATTAAAATTTTCACCAAATACTTCATCTATATTTAAGTTATATGCTTTAACAAGTTTTAATAATCCTGTAGTTATTTCTATTAAATAAATATTGTAATGATTAAATGGTAAAAGTAATTCTTCTAGCTTTTTAAATAATCCATTCACTATTTCTTCTATATCTTTAGCAGATTTTATTTTTATTGTATTTATTAAAATTCTTTCATCATTTTCATCAAATTGAATATTAGCTCCACTATCAGGCTCAACATCTTCTATATAAATACCTTTTCCAGTACCAAGTATTAATCTATAATGAAGTGCATTTTTTGCTTCTTTATAAGAAAATCTTATTTCATTAAAATCCTTTAATACACTCCCAATACCTGCTGATACTTTCATATCCATAATACGTTCCGCTCTATTACATACTTCATTTATACCTTTAATAAATTTATAAACATCATCTTTATTTTTAAGCTTACCAATTACAACTACTAATCCTGAATAAATAAAACTTTCATATTCACAATATTCTTCTATACTATCATCACATATATTTTTAATTGATATATATTTAAACTCCTCTTCCTCAAATATTTTCTCTGACTCTTCATTAATATAATTATCACAATGAATAACAGATACAACATAAAAATCTGAACAAAAGTTTAATCCTATATTTTTTGCTTCCTCTTTCCAAGTTTTAAATCTGACTCTTCCTTCTATAGAACCAACTAAAAACTTTTCTTTAAATAATGGCAAGCTTTCTTCATAGTATTTATTTAATTTTTCTATATTTTTCTTTTCATCATATTCTTCATCTATTTGTTTTTTTAAGTTTTTTAAAACCTCAATTAATTCTATTGAATTTATAGGTTTTAAAACATAACTTAAAGCATTAATTTTTATTGCTTTTTTAGCATATTCAAAATCATCTGATCCTGAAAATATTATTATTTTAGTAGATGGCATTATATCTTTTAACTTTTCTCCAAGTTCTAATCCATTCATAAATGGCATTTTTATATCTGTCATTACAATATCAGGCTGAAGTTTTTCAGCTTTTTCTAATGCATCTTCACCATTTTCAGCATCACCAACAATTTTAAATCCATAAGTTTCCCAATCAATCTTCTTTATAATACCTTGACGAATTTCTTCTTCATCATCAACTATTAGTACCTTATATAAATTCATACCCCACCCCATATTTCTTGTATAAATTGTTTAAAAATACAAATTATCCCTCGTTTAAGATTATCTCATTATAACATAAATACTTCAATATAAAATCTAAAAATAAAAAGCTATACTACAATTTACTGTAGTATAGCTTAATTTTAAAATTAAAGTGCTATTCCTAAAAATAATGCGAATCCAAGTAACACTAATAATATAGTTATAAATTTATCCATAGTTTTTAAAGGTATATCAATGTTTTTATATATTGAATCTCTAAGATTTTGTTTTGGTTTCTTTTCTACATCTTTTTCTAAATTTTCATCTATAACCTTTTCATTTTCCATACAATACACCTCAATTATTTTTTAGCTAAATATTTTCTTACATCAAGTGAAACTGCAACTATTATAATTAATCCTCTAATTATAAATTGCCAGTAAGCATTAACTCCTATAAAGTTTAATCCATAGTTTATAACTTGAAGTAATACTGTTCCTATTAAAACTCCAGGAATTGTTCCTACTCCACCTGTAAATGAAACTCCACCAACAACACATGCTGATATTGCATCAAGTTCATAGTTGAATCCAGTACTTGTAGTTGTTGAACCTGCTCTTGCAGCTTCTAAGAATCCTGCAATACCATAAAGCATACCTGATATTATAAATATAATCATTATATTTTTAGCTAAGTTAACTCCTGATACTGCAGCAGCTTCTGGATTTCCACCTATAGCAAACATATTTTTACCAAGTTTTGTTTTATTCCAAATAAACCACATTATTAAAGCAATTATTGCTAAATAAAATATTAAATAAGGTATTTCTATTGGTCCAAGTTTTAATGAACCAGTTACTAAATTTACATACCTTTGATCTAAGTTAGCTACAGGTTGAGCTCCTAGTGGTGGTCTATCTATATAAAGACATGACGCACCATATGCAATAAGCTGAGTACCAAGTGTTATAATAAATGCATGTACTTTAAGCTTGGCCACTCCAAAACCATTTATTGCTCCAAATATTCCTCCAATTACTATTGCGGCAAGTAATGGCACTACTAATGGTAAAATTGGTAAGTCTGGATACATCCTTGCTGCATATGTTGAAGATTGTAATAAAGAAGCTGAAATTATTGCTGTGAATCCTAAAATACGTCCAGCTGAAAGATCAGTTCCTTGCAATACTATAAGTCCTGCAACCCCAAGTGCTAAAATACCACGAGTTGATGCTTGGCTTAAAATATTAGTAAGATTTTTAAATGATAAGAATGATGGTTCCTTTATTACAAAGAATACAATCATCATTGCAAGTACTATATATAAGGCATAATTAACCATAAAGGTTTTAAATTTTTCTTTATTAAAATTACTGTTTTTAACGTTCTCCATAAACTCCACCCCACTCTAAATGTACTTAGCTGCAAGTTCCATAATTTTTTCTTGATTAAGTTTATCTGTATCTTCTATTCCAGCTACTCTTCCATTTGACATAACAAGTATTCTATCACAAATACCAATAAGCTCTGGCATCTCAGAAGAAACAACTATTATTCCCTTTCCTTTGTTAGCTAAGTCTATAATTAACTGATATATTTCATATTTTGCACCAACATCAATCCCCCTAGTAGGCTCATCTAATAAAAGTATTTCTGGATTAGTTAAAAGCCATCTTCCTATAATTACTTTTTGTTGGTTTCCACCTGATAATGTTCTAATTTGAGTTTTTTGATTAGGTGTCTTAACTCTCATACTGTCAATAACCCACTTAGTATCATCTGACATTTGTTTATTGTTAAGCATACCACTTTTACTATAATTATCTATGTTAGCAATAGTAGCATTAAACTTTATATCAAGTCCTCCAAAGATTCCAGTTGCTCTACGCTCTTCAGTTAATAATGCAAAGCCATTTTTTATAGCTGTTCTTGAATCTTTGTTATTAACTTTTTTTCCATGTAAAATAATTTCTCCTTCATTATGGTGAGCGATTCCAAATATTGTTTCAAGAAGCTCTGTCCTTTTAGAACCTACAAGTCCTGCTACCCCTAAAATTTCACCCTTCCTAAGCTTAAAAGAAGCATCAACTACGGAAGGTTGATAAGTACCAGTTAGATTTTTAACTTCTAATATAACTTCACTTGGTTCATTAGTTTTTGGTGGGAAACGATGTGTTAAATCACGACCAACCATAAGCTTTATTATTTTATCTGTAGTTAAATTTTTAGCTGGTATAGTATCTATCCATTTTCCATCTCTCATTATTGTTACATCATCAGATATTTTAAGTATTTCTTCCATCTTATGAGATATATAAATAATTCCGCATCCTTTTTTTCTTAATTTATTTATTATTTTAAAAAGGTGATCAACTTCTTCTTGAGTTAATGATGATGTTGGCTCATCAAGAACTAATATTTTTGCATTATAAGAAGCTGCCTTTGCAATTTCAACCATTTGTCTTTGTGATACTGAAAGTTTTGCCATCTTTACTCTTGGATCTACATCTATTCCTAAATCATCAAAGATTTTTTTAGTTTCTTCATACATTATTTTTTGACTTACAAAGCCACCTTTTCCCGGATATCTTCCAAGCCAAATATTATCCATTACATCTCTTTGAAGAACTTGATTTAATTCTTGGTGAACCATTGATACACCATTTTCCATTGCTTGTTTTGGGTTTGAGAATTTGCATTCTTTCCCTTCTATTAAAATTTTTCCTTCATCTTCTATATAAACACCGAATAAACATTTCATTAAAGTTGATTTACCTGCTCCATTTTCCCCCATTAGAGCATGTACAGTACCTGGTCTAACTTTAAGTTGTACATTGTCTAAAGCCTTTACTCCTGGAAAGCTTTTGCATATGTTCGTCATATCTAATATATACTTTGATTTTTCCATAACTCTTGCTTTCACCTACTTTTTTGCTTATTTTAAGTTGCACTACATTATTACTCTAATGCAGTGCAACCTTAATTTTACTTATATATTTTGAATTTTATAACAAACTATTTCTTGTTAGTATATTCTTGATATGGAATACGAACTGCTACACCTGAATCATCAAATTTGTAATCAGTTCCTTCAATTCCACTCTTACCTTCAGCTAAGTTTATTCCACACTCATAAAGTGCTTTTGCCATAGCTGGCGCATCTTGAAGAACTGAACCTGTCATGAAATTTTTTGAAATTAAATCTTGAGCTGCCGCTGTAGCATCAACTCCAACTACTGGAATTGTCTTCTTTTCATCTCCATTGTTATATCCTTGAGCTTGAAGAGCTGCTATAGCACCTTGAGCCATACCATCATTATTTGCAATTACAACTTCAATTTCATCATTATATCTTGAAAGCCATGCTTCCATAGCATTTTGAGCTAATGCTTGATCCCAGTTACAAACTTGGTGAGCTACTTGTTTAACTTTTATTCCAGCATCTTTTATTGTTGATACTGAGTACTCAGTTCTAGCTATAGCCTCTGGATTATCAGGTTCACCTTGTAACATTACATATTGCATTACTCCATCACCATTTTTATCTAAAGCTTTATTTGCTTTCCATTCTTTTTCTAGTATTTTTCCTTGTAAAACTCCAGCTTCTTTCGCATTTGTTCCAACAAACATTGCTTTATCATATGACTTTATAGCATCTGCTGCTGGTTCTCTGTTAAATAATACAACCGGAACTTCTTCACCCTTTATTTTATCTATAACTGCTTGTGCAGCTCCTGTATCAACTAAATTAACCATTAAAAGATCAACATCTTTTTGTAATAATGTATCAATACTATCATTTTGAGTTGCTTGGTCACCCTTACCATCAACAAACTCAAATTCAACTTTTCCTGAATTTTCTGATTGAATTTTTTCTAAGCTTTGACGAACTGTTGAAATATAAGTATCATCAAATTTATATAGACAAACTCCTACTTTTACTGGATCCCCTTCTCCTGATGCAGCTCCTCCAGTTGCTTTATCTCCACCACAACCTGTAAGTATTCCACCAATCATCATTGTAGCCATTGCCATAGCAACTAACTTCTTAACCTTTACCATATTAACCCCTCCATATAAAATTCAAATTGTTTAATTTTGATTACGTTTTCATTATATTTTCATTTCCCTTTTTTATCCATATAAAATTCTTAACAATTCTATCGAAATTCTACTGTATTTATATAAAAATTTTTCTCTATCTATAAATTATCCAACCTATAATTTAACCTTTCATTTATATATTTTTACAAAAAACTTTTACTACTTTAATTAGTTTCTAAAATTTTCAAAATATACAAACAAGTTTTCTTATATAAATTTTTATTATTTTAATTTTATATTTTTATGAATAAAAAAAGATAGTTTTTGAACTATATTCAAAAACCATCTTTCTATTTTAAAATTAAAATCTTATTTTCTTTCTTCTCATTCCTACATTTAAAACTAATCCAATCGACATAATTGTAGTTAAAAGTGAACTACCTCCATAACTTATAAGAGGTAATGTTATACCAGTTATAGGTAAAAGTCCAATTGTCATTCCTATATTTTGTAATATAGCAAATAAGAAATATGATATTATACCAACACATATTATAGAACCAAAAATATCTTTTGAGGTCCTTGCTATTGCTATCATTCTAAATATCAATATTCCATATAAAGTTAATAGGAAGATAACTCCTATAAAGCCCCAGTGTTCTGCTATTGCTGAAAATATAAAGTCTGTTTGAACTTCTGGAACATGCTGCGCCGCATATCCTGATGTTCCATCATTTGTCATCGATGGTCTGCTACCTAAAACACCACCTGAACCTATAGCTATAAGTGATTGACTTAAGTGATATCCAGAACCAGCCATATTAGCTTCTGGATTCATAAAAGATGTAATTCTTGTTTTTTGATAGTCTTGTATAAGACCTGAATTCCAAACTATAAGAATTCCAACAACTAAAGCTAAAAGTCCACCACCAATTACCTTTGTATCAAGACCTGCAACATAAAATATTCCTAAAACTATAAAGAATGAAACCATAGTCATTCCCATATCTGGTTGTATTACTATAAATAATACTGGTACAGCTGCATAAAAAACAAGAGTGAAGAAATTTTTCAAATTATTTATTTGCATATCCATTTCTTCTAATTTTCTTGCAAGCATAAGTATCATACCAAACTTAGCTATTTCAGATGCTTGTATCGAAACTGGACCTAATTTAATCCAACCTCTAGCTCCATTTACAACTGAACCTAAGAACATTGTTGCAATAAGTAATATTACCGAACCCCAGTAAAATATAGGCACATAGTTATATAATACTCTATAATCTACTGCCATAAATATGTAAAGTACTAATAGCGAAACAATAAACCATATTGTTTGTTTCATTGGATATAATGTTCCACCTGTTTTTCCTTTTGTTGCTAAATATATGTTCAATATACCAAATAAAACTAGTAAAACCATAGATAAAAGTAATAACTTATCTATATCTCTAATTTTCTTGAAATCAAGCTTATATCTACTATATGAACTTTCTCTCTTATCAAATAGCAAATCTCCTCTTAACAAGGTATTCACCTCCTAAAAACATGTATTTTAATTATATCTCATTATCAATTTATTCTCTATATTAATTCATTCTCTAAAGTAAAAAATAATAAAATCTTAATATATAAATTTATGTATTAACACTAAAAAACTGTACACATAATTAGTATACAGTTTTTTATATATTTATATTTATCTATTATTATATTCTAATATTTTTCCTTAAATACCATCAAGCTAAATAATCAGATAGATAAACTATTGTCCTCTTATATTTTTAATAGGTATATTAGCTATTAAAGCTGAACTAGCTTCTCCTTCTTCAATATCACTTTTGCTAACTGATATTTCAACATCTTCCGCAGCTATTTCTATATACTTTGAAAGAACTTCCAATATTTCTAATCTTATTTTTTCTAAAGTTTCTGTTGGAATATTTCCTCTATCGTGAATAAGTATAAGCTTTAGTCTATCTTTAGCTATATCTTTTGGTTTAGGTTTACTATTTGTTAAACTACTAAAGAACCCCATATCTAAATACCCCCTATTTACGTTTAAATAACTTCATTAAAGACCCAAAGAATCCTTGTGGTTCTTCATTTAAATTCATAAATGGAACAGTTTCACCAGTTATTCTTTTAGCAATATTTCTGAAAGCTTCACCAGCTCTTGCTGATTCTTCTAAAACAATAGGTTCACCTTTATTTGTTGAGACAGTTATATCTTTATCATCTGGAACAACTCCTAAAAGTTCAATTGAAAGTGTTTCAATTATATCGCTTACATCAAGCATGTCCCCTCTTTGAGTCATAGCAAAATTTAATCTATTAACTATAACAGAGTGGTCTTCTAATCCTTTAGCATCAAGTTTTCCAATTACTCTATCTGCATCTCTAACTGATGTTATTTCTGGATTTACCACAACTACTGCTTTATCAGCTCCTATTACTGAGTTTTCAAAACCTTGCTCAATACCAGCAGGTGAATCTATTAATACATACTCAAACTCATCTTTTAATTCTTTTATTATTTTAAGCATTTGTTGTGGGCTTATATCATCTTTATCTTTTGTTTGAGCTGTTGGAAGTAAACAAAGATTTGGAAATCTTTTATCTTTAATTAAAGCTTGCTTTAATCTACATCTTCCTTCAATAACATCTATTATAGTGTATACAATTCTATTCTCTAATCCCATTAATACGTCTAAATTTCTTAGTCCTGTATCTCCGTCAACAACAACAACTCTTTTTCCAAGTGCGGCTAATGCAGTACCAAGGTTAGCTGTTGTTGTAGTTTTACCTACTCCACCTTTTCCTGATGTAATTACAATAGATACTCCCATTAAACAATCCCTCCATGATTTTTATTTAATTATATATATTTGTTTGGTAAGTATGGCTCTACAATTATAGCCCCATCCTTTATTTTTGCAACTTCAGGATACTCAGGCTTTTGTGAATCTGGTGATAAAGCTATAGCATCTGCAATTTTCAATATTTCTGGTTGAAGACTAAAAGCTGCAATTATAGCTTTTCTATTACCACTAGATCCAGCACTAACATTTCCTTTTATATTGCCTAAAACAATTATGTTACCAGTAACTATAACTTCGGCTCCACTATTAACATCCCCAACAATAACAATATTACCATTATACTTTACACACTGACCACTTCTTACTGTTTTTCTTAAAAATTTTGTTTTCCCCTCATAAACTCCTGAAAAAGTTCTCTTATCTTTTTCTTTATCCTTAATAAGTTCTTCTTGTAGTATAATATCCTTTATCTCTATTTCATCAAATAGGACATTTTTTAAGTGTATTAACTCTTTTTCATTTATCAAGCTTAAATTAGTGCTTATTGTAAGAGTAGAATTTTTATAAAAACGCTTTCCTTTTGATAGCTTCTCTATAAGTAATTCTAGCATTTCTTCAAAACCGCTGAATTTATTCATATTTATAACGGCACTTAGACCATCTTTGTTGCCTTTTATAATTATTCTATCATCCATCATTGGTTTCCCTCCACCAATCTTTGTCACTATAAACATTATTCTACAAATTAGAATAAAAGTCCTTTTAATATTATATCATTAAAATGTAAGTATTTGTAGTTTTACTTTATTTCTTAAAGAAAAAATAACACTTATGTATAACATAAGTGTTATTTAAATTTATTTATTCAAAATATACTTTAATTACTATTAGAATCTACATCTTTTTTTGTTGCATCTTTGTTTTTAGTATCCTCTTTTTTCTTTTCATCAGCCTTTTTCTTATCGGCTTCTTTTTTCTCTGCCTCTTTCATAGCCTCAGCACTATTATCTTTTGGTGCATCAGTTACATATTTCTTAAAAGAACCTGAGCTCTTTGCATACTCTGGATACTTTTTAAGTATTTCATCTTTAAAGTAAGCTTCATAAGTAGCCTTTGCAACTGGAGCTGTAAAAGATCCGTGACCTCCATCATATATAACGCCTACAAAAGCAATTTGTGGATTATCAACTGGAGCAAAGCTGACATAAGTTGCATATGGAGATCTTCCATAATTTCTTTGGTCATTTGAATAATCCGCAGTACCTGTTTTACCTGCTGTTGGTATTGGGAATGAATTAAATACTGAAGCAGCTGTACCTTCATCAGCATCATTGGCTCTTCTCATACCTTCTTTAACTGCGGCTAATGTTGATTTACTTATATCGATATGATCTAATACTTTTGGTTCGAATTTTTCAACAACATTTCCATTAGGATCTGTAACACTATCTACTAAATGAAGTGCATATCTTGTTCCACCATTTGCAATCGTTGAAATATATGCTGCAAGTTGAAGTGGTGTATAGTGGTTAATACCTTGCCCTATAGCTGAATAAATAAGCTGACCTGGTGATGTCATTTCTGCTGATTTATCAACAACAACAAATCTTGCAATGGCATTTGATACTAATGATGCTTGTTCATCTAAATTAGCTTTTTTATTGTATTTATTTTCATAATTTTTAACATTTGCTTTATATTTATCTGAATTTTGCATTATTCCTTTTACATCAGGTAATATACTTAATGCAAATTGGTCTTGATTCATAGCATTTTTATTTACATATACTTCTTCGAATCTATTTTTAATTTTTGCTTTTAAGTCTGTCTTTAATTCTTTTACTTTATCACTATCATCATCACTAAATGTAAAGTCAAATGGAATAAATGATGACATTCCTCTATAACTTGCAAGTGCTGATCCCTTTGGTGTTTCATTTTCTAAATATCCAGCAAGTTCAAAGTTTGATAATCCGATTATACTTTCTTTAAAGCTTTGGAAATTATAAGTTTGACCACTTGTATTTTCTTCTATTTCTATTCCTGTTGATGGATTTGCTTTACTATTTGGATCAACTCCAAGTCCAAACTTCCATGCATATTTTGCAATAGCATTTAATGATTCTGGTCTATTAGCATCTCCTCCAGCTTTCATATATAATCTATAAGCTGTTTCATAGAAGTAGAAGTTACATGAAACCTCTAGTGCTTTTTCAACATTTGTAGGTCCATGTGATCCTGGATATATCCAACATACAGGTCCAAAACTTTTACCAAATGTTTCGGGATGTACATTAAATTTACCAGTAGCATTTACAACTGTATCTGGCTTTATTACTCCTTCTTGAAGCCCTGCGATTGCAGTTAATGGCTTAAATATTGATCCTGGAGGTAATGTACCAAGTGTTGCATAATTATAAAATGGCTTTGGATATAAATCATATGGATCAGTTCTATATCCATTCTTATCTTTCGGGAATAAATCATTAACTGATTTATGTACTCCTGTTTTCTTTATAAGTTCTTTACCAAACTTTTCAAGATCAGGTGAAAAATACTCTTCTGTTTGTTGCTTTGTAAGTTGACCTGGAATTGCAAAAATATTTGGATCAAAATCCGGATAGCTTGTAAGCGCAATTATTTTTCCAGTTTTTACATCTACTGCTAAAGCTGCTCCCCTAGTTGCATTTGGGAAGGAATTCCCACTTGAGTCAGAAGTGCTTGTTCTAACCTTATCTATAGTATCTTTTAATGCTTGTTGCATTGCATATTGTACATTTTTATCAATTGTTAAGTTTACATTATTACCTGGATAAGATGATAATTTAAATAACTCTTCTGTAATTCTACCTTCTGAGTTAACTTTAACCGTCTTACCACCCTTAACACCTTTTAATTCATCTTCAAATGCAGATTCAATACCAGCCTTACCTATAAGATCTGTTGAAGGATCATATCCTTTTAATTTATAGTCTTCTTCTAAAGAACTATCAATTTGTCCAACATATCCAAGTACAGCTGAACCTAACTTTCCATATGGATATTCTCTAACTGGTTGAAGTTCAACACCTATCCCTGGTAAATCATTAAGTTTTTGATAAATTATAAAGGCTGTATCCTTTTTTATATTACTTGCAATAGTTACAGATTTATATCCTTTAAAACTTTGCATTTTTATTGCATCTTTTACAACCATATAGTTTCTTATATCATTTAATGAATAAGATTTTAAAATTAAATCTGCTAATTCTTTCCCTGTCATATTTTGATATTGCTGTTTTTGTTCTTTTGTTGGGTTTGGATTAACAAGACTTATCATATCATAACTCTTTACTAAGTAATAAAAAGCTTGTTCTGGAGTTACATTAATTAACTCTTTATCAATTTGAGATATTTGATCATCAGTTAAATCATCACTCTTAATATTTAACTGTTTTTGTATTTCTTCATTCATTCCTCTATCTTTTAGGAATCTAAGTTTTTCATACTGTTGTGCATCTGGTGATGAACTTTTATAAGCAAAATAGAATTTGCCTTTATCATCTATTTTAAGTAATAAATCATCTTGAACAGATTCTCCATTTTCCTTAAGAATAGCAAAAATTGTATCCATTGTTTTATAGAAGTTCTTCTGTGCATTATCAGTTGTAGTATATGTTAATGTATAAGTTTGCTTATTTGTTGCAAGTACATTTCCATTCTTATCTAATATTTCACCTCTTGGTGCTTTCTCAGCAATAAATCTAACAGCATTTTGATTTGCCCTATCTTCATAATCATCATGCTTATAAACTTGTAAGTATGCTAACCTAACACATATAGCTGAAAATATTATAACCATTATTATGGCAAGAACTGTATATCTGGAAAGTTTTTTCTTTTTTTGTTTTGGCTTGTTAACTATCATCTAAACCTCCATTTATCATTCACATCTTCAGTGTTTGAAAGTTTTAAAACATACTTATATGCTATAAATGCTATTGCTGAATTGTATAATGCTACTATTATAATATTATTTATCTCAGCACTAATGCCAAGTAAATGCATTATTACAAATACAACTAAATGCTTTACTATAGTTGCGCCAAATACTGTTGCTACAGGAACAATCTTTTTACTTTTAAAAATTCCATTTCCTATGTAAGCAACTATTAAGCATATAACCATGTTAACTAAAGCATTTACCCCAATTCCATTTGAAAAAAATATATCTTGTAATATACCACTTACAGCACCTATAAATAGTGCTTCTCCATAACCATTTATAAGTGAATAAATAACCGCAAATATAAATAATAAACTAGGAAATGCCCCATATATACTAAAAAAAGGCATTAAAGAGTTATCTAGTATAAGTAAGAGTATAGATATTAAAACTAAAATTAATTTTTTCATATCATCACCTCTTAATATTTAATATCACGTTTATCTTTTGGAACTACAATAAATAATTCTTCAAGTTTATTAAAATTAACAGTTGGTTCTATAACAGCATTTTTCATTACATTTACCTTGTCTTCTTCTACTGATTTAACAGTACCAACCATTATATCTTTTGGATATATTTGCCCAAGTCCTGATGTAACAACTGTATCTCCTGGCTTTACATCTGAATTCATTGGTAAGTTTTCGACTTTAACTATTGACTTGTCTGCTGATTCTCTATAACTTCTAAGTATACCTGTATTTTCCTTAGTTCTAGTAACTTTAACACTAACAGCGACATCCTCATTTAAAATAGTCTTTATTATTGACCAGTTACTACCAACTGATGTTACTTGGCCTACTAATCCATCAGCTGCTATAACTATCATACCTTTTTCTATTCCATCATTTTTACCTTTATCTACAATATATCCATCTAATATGTTTCCACCACTATATCCAATTATATTTGTAGCAATATAATCATAATTATCTCTTGAGTCTTTAAATTTTAATACTTTTCTTAATTGATCATTTTCTGACTTTAATCCAGAATATGATAATATCTCTTTTTTAAGATTAGCATTTTCTTGTGTAAGACTCTTATTTTCTTCTTTTACTGTTGAAAAATTCAAACACAAGTCTACAAAATCTTTAACTTTTGTATTAACTGTATACGCAATTTTTTGTATTGGATTCAAAGCAGCTCCTGCACCACTTTCTACTACACCTTTGTCTGGTTCATTAAATGTAAAAATAATTAATCCTAAAAATGTAACTGACAGCACTATTATAGTAACTGTCAGTTTGTTATTAAGACGCTTCATGCTCTTATCTGTCTTCCTTGCTTATTTTGTCAAAATCTTCTAAGGCTTTTCCTGCTCCTAAAACAACACAGTCTAATGGAGTTTCAGCTATATGTACAGGCATATTAGTTTCTTTAGTTATTAGAATATCTAATCCTTTAAGCATAGCACCTCCACCAGCTAACATTATTCCTTTTTCCATTATATCTGCTGCAAGTTCTGGCGGTGTTTTTTCAAGAGTTGTCTTTATTGATTCTATTATTGCATATACAGGCTCTTTTAAAGCTTCTCTAACTTGAGATTCTGTTATTTCTATAACCTTTGGTAGTCCTGTAACTAAGTCTCTACCTTTAATTTCCATAACTTTTTCTTCTTCATCAACTTTATAAGCTGATCCTATTTCCATTTTAACTTGTTCAGCTGTTCTTTCACCAATCATTAAGTTAAATTCTTTTTTAACATAAGCAATTATTGATTGATCTAATTCATCACCAGCAACTCTTAATGATTTGCTTGTAACTATTCCACCAAGTGAAATAATAGCAACTTCAGTTGTACCGCCTCCGATATCAACAATCATGCTTCCTGTTGGTTCACTTACTGGAAGTCCTGCTCCAATTGCTGCTGCCATTGGTTCTTCCATAAGTATAACTTCTCTTGCTCCTGCAAGTTTAGTAGCTTCTTCAATAGCTCTCTTTTCAACTTCTGTTACTCCTGATGGATAACATACTATTATTCTTGGTGCTTTAAAAGCACTCTTACTTGCTGCTTTTTCTATTAATGATTTAATCATTGTATGAGCAACATCAAAATCTGCAATAACACCATCTCTAAGTGGTCTTATTGCAACTATGTTTCCTGGTGTTCTACCAATCATCATCTTTGCTTCTGTACCAACTGCAAGTGGCTTTCTTGTTGTGCTATTTATAGCTACAACTGAAGGCTCTCTAAGCACTACACCTTTACCCTTAACAAATACAAGAGTATTAGCAGTTCCTAAATCTATACCCATGTCTTTACTAGTTCCGAAAAATCCCATTTTTCATTCCCCTTTCGATTATAAAATTCCTTTTTCTTTTAAGCTTACATAAATATTTCTACCGATTATTATGTGATCTATAAGTTTTATTCCTATAATTTCACCACATTCTTTAAGTCGAGTAGTAACTTTAATGTCTTCATCACTTGGAGTTGGGTCTCCAGATGGATGATTATGACATATTATTATTGAAGCTGCACTATTTCTTATAGCTTCATTAAAAATTTCTCTTGGATGTACAAGCGAAGAATTTAAACTTCCCTTAAAAACATCTTTAATCTTTGTTATTTCATTCTTTGTGTTAAGTATTATAAGTTTTAACACTTCTTGATTAAATGTACCCATCTCTCCATACAACATACTTGCTACATCATTTGGAGAGCTAACTCTCTTAAATTCATTGAAAGATTTATAAGTATTAAATCTTTTAAAAAGTTCCGCAATTGCAATCATTTGGGAAGCTTTTGACTCTTTTACGCCTTTTATTTCTGTCATTTCCTTTACTGATGCATTTAAAATACCATTTAAGCCATTAAATTCTGAAATTATTCTTTGACTTAAAGCTAACACATTTTCACCTTTAGTTCCCGTTCTGAGTATTATTGCTAATAGTTCTGGGTTACTTAAAGATTCCGCACCATATCTTAATAGTTTTTCTTTAGGTCTTTCATTTTCAGGCATATCTAATATTTTAAGGTAATTATTCAAATCCTTACTCTCCTTACTTTATTAGAATACCCATCCCCATAAAAATTATTTTAATTTTTTAAGCATTTTATATGTCCCATTAAGGGGTAACCCAACTACGTTATAGTAACATCCATTTATTTTCTCTACAAAAAGCCCACCTTCATCTTGTATTCCATATGCTCCGGCTTTATCTAGAGGACTTCCACCATTTATGTACTCTATTATCATGTCACTTTCAACCTCAGAAAAAGTTACCTCTGTTTTAAAACTATCACAAAGTATTTCTCCTGTTTTATTGTTTATTACACAAACTCCAGAATATACTTCATGAGTATTACCACTAAGACTGCTTAGCATTTTAAAGGCATCTTCTTTATCTTTTGGTTTTCCTAAGATGCTACCATTAAAAGAAACAACTGTATCCGCAGATATTATTATATTATCATTTGAAGCTTTATCTGAAACTGTCTTGCCTTTTCCAAGTGCTAATTCCTTAACATACTCAGAAACATCTCCATTGAATTCAACAGATTCTTCATTAAAATCACTGATTTTAATTTCAAAATCTTTAACTATTCTTTTTAATAATTCTTGTCTTCTAAGAGACCCTGACGCTAAAATAACTTTCATAATATCCCTCTTTTAAAATGACCTCTTGGTATTTTATACAGTTATAAACCTAAATATGTAATTACTGTAATTTTTTCTTAACGTAATATTAGGTGTAGTAATACATCACTACACCTAATATAGTTTATCATTTTATAACAGCATAAACAAGTAAAAAACTCTTTTAAAAATAGAATTAATTTTTTTTTAAGATTTGCTTATACTCTATGTTTTATAAGGATTTTATATATAAACTCTAAAGACTTCTCAGCACCTTTTCTATCTAATTCATTTGGTAATTTTTCTATATGTTCCCTTAATGATTTTAGTTCATCATTTTCCTTGTCCAATTTTTTATTTTCAAGTAATTTTTTAGTCCAATTTTTAAACTCTGTTGTCTTTATACTTTTAACTTCTTTATTTTCTAAATTATTTATTATTTTCATAAATCCTGTAAGAATTTCATAACTAACTTCATTATTTTTATCTTCACTAGAATAATTGCATTTAATCTTTACATTTGCTATTTCTTTTTTTGTCAATTGATCACTAACTTTATTCGCTTCTTCTTCTAAATATATACCTGCTATCACTCTAAACTTTTTATTTTCTTCTATTATAAACTTATTATAACTTGAAGGTATTTCTTTTAAAGCACTTTCAGCATTTTCCTTTTTCCCATAATATCCACACTGAATCATAAATATTTCTTTTCCTTCTTTACTTGTATCTGTAGTATTAGTTACATTATTTTGTTCTTTATTTGAATTTCCTTGAGTATTTTCTCCTTGGCTTTTATCTTCTTCACTATCTTTCTTTTCATTACTTTTATTTTCATCTTCTACTTTTGCATTTGCTCCAGTATCTCCTTTACTTCCATCCCCTTTAAATATAATAGGCCCTAGGAATAATCCAACTACTACAGCTATTAATATTACTGCAAGTGACATTATTAAAAAATTGCCATTATTATTTCTTTTATTTCTTTTTTTAGGTCTATAATTATATCTTGTGTATCCCATTTTATCCCTCCTAAAATATTACTTTATTAAAATATATTAAGAGGTTTCTTATAATATTCATTATGTAAAAAAATCTTCACTTATTTAAAAGTGAAGATTTTTTTATTAATATTTCTTATGTTATTTTATTGCTTTTAAAATATTTAGTAAGTAATCCCAAACATTTTGAACTGATTTTATACTCATATGTTCATCTGGAGTGTGAACGTCATAAAGATTTGGACCAAAGCTTATCATGTCTATATCTCCTAATCTTTCTTTAAATAATCCACATTCAACACCTGCATGAATAGCAACTATCTTTGGTTCTTCTTTATACATTTTTTTGTATACATCAATACAAATTTCTCTTATTTTTGATTCACTATCATATTCCCAAGCTGGATATGGAGCTACTGTTTCAAATCCACCACCTAATATTTCTGTCATAGTTTTACTTCTTAAAACTATTTCATCTTTTAATGTAGAAACTGAACTTCTAACAGCACTCTTAAATATAACCTTATCTCCATCTGTCATAACTACACCAATGTTAGTTGAGCTTTCTGGTAATCCATGTATCTCTTTACTCATTGTATTTATTCCATTTGGATAAATGTATAAAAGATTTATAATATTTTCTGTGCATTTTTTATCAAAAGTTCTATTAACTCCTTCATGAGTTATTACTTCTAAAGTAACACCTGGGTCTTGAACTCTTAATTCATGTTTAAACATAGCTTCAAATTCTTTAATAGTATTTTTAACGTCTTCTAATTGAGTTTTATTTACTGTTAATATAGCATCAGCTTCTCTTGGAATAGCATTATCTTTTGATCCACCTTCTATATTTGCAAGTCTTATATCAAATTTTTCATTAAGATTTCTTAATAATCTTGCCATAAGTTTATTTGAGTTTCCACGGCCTTTGTTTATTTCTTGACCTGAGTGTCCACCTTTTAAGCCTCTAATTTTAACTTCTAATGTTTCATGATTTTCTAAAATTTCTTCCCAATTTATAGTCATTGATGCATTAGTTCTTACTCCACCTGCACAACTTACTAATATTTCACCTTCTTCTTCTGAATCAAGGTTTAATAATATTTTTCCATCAATATGTTCAGGTGATATATTCATTGCACCTGTCATTCCTGTTTCTTCATCTATTGTTAATAACAATTCTAAACTTGGATGCTCTATAGTATCATCTGCAAGTATTGCCATTCCATAAGCTACTGCGATACCGTTATCAGCACCTAATGTAGTTCCTGTTGCATATATGTTATCTCCATCAATTCTTAATTTTATTGGATCTTTTGTGAAGTCGTGTTCTGTATCTTTATTTTTTTCACAAACCATATCCATATGTCCTTGAATTATTACTCCAGGGGCATTTTCATATCCTTTTGATGCTGGTTTTTTAATTATTATATTTAAAACTTCATCTTGTATTACTTCTAATCCAAGGTTTTTAGCAAATGAAACTAAATAATCACTAATTTCCTTTTCATTTCCTGAACCTCTTGGAATTTGTGATATTTCCTCAAAATACTTAAACACTAATTTTGGTTCTAAGTTTTCTAAAACTGACATTTTTTATCATCCTTCCCATATTTTTTGTGTTAAAATTATACTATGAATATAATTTTAGTATATCACAGTATATTATTTAAATTTTAAACTAAATAATAATTTTTTCAAGTTAGTTTATTACAAATTTGCACATAATAAATTAGTATACCTAATATTTATTCATAAAAATATTCGCGAGGTGATTTTATGCAAAAGACTAAAATGATTTTTACTATTGGACCTGCAAGTGACTCAAGAGAAGTATTGAGTGAATTTATGAAAATAGGCATGAGCGCCGCAAGACTTAACTTTTCTCACGGTACTCATGAATCTCATAAAGAAAAGATTGATTTAATTAAAAGTTTAAGAGAAGAATTAAATACTCCAACTGCTATAGTCCTTGATATTAAAGGACCAAAAATTAGAACTCACAACTTTAAAAATGATGGAGTTAATTTAAAAGAAGGAGATACTTTTTCCTTTATATGTGGTGAAGAAATATTAGGCGATGAAAATAAATGTTCAATTACTTATGATGAACTTTATAAAGATGTAAAGCCTGGTGGTACTATACTTGTTGATGATGGATTACTTTCATTTAAAATTAAAGACGTAAAAGATAAATCTATAAACTGTATAGTTGAAGTTTCAGGAACTATAAAAAATCATAAAGGTGTAAATGTACCTAATATTAGTATAAACTTACCATCTATAACTGAAAAAGATAAAGACGATATAATATTCGGTTGCCAAACTGGTGTTGATTTTATAGCAGCATCATTTATTAGAAAAGCCTCAGATATATTAGATGTTAAAAAAATCCTAAAAGAACATGGTGGAGAACATATAAAAGTAATTGGTAAAATTGAAAGCCAAGAAGGAGTTAACAACATTGATTCAATTATTGAAGTAACTGATGGTATTATGGTAGCTCGTGGTGATATGGGTGTTGAAATACCAATAGAAAAAGTTCCAATAATTCAAAAGAAAATAATAAAAAAATGTAATAAGGCTGGAAAAATAGTTATTACAGCAACTCAAATGTTAGATTCAATGATTAGAAATTCTCTTCCAACTAGAGCTGAAGCTTGTGATATATGTAATGCTATATTCGATGGAACTGATGCAATTATGTTAAGTGGAGAAAGTGCTTCTGGTAATTTCCCACTAGAAGCTGCAAGAACAATGTCAAAAATAGCTAAAGAAACAGAAGAAAACTTAGAGTATGATTTTGTAAATTCAAAAATCGAACCATCTGACCTTTCATTTGCTGATGCTATAAGTTACTCAGCTTGTAGAACTTCAAATGCAGTTGGTGCAGAGGCTATAGTTGCTGCTACTCAAAGTGGTGCTACTGCAAGATTAATATCAAAATACAGACCTAAAGCTCCAATTATTGCAATAACTCCATTTGATTATGTAATGAGAGGATTAGCTTTAAACTTTGGAATATTCCCAGTTAAATGTAAAATGTTTAACACTACAGATGAAATATTAGTTGAAGCTAAGAAAACTGCTAAAACTTTTGACTTCGTAAAGGAAAACTCAGAAATAATAGTTGCAGCTGGTATGCCAACAACTCATACTGGTGGTACTAATATGTTAAAAATAGAAAAAATATAACTATACTTTATGAATAATAGCATATTATAGAAAAAGATAGCTGAATTATATTAAATCAGCTATCTTTTATTTATATTTTAATTAAAATAAATCTTTGAATAAATCTCCAAGTGTTACACCTTCATCACTATTATCAACATATTCAAGATATTCTTTACTCTTTTCAGTTGCATCTTTTATACTTAAAGATAATTTCTTTTGATCTTTATTAACATTTAAAACTTTAACTTTAACATTTTGACCAACCTTTAATACTTCTTCTGGTTTTGCTATATTTTCATCAGTTATTTCTGTTATATGAACTAAACCTTCCACACCTTTAAATACTTCAACAAAAGCACCAAACCCAGTAAGTCTTACTACCTTACCTTCTAAAGTATCTCCAATTTTTAATTCATCTCCATGTAAAGTCCATGGCTCTTTAGCTACATCTTTTAATATTAATGATACTTTTCTATTTTCTAAATCTACATTTCCAACGTATACTTCAACTTCATCATTTGCTTTTACTATATCTTCAACTCTCTTAACTCTTTCCCAAGCTAAATCATTTATATGAATTAATCCTTGTATGCCTCCGATATCAACAAAAGCTCCGTACTTAACAGTATTTTTAACAATACCTTTTCTCTTTTCGCCACTCTTTAATTCTTTCCATAAAGCATATTCTTTTTTCTTATGTTCAGCTTCCTCAATTACTCTTCTTGAGGCAACAACTTTATTGTTATTAAAATCTAATTCTATTATCTTAACTTCTAAGTCTTTTCCTACTAAAGATTTTAAATCTATTCTTTCTCTTGAAGCTTGTGATCCTGGTATAAATACTCTTATTGAACCAAAGTATGCAACTAAGCCACCCTTTACAACTTCTTTAACTTTTATAGTTAATACTTCTTCATTTTTGAAAGCATTTTTTATTTGTTCTCTTTCTTCTTTTAATAATGCTCTTTTTCTTGAAAGACTTACAAATCCATCTCCATCATTTGGTGAAAGAACTACTACATTTATTTCATCTCCAGGCTTTACAAAATCTGATGGATTTTCATCATTATTTGCAAATTCCTCTCTAGTTATTATCCCATCAAAGGCATATTTAATATCAACTGTAACTTGTTTATCATTGACATCGATTACTTTACCCTTTAATATATCACCTTTATTAATTCTTTTAACATCATAAGATTCTAATAATTGACTCATATTATTTTCATTTGTCATAAAAAAATCACTCCTTCTATTTCCCCACATATAATCTAATTTTAATCCAACGTCAATTCTAATACAAGAAAAATAGCTAAATTATAAAATATTATTTAAACATTCAATAATTTCAAACATATAATATATAGTATTACTTATTGTGGGGTACTCTATGAAATTATTAAGAAAATTTAATTTTTTAAAAAAATCCTCAATAAAAAAATATGAGGAAATAATTGATATGAAAAATACCTTGGATAATTACTCAAAGGACTTTGCCAAATTATTAGATAGACTTTATAATCTAGAACTAGACCTTGAGTTCCTTGAAGATATATATACAGAATATGAATCTAAAATTAATTTAGCTATAAAAAAAGATAATATAAGACTTGCAAAAAAAGCACTACAAAAAAAATTAATGGCTTATAGTGATTTTTTAGAATTAAAAAATTTAGTAAGTCATCTTTACAATTGTAAATACAAAATATATATGTTATTAAAATCATTTGAAATAGAATATTCTAATATAGTTTTTAATTATGAAAACAATAATGAAAAAGAACTTTCTTTATGTATAAAAAACTTTTCAAAAATTAAAAACAACTTATATAAAGAATTTTTAAAAATAAATGATGTTCCAGAATTTATACCTCCTGAGGTTAACTTAGATGATGAAATTAAAATTTATATTGAATAGAAAAATGCTGCTTTTTTAAAGCAGCATTTTTCTCATCTAATTAAACTTAAATTTCTTTAGCTTCTAATAAATCATATCCTGCATTATCAATTATTTCACTAATTGATGCTTTATTTAAATCACCATAGACGATAGCTTCTCCAACCTTTACTTCATATCCTTTTACTCTTGGATCTCCAGCAAAAGCTTCCTCAATATTTTTTACACATTTTTCGCATCCCATTCCATCAATTTTAATTTCAAATTTAGTCATATTTATCACTCCTCAAGTTTTTATTTTATAAATATTTTCTTGTATTTATTTAAATTTAATTATTAGCTATTTAAAATTTTGATTTAAATTTTTTAAGTCTTAGTGCATTTAGTAAAACTGACACTGAGCTTAAACTCATTGCAAATGATGCAACCATAGGATTTAAAAGTGGACCTCCAAATGCATATATAATTCCCATTGCAAATGGTATTCCTAATACGTTGTATCCAAATGCCCAAAACAAATTTTCTTTTATATTCTTGATTGTTGCTCTACTTAATTGTATTGCTGTGACTACATCTAAAATATCACTTCTCATAAGTACAATATCTGCTGATTCTATAGCAACATCAGTACCTGAGCCTATAGCAATACCAATTTCTGCTGTTACAAGTGCTGGTGCATCATTTATACCATCACCAACCATAGCAACTTTTTTCCCTTCAATTTGTAATTCTTTAACTACACTTGCCTTACCTTCTGGTAATACATCTGAAACTACTCTATCAATTCCAACTTGTTTTGCAATTGCTTTTGCAGTTTTTTCATTGTCACCTGTTAACATTACAACTTCAATTCCCATACTATGAAGTGCATTTACAGCCTTTGCACTATTTTCTTTAACAGTATCTGCTACTGCTATAACTCCAGCTAACTTTCCATTAACAGCTATAAACATTGGTGTCTTTCCACTTTCAGCCAAAGTATGTGCTTTTTCTTCTATAGAGTTAATATTTATATTATTTCTATCCATAATTTTTCTATTACCTATTACAACATCTTTTTCTTCAATAGTTGTATTTATACCTTCACCTGGTATTGAATTAAAGTTTTGTATAGAAGGTAATTCTATCTTCCTATCTTCTGCTTCTTTTACTATTGCCTCACCTAATGGGTGCTCTGAACCTTTTTCAGCAGCTGCTGCAAGTTTAAGAAGTTCATTTTCATCAAAAGAATTTGTAATTATATCTGTAACCTTTGGTTTACCTTCTGTAATAGTACCTGTTTTATCAAATACTATTGTATTTATTTTATGAGCTTCTTCTAGTGCTACACCACTTTTTATTAAAACTCCATTTTCAGCACCCTTACCTGTACTTACCATGATTGCTGTTGGTGTTGCTAATCCAAGAGCGCATGGACAAGCTATTACAAGAACAGAAATTAATATATTAAGTGAAAATTCCAAATCTCTATTACCAATAAAGTACCAAGCTAAAAATGATAATATTGATATTACTATTACTGTTGGAACAAAATATCCTGAAATTACATCTGCAAGTTTTGCTATTGGAGCCTTTGTACCTTGTGCTTCTTCAACTAAATTTATAATTTGTGAAAGTACTGTATCATCCCCAACCTTTGTTGCTTTATATTTAAACATTCCATGTTTATTTATACTAGCTCCAAATACTTCATCACCAATCTTTTTCTCTACAGGAATACTTTCACCTGTAAGCATAGCCTCGTCTATAGTTGTAGTTCCTTCTGTAACAACACCATCAACTGGTAACTTTTCACCTGGCTTAACTAAAATAATATCTCCAACTGAAACATCATCTATACTAACTACTTTTTCTTTTCCATCAACTATTATTGTTGCAGTTTTTGGTGCAAGACCCATAAGTTTATTTATAGCATCTGAAGTTTTCCCTTTTGTAAGTGCTTCTAAATATTTACCAAGACTTATAAAAGCAACAATCATACCTGCTGATTCAAAATATAAATGATGAGCAAAATGACTATCGCCACCAGCAATTTTAACTAAAGCATATATACCATATAAAACTGCTGCTGAACTACCTAAAGCTATAAGCGTATCCATGTTAGGACTTAAATGAAATAAATTTTTAAATCCATGTATAAAGAAATCTCTACCTACAATAATTACTGCTAATGCTAATATAAGTTGAATAAATGCATAATTAAAAGGATTAATATTGGGATCTATAATACTTGGAACAGGTAACCCCATCATAGGTCCCATTGATATTATTACTAATGGTATTGCAAATATAGCTGACCATATAAGTCTATTTTTTGCAGATTTTATTTTTTTCTCAGAATCACTTTTTAAATCTTGTTTTTCATTATCTTTTAATTCTATTGCTTCATATCCAGCCTTTTTAACAGCATCTTCAATTTCTTTTGCTGAAAGCTTTTTCTTATCATATTTAACATTCATATTTGATGATGCTAAATTTACTACCACATCATCTACTCCATCTAATTTTTTAACTGCTCTTTCAACATGTGCTACACATGATGCACATGTCATTCCGTTTACCTTAAACTTCCCTTCTTGTGCATTTTTATCATTTAATTTTTCTGCCCCATATCCTGCTTTTTCAATTTTATTTATAATATCTTCTGATGAAATTTTACTTTTATCATATTTTATATTTGCTTTTTCAGTTGCTAAATTAACTGTAGCACCTTCTATTCCATCCATCTTATTTAAAACTTTCTCTACTCTTGATGAACATGATGCACAAGTCATTCCACTTACTTTATAATTTTCATTTACAATATTTTTATTTTTTAATTCTTTAGCTTCATATCCAGCCTTTTTAACTTTTTCTTCTATATCATTAACATTAATTTTATCTTTATCAAAATTTACTGTCATCTTTTCTGTTGCTAAATTTACAACAGCATTATCTACACCATCCATCTTATTTACAACTTTCTCTACTCTTGTAGCACAAGATGCACATGTCATTCCACTTACTTTAAATTCTTTTTTCATACATTTTCTCCTTCCTTACAAATTTTAATAATTACTTATCAATTAACTTTGTAAGTAGTTTTATTATCTCTTCTATCTTAATGTCTTTTTCTTCCTCACTAACTAATGCTTCCTTAACGCAATGATGCATATGCTGAGTTAATATATGCTTGTTAGCTTTTTTAAGAAGTCCTTGTGCTGCTATTATTTGATTTGAAATATCAACACAATATCTTTCTTCTTCTATCATTTTTATAATTCCATCTATTTGCCCTCTACAAGTTTTTAATACTTGTAGTGCTTTTTTCTTATCATCGTTCAATATCCTCACTCCTTTACCCCCTCCCTATGGGGGTGTGTTATGTTTTTATAATAATACTTACATTTTTTAATGTCAACAGTATTTTTTATTTATTAATATTATTTATAAAAAATCTTCTTCTCAAATTATATATCTATCCAACACAATAAATACTTATACATAAGGTTTAAAAATAAAAATAGAGCTGTTTAACTAAACAGCTCTAAAAAATTTAATCTTCTTTAATTTTTAACTCATTATAGCAATAATTTATTATATCGCTTCTTTTTATTATCCCAATAAATATTCCTTCATCATCAACAACAGGAACAAAATTTTGATTAACTGCAAGAGATATTAAACTTTGAATATCAGAGTTTATTGAAACACTTTTATGTGCTCTTCTAGTCTTTATGTCCTTAACTTTTACACTTTCTGTGTTTTTAAAATTAAGATCAGGAGTATTTTTTAACTTCCATAATAAATCTCCTTCAGTTAATGTTGAAACATATCTTCCATGCTTGTCCAACAACGGAATTGCTGTATAACCATGGTGCTCCATCCTCTCCATAACTTGTCTCATCGTTGATTCTAAGTTTTCGTAAACTACTTCATTCTTAGGAGTAAGAAAAAATGCTATATTCATAGTTATCCCTTTCCTTTTTTTAAATTTTATTTATATCCCTCAATCTATTTTAACATATTTTATAAACTTTGTTATAAAGCTTTCTCTTTCTTAAGAAAATATTTATCTAATCTATAAGTATAATCTAAGTATTCCTTTTCATTTATCATACTGCTAATTTCAGAATATATATACTCTCCATGTAATGTTTTCTTAACTATTACTTCATTTACAATTGCATTATTACACTTTGAACATTTTCCAACAGATACAAATCTCCATCTATTTGGCATATAATCAAAATCCAATTCTATTTTTTTATTGCACTTTGGGCATAATGAATTTATCTTTTCATGCTCTAAGTTTAATTCTTCAACATTATCAATAGTAATAGCTGGCATATCATATATATCATCAATTATATAATTTTTAACTATTCTATAATTATATAAATTTTTAAATACAAGAACAGTAAAATTTGCATCATTTAACGCATCATGTAAGAGTCTACTATCTATTTTTATATTTAATCTTTTTAATGCATTTTTTAAACTTAAAGATTTTTTAACTCCCAATACTTTACTTGAATATTCTTGTATATCTAAATATTTTCCAATCCACTTTAAGTCCTTAAAATTATGATAATGTGCATTTATTATTATTTGAGCAATATCATCTTTTGCCCATGAACACACTATATCATTACCTATAAATTCTTTTAGCTTTTTCATAGCCTCATTAAAGCTTAATCCCTTTTCTAAATCTCTTTCTGTAATATTTGTTATATTTGTTATTTCTGGATTTAATACTGGTATTATGGAAGGTTTAACATACTCCTTAAACCTTCCAATTACCTTCATATACTTATCAACCTTAATTGCACCAATCTCTATTATCTCATTTTTTATATTAATTTTATTTAACTCAGAATAATCATCAAATACATTCGGATAATATTTTTTTATATTATTCAAATTATTAAATTCTAAGTCCATTATTACATACCCCATAAAAATACCCTCTCTTATAACTATTGATTAAATTCTATACCAGCAAGCTTCATTAAGTGTATTGCATTTTGAGTTTCACTTTTACCATTTCTAAGCTTATAATCGAATTTTATTTTATTATCCTCATAATATTCTCTAAAATTATAATTTTCTATTCTATTATCAACTTTTTCTAAATCACAAAGTTCTAAATCATGGGTTGAAACTAATCCAATAGCTCCACTATTTATAAGTTGCTTTATAAGTTCAGTAGCCCCTATATGCCTATCTACTGAATTTGTTCCTTTAAATATTTCATCTAATAAGAAAAATACATTTTCTCCCCTTTTACTTGCTTCTATAAGTATTTTAATTCTAAGAATTTCAGCATAAAATGATGAAATATTTTCTTCTAAGTTATCTTTAGTTCTCATACAAGTATATACATTAAATATTCCACATTCAAACTCTTCACTAAAAGTTGGAGCTCCTATATATGAAAGAATTAAGTTTAAACCTACAGTTCTTAAAAAAGTACTTTTACCAGACATATTAGATCCTGTTATTAATGTAACCTTTTTATTTCCTGAAAGAGAATAATTATTTCTAACGGCCTTTTCTCCAATTAATGGATGCCCTATCATCTTTCCTCTAACTTCTTTGGTATCTATTATTTTAGGAAAATTCCAATTACTAAAGTCAAAATATAAGTTTGATATACTACTTAAAGCATCTATCTCACTCATAACCTCAATCCAACCTTCTAAGTACTTTCTATTTTCTTCTCTCCAATCATTTACATTTTCTATTATAAACACATCTGAAAATATAAATAAATTTATTATTAAATAGTATGCATTACCAAAACTATCTCCAATCCAATCTAATAAATTAGATAACTTTTTCATTTCTTCTCCACAAGAGCTACCTTTTTCATTTTTAAGATTAGATTTAACATTAACTAAATGTGCTGACTTAAACTCTTTTTTCTCTATCATACTCAATATTTCAGCATAAGACTTTATTGTAGATTTAATTTCATTAAATACTAATAAATCACCTTTATTATCCTTTGTAAGTAATTTAATAACAACAAAATTAATCATTAATACTAATAAAATATAAGTAGGTCTTATGTATCCTATTACTGAAAAAACAATACTTATAAATGTTAAAATTATAAATAAATAAGCTATAATTTTTTTATTTGTTCTTTTATTTGATTTTTCTTTACTCCAGTTTAAAAATATTTCTAATTCATTTATTTCTTTTTTCTTTGATTTTAAGTTAACCTTTCCTTTTACTAAAAGGTCTTGCCTCCACTTAATTTCATTACCTAACTCTTTTATAGCTTCTTGCTTATTTTCTATATCAGCTTTACTTGGTAATTTATTAAGTTTTAAATACTTAACAAGTTTTTCTCTTCCACCTTTTGTTATAGTATTATTTATTAATTGAAATAAAGAACTCTTACCAAAAATATCTATATCTGATGAAAATGGATGATTATCATCAATATATTCTAATCCATCATCTTCTATATTTTTAAATTCACCAGTTACTCTCTTTATTCCTTTTTCATTAATTTCTAAAAATCTTTTTAAATTTTCACTCTTATTTATAAGTTTATTATGATATATAACAACTACTATACCTACTATAACTAAAATAATCTCCGAAATTATAAGTAAATTTATGTTATCTCCCTTATAAAAAAAATATCCACTACCTATTATTAATAAGACTATTAATAACCTACTCCATCCAAACAGTGCTATATTTTTATTCAATTCTTCTATTTTAATACGACTATTTTCAACGTTACTTTTATAATAATCTAAAGCTTTTATAAAGAACGCCTCCTTTTGCAAAATTTTACATATATAATTATATCACATTACTATAAAAAAAGGTTTGATTCACTATTTATTAGTAAAATCAAACCTTCTTAAAGCTACTTTTCTTCTAGTAAACTTTTATATATTACATCAAGGTCATATTTCATACCTTCTAAATAAGTTTTGTCATCTTCTTTTGATTCTAAAGTATATATTTTTTCTACTTTTGCTCCAGCTTCTCTTGCTAAAGTTTCTGATTCCTTTGGAGATGCTAAACTTTCTGAGAATACTGTTTTTATTTTATTTTCTTTACAATACTTAACAAGATTTTCTAATGTCTTTGGAGTTGCTTCTCCATCAGCATATAAATCACTTATTGATTTTTGTTGTAAACCAAATTCTCTACAAAGATAACCAAACGCTGCATGACCTGTTACAAAATCTTTATTTTTAAGTTTTTCAAACTTTGGTTTATACTCATCATACAATTTATTAAATTTTGTTTTTAAATCTTCGTAATTTTTCTCATAATATTCTTTATTACTTGGATCTTTTTCTATTAAAGCATTTTTTATATTATTAGCTTGAACCTCAGCTTCTTTTAAACTAAGCCAAACATGAGGATCTACTTTATCTCCATCTTTAATAACCTTAACACCTTTACTTGAATCTACCATAAGTGTTTTACTGTCTTTTAATTGTCCTTTAACTTGATCTAACCAGTGTTCTAATCCTAATCCATTATATACAAAAACATTACTATCCATAAGTGTTTTTAAATCTGCTGGTTTAAAATCAAAATCATGTGGTTCTTGGCCTGGTCCTACTAAAGTTAATACATCAACTTTATCGCCACCAATCATTTTAGTAAACTGTTCTAATGGATAAATTGAAACTACAACATTTAACTTTCCGTCCTTTTTAGTTTCATTAGCTTTATCTCCAGAGCATCCAACTAATCCTACTGTTAAAAGAAATATGGAAATTATACCTATAATTTTTTTCAAACTTTACACCTCATTTGCATATGATTTGCATTTGCATAAAATTATATTAATATAATTTCCCATTAATGTCAATTCTAAATATTTATAAAATTAGCTTCAATTTTTTTATTTTTAATAATTTTTTGGTCAATTGATTGACATGAAAATATTATAGTTTGAGCAAAATTACTATCATTTATAACTTCCATTGCCCTTTCTCTTCTTATATCATCATATTGAATAAACGAATCATCAAATATTATAGGAACTTTTTTATTTTTAAATATTAGTTCTATAAATGCAATTCTAAGAGCTAAATATAACTGATCATTTGCTCCATTACTTAAATATTCTCCGGGAAATATGTTTATTTTGTCTCTTACTGTCATATTATAGTCTTCTCCAAGTTTAACATCTAAATATTTTTCTGATGTTAACTTTTTGAATATATTTAATATTTTTTTATTAAGGGTTGGTCCAAAGCTTTCTCTAACTTCTCTTCCTGAAGCTTCTAAATTTTCTATAGCTATATTTATAGCCTTTAGTCTTTTTTCTAAAACATTAATTTGTTCAACTATATTTTCTAAATCTTCTTCTATAGCCACTATACTTCTTTTACCTAAAAAACTTGTTTTTATTATGTTTTCTAAATCTTTTATTTGCTTTTCCACTTCTATTAAAAGATTTGATTTTTCTTTTATTTCTTTTTCTATTTCTTCTTCTGAATTATATTTATAATCTATATTTCCATTTAATACATCTTTTATTTCTTCTTTTATTTCTTCTATATTTCTATCCTTAAGTAAAACTTTATAAGTTTCATCAACACTCTTTAATGAATTTTCAAGTTCTTTCTTTTTTGAAATTTTATCTCTAAATTCCTTTAAATACATTTCCAAATCTACTAATTGAATATGTTCTAAGTCCATAATAGTTAACTTTTCTTTTATTTCTTTTTCCTTATCTTCTAATTCAAATGATATTCTCTCTAAATTCTCCTTCTTGGAATTATATTCCATGTTTAATAATTTTATTTTATTTTTTATACTTGTATATTCATCAAGTTCTATATATATATCATCTAAATTATTACAATCACAAAGTTTCATAATCGATGAAAGTATTTTTTCGTTTTGTTTATATCTTTCTTCATCTTTTTCAAAAGATAAATTATCTAGCTGACTTTTTCTTTCCTCAATTCTTAGCTTTGATTGACTTTCTGAAACATAAAAATTCTCTAATGTATTTATTGCCATTAATAAATTTTTATAGTTATTACACTTAGATAATTTAACATATTCATCTAATTGGTCTTCAATATTTTTGATTTCACTATTTAAATTATCAACATTTTTTTTACTTTCTAAACTACTATTCACATTATTTAGTGAATTATTAGCTATTAATATCATATATATACCTAATACTATTAATATTATAAATATTAAATATAAAAATGGATTATTAATTGAAGCTATATTTATTCCAATTAATAATCCACTTATAGTAGATAATATAGCTCCTAATTTTCTCTTATTTTCTAATTTAGATTTTTCCATTAAAGTTTTCTCGTCATACTGATTTGAATTTTCAATTATCTCTTTTACTTTATGAAGTTTTTCTTCATATTCCTTAAATAGATTTTTTATTTTTTCTTTATGAGATGTTAATTTTAATGAATCTCCTAAAAATTTTTTCTTTTTATTAATTTTTTCTTCTTCTTCTTCTATCGATAACTTTAGTTTCTTATTTAATAAAGCCCTTTCTCTAAGCCCTTCTTGCTCCGCATTTAATTTTATTAATTTTTCTTTTAATCCATCTTCCATTGATGAAAATACATCATATCTTTTTATTTTCTCATTTTCATCATTTATTCTGTTTTCTACTTCCTTTAATTCATATTCATTTTCTTTTTTTATATCTAAAAAAGTTAAATACTTTTTATTTTCTTCACTAAGTTCATCTATATATTTTTCATCTATTACACCATTATTTCTTTTAAGTTCAGTTTCAATTTCTTTTTCTCTTCTTTTTAAATCTTCACTCTTTTTTAAATAATTTGTTATTTCTCCATACTCTTTTTGTAAATTGCTTTTCTTTAAATATTTTTTAAATAATTCTAATTTTTCTATTTCTTCTCTTAAATTTTTTCTTTCTTCTTTTTTATTAATTAATTCATTCTCATTAATTAAATTAGATTCTGAAAGTTTATATGCTTCATATCTTTCTTCTATAACCTTATTATACCTTTCCTTTAATATATCAAGTTCACCATTTTTTCTTGTTGTAGTTAATTCTTTTCTACTATTCTTAAGCTTTTCAATAGCGGTATATGCTGAAACTTCACCTTCTCCACAACCAAATATATCAATTATTTTTTGCATCATTTGTTCATCTTTATCTCTTGATACCATTACACCAAGCTGTGGTATAAATAAAGTCTTTAAAAATGTATTTGAATTTACTCCAAGAAAATATACTCCTGGTTCATCCTTATTTATATTTTTAACTTCTTCTCCAGTTAATCCATCATATATAGTACATATATCATCTTTTTTAGTTAAACCAAATGTTCTTTTAATAATATAATCCTTATTATCATAAAATACTACAAGCTCACCCTGCATTCTTTCACCTGAAAAGGGCATATACTTCTTTCTTAAATTATTTTTCCCGCCTCTAGTATTACCAAATCCATATAACCAAATTTTTATAAAATTTTGTATTGTACTTTTTCCTTTTTCATTTTCTCCATATACTAAGTTTAATCCACTATTGAAGTTTATTTCTCTATCTTTAATGCCAGCAAAAGATTTAATTCTAATCTTTTTAATAATCATCCAAATTCACCTCATCTTCCGTCAAACTTTGCAGTCCTATTTTCAAAGCAAGTTCTAGAATTTCTAATTCTTCTCCTTTTGCCTCATTTATTTTATTACTTATTTTCTTTACGAATAATCCTTTAGTAGAATGTTCATTTTCTATATCATCTATTTTGATTTTTACTCTTGTTTTATCTTTAATTTTCACAAAATAAAATTCATTTTCAAGCTTCTCTTTTAGTATTTTTTCATTTATCTTAAAGCTTGGGTCAATCTCCCCAATTAAATTTATTTTGAATATATTATTCTTTAAATCATAATCTTTAACATCTTCCAAAATTCTTCTTTTTATTTCTCTGTACCCAAATAATCCTTCTATATTTATATCCTTCTCTATATATTCTCTTTTACATGTCTTTTTAAAATTTAAATCAACATAACCCTTTCCCACATATCCAATTAAAATTCCTTTTTCACCTAACTCATCAAAACCTCTTCCCTGTGGGCAACCACTGTAAGCATAGCTTGTCATTCCAGCCTTTTGTATTCCACTAAATTTATGTCTATGACCAATTGCCACATAATCTAGCATTGAATCTTCTATATCTTTTATTGTTATAGGGTTATATTCATTTGTTGTTCCTTGATTAGAAATTTCCCCATGAATTACAGCTATATTTATAAAATTTCTATCTACTTTTATATTTTTTAACATAGATTCTACTACGTAGTTATCTTCAAATGCTGCCCCATAAATATTTGTTTTTAATTCCTTTATAAAAACCTTTTCTAAAGAGCTCTTAAATACATATACATTCTCTGGCCAATCAACTAATTTATAAAAGGACTTAACATTATAAGGATCATGATTTCCTGGACTTATGAAAACTTTAGTCCTTATTAATCTTTTCAATTCTTCTTGTATAAATATCAATGTACTTTTATTCAATGTATAATTATCAAATATATCTCCAGCCAATAGCATTATATCTACTTCTTCTTTATTACATATGTTAATTACATTACTAAAAACTTCCTTTATTTCCTCTTTACTTTTATCTGCTAACTTATTTCTAAACTCTTTAAAGGGTGTATCAAAATGTATATCTGCACAATGAAGTACTTTTATTTTTTCCATACTAAAATTACCTTTCTATTTAACGAACTTTTGTTCTCATTTTATCATATATTTTACGCAAAAAGAAAGAGGATGATTTACTAAAATCATCCTCTCGGCATTGAAATACGTATTCCTTAAAATGGTGTAATTGCAAAGAGCTATTTAAAACTCTTATCAGTAGGTGTTTACTTTAGAGAACTTTCGTATTCCTCTACCATTCTCTTAACCATTTCGCCACCCACGGATCCACATTGTCTTGAGCTTAAATCTCCGTTGTAATCACTAAATGGAACTCCTAATTCTCTAGCTACTTCATTTTTGAATGCTGCTAGACCCTTTTTAGCTTCTGGAACTATCACTCTTTTTGACATAATTGATCCCTCCTCAGGCTTACGGTAATTGTAAGATTAATTTTAATTTATCTTACAACCATAGTTTATCCTAAGTATACTTTTTAATTCCAAGTAATTTTTTCCAATTAAATTAAAGCTTTAAACGTATAACCTTGTTTGTTTAACTCATCTATTTTTTCTTTTAATTCATTATATTCTTTATCATTAAATTGATTTAATTGTATATAAAAAGCAACATCTTGCTTTTTTAAACTTTTTAAATTGTTATTATTATTAATAGTTTTTACATTGTTTCTATTTAATATATTCTCAATATCTAAGTATTTAGGCAGAATTGTATGTCCATATTTTTGTACCGTACTATAATATGGCTTATTTTTATCTTCCATTTCATCATTCCCTACAAATGTTAACTTAATATTTAATGAATCTGCTAAATCAACAACTTTAGGTAATTCTTTTTTTAAATTTGAATCTCTTGATCCAACTATTACATATGCAATAGAAGAATTTTCTTCTTTTAAAGTTGTTATTGATTGATAATCTGTATTTATAATAGTTCCTACAACATCATCAATTTTCTTTTGCTCATCATTACTTGTAGTTTCATGGTTCTCTAAAAGAACAACTCTAGTTTGAGTGTTTATTACTTTTGCTAAAAAAAATATACTTATTAAAGTAACTACAAGAATTAAAATGCCAATTACAAATTTCTTCTTATTTCTACTCATATACGCCTCCTATAATACCTCTTAAGTAAATTATAGCATATTTTTTAATTAAATATTAATTTTTTTTCAATTTTATTAATATTTTTTCTTTTTTGTTTTCTTTTTTGACAAATTTTTGATAAATCAATTATATTTTATTATATTTTTCTATTTTTTTTCAAAATTATAGGAGTTTTTTAATTTATTTTTAAATTATATTTAATTCATTATTTTCACATAAAAAAAGCACTTAGTTTAAAAACTAAGTGCTTTTGGCAGGGGCAGTAGGACTTGAACCCACAACCAATGGTTTTGGAGACCACTACTCTACCAATTGAGCCATACCCCTAAGACGTATTTTATTTTAACATAAAAATTTATATCCTGTCAATAATATTTTTTTATAATAATATATTGTTAATTTTCAACATTTAGATTATAATATATTCAAAATACTTTGATTATCAAAATATTTTAAAATCAAATTAAAATGAGGTGTTTAAATGAATATAAAACCTTTAAAAATAGGAGAATTAATATCTAGATTGCCTATAATTCAAGGAGGAATGGGTGTTGGTGTTTCTCTTTCAAATTTGGCATCAGCTGTAACAAATGCAGGTGGTATAGGAATTATTTCTTCAGCTCAAATAGGATTTAAAGAAAGTGATTTTGAAAAAAATCCTTTAGAAGCAAATCTTAGAGCATTAAAAAAACATATAAAATTAGCTAAAGAAAAATGTAATAATGGAATTATAGGCGTTAACGTTATGGTTGCAACTAATGAATACGCTGAATATATAAAAACTGCTATAGAATCTGGAATAGATCTTATTATATCAGGAGCTGGTATGCCTACAGCACTACCTAAGCTTACAAAAGGACACAATGTAAAGCTAGCACCAATTGTATCTTCATTAAAAGCAGCAAAAGTTATTTTAAAATTATGGGATAAACATGATAATGTAGCTCCAGATATGATTGTAGTTGAGGGTCCAAAAGCTGGTGGTCATTTAGGTTTTAAGAAAGATGATATTGAAAATGCATCTGAAACTTTTGATGATACTATAAAAGATATAGTATTACATGTTAAAGATTATGAATTTAAATATAATAAATCTATTCCTGTAATTGCAGCTGGTGGTATATTTAACGGTAATGATATTGTTAAATATTTAAAGCTTGGTGCCTCTGGAGTTCAAATGGCTACTAGATTTGTTGCTACAGAAGAATGTGATGCATCACAAGAATTTAAGGAAGCTTATGTAAATTCTACACCTGAAACTGTTGGAATTGTTAAGAGCCCAGTTGGGATGCCAGGTAGAGCTATACTTAATCCTTTTATAAATAAAACATTAGAAGGAAATATTAAAGTTACAAAATGTTATAATTGCTTAACTCCTTGTAACCCTGCTAATACCCCTTACTGTATAAGTAAAGCTCTTATAAATTCTGTTAATGGCGATTTAGATAATGGTCTTATATTCTGTGGTGAAAATGTAAGTAAAATTAAAAATATAACTACAGTAAAAAAAATAATGAAAGAATTAGAAAATGAAATTAAAGCAATTTAAAAAAGGAAGATTTAAATCTTCCTTTTTTATAATATATTTTATATTTTTCTATTTATTTCTTTACTATTTTTATCTTCTCTAGTATATTCTAAAATTTTAAAAGCATTTTCATTATTATCTCCTTCTAAGTCACCATTATTACTTAACTCTTTAGCTTCTAAAACTTTTAATCCAATCTTTAATAAATCTTTACTTTCCGTTGCCCCACCACTAGTTATATCCCTATGAACGTTATTTTTCACAATAAGCAAAGATTCTGAAATATTATTCACATGAATCTGTTTATAATTAAATCTACCAGTAATAATTATAGTAATACTTGATATTAAAATTAAAAGTAATTTCTTATATTTACTCATTAAATCACCTCTTATTATTTTGTGATTTATTCTTTCATTATATTTTAACTCTAAATGAAATTAATATAATTAATTTTTTATTATAATTTTAATAGTACTTATAATGAATCAAGTAACTAATTAATAAAACAGGACTAAGTTAAATAACTTAGCCCTATTTTTTACTTTGTTAAGTATAAATATATTAATTTTATAGTATTTTCTAAAGCGCTATAATGAGTTCTTTCCATTCCATGTGATGCATGTACTCCTGGTCCTATAAGTGCTCCTCTTATATTATTTCCACCTTTAAGTGCAGCTCCTACATCTGAACCATATCTTGGATATATATCAACTACATAATTTAAATTATTATCTTTTGAAAGATTAACTAATTCTGTTGTCATATTATAATCATAAGGTCCACCTGAATCTTTTGCACATATAGATACATCATACTCTGTACAATTTAAATCATCACCAATACATCCCATATCAACAGATATCATTTCTGTTATATCTTCTGGAATATATGAAGCTCCATGACCTACTTCTTCATATGTTGATATTAAAATTTTAGTATTAAAGCTTGGTACTATTTTTTCTCTATTTAATAACTCTAAAAGTGATATTAAACATGCTACACTTCCCTTATCATCTATAAATCTTGATTTTACAAATCCATTTTCTGTTATAGTTGTTTTTGGATCTATAAATATAAAATCTCCTGAATAAATTCCTAAGTTTAATACATCTTCTTTATTTTTTACAACTTCATCTATTCTAATTTCCATATTTTCCGGATCTCTTTTTTTAGATGATGCATCTTCATATACATGAACTGCTGCACTACTACTTAAAAATGTACCTGAATATTCTTTTCCATCTCTATTTCTTATAGTGCAATATTCACCATCTAATGTTGGTACAATAGGACCGCCTATTAAAGTAAATTTAAGTGTTCCCTTGCTTGTAATAGACCTTACCATAGCTCCCAATGTATCTACATGAGCTGAAAGTCCAATTACTTTTTCATTTGATTTACCTGGAATATCTATTACCAAACATCCCTTATTAGTTTCTTCACACTTATATCCTAATTGTTCAACCTTTTCCTTTACCATACTTATTATTTCAAAACAGAATCCACTTGGACTATTAAATTCTAATAGTTCTTTTGCTGTATTTAATAAGTATTCTTTGTTTAAATTTAACTCCATAATTTTCTCCTCCTATAAATTCTCTATATTAATACTTGAAATTGAAACTCTTCCTTTGGCATTGTTTTTAATATTATATTTAAAATTATACCTTTAGTTTTTATATTATTTTCTTTTATATATTTTTTTATTTTTTTAATAGCTTCATCTCTACCATTTTCTTTATATGTTAAACAAAGATATTTTCCTTTTGGTATTTTTAAGTTTTCTAATCCTGTTGTTTTACTAGTAACTAAGTATATATTTAGAAAATTACTTTTATTTTTATTATAATCTTTTAAATATAAACCTTTTTCTATAACATATTCTTTTTTTCTTGGAAATTTTTCTTTTCTAAATCCTTCAAATATTTCTTCTCTATTATCTATTATAAAATCTAAATTTAATTCTACATTTTTTGAAATAGCTTGTCTTTCATCGAATTCTTTTATATATATTTTTGTTATATTGCTTTTTTTAATACTACTTTCAATTCCTAGTTTCTTTTCTAATATATCATTTTTTAATTCATTTAAATATTCTATTTCTTTGTCAATTTCTATAATCTTTTTATCCAAAAACTCAACAAATTCTTCTGTACTTATATCATCACTAAATACATGTTTTATTTCTTTTAAAGGTACTCCAATTTTTCTTAAATAATTTATAAATCTTAATCTTCTAAATTGTTCACTAACATAATACCTATAGGATGTTTTAGGATCAACATAATAAGGCTTTATTAAATTTATTTTATCATAATTTCTAAGTCTATCTATTGATATATCAGTAATTTTAGATACTTCACCAATAGAATAATATTTTTTCATTTAATTTAACCTCCAATAAAAAATCACTCTTTACTCTAGTATTATACTATAGTTTATAATTTATTTTCAAAGACGATATAACATAATTTTCAGAAAGGATTTTTGTATGTTTATTGATAATAAAAGATTAAAGGAAGCTTTCTTTAAAGGGATTTTTGCTCTTTTAGTAATTTGGGGTTATAAATCTCTTTTTGGCAAAGAAAATACTTCAATGGGATTTATTATATCTATAGGTGCAATATCATTTTTAAGACTTAACTTATTACATGACATTAAGTTTAAAATAATGAATTTGATATCATTAAGTATATTTTTACTTTTTGCTTCATATATTGCATCTTTAAATATATTTTTAGGAGTTATAATTAATTTTTCTGTATTTTTTATAATTATATATATTTATACAAACAATAAAAAAAGTTCTGTTGCTTATATATTTTTATTTATCTATATCTATATGGTGTCTATTCCAATTAAACCTGAGCTTATCTTCAAAAGATTTTTAGCCCTTATGTTTGGAATTTTACTTATTTTTACTCTTCAATTTATTTTTAATAGAAATAAAAATAAAGAAACAATAAAAGACTTTTTAATAAAAGATATAGATAAACTAATTTATAAAATTGATTGTGCTTTAAAAAATGATATTTATAATTATAATAAATTAAATTTAGAAGATTCATTTAGAAAAACTTTATCATTTTTAAAAACTGATTATTCTAGCTTTTTTAAGCCAAGCTATTATATAGAACTTTTTAATATTATAGTTGGACTTGAAAATTTAAACTTTATTATAGATAGTATTTTTTATGGAAATAAAACTTCTTCTATAAATAAAGCTTACTTACTAAAATTAAAAGTAACTTTATCAATAATAAATGATCTTATTAATAGTAAATGTAATCTAATTTATTTAGATAATTATCTTAAAAGTATTTATTTAAATTTTAAAGATTATAATTATATAAAACCTTGTAATGATTTATTAAAATTTATATATGATAATATTTTAATATTACATAATAAGAAAAAATCTTTTGATTTATCCCTTTCATTAAGTTCATTTAAATATAATTTTATATTTAAACCATTTAGCTTTAAATATTCTTTAAAAGTTGCAACTGCTATGTCTTTAGCAATATTTTTAATAAATTTGTTTAATTTTGATTTTAGTAGATGGATTTTAACTACAGTATATGTTTTAATTCAACCATTTTCTGATCAAACTATCACAAAAACAAAGAAAAGAATTAAAGGTACTTTAATTGGTGCTTTAATATTTATTTTTATATGTCCAATTTTATTAAAATTTGTACCTATTTATTTAGTACTTTTTGTATCTTTAATATTTTATTTTTATGCTAAAGAATACTCAATTAATGTTATTTTTACATGTTTATTAACCCTTTCATTATCTGTTAATGGAAATATATCACCATTAAACCTTGATTTACTTTCATTAAGTAGGTTTTCATTTATTTTTATTGGTTCTTCTTTAGCTGTATTTTTTGAAATGTATCTATTTAATTATACTTTAGACAAACATTTAAATAGTCTGATTAATAATTATAAAAATTTAACTTATAAAATATTATCTGAATACAAGAACTTTGTTAAAAACAATAAAAATAGTAATAATATAATATTTCTTATATTAAAACATAATTATGAAGAAGATCATATATTATTTTCTATAAATGATAAAAATAGTAATAATAAAAAAGACTTAATGTTTATAAATAGAAATAAATCTATAGTTAAAAAAATGAAATTTTTATTTTTGCAAAATCACTTAAAACACAAAAAATGGTAAGGGGTATATGCCCCTTACCATTTTATTATTTTAAATCTGCTGGAAATTCAAGTCCTATTTCATTTCTTATGCTATCCATAAGTTCTATAGCTGTAAGTGAATTTAAATGAGAATTTTTATCTGAATTTATTTCCTTATTATTTATAACTCTTATAAATTCATCAAGTTCATAATACATATCATCTTTTCTCTGCTTTATAGATATGTCTTCTTCTCTTCCATCTCTATATATTATTTTTACATTATTAAAATGTATTCCATCAGATATTATAGTTCCTTCTTCACCTTGAATTTCAAGAGGTAACTTTGAATTACTTATCTTTGAATACATTATTATAGAACTAAAATCATTATAATTAAATATAGCTGTCCCTTGGCCATCTACTCCACTTTCTAAAAACATAGCTTGACTCATAACACTATTTGGCTTTCCAAAAAGTGAAACCATAGGATGTATACAATATACTCCTATATCCATCAGTGCTCCATTTGAAAGTTCCCTCTTAAATGCATTAAGAATTATTCCTTCTTTATACTTATCATACCTTGAAGAATATTGGCAATATGATGCAAAATACCTTCTTATCTTTCCAATTTTATGAATATTCTCTTTAACATTTAAAAAATTAGGTAAAACAGTAAGTCTCATAGCTTCCATTAATAAAACTTTATTTTTCTCAGCTACACTTACCATCTTCTTTACTTCATTTAAATTAGAAGCCATCGGTTTTTCACATAAAACATGCTTTTTGTTATTTAAACATAAAATAGCTTGCTCAGCATGGAAAGCATTTGGTGATGCTATATATACAGCATCAATATCTTCACATTTGGCAAATCTTTCTATATTATCAAAAAATAATTCAGCTCCATGTTTTTCACCAAAATCTTTTGCTGTTTCTAGTTTTCTTGAATAAACAGCCACAAGTTCAAACTTTTCATGTGTTTTCGCAGCTTTTAAAAACTGATCACATATTGAACTTGTTCCTATAACCCCAAATCTTACTTTATTCATTATAAATCCCCAATCCTTTTTTTATTAATATACCTCTGGTATCATTACTACAACACATTTTGCTTTCTTTACAACATGAGCTGTTACTGATCCAACTAATGCAGTAAATTTCTTTTTAGTGTTCTTCGCCATTAATATTGTATCAATATTATTTTCTTCTGCATATCTTAAAATTTCATCTCCTGCGTATCCAAAAGAAAACTCTTTCTTACATTCAAATTCATTATTTAAATTTTTTAATTGCTTTTCTGCCTCATCTAGTATTCTTTTTCCTATAATTTCAGCATCTTTAACTTCTTCTGATACCGCCATACCATTTATAAATACTATTTCTCTTACATTAAGAAGTACTATCTCAACATCTTCTGGTTTAAAATTATTATTTAAATATTGTAATGATATTAAACTTCTTTCACTGCCATCTATTGGTATTAATATTTTTTTCTTTTCCATTTTATACACCTCTCATTATAAATTTATTTTCTATATTATACCTCTTATATAATCTTTTATCTTTATTTAAGAATACAAATTAATACATTATTTAAATTTATAATGTGATTTTTTTAATAATTTAATTCAATTAATTTTTTATACAAAAAAAGACTAAAAACAAATCGTTTTTAGTCTTTATCACTATGGCAGGGGCAGTAGGACTTGAACCCACAACCAATGGTTTTGGAGACCACTACTCTACCAATTGAGCCATACCCCTTTAGGACAATAATGATTATAATATAAATTTATAAAAAAAGCAATAATATTATTTATTTTTTACTAAAGTTTGTATTTTTTCAATATTACTTTGAATAATATCTATAAACTCTTTATTGTCATCAAAAATATTTAATTTTATATTTTTAACCTCTTTTGGAAGCTTAATGTCCTTACCATATTCATTTTGAACAAAAACTACATCTGAAGCTTTTAATTTATTATCTTTAATATAATCTTCCAAAGATTTATCTTTTGGAAGTACTTCAACATTTAAGCCTACACCTCTAAAGAAATATTCTAAACTCTTATCTTCTAATATAAATTTAAATTTTTTATATTCAGAACTGTTTTTTTCAAAGTTTTTTTGAATTTCATCTAATTGTTTAACTAAATTATTATAATTTTCTTCATAAAAATTCCTATTTGCAGGATCTTTTTCTTGTAAAGCTGATTTAGCATTGTAAATCATTATTTTATATTCAGGAATTCCTAAATAATAATATGGATTTGTTACTGTCTTATTATCAACTTCCGTTTGAAGTTCTCTTATTCCTCTTGATAAATTTATAACTCCAAGGCTACTTTTATCAAGTTCTGACACCATATTATTTATTGGTGTATTATTATAATAAGATCCTGAATAAAAGAATAAATCCATATTAGAAATATTATTTATAATACCTTTATCATATTTATATTCTTTTACATCTTTAGCTTCATTAAACATGTATTGTACATTATGTTTATCACCACATAACTTTTTAATCATTTCATATTGTGGTTTATTTATTGTCATTATATTTAAGTATACATCTCTGTGATTTTTATCATTTTCTGAAGTATCAGCCATAAGCGGTTTAGATACTACTCCAAGACCCAAAAAAAACGCTGCTGTTATAATTAGCATTGCAGCTGTTAGCTTTTTCATGATTTCACCTCTTTAAAAACCATAATTTATAATTTTTATTTCTCTTTAACTAAATACCCATATTATAGTTATTTTTTGTAAATACTTATGTTATTATATTTTACACTTTTTATTTTCGTTATGCAATTACAATTATGTTACTTTTACTTTTCTTTTTTTTAAAATTTGGATAGAATATAAAGATAAGCTAATATTTAGAGAAAGGAGCTTTTAATATATGGATTTTGAAGTTAATAGCATTGCGGAAACTACGAATATAGGTAGACAATTAGGTAAAATTTTAAATCCTGGAGATATTGTTTGCTTAACAGGTGATTTAGGAACAGGCAAAACTCACATAACAAAAGGTATTGCTGAAGGTCTTGAAATAGATGAAAACATAACTAGCCCAACATTTACTATCGTTAATGAGTATGATTCTGGAAGATTAAAATTATATCACTTTGACGTTTATAGAGTAAGTGATCCTGATGAAATATATGCAATTGGATTTGATGATTATATATTTGGTGAGGGAGTTTCCATTATAGAATGGGCAAATTATATTGAAGAAATTTTACCTAAAGATTATCTTCATATATATATACAAAAAGATTTATCTAAAGGAGAAAATTATAGAAAAATTTCTATTACTCCATATGGTGAAAAATATAATTACGTAAAGGAGCTGACTTCATGTTAGTTTTAAGTGTTGATTCTTCTTCAAAATGTGCTACAGTAGCACTTATTAATGAAGATATGGTTATTGCAGAATATACATTAAATAATAAAAGAGAGCATTCTGTTCTTCTTATGGGAATGATAGACAAGGTATTAAGAGACTCAAATCTTTCTATAAGCGATATCGATGGTTTTGTTGTGTCAAAAGGACCTGGTTCTTTTACTGGTCTTCGTATCGGAATGGCTACAATAAAAGGACTTAGCTTTGGAAGTAATAAACCTTATATAAGTATATCAACTTTAGAAGGCTTAGCCTCATCTCTTACATATTTTGATGGAATAATCTGTCCCGTTATGGATGCAGTAAGAGAAAATGTTTTTACTGCAATATATAGATGTAAAAATGGTGAAATAGAAACATTATTAGACTGTACATCAATGGATCTTCCTGAACTTAAAGAAGAACTTAATAAATTAAATGAAAAAGTAATGTTTACAGGTGACGGTGCAATTAAACATAAAGAATACTTATTAAATAATATAAAAAACTCTTACTTTGCCCCTGTGCATATAAATACAGTGAGAGCATCTCAAATTGGTGAAATTGGTTTAAATCGTCTTAAAAACGGAATAAAAGATGATGAAAACTCATCACCACTTTATTTAAAGAAACCTCAAGCAGTTAGAGAATTAGAAAAAAGATTACAAATGACAAATGGCGAATCTAATTCTTAAAGAAATGGATTCTTATGACATAGAGGGGGTATATGAGGTTAGCTCTCTAAGTCTTAAAGAAACATGGACTTTAAATGCAATAGAAAAAGAACTTAATAATAATCTTGCTACATATATTGTTTGCATAGAGGATTCTAAAGTTATAGGATTTGTAGGTGCATGGCTTATTGCTTCTGAAGGACAAATTACTAATGTAGCCGTACATCCAAATTTTAGAGGAAAGAAAATTGGTAAAGCTTTAATGGAAAAACTAATATGTACTTTAAAAGATAAAGATTGTAATGCTATTACATTAGAAGTTAGAAAATCTAATATTGTTGCTCAAAACCTTTATAAATCATTAGGATTTAAAGAAGAAGGCATAAGAAAAGGCTTTTATGAAGATAATAAAGAAGATGCAATAATAATGTGGTTACATAATATATAAATTTACATTAATTTTATTATAAAAATTAAAACCATTCGTTTTACGAGTGGTTTTCTCTAATTATAAAAAATATATTAAAATACTATAAAAATAAAGGAGTTATTTAAAATAACTCCTTTATTTTTAGGTCACATTTAATCTTTTATTTAAAATTCACGCATTCACTTCATTAAAATTAATTTATATAACTATTTTTCTGCTAACTTTTTATAATTCTCTAATCTTTCCATTGCATCATTATAAGTTTTCTCAAAAAGACTTTCTGCTGTTTCAGGGAATGCTTTTGCAAGAGATGCATATCTAACTTCACCCATTAAGAACTCTTTAAAATCTAAAGTTGGTTCTTTTGAATCTAATGTAAATGGATTTTTTCCTGCTGCTTTTACTTCTGGATTGTATCTATACATACTCCAATATCCAGCTTCTACTGCTCTCTTAGCTTCTAATTGACTATTACCCATTCCTAATTTAATTCCGTGATTAATACATGGTGCATAGCCAATTATTAATGATGGTCCATCATAATTTTCTGCTTCTTTTATTGCTTTAAGAGTTTGATTTTTATCTGCTCCCATTGAAACTTGTGCAACATATACATATCCGTAGCTCATTGCCATCATACCAAGATCTTTCTTCTTAGTTTTCTTTCCTGATGCTGCAAATTTAGCAACTGCTGCTGTTGGAGTAGATTTAGATGATTGTCCACCTGTATTTGAATAAACTTCTGTATCAAATACAAATACATTAACATTTTCACCTGATGCTAGAACATGATCTAATCCACCATATCCTATATCATAAGCCCATCCGTCTCCTCCAAATATCCATTGAGATGGTTTTATTAAGAAGTCTTTTTCTTCTAATATTTCTTTTGCAAGAGTTTCATCTATATTTTCTAAAGCAGCTACTACTCTATCTGCTCTTTCTCTAGTTCCTTCTCCTACTTCAATATTTTGAACCCATTCTTTAAGAGCTTCTTTAGCTTCCCCTTCTTCTAATGAAATTATAAGATTTCTAGCTTTTCCTGCTAATCTTTCTCTTATAGTTTTTGCTCCAATAAACATTCCAAGTCCATATTCTGCATTATCTTCAAATAATGAGTTTGCCCATGCTGGACCATGTCCTTTATGATTAGTTGTATATGGAGTTGAAGGAGCTGAACCTCCCCATATTGATGAACATCCAGTAGCATTTGATATTATCATTCTATCTCCAAATAATTGAGTTATAAGCTTAACATATGGAGTTTCTCCACATCCACCACAAGCTCCTGAAAACTCAAGTAATGGTTTTTCAAATTGGCTTCCTTTTACTGTGTTTTTATTCATTGGATTTTCTTTAACAGATACTTCTTTAGTAGCATATTCAAAGTTTTTCATTTCCTTACTTTGAGTATGAGCTGGCTTCATAACTAAAGCCTTTCCAGGTGCTGGACAAACCTGAGCACAATTTCCACATCCAGTACAATCAATTGGATCTACTGAAATTGCAAAATACATTTCATTTTTTGATTTTATTCCTTTAGCTTTAACTGCCTTAAATCCTTCTGGTGCTTTATCTTTTTCTTCTTTTGTCAATAATACTGGTCTTATTGCTGCATGTGGACAAACAAATGAACATTGATTACATTGTATACATTTATCCATATCCCATTCAGGTACGTTTATAGCTATTCCTCTTTTTTCAAAAGCTGCTGTACCTTGTTCAAATGTACCATCTTCCATTCCATTAAAATCTGAAACTTTTAAATTAAATCCTTCTAATTTGTTCATAGGTTCTACTATTCTTTTTACAAATTCAGTTACACCTTCTAATTCTTTTTTAGGTTCATCTTTTGCATCTTTCCATGAATCTTTAACTTTAATTTCAACTAATGATTCAATTCCTTTATCAATAGCAGTATTATTCATATCAACAATTTTTTGTCCCTTTTTGCCATATGAAGTAACAACTGCTTCTTTTAAGTATTTAACTGCATCATCTATTGGAATTATATTAGCTAATTTAAAGAATGCTGATTGCATTATCATATTAATTCTTCCACCAAGACCAATTTCTTGAGCTATCTTAACAGCATTTAAAGTGTAAAATCTAATATTATTATTAGCTATATATCTTTTATAAGAAGCTGGTAATTTTTCATCTACTTCTTCTGGACTCCATATAGTGTTTAATAAGAATGTTCCATTTTTCTTTAATCCTTCTAAAACATTATATTTATTTACATATGCTTGATTATGACATGCTACAAAATCTGCTTTATCTATTAAATAAGGTGATTTAATTGGTTCTTTACCGAATCTTAAGTGTGATACTGTAACACCACCTGATTTTTTAGAATCATATGAAAAATATCCTTGAGCATACATTTCTGTATGATCACCAATTATTTTTATTGCACTTTTATTAGCACCAACTGTTCCATCTGATCCAAGTCCCCAGAATTTACATGCAACTGTTCCCTTTTTAGTTGCATCTATATCATTGTTTGGTTCTAATGATTTATTAGTAACATCATCTATTATTCCAATTGTAAATCCATTTTTAGGTTCTTCTAATTTTAAATTTTCATATACTGCAACTATATGACTTGGATTTGGATCTTTTGAACCTAATCCATATCTACCACCTATTATTATAGGTGCATTTTTTTCTCCTGAAAAAGCACCAACAACATCTAAGTATAAAGGTTCTCCAATACTTCCAGGTTCCTTTGTTTTATCTAAAACAGCTATCTTTTTAACTGTGCTTGGTATAGCATTTCTTAATCTCTTAACATCAAAAGGTCTATAAAGTCTTACTTTTACCACACCAACTTTTTCTCCATTTGAGTTTAAGTAATCTACTGTTTCTTCACATAAATCCGTTGATGAACCCATTGTTATAATTATTCTATCTGCATCTTTTGCTCCATAATAATCAAAGCAATGATATTCTCTACCTGTTAATTTTGTAATTTCAGCCATGTATCCTTCAACTATATCAGGTACCTTATCATAAAATTTATTAACAGCTTCTCTTTCTTGGAAATAAATATCTGGATTTTGAGCAGTTCCTCTAGTTACAGGATGATTTGGGCTTAAAGCTCTATCTCTAAATTCTTTTAAAGCTTTCATATCTATTAATGGCTTTAATTCTTCTTGATCTAACACTTCAATTTTTTGTATCTCATGAGAAGTTCTAAAACCATCAAAGAAATTTATAAAAGGAACTCTTGATTTAATTGCTGATAAATGTGCTACTGCTGATAAGTCCATAACTTCTTGAACTGATCCTTCTGCAAGCATTGCAAATCCTGTTTGTCTTGCTGCCATAACATCTTGATGATCTCCAAATATACTTAATGATGATGCAGCTAAAGCTCTTGCTGCAACATGAAATACTCCTGGTAATAATTCCCCAGCTATTTTATACATATTAGGAATCATTAAAAGTAGTCCTTGTGATGCTGTATATGTTGTTGTTAATGCTCCACCTTGAAGTGAACCATGTACAGCCCCTGAAGCTCCACCTTCTGATTGCATTTCTACAATTTTAACTGGCTGTCCAAATATATTTTTTTTGCCATTTGCAGACCATTCATCAACATGTTCTGCCATTGGTGAAGATGGTGTTATAGGATATATTGCGGCAACTTCTGTAAAAGCATATGATATATGAGCTGCTGCTGTATTACCATCCATAGTTTTCATCTTTCTCATAATAAACAACTCCTCAATAAAATTTAATTATAATAACTTAAAACTTATTAAATATTAATTAAAATAATTATTTACCTATATTATAACTCTTTGTTTAAATAACTAAAAATACTAATAAACTTATATCTCTAATAATAAATTGGCTATATAAAAATAAAACATCCAAATTATAATTGATTAATAAAATTAACACTTATAATTGGATGTTTTTAATTAAAATAATATTAAGTTATATTAAATATTAAGTTATATTAAATATTAAGTTATGCTACTTTTTCTTTGCGTTTTTCTCCAAAATTTGAATCGCATTTAAATATTGATACTGACACCTTTTTATATAATGCATAAGTTGCTACAGATACTATTATTCCTTTTATAGCATTAAAAGGTAATAATCCCACTGTTACATATTGCATTAATTGTCCTGAATCCATATGCATTCCGTAAGCTGGTAATAAGAAATATACATTTGCAATTATTCCAACTACCTCCATTACTAATACGCCAATTACCATACCTAATATTGCAGTCTTTTTTGATTTATTTCTTGAATAAAGAAGTGCTGCTGGTAAAACAAATGATGCACCTATAATAAAGTTTGCAACTTCTCCAACGCCACCTGTTCCACTTCCAGCTAATAAAAAGTGCATTAAAACTTTTATTAATTCTATAATTACTCCTGCAAGTGGTCCAAAAGCAAAAGCTCCCATAATTGCTGGAACATCACTTAAATCCATTTTAAGCCATGGAAATATTGGTATTAAAGGTATTTCAATATACATTAGTATAAAGGCCATACCTGCTAATAATGAAATTTTTACGGTTTTGTTTAAATTTGATGTCATATTATAATTCCTCCCCCAAATTATCTTCTTTTGGTGGGTAACTATTAATAACTAAATTTTTGAAATAAAAAAGCCCTGATATTCACTTATATCAGGGCATTAAGTTTCAAACTTAAAGTTATTAATATTTTACCTTCTTTCATCCAGACTATACTGTCGGCTTCGGAGTTTCACCGAATCATGCTAAAACTTTAGCTCGCGGGCTTTACCGCCGGTGGGGAATTACGCCCCGCCCTGAAGATACTTATTTAATTTACACTTTTATCCTATCATTTCAATTTATCATTGTCAATAAAATAACACTATATTTTTATATTATTTTACAGCAAAAATATAATCATCTATATATTCACCAATTCTATCTTTTAATAAATCCTTTGCTGAAAGATTTAACTTTCCTTCTCTAATTTTTTTAAATTGAGTATGCATAAATTGGCTTACTAAAGTTATTGGAATTTCAACATTTTCTAGATTGTCTATCATCTTTTCTAAAGCAAAATTGACATCTTCCCTTGGCATATAATATCTACATCTATCTGATAAACTATATCTTCTATCAAATTTTATTTTTTCACTTGTTCCAGAATAATGTTTAATCCAATCCTTTGGATCTTTGACCATATTAAACTCTAATACATCTATAAATTTTGATAATTCTAAATCTGGATTATATTTTAATAACTCATTTTCCATTGCATTTAATGCAAATGCTCCTTCTCTAAAACCGAATGTTAAAGCTGGACCAACTTTTAAAATTATATATCCATCCTCAACCATCTCTTTAAGAGCCTTTGGTGTTTGATAATCAGTTGAATGAGCTTCAAAGATTAAATTATCATATTCCTTTATAGCTTCATTTAATTCTTTTGCTGCCTCTCTATTATACTCCCAAACATTATCACTACTAAATTCAACACCTGGTTGAACAACTACCCCTACAACATAATTAAAAGCTTCTTGTAACCCTTTATTATAAAATTCTTCTTTGAAAGTATTCACAGTTGTTTCAAAATCTCTTTTTCCTGTAACTTTTATACCTTCTTCTTCCTCTTCCTCAACTTGTGCTCCACCTGGTATTGGAACTTCACTACCGATAACATATACTGGATGCACTGCATCTTTATTAATATTTAATAATTCTTTATATGCATTTTCACATACTTCACAAAGAATAGCAGCTCTTTTTGCTATTATCTCATCTCCAAATTCTCCTGATTCAATATCACCTTTAAGTGGCATACTTGTATCTAAATGAATTTTTGTAAATCCAGCAAGAACATATTCTCTAACTAATACCTTTGCATTTTCCATAGCTACTTCTGGATCTAAGTTTGTCCATGTTAGAGGTCCTAAATGGTCTCCTCCAAGTATTATTCTCTCTTTTGGAAAATTATTTTTATCTGCTAAATCATATATATAATCTATATACTCTTTTGGTTTCATTCCAGTATATCCACCAAATTGATCTACTTGATTAGCTGTTGATTCAATTAAAAGATTCATATCAGTATCTCTTAATCTTTCCATAGCTGCTTCAATTACATATTGATTCGAACAACAAACAGAAAATATCCCTACATTTTCTCCACTTTTATATCTATTAACTATTTCCTTAATAGGATGCATTTTAATTATCCACCTTTCTATTTTTAAGCTCTATTATTACTTCCACATACCATTATCTTATGTGCAACTATAGCCTTCATAGCTTCTTTACCAGGTGTCATATATTTCCTTGGATCATTAGCTTCTGGATTATCTATAAAATATTTTTTTACAGCATCTGAAAAAGGTATTTTTAAATCAGTTGCTACATTAACTTTACATATTCCACACTTTATAGCTTCTTTAACTAATTCATCTGGAACATCTGATGCGCCATGTAAAACTAATGGTACAGAAACTTTTTCTCTTATTTCTTTTAATCTTTCAAAATCAAGCTTTGCTTCACCTTTATATAATCCATGAGCAGTTCCAATTGCAACTGCTAATGAATCTATTCCTGTCTTTTCAACAAAATCTTTCGCTTGATCTGGATTTGTGTACATTGCATCTTTTTCATCTACAACTAAATCATCTTCTTGACCGCCAAGTCTTCCAAGTTCTGCTTCAACTGTTGCATCAAACTTATGAGCATAGGAAACAACATCTTTAACTATATTTATATTATTTTCATACTCTTCATGAGATGCATCAATCATTGCTGATTTAAATCCTTTATCTATATAACTTTTTATTGCTTTTACATCTTCAAAGTGATCTAAGTGTATAGCTATTGGAATTTTGTATGTTTTTGCTGCTACCTCTGCCATTGAAACAATATAATCAGCTCCAGCATACTCAATAGTTGATGGAGTTCCTGCTAATATAACTGGTGATTTAAGTTCTGCTGCTGTTTCTACAACAACTTGAAGAGTTTCTAAGTTGTGTATGTTAAATGCAGGTACTGCATATCCCTCTCTTTGAGCTTTTTTAAGCATTTCTCTAGTTGATAGTATTTTTTCCATTCTTTTTACCCTCTTTCTTCACTTTTATAACTTTTCATAAGCTTATATTAAATTCCATCTACGCAATCTAATTCTTCTTCATCCTCATTCTTTACTTCAAAAGCTTTTATTGAATTGTTTCCTGAATTAATAGCAAATTCTAATAATTCATCAGCTGTCATTCCATCTCTACATAATGAAACTTCTAGAAGCATTCCAAGATTTGTTCCAGATAATACTCTTATATTTTTATTTTGTAACTTTTGACTTAACAAAACTGAAACTTTAAAAGGTGAACCACCTGCTAAATCTGAAAGAACTAATATTTCATCACAATTTAAATTTGAAATTGCACAGTTTAAATTTTCTTCTAAAACTTCAGTGCTATCTCCCTCTCTAAAATCAACACCTATCAAATTTTCTTGATCTCCTGCAATAAGCTTTAATGAACTTAAAACTCCTGTTGCAAAATTCCCATGACCTGTTAATATTATTCCTACCATTTTAAACATTCCCCCACCTTAAAACTATTTGTTATACTGGTGTATTATTACACCTTTAACTACTCTATTTACTGTTCCGTCTGGTCTTGGATTATCTGGTGATATTCCTAATTTAAGTGAACTAAATAGTCCAAACATTTGACCAAATAACATATAGTTAAACACTGTATATATTTCTGGAACATCTTGTCCATCTATTTCTATATATTTATCACATAATGAATTAAGCTCATCATTTTTGTTATAGTTAATTACAGCCAATTTATGATTTCCATTATCTCCATGTATTTCTCTTATTAAATCCATATCATAAAGATTTGTATAATTGTTTGTTGAGTTCATAAAAATAACTAATGTATTATCATCTATTATTGATTTTGGGCCATGTCTAAATCCTAAAACTGATTCACAAACAGTAACTATTTTTCCACTAGTTAATTCTAAGTTTTTAAGAGCCATTTCTTGACATAAACCTTTTAATGCTCCTGAACCTAAATAAACAACTCTATTACATCCTAAATCTACAAGTTCTTTAATATCAGTAAAATTATTTTCTAATATTTTTTCACCTTGATTTACTACTATATCAACATACTTTTTATTTTCTCCTAAATTATCTATGTCAAATGTTAATAATGTTGCAAGTAACATACAGCTAAAAGAGCTTGTCATTGCAAAACTTTTGTCATTTGACTTTTCTGGCATTAATAAACATAATGCATTTTCATTTTCTGCTGACTTTTTAGCTAATTTTCCATTTTCATTACATGTAATTACAAGTTGAGCTATATCTTTAACATTGTTTTGGAATAAATCATAAGCTCCAACACTTTCTGGACTATTTCCTGATCTTGCAAATGATACTAATATTGTTTTTGTATCTTCTTCAATAAATTCATATGGATTTGAAACTAAATCAGTTGTTGCAATTGCTTCAACTCTTAAATTTAATTTTTTAGCTAAATATAGATAAATAGTGTCTCCTACATAATCTGACGTACCAGCACCAGTTAAAACTATTCTAGTTTTCTCAGTTAAATTTTTATTTAAAAATGCTTTTATATTTTCTTTATTATTTTTTATAATTTCATAAGTTTCTTCCCAAAGCTTAGGTTGTTGTCTTATTTCCTTAGCAGTAAATGTTCCTTTCACCTCTTCAAAAAATTCATCTGTTAATCCAAAAATCATTTTATACCTCCTAAACTGTTAATGTCATCATTACCAGTTGTTTTAAAAATTTTTTATTTTTATTTATTTTAATTGTTATTTAACTGCACTCTGTATTTAAATTTATCTCCTCTTGCTATACTTATAGTATATTCTATTAATCTTTTATTTTCATAAGTATATCTTTCTATCTTTAAACTAGGCGCTCCTTCATTTATTTCTAAATATACGCTTTCTAGCTTATTAGTTAAGATAGGTTCAAAGTATTCTTCTGCAAATGTTAAATTTGCACTATACTCCTCTCTAAGTACATCATACATAGCTTTGCCATCTAACTTTTCTTTAGATAATTCATTAAACCTTTCAAATGGTAAATACGTAACTTCATACATCATAGGAATATCATCTGCTTTTCTTATTCTTATTAATTTATAAAGTAATTCTTCATATCCAATATTAAATTTATTTGAAAGCTTTTCCCCAGCTTCTATTATTTCAAAATTAATTATTTGAGAAGATGGCTCTCTACCTATTTTTTTCATTTCATCTGTAAAAGAATAAAATGATACTAAATCTTGGTTAACTCTTTTTGGTGCAACAAATGTGCCTTTGCCATGTAGTTTATATATATACCCATCTCTTTCTAGCTCATCCAAAGCTTGTCTTACCGTAGTTCTACTTACATCATATGTATCACATATTTCTCTTTCTGATAACAATCTATCATTTTCATTTAAACTTTTATTTATTTTATCTATGAGAATATCCATAAGTTGTAAATATAACGGTATTTTAGAACTTTTATCTATTCTTTTCACTCTTAATTACCACCTTGTTTATAAAATACCTATCTATATTCTAATTATAATCACTTATTATACTATTTTTCAATATAAATTTAAAAAATTTATAAAATTGGTAATTACCTCTATGGATTTTCATTGCAAATAGGGGGTTGTAATTAAACAACCCCCTAAAATTTATATTTTTTATTTCTTATAAGAATCCAATCCATTTGCCAATTATTCCAAGTGCAACTGTAACACCAATTAACATAACTGGTGACATACCTTTCTTAAGAAGCTTATACATTAAGAAAGTATATAATAAAGGTAAAAGATTTGGCATAACAGCATCTAAAACCCCTTCTTGAAGTTGTACTTCTGCTTTACCAGCTGTTAATACTAAAGTAGTCTTTAAATTAACCATTGAAGCTATAAGACCACCAACAACTGTTAATCCAACAATTGAAGCTGCATGTGAAATCTTTTTAGTTTGCTCTTTTAAGTTAGCAACTGCTTTAACCCCTGTATTATATCCATACTTCATTAAGAAAAATCTTAAGAAGAAATGTAATGCATTAAATAATACTAAGAATACTATTGGACCTGCAACATTTCCTTGACTTGCAAGTGAAGCTCCAATACCAACGCATATTGGAAGAGCTGTAAGCCAGAATAATGCATCTCCAATTCCGCCTAGAGGTCCCATTGTAGCAACTTTAATAGCTCTTATTGTATTTCTATCTTCTTTATTTTCTTCCATTGCTATTACAAGACCCATAATAAATGTAACTAAAAATGGATGTGTATTAAAAAATTCCATATGATCTTTCATTGAATCTGAAAGGTCTTCTTTGTTTGTATGAATTTTTTTAAGACCTGGTAATAATCCATATAACCATCCACAAGCTTGCATTCTTTCATAGTTAAATGATGCTTGAAGGAATAAAGATTTCCACACCATTGTATTTAAATCTTTATTTGTTATAACTTTATCAGTTTTAGCATTTTTATATCCTAAACTTGATGATTCTGTTGCTTGTTTATATGCTACTTTAGATGCCATCTTCATATTCCTCCTTTACAACAACTTTTTCAGTTTGATTAGATTTTGCATAGTAATCATATAGAGCTATACATAATCCAATTAAAGCAAGTGCTAAGATTGGAATATTGAAGTAAGTTACTAGTAAAAATCCACCTATTAAGAAAGCCATATATTCTTTCTTAAGCATAATTTTAAGTAACATTGCAAATCCTATAGCTGGCATTATTCCCCCCGCTACTGATAATCCATCAATTATAACTGTTGGAATTTTATCAACTATTATAGCTGCTTTATCAGCACCAAAGTAAATTGGTAAAAATGCACATATAAAGTATGATACGAATAAAACTACCATTCCCATATAGTTAATTTTATTAATGCCTTTAGTATTTGCTTCTTCTGCATACTTATCAGCTTTATGCATTACTGGTGAGAAAATAGTAAATAATAATGTAATTCCAGCTTGTGCTGCAACTGCAAATGGAACTGCAACACCAATTGCTGCTTGAGGATCAAGTTTTCCTAAAATAGCAATACTTGTTCCTATAATACCTCCTATAACAACATTTGGTGGTTGTGCACCAGCTAGTGGCACCATACCCATCCATACAAGTTCTAAAGAAGCTCCTACAATAAGTCCAGTATTCATGTCTCCAAGTATAAGTCCTACAATTGGTCCTGTTACTATTGGTCTGTGTATATGTGTTAATCCATCGAACATATCGATACCAGCTATACCAGCCCAGATAGCAATTAACAATGCTTCTACTAACATTTAAAAGTTCCCCCTTTATTAAATTTTAAAATATATTAAATTAATTAAATGAAAGCAACTTAAGTTTAAACGTATTTTTCTATGTCAACTTCAACTCTTTCGTCAGGAACTCTTCTAATTTCCACTTTAATTCCTAAGTCTATAATTTTTCTTATTGTTTTTTTATCATCTTCATCTAATGATACTGTTGATGATATTTGCTCTTTTCCTTCACTAAAGTGCATATTTCCAATATTTAATTCTTTTATTGGTACTCCACCCTCGATAAGTCTTAAAGCATCCTGTGGTGTTTTACAAACCAAGAATATTCTTTGTCTATCGGCAGCTTTGTGAATTACATTTATTGTTTTATCTATTGTAAAAAATCTTGTTTGTATTGCATCTGGCAATACCATTTCCATTAAACTTTGTTGAACTGGATCACCTGCAACTTTATCATTTGCAACTAATATTAAGTTAGCTCCTAAGTGATTTACCCAAGTCACTCCAACTTGTCCATGTATTAGACGATTGTCTACCCTTGTTAATAAAATATTTGGCATTCTAAACCCCTCCCTAATTTCAAGTGGTAATTACCACTATATTTAAAGTATAATTACTCTCTAAAAAAACTATCAACATTTTTTATAAATTCTTATTAATTTTACTAATACTCTTTACAATAATAATTATTATTATTGTTGTTTTTTATTTATTCCATATTTATTATTATTTTATGCTTTTGCTGATGTTCTAAAGAATACCTTATAACTTATTAAATTTATAAATGATATTAAAATTAAGAATATTAAAGATGTATCTACTGATATAATTTTCATCACTATACCATAAAATATTAGACTTAAAAGATACATTATCACTAAAGTATATAGATTAAATTTTTTTCTTGAGTTATTTATTATTTCTAACATTTTTTCCTCATTTAAATTTTCATTTTTATATTTTTTTGCAAAAATAACTGGAACTATTTCTCCTATTATTTTTTTACTCATTAAATCACAAAGAAATATTATAAATACTCCAATCATAGAAATTAAAAATACATTAAATGTTTCTATATTTAAATTAAGTATTGTTTCTATTAATTTAAAAGCTAAAAATAGTGTTCCTCCCACTAAAGATATTATTGGTAATGTAACAACCATCATTATAGATGATAACTTTACATTCATCTTAAAGTTTTTATCTTTATTCATATTAATAGTAAACATAAATATTGATATGAAAGTAACTAAAATCATTATTACAATTGATAGTATATATTTCATATTTTCACCCTTTCCAAGCATCCCATTACCATATATTTATTATAACACCTATTTTTTTACATTTGCAAGAAAACGTTTTCTACAAATTTTGATTATTTTCATAAAAAAATGTCTACCTATTTTATTTAAGTAGACATTTTTTATTATTTTTTTCATATTTGTTTTTTTATATTAATACATAAATTCTATATTTTTCAAAAACTTTTACTCTTTTTTTAACACTATTCAACCTCTTTCATAGAAAGGGATATTCTTTTTCTTTTTTCATCAACATCTAATACTTTAACTTTTATTATATCTCCAACTTTAACTATATCAAGTGGATGCTTAACAAACTTATTAGCCATCTGACTTTTATGAACCAATCCATCTTGATGCACTCCAATATCAACAAAAGCTCCAAAATCTGAAACATTTCTAACTGTTCCCATAAGTGTCATTCCAGATTTTAAATCTTTTAAATCTATAACTCCTGTTTTAAGTATTGGCTTTGGCATATCTTCTCTTGGATCTCTGCCTGGCTTTTGTAATTCTTTAATTATATCTTTAAGAGTAAGTTCTCCAACTTCAATCTCTTTTGAAAGATTATTTAATCCTTTTTCTTTAACTCTTTCCTCTATATCAGTTAATTTTTTATTTTTTAAGTCATCAATATTATATCCTAAAATATCTATAAGCTTCTTTGCTGCATCATATGATTCTGGATGCACTGAAGTATTATCTAAAGGATTTTTGCTTTCCATAACCATTAAGAAACCTGCACATTGTTCAAAGGCCTTTTGTCCTAATCTTTTAACTTTAAGTAATTCCTTTCTTGATTTAAATAAACCAACTTCATCTCTATAAGCTACTATATTGTCTGCAATACTTGAATTTATTCCTGATATATGAGTTAGAAGGCTTGGTGTTGCAGTATTTAAGTCTACTCCAACTTTATTTACTGAATCTTCTACCACACCATTTAAAGATTCCTCTAATCTTTTTTGTGTTACATCATGTTGGTATTGTCCAACTCCTATTGCTTTAGGATCTATTTTTACAAGTTCTGCAAGTGGATCTTGAAGTCTTCTTCCTATTGATATAGCCCCTCTAACTGTAACATCCAAATCTGGATATTCTTTACTCGCAAGTTTTGATGCTGAGTAAACTGATGCTCCTGCTTCTGACACAATAACATAAGATACTTCTTTTCCTGTTTCATCCTTTATTTCTTTTATCATTTCACTTATTACTTCTTCTGACTCTCTTGATGCAGTTCCATTTCCAAGTGATATAACATCAACATCATATTTTTTAATAAGATTTTTTAATGTATTTTTTGTTCCTTCAACATCATTTTTTGGTGCAGTTGGATATACAGCAGTGTTTTCTAAAAATTTACCCGTACTATCTAAAACTGCTATCTTACATCCAGTTCTAAAACCTGGATCATATCCCATAACTACTTTACCTTTTATAGGAGCTTGAAGTAATAATGCTTTTAAGTTTTCTTTAAATATATTTATAGCACCTTCTTCTCCCTTATCTGTAAGTTCATTTCTTATTTCTCTTTCTATTGAAGGATATATAAGTCTCTTTAAGGAATCCTTTATTGATTCACTTAATAACTTATCGGTTTCTTTATTACCCTTTAATAAATTTGATTCTAAATAATTTATTATTTTATCTTCATTTGATACTATTTTTACAGAAAGAATTTTTTCTTTTTCTCCTCTATTTATAGCAAGTATTCTATGAGGTGGTATTTTTTTTACTTCTTCACTGTAATCATAATACATCTCATATGGAGTTTGCTCTTCGCTTCCTCCTTTAGTTTCAATTAAACCTTCATTAAATACAAATGTTCTAATCCACTTTCTATACTTCGCCTCATCTGATATTACTTCTGCAACTATATCAAGTGCACCTTTTATTGCATCTTCTTTACTACTTACACCTTTTTCTTCGTTTATAAACTTCTCTGCTTCATCTTCTATATTACCTTTAAATTCTCCACTTAAAATAAGCTCACCTAAAGGTTTTAATCCCTTCTCTAATGCAATTATAGCTCTAGTTCTCTTTTTAGGCTTAAATGGTCTATATATATCTTCTACTTCTGTTAAAGTTTCAGCTTTATTTAAATTATTATTTATTTCTTCAGTAAGATTTCCTTGCTCTTCAATTAATTTTCTTACTGTTTCTTTTCTATCTTGTAAATTTCTTAAGTAAACTAATCTTTCTTCTAAGTTTCTTAAAACTTCATCAGAAAGTCCTCCAGTCATTTCTTTTCTATATCTTGCTATGAATGGAACTGTGTTTCCCCCATCTAATAATTCAATAACATTATTAATAACATTTAATTTAAGCCCAAGCTCTTTGGCTAATCTATCATTAATATTCATTTTATACCTCCATAATAAATTTTCTCTATCTTCCTATTATACCCTTACTTATAATCATAATAAACTTTTGTTTTATAATATTTACTTAATATTACATATTGTAATTATGGTAAGTTCTAGTATAATTTAAATTGTAAATATTTTCCAGAATAGAGGTGTTTTTATGAATTCTCAAGTTCAAAAAGTTATTTCTTTGCTATTAATAATTTTTATAACATTATTAACCTTTGACTATTTTAAAATAATAGTATTTTCTAACATTTTGAAAGAAGCTCTTTCTTTTTTAACTTTATCATTAATATTGATATCATCAGTTTCTGTTATAACAGGAAAAAAGGCAGGCATGCATAAATTTATAAATTATGTTATTCTTTTTGCTGCTATATTAGGAGGATTGCTTTTAATTTATAAATCTAAGACTAATTTTTTAATATATATATGCTTATTATTTACAATTGTATATGCAATCGTTGATATGCTCTATAAAAAGGCTTAACTTAAACTTAATACTGTTTTTATCATAATAATTGCAGAAATTTAATACACTTTATTAAACCAATTTATTTAGGAGAATTTAATGAAGTCAAAAGCTTATAAAATATTAACTGCTATTTCTGCAATTATTTTTATTTCTTTCTTAATTTTAAGATGTTCTATTGATTCATTTAATTCAAAAGACGTCAAAGAAAATATTTCATTTCTTTCATCAGAAGAATTTGCAGGAAGACTTTGCGGAAGTAAAGAAAATGATAATGTATCAAGCTACATATCAGAAACTTTTAAGTCTCTAGGCCTTAAGCCATTAGATAATGACTATAAAGAAAGTTTCCAAGTAGTAACCCCAGTTAAAAATAACACAAATGCTAAATTAGAAATAACTGATTCAAAAAAGGTTTTTAAAGAATTTGAATACGGAAAAGACTTTAAAGAAGATATGCTTAATTTTAAAGTTCCAAATGTAACATTATCTTCAGAAGATAGTATAAATATTTCTCCATCTTCTATTTCTTTTAGAAAAGGTAGTGATATATTTTTATTTTATGTTAGCCGAGAAGATAATTTTAATTTTAGAAGTTCCTTTGTATATGAATCGCCAATTTCTTTTGCAATTGCAATATCAAACGAGACTTATGATTACCTTTTAAAAGGCTTAAAAGAAAATTTAAAAATATCAGTAACATTACCTTATAAATTAGTAAATACAGAAACATTTAATGTAGTTGGAAAAATAGAAGGTAAAAATAGCAAAAATCCGCCATTAATTTTAACAGCACATTTTGATCATATGGGTATAGATTGCTTAAACAATGTATATTGTGGTGCTTTAGATAATGCATCAGGAACTGCTTTTTTATTAGAGCTTGCTTCTTATTTATCATCACTTCCTAAACCAAATAGAGATATTATATTTGTAGCCCTAAATGGTGAGGAATTTGGTCTTTTAGGTTCTAAAGTTTTTTCTTCAAAATATAAAGATACCTTAAAAGATGCAAAGGTCATTAATTTTGATATGATAGGTGCTAAAAATTTTCCTATTACTTTTATTAGAGGAGGTAAATCCATGGATATGCCTTCACCTTTACTTAAAGACTTTGAAAATATATGCTTAACAGCAAATGAAGACTATAATATAAAATTTGAAGATTCAAGTGATCATTCAAGTTTTATTAATAATGACTTTGATGCTTTAACTATTTCTCATTCAGATGTTAGTAAAATCCACACACCACTTGATAAAGTGGATAATATTTCTACAGATTCTGTTGATAATGTTTTCAAAGTTGTTGATAATTATTTAGTTAATGAACTTTATCCTAAAAATAAAATATTAATCTTTAATTCTACTTTACATGCTATTTCATTTATCTTATTTTTGGTACTAGGAAGTTATCCAATATTGAAAAAACTTGAAAAACATAAAAATTCACGTTAAACAACTTAATATTTATAAATAAATTTTGGAATACTTGGCATATAACTCTATAATGTGTATACTATGATTAACTAATTATTTTAAAAGGTGCTATAAGATATGACTAGAGAAACACATTCATCAGGAGGATTCTTTATTGCTCTTATTACATTAAATACTTTTATTACAAAATATCTAATAAATTATAATTTAGGTTATGCATTATTATCTATAATAATATTTTTCTACACTTCTTATGTTGGTTCACTTTTCCCAGATATAGATATGAAAAGTTCTTTTATTAGTAAAAGACATCCTTTTATATCAAGGCTATTTGGAAGAAGATTTAGACATAGAGGTTTTACTCATAGCCTAATATGTGTTTTTATTATATTTTTTGCATTTCAAGTTTTTATAAAAACGAGCAATAATAACATTATAGTTTTAAGTATGTGCTACGGCTTTTTATTAGGATATATATCTCACCTTTTTCTTGATTTATTAACTAAAGAAGGAATAGAGCTTTTTTATCCTATTAAAGCTAATATAAGTATTTTCTTTATTAAAACTAATTCCAATGGAGAAAAATATTTTAATAGAGTTCTAAAATTTTTAACAGCATTAACTTTAATATATAGCTTTTATATTATAAGCAAAAATGTTTTTGATGTTAATCTTTTAGATTTATTAAAAATTAAATCTTTAACTTAAAATTTGATTAAATTAACTTTTAAATTATAAAGGTGAAATTAAAATACATAAAATATTATTTTAATTTCACCTTAAATTTTTATATTTCTTTTATATTTTCTATTTTACATATACAATCTTTTAAATCTTCAAGTCTAAGCTCTTCAACATAAAGTATAACTTTATATTTTTCACCCTTATATTCTAAATTTATAACTTTTTCATCACCAATTTCTTCTTTTTCATTTATCTTATTTTCTTTAATAAATTCCTTAAAAGATACTCCACTAAAAAAAGTTTCCCAAAATTCTTTTAAAGTTATTTCTTTGTTTAAATATTCTTTCTCTAACTGTTCCTTATACATCTTTATACCTTCTTCCATAGTTAATTATAAAATTTAATTTAATTCACTTGATAAATACGCATTTATGAATGAATCAATTTCCCCATCCATAACTGCCTGAACATTAGATGTTTCTTCTCCAGTTCTATGATCTTTAACCATATTATATGGATGAAATACATATGATCTTATTTGACTTCCCCATCCCATATCTTTAAGTTCACCTGTTAAGTCTTCTATTTTTTCTTTATGTGCCCTATCTTTTAATTCAATAAGCTTTGATTTTAACATGTTCATTGCTGTATCTTTATTGGCAAATTGGCTTCTTTCATTTTGACACTGAACTACTATTCCAGTTGGTATATGAGTTATTCTAATTGCTGATTCAGTCTTATTAACATGTTGTCCACCAGCTCCACTTGCTCTAAAAGTATCAATTTTTAAATCATCAGTTCTAATATCTATATCTTGATCTTTTGTAAGTTCTGGTAAAACTTCAACTGATGCAAATGATGTTTGTCTTTTACCATTTGCATTATAAGGTGATATTCTAACTAATCTATGAATTCCCTTTTCAGCTTTTAAATATCCATATGCAAAGTCACCTTTTACTTTTAATGTAACACTTTTTATACCAGCTTCATCACCTTGTATTAAATCTAGAGTTTCAATTATAAATCCTTTTTTTTCACACCATCTTGTATACATTCTTAAAAGCATTTCCGTCCAATCATTGGCATCAGTACCACCTACTCCAACATGAAGCGTAAGTATTACATCATTTTTATCATATTCGCCTGATAACATTATTTCTATTCTATATTCTTCAGCTAATTTATCTAATTCCTTTATTTCTGAAATTATTTCATTTATTGATTCATCATCATCTTCTTCCATAATTTCATTTAAAACTTCTATGTCTTCTATTTTTCGTTCTAATAAATTAAATCTTTCTAATCTTGATTTTAAAAATTTACTTTCTTTTGTTACTTCTTCAGCTTTTTTTATATCATCCCAAAATCCTGATTCTTGCATTTTAAGATCTAATTCTTGAATTTGCTTCTCTAAAACTTCCTTGTCAAAGTGAAGCCCTCATTTCATCTATTTTTGACTTCAAACTTGGCATTTTAGATAATGCTTTTTCAAGTTCTATTCTCATATAAAATCACCTCTATCTTTATAATCTTAAAGAGCATCGTTATTTGAAATAACGATGCCCATAATTTTAAACTTTATACTTCTCTACCACAACAATTTTTAAATTTCTTTCCACTTCCACATGGGCAAGGTTCATTTCTTCCAACTGTTACTTCTTTTCTTACTGGCTCTCTTTTTTTAGAGCTTTCTCCTTCTCCACCACCAGCATGAACTGCTTGTGTTTCCTTAGCAACTCTTTCTCTTTCTTCTGGTGCTTTTTCCATTTGGACATGGAATAAATACTTAACAGTATCTATTTTTATAGCTTCGATCATTTCATCAAACATAGCACTACCTTCAACTTGATATGCTTGAACTGGATCTTGTTGCTTAAATGCTCTAAGTCCAATACCTTGCTTTAAGTGATCCATGTTATCAATATGATCCATCCATTTTATATCAACATTTTTAAGAAGTACAACTCTTTCTATTTCTCTAAGTTTTTCTTCTCCAAATTCATCTTCTTTGCCTTTATATATTTCTAATGCAATATTAGTAAGTTTTTCTTTTATTTCATCATTTGAAAGGTCTAATAAATCATCAATCGTTATTCTATTTGCTGGAAGGCATATATCATCTAAATAAAGAATTAAATTTTTAAATTCTTTTTCATAATTATCTTCAGATCCTGTAATATGTGAATCAACTGCATCACTTATTACTTCTTTTATCATTTCTTCAACTTGTTCTTTTAAGTTTTCACCTTCAAGAACTTGACTTCTTTGTTTGTATATGACTTCTCTTTGCATATTCATAACATCGTCATAACCTAACAGATTTTTTCTTATGTCAAAGTTATGTCCTTCAACTTTCTTTTGAGCACTTTCTATTGATCTTGTTATTATTTTACTCTCAATTGCATCATCTTCTTCTAAACCAAGCTTATCAACCATAGCATGTGTTTTTTCTGACATAAATATTCTCATTAAATCATCTTCTAATGAAACGAAGAATGTTGATTCCCCAATATCTCCTTGTCTTCCTGAACGTCCTCTAAGCTGATTATCTATTCTTCTTGATTCATGTCTTTCAGTACCAATTATTTTAAGTCCACCAACTTCTAATGCACCTTCTCCTAGTTTAATATCAGTACCTCTACCAGCCATGTTTGTTGCTATAGTTACTGATCCAACTTCTCCTGCATCAGCAATAATCTCAGCTTCTTGCTCATGGTATTTAGCATTTAAGACTTTATGCTTAATTCCCTTTTTCTTTAAAAGAGCTGATATTATTTCTGATTTTTCTATACTTGATGTACCAACAAGTACTGGTTGACCTTTAGCATGAGCTTTTTCTATTTCATCAACTATAGCATTATATTTTCCACTAGCTGTTTTATATACTATATCATCATTATCAACTCTTTGAATTGGTCTATGTGTTGGAACTACAATAACATCTAATCCATAAATTTCTCTAAATTCATTTTCTTCTGTTAAAGCAGTACCTGTCATACCTGATAATTTATTGTACATTCTGAAATAATTTTGGAATGTTATTGTCGCTAAAGTTTTTGATTCTCTTGCTATTTTAACCCCTTCTTTAGCTTCAATAGCTTGGTGAAGACCATCTGAATATCTTCTACCTTCCATAAGTCTTCCTGTAAATTCATCAACTATTATAACTTCTCCATCTTTAACCATATAATCTTTATCACGTTTCATTACATAATTAGCTTTTAATGCTTGAGTTACATAGTGTTGTAATTGCATATTTTCAGCATCTGCATAGTTTTCAACTTTAAATGCTTTTTCTGCTTTTTCTATACCTTCTTCTGTAAGCATAGCAGCATTTGCTTTTTCATCTATAGTATAATCTTTTTCTTCAACTAAAGTTTTTACAAAATAATCTGCAACTTTATAAAACTCTGTTGATTTCTCTCCAGCACCTGAAATTATAAGAGGAGTTCTAGCCTCATCTATAAGAATTGAGTCAACCTCATCCACTATTACAAAGTTAAGTCCTCTTTGAACTCTTTCTTCTTTGTAAACAACCATGTTATCTCTTAAATAATCAAATCCAAATTCATTATTAGTTCCGTATGTTATATCAGCATTATATGCCTCTCTTCTTTGATTATTGTTTAAATCATGAACTATAACGCCTGTTGTTAATCCTAAGAATTCATAAACTTGACCCATCCACTCTCTATCTCTGGCAGCTAAGTAATCATTAACTGTAATTACATGAACTCCATCTCCTGATATTGCATTTAAATATGCAGGAAGTGTTGCAACTAATGTTTTACCTTCACCAGTTTTCATTTCTGCAATTCTACCTTGATGAAGTACTATTCCTCCTATTAATTGCTCTCTATAATGCTTCATATTTAATACTCTCCATGAAGCTTCTTTAACAACTGCAAATGCTTCAGGTAGTAAATCATCTAATGACTCTCCATTTTTATATCTCTCTTTAAATTCTTCTGTTTTTCCTCTAAGTTCTTCATCGCTTAATGCTCCCATCGCTGAATCTAAACTTTCTATTTTATCAACTAACGGTTTTATTCTTTTTACTTCTCTTTCACTATATGAGCCAAATAAGGCTTTAAATATTCCCATATATTCATCCTTTCAAACACTATAAGTAAGTACTAGTATTTTTCTATTTATATATTAGTATACATTTATAAATTATACCATTTTTAATTAATATATTTCAACTTTCTAAGCTTTTATTAATATTTTTTAAAATTAAAAAGCTCTATAAAGAAGTTTCACCTTCTTTATAGAGTCTATGATTTACTTATTAAATTTTATGTTTTACTTATATTCTGGTTCTAATAATCCATAATCTCCATCTTTTCTCTTGTATAATACGCTTATTTCATTAGTTTCAGCATCTTTATAAACGAAGAAATTATGTCCTATAAGTTCCATTTGCAAAATGGCTTCTTCAACATCCATTGGCTTAACAGCGAATTTTTTTGTTTTTACGACTTCACCTTGGTGTTCGTCTTCATGAATATCTGCTGCAAGTTCTGAGAATCTTAATGAATTATTTTGCTTTCTTGCAAGTTTAGTTCTTTGTTTTCTTATTTGTCTTTCTAACTTGTCTTCTACCTTATCTATTGATTTATACATATCTTCAGTTATTTCCTCAGCTCTAAGTAAAATCCCATTGAAAGGTATAGCTACTTCTATTCTATGTCTGTTCTTTTGAACTGATAGCGTAGCCTTAGCATTTACATCACCTTCAAAGTATTTATCAAGCTTTGAAACTTTCTTCTCTACCATATCTTTTAAAGCAGGAGTTAATTCAATGTTTTTTGTTACAACTGTTACTTTCATAAGTCCAGCTCCTCTCAATACATTTAAGTTCAATTAGAAGACTTAAAATTTTTATTTATTTTATATATTTATTTTACTACTTTTATTTTGTTAAGACAAGTTAATTTTCTGAATTTACTGAAAATTCTTTTTTGTTTATTTTACATTTCATTTTTTAGTTTTTACATAATTTTTTCATAAAAAAATAATCCATATTAAAATGATGTTTTTCATCACTTTAATATGGATTATTTTTAGCAAAGTTAGCTGACCTGGTTTTTGCCCCCACACTCGCCTACTGGAGATTTCGCTACCCGGATTTAACCTCTCACTACTAACCCTCTCAAGTAAATTTCTTGGTAGGACTTACTTCTATACCGCACCATGCTCACTAGAACTTTGTCTAGCTTATGTGGATCGTTTTGCCTGCGACTGGCATCGACTTTCAACCACAGACCTAACTTTACATTAATATTATATACGACTTTTGGCAATAGTCAATATTTTTATTTTAATAGCTCCATTTTCTTTTAAAACTTTTATTCCTTCTTCAATAGTTGCACCTGTTGTAACTACATCATCAATAAGTATAAATTTCTTTCCTTTTATATAATTTACATCTTTAACTTTAAAAGAATCTTTTATATTTTCTCTTCTTTCACTTCTACTTAATTCTTTTTGAATTTTTGTATCCTTGCATTGTATTATTGTTTCTTTATACCCTAAATCTAATTTTTTAGATAATTTTTTAGCTATATATTCACACTGGTTAAATCCTCTTTTTTTCATAGATTCTTTTCCTATAGGTATATAAGTTAATATATAATCTTTATCTATATTTTTTATTTTTGTCTCTAGCATATTTACTAATATATCACCCGCTAAAAAATCTTTCTTAAATTTAAATAAGTATATTAGCTTTTTAAGTGCGCCTTTATAATATCCATAATACTCATCTTCTGTGCATAGACGAATAGTTTTTATACACTCGTCACATATTCCATCTGCCTCTACTTCATTACATACTATGCATCTGTAGGGACTTTCAAATATTATATCTAGTATACTTTCTTTTAAATGCTCTAATAACTTAAATATTCTTCTTTCCATAATTTCTTATTAAACTCCCTAGTTATTTTTTTAGAAATTTCAATTTCTTCATTTTCTTCTCTACATGCTAATATAACTTCTGAGAATTCATCTTTATTTAAAGAAACTTTTCCACACATAAATAATATTTTTTTGTGATCTATATTTTTATCATCAGCACAAATAACTATTATTCCGTTTATATTTTTGGATTCTAATATTTCTTCAATATTGTTTGTTATTAGAAATGTTGACTTATCTTTTAAATTTAATGCAGTATTTTTTGATTTTTTATAAGAACCTTTTAATATTTTAGTTCCTTTTAATATTACTTTTTTTGTGTAATATTCATAAACCATATCTACTTCTTCTTTATACGGAACATATATAACTATATTTTTGTTATTATTTTTAAACCACAATATGTATTCATATAAAATGTATGGTATATCATATCTTAAATCTATTCTTGTTGATATTACTCTTGGCTCTCTTAATATTTCATCATCATTTACATATATAGGTTTTATATCACTATAATTTATACTAGAATATAATATTATTTTTTTACAATACTTCTTTAATTTTTTATATAAACACTTAAAATTTTCTCTTGTTATATTCAAATAGTTGCTTATATCGTCTATTAATATAAGATCATAATACTTATTTAAGTTATATAAATATTTTAAGTTCATAAACACTAAATTTTTATTTTCTAAGTCATCTTTTGTAAATGTATAGTATGACTCTTTTATATTTATATAGGATATTATATTTTTATCTACTTTATCTCCTCCAAATAAATATAAAACTTTACCTTTTTTATTTACTATAGATTCTTTTATTACATCATATAAAATTTCATTTCCATGAAGCGGTTTGTTTATTATAGTCAATAATTCATCATTACTGTTTAAAAAATTAATTATTTTCTTATTAATAAAACTAATTTCTTTTTCGGCAATTTTAGCCACATTGACCACCCTCTAATCTTCATTTTCTATGATATCGTTAGCTATTATGTCTTTTATTCTATAATTAAGAGCTGAATATCTATCCATACTCTTTGTATTACTTACCATAAATTTCAACCCTTTTGGCATGCCTACAACTACAACAAGTTCCTTTGCTCTTGTTATTCCAGTGTACAAAAGATTTCTATTCATAAGAACAGGAGATCCCATAAATGAAGGTAATATAACTACTTTAAATTCACTTCCTTGGCTTTTATGAATTGTTATAGCATAAGCTAACTCTAATTCATCTAAATACACATAGTCATATTTAACTCTTCTTTCATCATCAAAAATTACTGTTATTATTTTTTCTTCTTCATCTATAGATTCAATAAATCCCATATCACCATTAAAAACTCCAACACCTTCTGGTTCTCCCTCACCTGATATTCTCGTCCATTTTAGGGAATAATTATTCTTAATTTGCATAACTTTATCCCCTTCTCTAAATATCATTTCCTTAACTTTCTTTTCTTTTTTATAATCTGCCTTAGGATTTAATATTGATTGAATTTTTTCATTTACATTATTTACTCCAAGAGTTCCTTTTCTCATAGGTGTAAGTACTTGTATATCTTTTAATCTATCCCATTTACTATTGAATTTAGGTAATCTTCTATTTATTAAATCAATAATTGTATTTAATATACTTTGAGTACTTTCTTCCTTTATGAAATAAAAATCATTTCCTTTTTTATTAAGATATGGCATTTCTCCATTATTAATTCTATGTGCATTTACTGTAATTAGACTTTCAGCACCTTGTCTAAATATTTCTTTTAATCTAACAACTTTTATAAGCCCACTATTTATCAAATCTTTTAGTACATTACCTGGACCAACTGATGGCAATTGATCAACATCTCCAACAATTATTATTCTAGTTCCAAGCTTTATTGCTTTTAATAAATTATACATTAACATTACATCAATCATTGATGCCTCATCTACAATTATTACATCTGCCTGAAGCGGATCTGATTCACCTTTTGAAAATACTGACTTATCATCCTCATCATCTCCTTGCACTCCCATATCAAGTAGTCTATGTATAGTTTTTGCTTCTCTTCCTGTAGACTCACTCATTCTCTTTGCAGCTCTTCCTGTAGGTGCTCCAAGTAAAACCTTCATACCATTTTTCTCATATATATCTAATATACATTTTATTATTGTGGTTTTACCTGTACCTGGTCCACCAGTTATTATTTCTATTCCCTCTGAAAAAGCTGCAACTATTGCTTCTTTTTGAGATTTAGCAAGTTCTATATTATATTTCTTTTCAAATAACTCTATTTCATATTCAACATCAGTGTTTATAGTTCGAAAATTTTCTATACCAAGAGTAACTATTTTATTAGTTATTCCAAGTTCACAATAATAATACGGTAATGTAAATACTGCTTCTTCTTCATTTATTTTTTCTGCTATAATTCTATTTTCAAGAACTGAATTATATATATTTTCCTCTACTATACTTTCTTTAACAACTAATGTATCACAAGAATCTTTAATTAATTTATCCTTAGGCATATATGTATTTCCTGATGCACAAAACTTATTTATTACATACTCAATTCCACTTTTCACTCTAAATGGCGATTCAGCCTCTATACCTAAACTCATAGCAATTTTATCTGCTGTCTTAAAACCAATCCCTGATATTTCTTTGCATAATATGTACGGATTATCTGAAACTATTTTCCTGGCATCTGGACCAAATTTTTTATATATTTTTATACATTGATTGTTTGTTACTCCATGTGACTGAAAAAACATTATTATATCTTTTAAATCTTTTTGTTCTATATATGATTCATATATAATTCTAAATTTCTTTTGTCCTATACCCTCTATTTCCATAAGTCTTTCTATATTGTTTTCTAAAATTTCAAAAGTTTCTTCGCCAAAATGCTTAACTATCTTTTTAGCAGTTACAGGACCTATTCCATATATTATTCCTGCACTTAAATATTTTTCTATAGCTTCTACTGAAGTTGGAAGTATTTCTTCAAATTCTTCTATTTTAAATTGTTTACCAAACTGCTTATGAACTATCCAGTCACCTTCTATCTTTACATTTTGACCTTCTTTCATAAACGGTACTGTTCCAACAGCTGTTATGGTCTCATTATTCATATTTATTTTTGCAACTGTATAACCAGTATCTTCTCCTCTAAAAACAATCGCTTCAACAAAGCCAATAATTTTTTCCATACTTTTTCTCCAAATCTTCCATATAAGTTATTTTTATTTTTCCCTGTATAATATATAATTATATCATAGAAAATTTAACATATATTTTATGTAATTTAAGATGAGAAATATGGAGGTGCTTATATGTTAATAACAAATTGTAATATAATTTTCTTAGATAGAATAGAAAATGGATCAGTTTTAATAGAAAAGGGTAAAATCAAAGAAATAAATCCAAAAAATGTACAAGATGCTGAAATTATTGATGCTAAAGGAATGTATCTCGCTCCTGGCTTCATAGATGTTCATATTCACGGTGCTGGTGGATACGATACTATGGATGGAACATATGAAGCTATAAACGAAATTGCAAAAACTATTTGTAAATTTGGTACAACTTCTTTTACTCCAACAACTATGACTGTTGCTGTTGAAGCTATAAGAAAATCTATGTCAGCTATTAAAGAAGCTAAACTTAATGGTACAGATGGTGCAAACGTACTAGGTGCACACCTTGAAGGACCATTTATAAGTCCAAATGCTATTGGAGCTCAAAACCCAAACTTTTTACAAGTTCCATCTGTTGAAACATATAATAAAATGGTTGGAGATTGTGAAGATGCAGTAGTTTCTATAACAATTGCTCCTGAAGTTCCTGGAGCTAAAGAGCTTATCAAATATTTAAGTGATAAAGGAGTTCTTTGCTCAATAGGTCATACAAAGGCTACTTATGAAGAAGCTGTTGAAGGAATTAAATGTGGATGCTCTCACTCAACACATCTTTTTAATGCTATGACTCCATTTACTCACAGAGCTCCTGGAGTTGTTGGTGCGACTTTCGATACTGATATCACAACTGAAACTATATCTGATGGTATACATATATCATACCCTGCTCTTAGAGTTGCATATAAACAAAAAGGAACTGATAAAGTTCTTTTAATAACAGATGCTATGATGGCTTGTGGCATGCCAGATGGTACTTATTCATTAGGTGGTCAAGAAGTTAAAGTTTCAGATGGTGCTGCTAGAATATTATCCGGTTCACTTGCAGGATCTATATTAACTCTTGATAAAGCAGTAAAAAATGTATATGAAAACTCAGATTATCCATTATATGAAGTTGTTAAAATGGCCACTTATAATGGAGCAAAACATTGTAAAGTAGAAGATAGAAAAGGTATTATTAAAGAAGGCTATGATGCTGATTTAATAATTTTCGATGATAATATAAATATTAAAAAAGTTATAGTAAACGGAAAAGTTGTACATGAAGCTTAATAATATATTTTTAATTTAAATAACTAATAAATTTTATAATTTATTATAAAAAAAAGAGATACTAAATTAATAGTATCTCTTTTTATATTTAAAATCTAAGCATTTTCTTTAATAGGTTTCTTTAATATAGCTAATAAGATCATTCCTACTATTGATCCTACAACTAATGCTATTAAATATCCTAATGGATTTCCTATAACAGGTACTACAAATATTCCACCATGTGGTGCTCTAAGTGAACAACCAAACATCATTGAAAGTCCTCCTGCTACTGCTGATCCAACAACACAAGCTGGTATAACTCTTAATGGATCTGATGCTGCAAATGGTATTGCACCTTCTGTTATAAATGATAATCCCATTACATAGTTAGTAATACCTGATTGTCTTTCTCTTTTTGTGAATCTATTTTTGAAGAATGTAGTACATAATGCAATTGCAAGTGGTGGAACCATACCTCCAACCATTACTGCTGCCATTATATCAAATTGACCACTAGCAAGTCCTGCTGTTCCAAATACGTAAGCTGCTTTGTTTATAGGACCTCCCATATCAATTGCCATCATTCCTCCAAGTACTATACCAAGTACAACTTTACTACTTTCACCCATTGAGTTTAAAGTGTTAGTTAATCCTGCATTTATAGCTGATACAGGTGGATTTATTAAGAATATTATAATCGCACCAATTAAAAGTATTCCAAAGAATGGATATAATAAAACTGGTTTTAAACCTTCTAAATCTTCTGGTAATTTACTAAATATTTTCTTTAAGAAAACTACTAAATATCCTGCAATAAATCCAGCAAGTAAGGCTCCTAAGAAACCTGATCCACCTTCATTAGCAAGCATACCGCCAACAAAACCTACTGCTAAAGCTGGTCTATCTCCAATACTCATTGCGATGTATCCAGCAAGTACTGGTAACATAAATGCAAATGCTGTTCCACCAACAGTTTTCAAGAATGCTGCAAATGGTGTATTCATACCAAAGTTTGCTGGGTTTATGCTATAATCATCAAATAAGAATGCTAATGCTATAAGTATACCTCCACCTATAACAAATGGTAACATATGTGATACCCCATTCATTAAGTGTTTGTATATTATATGTCCAACACCTTCTTTTTCTATACTTTCATCTCCGCCTTCAGCTTTTTTATCAGCATGATATATTGGAGCTTTTCCACTTGTTGCTTCTTCAATAAGTTCTGTTGCTTTATGAATTCCGTTTGCAACTTTAGTTTTTATTAATCTCTTTCCATCAAATCTTGCCATATCAACATTTTTATCTGCTGCTACTATTATACATTCTGCTTTTTCAATTTCTTCTTTTGTTAAAACATTTTTAGCTCCACCTGAACCATTTGTTTCAACCTTTATTGAGACTCCCATTTGCTTAGCCTTTTCTTCTAAACTCTCTGCAGCCATATAAGTATGAGCAATACCAGTTGGACATGCAGTAACTGCTAATACTTTATATCCATCTTCGCTCTTTTCTTCTTTTTCCTCTGTTTCAAACTTTTCTTTTTCTTTATCATCTATAAGTTTTAAATATTCTTCTTTACTACTTGCATTTATAAGTTTATTTCTAAACTCTTCATCCATTAATATTGTTGATAATCTTGCAAGCACATCAAGATGTAAATTATTTGCTTCCTCTGGTGCTGCTATCATAAAAAATAATTTTGCTGGCTGTCCATCTAATGAGTCAAAATCTACTCCATTCTTTACAACTATTGAACTAAGTCCTGCATTTTTTACTCCCTTTGATTTACCATGAGGTATTGCTATTCCCTCACCAATACCAGTTGTACTTAATTCTTCTCTTTTAAGCACTGCTTCTTTATAAACTTCCTTATTTAGTAGGTTTCCCTCTTTGTCCATAAGGTGAACTAATTTATCTAATGCTTCTTGTTTTGAAGTTACTTTTGAATCTAATTCAATTCCTTCAACTTTTAAAAGGTCTATAATACGCATAACGTTTCCTCCTTCTTTTTAACTTATCATTTCAAGTATTTCTTTTACTTTTTCTTTAGTTGCTAAGTCTTCTGAAAATGCACTTGCACTTCCTGTAGCTATTCCATATTTTAATGCATCTTTATAATTTTCTTTCATAATATATCCAGCAGTAAATCCTGCAACCATTGAATCCCCAGCTCCAACTGAATTTTTAACTTCTCCTTTTGGGGCCTTATGCTTCAATACATCTCCATTTTCACTTATAAGTATTGCTCCATCACCTGCCATTGATATAAGTACATTAACCGCTCCCATATCTTGAAGTTTTTTAGCATACTTAATTATTTCATCCTCTGAATTTATTGAAACATTGAACATTTCCTCAAGTTCATGTTTATTTGGTTTTATTAAGAAAGGTTTATATTTAAGTACATTTAATAATAAATCTTTTGTTGCATCTACTATAACTTTTATATCTTTATCTTTTAAATATTTCATAACATTTTCATACATATCTGATGGAAGTGTATTTGGAATACTTCCAGCTAGTACTAAAATATCACCATTCTTTATTTCATCTAGTTTTTTATATAAACTTTCTATTGATTCTTCATCAATTTTAGGTCCTTGAGCATTTATTTCACTTTCTTCTTTGCTTTTAAGCTTAACATTTATTCTTGAAATTCCTTCTTTTAGTTTTATAAATTCTGCTATACATCCAGAATTTTTAACTCTTTTTTCTATTTCTTCTCCAGTGAAACCTGCTATAAAACCAAATGCTTTATTTTCTATCCCTAAATTTCCAAGTACTATTGAAACATTTATTCCCTTTCCTCCTGGAAATATTGCTTCTTCATATGTTCTATTTACCATTCCTAAGTCAAACTCTTTAACCTTCATTATATAATCTAATGATGGATTAAATGTCATAGTATATATCATCTTTAGTTATCCTCCAATATTTCTGCATATTTCTTAAACTCTTGATGTTTAAGATTTGTTGTAATTACTGTAGCTCTATCTATTTCTGCGAATGTAACTGCTGATATATGTTCAAACTTTGAATCATCTGCAAGTATATAAGCTTCATTGCTTCTATTTACAGCTTCTCTTTTAACTAATGCCTCTTGTATATCAGGAGTTGTAAATCCTGAATCTTTATCTATTCCATTTGTTCCAAAAAAACCTTTAGTAAAGTTGTACTTCTTTAAACTATCTATAGCTTCAACTCCTATTATTGCTTCTGTAGATAATTTTAATTCTCCACCAATTATATATACTTTACATTTTTTTTGAATTAATTTTTTAGCATGTGCTATTCCATTTGTTATATATATTGCTCTATTTTCTGTTATGTAATCTGTCATAAGTTCTGTTGTAGTACCAGCATCTATATAAACAAAATCATTTTCGTTTATAAGACTTGCTGCATATTTAGCTATTTTTATTTTTTCATCTACATTTAAACCTTGTCTTACAATCACTTCATCATCTTTAGTTTCATAAGTTCTAGTTATTGACTTTGCACCACCATGAACTTTTTTAAGCTTTTTCATTTTATCTAAATGATTTAAATCCCTTCTTATTGTAGATTCAGAAGTATCCAATTCTTTAACTAATTCTGTGACTGTAATTGTGTTTTTTTCTTCTAAAAGTTTCAAGATTCGTTCAAATCTTTCTTCGGATAACATTTACATCACCTCTTTGTCTATATAATACATCCATTTTCATTCAAAGTCAATCATTTTCAGTCAAAATAATTCATATGGATATTTAACTTTATATCCACAGTTATTTTATGGAAAATACAAACTTTTATCTTATACTTACTTTAATAATAATTAAAATAAATTATTCTATAAACTAATTAAAGAAGGTGTATTATTGTTATGATTTTATGTGTAAAATCTGATGAGAAAATTCCTAGATATTTTTGTGATAAATGTTATGATTGTCATAGTGCTATCGCAGAAAGTTTATGTAAATTTAAACATAGAGGATGTTGTTTCTATTATCCCTAAGTTCAATTTATTTGACTTACAAAGAATGAATAAATCTAAAGAAGGTCAATTAGTTATTAAAAAAATATTAGAAAATAAAAATATAAAAATTTTTAATTATTATATTCAAGCAGTTGGATATTTTGATAAAGTTAACTTTGAAAAGTTTAGAGAACATACTAAAAGTAATTTATTTAAAGGAACAGATTTATCTATCCATTTTAAAGCTTGCCCTTTTGTTGAAGATGGCAAAGGATGCTCTATTCCACCTCAATTTAGGACACCAGTTTGCAATTTCTTTTTATGTAAAGAAATTAAAAATGAACTGAAAGAGAAAAATCTTCTTAAAGAATATGAAGATTCAGCTAAAGAATACTACAGGTATTATGAATTTGAAAATAAGAATTTAATAGAATTATTAGAAGAAAGAGGCTTAACACTAAAACATAATATTGAAGAATGCTTAAATTTTCTAAAAAGTATCGATTGCTATACTTGTGAATTTCCAAACTTAAAAAGTTTTATTTCAAAATAATAAAATATAATTTTATACTTCCTGTATATAAAAAAAGATGCCAAATATTTGGCATCTTTTAAAAATTATAATATTTTTTTTATTTCTTCTACTTTATTTAATTCTTCCCATGGAAGTTTAACATCAGTTCTTCCGAAATGTCCATAAGCTGCTGTTTGCTTATATATTGGTCTTCTTAAGTCTAAGTCTCTTATTATAGCACCTGGTCTTAAGTCAAACACTTTTTCTACTATATCAACTATAGTAGCTTCATCTATCTTTCCAGTTCCAAATGTATCTACTTGAATTGATACTGGTTTTGCAACTCCAATAGCATAAGCTAATTGTATTTCTAATTTATCAGCTACTCCTGCTGCTACTAAGTTTTTAGCAACCCATCTTGCTGCATATGCTGCTGATCTATCAACTTTAGTTGCATCTTTTCCTGAGAATGCTCCACCACCGTGTCTTCCCATTCCACCGTATGTATCAACAATTATTTTTCTTCCTGTTAATCCGCTATCTCCTTGTGGTCCACCAACAACGAATCTTCCTGTTGGGTTTATGAAATATCTTGTATTTTCATCTAATAATTCTGCTGGAATTACAGCTTTTATAACATGTTCTCTTAAATCAGCTTGAATTTGCTCTAAAGTAGCGCACTCATCATGTTGAGTTGAGATTACTATAGTATCTATTCTTTTTGGTTTGTCATTTTCATATTCAACTGTAACTTGAGTTTTTCCGTCTGGTCTTAAATATGATAATGTTCCATCCTTTCTCACTTCTGTAAGTCTTCTTGAAAGTCTATGAGCCATAGCTATTGGAGTTGGCATAAATTCTTCTGTTTCATTTGTAGCGTATCCAAACATCATACCTTGGTCTCCAGCACCTACTGCTTCAACCTCATCTTTTTCCCCTTGTCTTGATTCAAGTGCTTCATCAACACCCATAGCGATATCTCCTGATTGTTCATCTATAGTTGTCATTACTGAACATGTATCACAGTCAAAGCCATATTTAGCTCTATCATATCCTATTTCTCTAATTGTTTCTCTAACAACCTTAGGAATATCAACATAACAATTAGTTGAGATTTCTCCCATAACCATTACCATACCAGTAGTTGTGCATGTTTCACAAGCAACTCTAGCATGTGGATCCTTTTCTAATATAGCATCTAATACTGAATCTGAAATTTGGTCACAAATTTTATCTGGATGTCCTTCTGTAACTGATTCTGATGTAAATAATCTTCTCATTCTTTTTTCCTCCGAATTTTCTACTATTTTTGACAATAAAAAAAACCCTTCGATAAGAAGAGATTGTATTCTAATCTTTCTTATCTTGTAGAATAAACTACTGGAATTAGCACCACACACAACACTTTAACTTAAAGCATTTGTAGGTTGCTGGGCTTCATAGGGCCGTCTCCCTCCACCTCTCTTGATAAGAGCTTCTTTATTTAATTATTTTACTAATAGCGATTTTAACATATAGATTTTTAATAGTCAATATTTATATATTATATTATTTTAATTAAATATATAAATATTTTAAAATTAACTTTAAATTTAATCGATTTCTATTGAACTTATTATATTATATATATTTATTTTTAATTAACTCTTGTATTTTCTCATAATAATAGTTAGAAATCATTACTCTTTTTATTTTCAAAAACATGTTATACCTTAATTATTATTTATAATTTCAATATAGTATATTACATATTCTTCAAATTAATAGCTTAAAATAAAAAAGCACTAAGAATAATCTTAGTGCTTTGGTGGTGGAAGAAGGATTCGAACCTTCGAAG
>NZ_AVSV01000002.1 GCF_000498355.1 Clostridium sp. Ade.TY | reverse complement strand
TACTAAATTATATTTATAAAAATAAAAAAATTAAACTTTATATATATTAATGAAAAATAAAAGTTAATTTTTTATAAACTTTAAATTATATTTTATATTATAACATTTAATGTAAAATATATTCGAAATTTTGGGAAAAATATTAAAAAATATATTTGTAAAAATATTGTAAAAATAGAAATAAAATGGTAATATTTAAATGTGAATGAAAATGTTTTCAAATATTTTTAAAAAATGAAAAAAATATTCATTTATAAAATAATATAAACATAATAATATTTTTGAGAAGAGTTTTAGATAAAATTTTAATATATAAATTATTAAAAAATAAAAAACAGTTCCTTAGATAAAGAACTACTTATAAATTATTAATAAGTAATGGTAGTTAAGAGTATTGAATTTTGTATATGTTAATTGTGCTATTTAATAAACATTAATATATGTTAATTAAATAAAAGATAGGGGGGATTTTATAATGAAAAAATTAAAGCTATTATCAACAGTACTTTTAACTACTCTTACTTTAGGTATATTTGCCGGATGTGGTGGAAGTAAGGATAATGCTGAAGCGAATGCAGGTAGTAGTAAGGGAGAACAAACTGAAATAACTTGGTGGGCATTTCCTAATTTTGAAACAAAAGATGGTGTTGTAGGTAAATATGAAGAAGAAATAGCAAAAGCTTTTATGGAGAAAAATCCAGATATAAAAGTGAATGTTGAAATGTTATCTTTTAATGGTGGAGGAGAAAAAATAAATGCAGCTATAGCTTCAAAATCAGCTCCTGATGTTTTATATGATGCACCAGGAAGAATAATTGATTATGCAAGAATAGGTGCTTTGGCTCCGGTAGATGACATGATTAAAGATTTAAATGGAGATGTATCAGAAGAAATATTACAAGGATGTAAACTAGACGATAAGTATTATATGTATCCATTTAATACTACTAATTTTATGATGGCAGCAAACAAGCAAATGTTTGAAGAAGCTGGAGTTTTAGATAAACTTCCACTTGATAAGAAAGATAGATTATGGACTGTTGAAGAATTTGAACAAGCTTTAAAAGCTATAAAGAAAGCTAAACCAGATGTAACTCCTTTAACTTTCTTTAGTAAAAGTACAGCGGGAGATCAAGGTACAAGAGCATTTGTTGCAAACCTTTATGGAGGAAGTGTTATGAATGAAGACCAAAGTTCATATACTTTTGATAATAAGGAAGCTATAAAGTCTATGGAATGGGTTAAGAAAGCTATAGATGAAGGATTAATAGCAAAGGGTTCAGAGGCTTTAGCTTCAAATGATTCAATTGATTTATATCTTCAACAAAAAGCAGCAATTACAATTCTTTATTCAACTGGATTAGTTAAGAGTAATCAATCAAAAAAATCACAAGCATTTGATGATATATTATTACCAATACCAGCACCTAATGGAAAACTTGCTTTAGAATCACTTATAGGTGGATTATGTATATTCGATAATGGTGACGAAGCTAAAATAGCAGCTTCAAAGAAATTTATAGATTTCTTATGTAACGATAAAGAATGGCAAGAAAAGAATTTAAAAGCTACAGGAACATTTTCAGTTAGAGATTCTGTAAAAAATTTATATGATGATGAAGAAATGAAATTTGCAGAGTCAATGGGCAATTATACAGCTAAATATTATAATACTGTAAATGGTTTTGCAGAAATGAGAACACATTGGTTCCCAGCACTTCAAGAAATAACTTTAGGTCAAAAATCACCTGAAGAAGCTTTAAAAGATTTTAATAAAAAAGCAAATGAAACTCTTAACAAAAAATAATAATAATTAAATTTAGGGAGTGATAAAACACTCCCTTATCACTAAATGGTGAAAGTGAGGGATTTCTTAAGTGAGTGCAGAAGTAATTAAAAATAAAAAAGTTAAACATAGTAAGTTAGCAAAAAAAGAATGGATTGCTGCATATCTTTTCTTATTGCCAGCAGCTATCTTTTTTATAGGTTTCGTAATAATTCCTATGGTAGGTGGAATTGTAATGAGCTTCTTTGATTATAATCCAAAGAGTGCTACCTTTATAGGAATAGAAAATTATATAAATATATTTAAAGATGAAATATTTAGAAAATCATTATGGAATACTTTAGTTTTAGTAATAGGAAATGTTCCTATAGTAGTAATTTTTTCATTGTTTGTATCAATGACTATATTTAAAAAATCAGCAAAAATTAGATCATTTTTTAGAGGGGTTTTTTATTTACCAGCAATAGCATCAGTTGTTAGTATAACTGTTGTTTGGGGATGGATATTTCATCCTAATTACGGAATATTAAATCATATATTAAGCTGGTTTGGAATAGATCCACAAGTTTGGCTTGGCAATCCAAGTATAGCAAAATGGGCAATACTTATGGTTTTAGTTACTTTATCAGTTGGACAACCTATAGTTTTATATATGGCATCACTTGGTAATATACCTAAAGATTATTTGGAAGCAGCAGAAATAGATGGAGCTAATTCAAGTCAAGTTTTTAGAAATATAACATGGCCACTTTTAAAGCCAACAACTTTATATATTGTAATAATAACTACAATAAATTCATTCCAATGTTTCTCATTAATTCAGCTATTAACAGCTGGTGGGCCTAATTATGCAACTACAACAATTATGTATCAAGTTTATGAAAGATCATTTACTCTAGGCCAATATGGACTTGCATCATCAATGGGAGTAGTATTAGCAGTTATAGTTATGTCAATATCAATAATTCAATATAAATATTTAGGTTCAGATGTTGAGTATTAAAATTGGAGGTGATTTAAGTTATGTTTAGCAAAAAGAAAAAAGAAAAAGAAGTTTTATATGACTGGAGAAATCAATGGACTCCAAAAAATATAGTAGCTTTTATAATATTATGTTTATTTACAGTTATATTTATATTTCCATTTTATTGGATTATAACAGGTGCTTTTAAAGATCAAGGAGCAGCTATTTCTATACCACCACAATGGTTTCCAACAGATGCAACTTTTGCAAATTGGGCTAGTTTAGCAAAGCAACCTCTAGCTAGATGGACATTTAATAGTTTTTTTATCGCAATATCAACTACATTTTTAGTATGTTTAACTTCAGCGTTAGCTGGATATGTTTTGGCTAAAAAAAGATTTCCAGGAAGACAAATTGTATTTTGGTTATTAATAATAGCTATGGCGCTTCCAAAACAAGTTATAATGGTTCCTTTATTCAACATATTAACAAGTTTAGACTGGATTGATAGTTATAAGTCACTTATACTTCCAGCCGTAGGATGGCCATTTGGAATTTTCTTAATGAAGCAGTTTAGTGAAACAATACCTGGGGAACTTATAGAAGCATCAAAAATTGATGGATGTTCAGAATTAGGAATATTTAAAAATATAGTTATACCTATAGTTAAACCTGGGATAGGAGCTCTTGCAATATTTACATTTATAAGTTCATGGAATGATTATTTTATGCAATTAATTTTAATAAGAAGTAAAGATATGCAAACACTTCCTTTAGGAGTTGCAACAATGCAACTTGAATTTGCAACTGATTATGGACTTATGATGGCTGGTGCTGCACTTGCATCAATACCTATGATTGTAATATTTATAATATTCCAAAAATCATTTACTCAAGGTATAACAATTGGTGCTGTAAAAGGTTAATTTATTTAAAATGGAGGTTTGTAGTTATGCCAATGGTTGATATGCCTTTAGAAAAATTATATGAATATAATGGTATAAGTCCTAGACCAAGTGATATAGATGAGTTTTGGGATAATAATATAAAAAGTTTAGAAAATATTGATTTTAAAATAGAACTTATAGAAGCAGATTTTAAATGTCCTTTTGCGAAATGTTATCATTTATATTTTACATCTACTAATGGAGCAAGAATTCATTCGAAATTAATAAAGCCAAATAAAATAGAAGGTAAGATACCTGCTTTGTTAGAATTTCATGGATATCAAGGTGGGAGTTTTGATTGGGCTTCAAAGTTAGTTTATGCAGCAAATGGAATTTGTGTTGCAGCTTTAGATTGCAGAGGACAAGCAGGATTATCTCAAGATGTTGGAGGTACTTTAGGTATAACAGTTAAGGGGCATATAGTTAGGGGGCTTCAAGAAGGTAGAGATAAATTATTATATAAAGATATATTTTTAGATACAGCACTTTTAGCAAAGATAATTATGAATTTTGATTTTGTTGATGAAAATAGAGTTGGAACATTAGGAGGTTCTCAAGGTGGAGCATTGGCACTTGCTTGTGCTGCATTAGAACCTAAAATTAAAAAAGTATTTGCTTTTTATCCTTTTTTATGTGATTTCAAAAGAGTATGGGATATGGATCTTGGAGGAGAGGCTTATGATGAAATAAAAAGATATTTTAAGTTTATAGATCCATCACATGATACAGAAAAATTTGTATTTGATACATTAGGATATATAGATATACAAAATTTAGCTCATAGAATAAAGGCTGATGTTACTATGTTAACAGGGCTTATGGATGATATATGTCCACCATCAACTCAATTTGCAGCATATAACAAAATTAATTCAAATAAAAATATTATTGTGTTTCCTGAATGGGGACATGAATATATATCATATGGTTTATATGATAGAATTTACAATTGGTCAATGACAATATAATTTTATTAATTAGGGGGAGAGGTTTATGTCAGGGTTAGTATTAAAAGAAATTGAAAAGGTTTATGAAAATGGATTTAAGGCAGTTGATAATTTTAATTTAGAAATAGCAGATAGGGAGTTTATAGTTTTTGTTGGACCATCAGGATGTGGTAAATCAACAACTTTAAGAATGATTGCAGGACTTGAAGAAATAACAAGTGGAGAATTATATATTGATGATAAAGTAGTTAATGATGTTGCACCAAAGGATAGAGATATAGCTATGGTGTTCCAAAACTATGCATTATATCCACATATGACTGTATATGAAAATATGTCATTTGCATTAAAACTTAGAAAAATTCCAAAAGCGGAAATTGATAAAAAGGTACATGAAGCAGCTAGAATTCTAGATATAGAACATCTTTTAGATAGAAAACCAAAAGCATTATCAGGAGGACAAAGGCAAAGAGTTGCTATGGGAAGAGCTATAGTAAGACATCCAAAAGTATTCTTAATGGATGAGCCTTTATCAAATCTTGATGCTAAGCTTAGAGTTCAAATGAGAACAGAAATAGCAAAACTTTATAATGAATTAAATACTACATTTATATATGTAACGCATGATCAGACTGAAGCTATGACTCTTGGAACTAGAATTGTAGTTATGAAGGATGGATTAGTTCAACAAATAGCATCTCCAAAAGAAATTTATGATAATCCAAATAATTTATTTGTAGCATGTTTTATTGGTAGTCCGCAAATGAACATACTAAAAGGAAAGACTTACGAAAAGAATGGAAAAGTGTATTTGAATATGTTAGGAATTGATGTAGAGCTTTCAGAAGAAAAAGCAAATAAATTAAAAGAAACTAATAATTTAAATAAAGATGTTTTAGCTGGAATAAGACCAGAAAATATGAGTTGTAAAAATGAAGATTTAGAAAATTCCAAATCAATATTTAGTGGTGAGATTGAAGTATCAGAAAATTTAGGGGCAGAAACATTTTTATATGTAAAAGGTGAGGAAGGAAAAGCTATTGTAATAAAAACTGCTACTGCTGATAATATAAATACTAGAGGAAATGTTAAATTTACAATAGATTTAGATAAGCTTCATGTATTTGATAAAGAAAGCGAAAAAACAATATTTTAATAAAAAAGGTGATAACTAAAATAGTTAGTTATCATCTTTTTATTAAAAAATTATTTTAAATATTATAATTATTAAATTTAAATATAAAGTATTGGATTTATAAGCGTTAAAATATGATTGGAACTTTATTTTGATAGTATGAATACAATATATAAAGGTATGCAAAAGGAGAAGAAATATCTTTTAAAGTGTTCCTTTTATGCTATAAGAGAGTAGGTGTTTATTTATGGAAAGATTAGAAAGAATCTTTAAAGAAGCATCTCTTAGAGCCGTAATATTCTCAAAAAATAATTTAGGAATAAGACTAGATTTTTCAGAAGAGAGTTTAAGTTTATTAGATGATATACTAGAAGCTTTTCATAGAGCAAATGAAAATAATGATTTTGATAATGATAAACTTATAGATTTATCAATGGTATTTGGTGGATATCTTGGTGAAGTCATAAGTAAAAATATTGGAGGAGTATGGGAAGAAAGTGATAATAAAACAATATTTTTAGAAGTTAAAAATCAAAAGGTACTTCCATTAAATATAATATATAAAAGAATAAATATTGGGGAACGGGCATCGGTAAAGAGATGGTATTATAAATTTAAGGAGAAAACATGTTAAGAGAATTATTTATAGAAATAATCTAGCTAATGTAAATGTTTATATTAGCTAGATTATTTTTGTGTTGAATATTTTATTACATTATTTTACAATTAACTTAGGTGGAATAAAAAAGGGGGATTAATATGATAAAGAACATTATTTTTGACATTGGGAATGTTATATTAGAGTACAATCCCAAGGAGTATTTAAGTAAGAAAATTATAAATTCAGATTTAGTTCAAATAGTATTTAAAGAAATATTCGAAAGTAAAGAATGGGAGATGTTGGATAGGGGAGTGATAAGTGAGGAAGAAGCTATTAATAAAATAGTTAATAGAAATTCTGATATTGAATATTATATAAGAGGTGCATTTGATAATTGGTATGATCTTTTGGTACCAATAAAAGAAACAATAAAGGTTATAAAGGTATTAAAGCATGAAGGATATAATATATATTTTTTATCTAATTTTCATAGAATCTCTTTTGAAAAAATTAAAGAAAAGTATAATTTTTTAGATGATTTTAATGGAGGAATTGTTTCATTTAAAGAAAATTTAGTTAAACCAGAAGTAGATATTTATAAAAGATTATTAGAAGAATATAAAATAAAAGAAGAAGAAAGTATTTTTATTGATGATATGGAAGCAAATATAGATGCAGCGAAAGAGATTAATATTAATACAATATTATATAAAGATAATGATAGCTTAATTAAAGAGTTTGATAAGTATGGTATAAAAATAAATATAAGATAAATTTATTAAATGGATGAAATTTCCAATAAATTATTGTATAATGTAATAAAAGGTTTACATTAGAATATAATTATTTTATGGGGGAATAATACTTTCAAGTATTAAAAAAGGAGGGAATGTTTATGAATATTAATTCAGTACCAAATATTGATAGTTATGTAGCAAAGTATATGGATGAAAGAGGTTGTAGTTTTGAACAGGCCTGTGAGGAACTAGAATTAGATAAGGAAACAATCTTTACTCAAAATTATAGTAAAGAATTTGAATAAAGAAAAGGATGCAAAATAGCATCCTTTTTTATTGCTTAAAAAAATACATTCTAATATCATTAAAATAGTTTTGATAATATAAATAAGAATTTTAAATAGTTATGTGTAAAAGCTATTTTAATTTTGAAAAAAAATATACTAAAGGATATAATATAATACATAAGGAGTTAATTTTAGAAAAGAGGTAAAAATATGAAAATAAATAGAAATGACAACTGTTGGTGTGGTAGCGGTAAGAAATATAAAAAATGTCATGCTGAGTTTGATGAAAAGTATGAAACATTAAAAAGACAAGGATTTTTAATGCCACCTAGAGATATTATAAAAAATAAAGAGCAAATAGAAGGAATAAAAAGAAGCGCTAAAATAAATAATGAAATACTTGATTTAGTTGGAGAGCAAATAAAAGAAGGAATGAGCACAGCTGAAATAGATAAAATAGTTTACGATTATACAATAAGTCAAGGTGCAATTCCAGCTCCCCTTAATTATGGTGGATTCCCTAAAAGTGTTTGTACATCTATAAATGAAGAAGTATGTCATGGAATTCCAGATGAAAATATAATATTAAAATCAGGAGATATAATAAACGTAGATGTATCAACTATAAAAGATGGATATTTTTCAGATGCATCAAGAATGTATATGATAGGAGACGTATCTGAAGAAGCAAAAAGATTAGTTGAAGTTTCAAAGGAATGTTTAGAAAAAGGAATAGAAGCTGTTAAACCATGGGGATTTTTAGGTGATATAGGAGCGGCAGTTCAAGAACATGCTGAAAAGAATGGATATTCAGTAGTTAGAGAATTTGGAGGACATGGAGTAGGATTAAAATTCCATGAGGATCCTTTTGTAGCTCATGTAGGAACAAAAGGTGAAGGAATGGTTTTAGTACCAGGAATGACTTTTACAATAGAACCAATGATAAATGCAGGAGAGTATGAAGTATTTGTTGATGCAGATAATGATTGGACTGCAATAACAGAAGATGGTTCTTTATCTGCTCAGTGGGAACATATGATTTTAGTAACAGAAGATGGTATAGAAATACTAGCTCATTAAAATATAATAAATGAGTATTTAAATTAAGGTGGAAAATTTTGTTTTTCGCCTTTAAATTTTATATTAAGTAAATATTTATAAAATGTAAATATATAAGAAAAAACAATAAATTTTTATGATTTTATATTAGACATAAATAATAGATGTTGTATAATAAGCAATGAATATATACAAGATTTAAGGTGGTTAAATGAATAATAAAAAAAGACTTGGTGATCTTTTGGTAGAACTTGGTTACATATCAGAAAATCAAGTACAAGAAGCTATAAAAATTCAAAAGGCAACTGGTAAAAGATTAGGACGAATTTTTGTAGAACTTGGATATATAACAGAAGAAAGTTTACTAAATATATTAGAGTTACAACTTGGTATACCTAGAATAAATTTAGAACTTATAGATGTTGATATGAATGCAGTATCAACGATATCAGAAGGATTAGCTAAAAAATATAATCTTATACCTGTAAAGTTTAGGGATAATTATCTTGTTGTTGCAATGTCTGATCCTCTTAATATATTTGCTGAAGAAGATGTTGAATTATCATCTGGATATAAAATTGAAATCGGAATAGCAATGGAAGAAGAAATAACAGAAGCTATTGCTAAGTATTATTCAAAAGATTATATGAAAAAAGCAGAGGCAGAATTAAATGAAAAAGAAGAAGAAGAAATAAATGAACAAATTTCAATTGATGAAGATAATAAATCGCCATCTGTTAGACTTATAGATAGAATAATTGAAAATGCAATTAGAAATGATGTAAGTGATATACATATAGAACCACAGAAAAATAAGATAATAATAAGATATAGAATAGATGGAAAGCTTAGAAAACAATTTGAGGCCCCAAAAGAACCATTGAATTCAATGGTTACTAGAATAAAATTATTAAGTGGCATGGATATTGCAGAAAAAAGAATACCACAGGATGGAAAAATAATTATAAATCTTGATAAAAGAGATATAGATTTAAGAGTATCTATTTTACCATCAGTAAATGGAGAAAATTTAGTAATTAGAATATTAGATAAAAGGTCATTTGAATTTACTAAAGAAAATTTAGGACTAACTAAGGATGATATAAATTTAATTAATAAAATTATTTCAAATCCTTACGGAATGTTTTTAGTTACTGGTCCTACAGGGAGTGGTAAAACATCAACATTATATTCAATATTAAAAGATTTAAAAACAGAAGAAAATAATGTTATAACGTTAGAAGATCCAGTTGAATATACAATGGATGGAATAGTCCAAGTTAATGTGAATAATAAAGCTGGACTTACATTTAATTCAGGATTAAGAGCAATACTTAGACAAGACCCTGATGTTATAATGGTTGGAGAAATAAGAGATGAAGAAACTGCAACTATGGCTATAAGATCTGCAATAACAGGTCATAATGTTTTAAGTACATTGCATACTAATGATGCACCATCAGCTATTGTAAGACTTATGGATATGGAAGTTCCTTCGTACTTAATAGCATCTTCTTTAACTGGAGTAATAGCACAAAGATTAATGAGAAAATTGTGTAATAACTGTAAAAAAGAATATATTGCAAATGATTATGAAAAAGAGCTTTTAGGTATAGATGAAAATGAAGATTTAAAACTTTATAAGCCTGTTGGATGTATGAAGTGTTCTGGCACAGGCTATAAGGGAAGAATTGGAATATTTGAAATAATGGAAATAAATCAAAATATAAGAGAGCTTATAGCAAATAAAGCAAATTTTTATGAAATAAAGGATGCCGCTAAAAATAATGGAATGAAAACTTTATTTGAAAGTGGAGTAGAAATTGTGAAAAATGGTACAAGTAGTATGAATGAGTTAATGAGGATAACTTTAATAAAAGAATAAAGGAGTAAATAATTATGCCTTTATATAAATATGAAGCAAGAGATCTTAATGGCAAATTATTAAAGGGAAAAATTGAATTAAATAATATTGATGAATTAAGAAAAGTTTTAAAACAAAAAGGTTTCTTTTTAACTAAATATGATACAGGAAGGCAATCTTTAAATATAGACTTTGATATGTTAAAAAAAATACCAAAGAAAGATATTTCTATATTTTGTAGGGAAATGTATTTTGCATTATCATCTGGAATAACAATACTTCAAAGTTTGGATATAGTTAAAGTACAAGTAGAAAATAAAAAACTAAAAAATATTCTGAAAAATGTTTATGATGAAGTTGAAAAAGGGAAGATGTTATCAGAAGCTTTTAAAAAATATAAAGATTTACCAAACTTATTTATATATATGATAGAAGTTGGTGAAGAAACCGGAAAGATAGATGAAATAATGGGAAGTCTTGCAGATTATTATGATAGTCAATATAAGCAAGAAAAAAAAATAAAAAATGCACTTATATACCCTAAATTTTTATTTATATTTTCAATTTTTATAGTTTTATGTCTTGTTACTTTTGTAGTTCCTGTTTTTGTAAAAAATTTATTATCAGCAAATATAAATTTACCAATCCCAACACAAATAGTTGTTTGGATTAGTGATTTTATGAAAGCTAATTGGATTTACATAATTTTAGTAGTCTTTTTATTTTTAATAATTAAAAGAACTTTAATAGATAAAAGTAAAACTTATAAGATGTTTAGAGATAAATTTATAGTAAAATTTAAATTTATAAAAAATATGACTATGCAAATTTATACAGCAAGATTTGCTAAAACTTTTTCTATATTATTTGGTGGTGGAATAAGTGTAGTCAGGTGCATAGAAATATGTTCAGATGTTATAGGAAATGAATATTTAAAGAAAAAATTAATTGATAGTAAGGAATTAATAAATAATGGTTCTAGTATTGGAGAAAGTTTAGAAATTAGCAATACATTTCCAAAAATGCTTATTCAATCTATAAAAGTTGGTGAAGAATCAGGTACTGTTGAAGATATATTGGAGAAAGCTTCACAGTTTTATGATTCTGAAGCAAATTTTGCATTAGAAAAATTAACGAATTTAGTTGAACCGGTAATGATTGTAATATTAGCAATGTTGGTTGGATTTATTGTTATATCATTATTACTACCTATGTTCTCAATGTATGATACAGTTCAAATAACTTAAATTTTATAATCAGATATTAGGCTATAATAGCTTTATATAAAACAATATTCTAAGGAGGAATAAGTTATGAATAAACTTATGAAGAAAAAGAAAAAAGGATTTACACTTATTGAACTAATAGCAGTAATTGCAATATTAGCAATACTAGCAGTAATAGCAGTTCCAAGAGTAATATCATATGTAGAAAAATCAAAGAAAGTTGCAATACAAACAGAAGCAACAACAATATACAATGCAGCAGAAGCATCATATAACAATGGAACTTTAGATGGAGTAACTAGTTCAGATTCATTTAATAAAGCAACTGTCACAGCTGTTGTTGCAGACCTTGAAAAAGATAATTTATTAAATAGTGGAGATAAAGATGTTGCTAAATTAGGAACAGCTACAACTTTAAATGATTTAAAAGGTTTAATGAATGCAGATGTAAATGAAATAACTTATGATGCAAGTGGAAATTTAACAGGTACTTTTGATCAAAGTACAGGGGTTTATTCACCTGCTAAATAATATATTAAAGTTTAATTATATAAAATTAAAAGGCTGCCATATTGACAGCCTTTTAATGAATTATGTTTTAAAGTGAGTGATTTTATGAGGAAAAAAGGATTCACGCTAATTGAATTAATAGCAGTAATTGCAATACTTTTAGTGCTTGCAATGGTAGCAGTTCCAAGAGTAATACAATATGTAGAAAAATCAAAGAAGGTTGCAATACAAACAGAGGCAAAAAATTTATATGATGCAATAAACAGAGCATATAATTCAGGATTAATAAAGCCTAATAGAGATAATGTTTATGTTGAAAGAGATTCAAGTGGCAATCCAGTTAGTGAAGAAAGTGTTAAATTTGATAATATGGTAGTATTCGAAAATGGATATTGCCAAAATAATCAGCCAGCAATTATGGATATATTAGAAAAAGATAATATAATAAGCAAAGATATTGCAGAAAAAGATAAAGAGAGACTTGGAGCAGCTTATTATGTTGGATTTTTAAAGGAAGTAATTAATGCTGATCCTAATAAAATTGTATTAAATAAAGATGGAAGTTTAAATAATTGGTATGGAAATCCTATAAAATAATAAATAAGGTGGTTATCGGATGAAGAAAAAAGGATTTACACTTATTGAACTAATAGCAGTAATTGCAATACTTTCAGTGCTTGCAATAATAGCAGTTCCAAGAGTAATATCATACGTTGAAAAGTCAAAAATAGTTGCTATTAAAACAGAAGCTAAAGTCATATATAATGAAGCAGAAGCTGCATATAATGATGGATTATTAGTTCCAACAAAGGATAATATATATCCTCCAAGAGGTTTTGATTATAATAAGGATATTCCTAATTTTAAAGATATGGCACTTTTAAATTATAGTAATGATAAATCAAAAAAAGGTGTAATAGAAGTTCTTGAAGATAATAACCTTTTAACAAGTAAAGAAGAAGATATAACAAGCTTATTAGGAAAGGCTGCCACAATTCAATGGTTAGAAGATATAATAAATTGTGATTATAATAATATAAAGTTAGATGAAAAAGGTAATTTTGATGGATTTAAATAATATAAAGTGAAGATAATATTTTAAGAATTAAAAAAATGGACAATAATTAAAATATAAAAAATCACATAAAAGGAGTTTAAATGATAGGTTTAATATTTTTTATATTTGGATTAGTATTTGGTAGTTTCTTTAATGTTTGTATTTACAGAATACCAAGAGAAGAAAATATTGCATTCCCTCCATCACATTGTGCAAAATGTGGTAGAGAGCTTAAGGCATATGAACTTATACCAGTTATAAGTTGGATTATATTAAGAGGAAGATGTAAGGGGTGTAATGAAAAGATAAGTATTGTATATCCTTTAATTGAGTTAATTACAGCATTTATGTTTTCAATAATGTACTTAAATTTTGGATTAACTATAAATACATTTAAGTATATAGTTCTCTTTTCAATACTTATAATAGCTTCAAGTATTGATATAAAAACAAAAGAAGTTTATTTTAGTATATCTTTATTTGCATTTTTATTTGGAATAATATTTTCTATAATAGAAATTATAAATGGAAAGCCAATATTATTAGGAGTATTAAGTATACTAATACCACTTATTATAATAGGAATTATATATTTGATAGCAAGAAGATTTGATGGGTTTGGAGCTGGAGATTTAGAAGTATATCTTTTTATATCACTTTATTTAAGTCCTATATTAATGGGATTAACAATAATATTTTCAATAATTTTAGGTGGAATATTAGCTATATTTTTACTTTTAATTGGGAAGAGGAGAATGGAAATACCTTTTGTGCCATTTATCTCAGTAGGTACATTTGTTTCGGTATTATGGGGGATTGATATATTAAATGTATATTTAAATACATTTATATAGGAGGATAAGTATGTTTAAATTAGGAAATAAAAATAGTATTGTTTTAGCTATTAAAGATGAATTTATAGATATTTTAGTTGGAAATAAAAAAAAGGTGAAATTGTATGATTCTATACCAATAGAAGAAGGTATGTGTATCGAAGGAACAATAAAAGATGTAGTGGGATTATCAGAAATATTATTAAAATATTTTTTAGAGCATGATATAAATGAGGAAAAAATATCTTTTGTTATATTTGGAAGTGATGTTTTAACTAGACATATACAATTGCCAAGTATGAATAGTGAAAATTTAAGAGAAGCAGTTGAATATGAAGTTAAAGAATTAATTCAAAATAGCGAAGATTATTATATAGATTATGAAGTAATAGGAAAAGAAAATAGGAGAAGCAATCCAAAGTTAGATATATTAGTTGCTGCATGTATAAAAGATAAAGTTAATAGTTATGTAGAATTAAGTAAATCTTTAAATAAAAAATTAGATGTAATAGATGTATTAACTAATTCAATAAATAAAGTTTTATTAAATAGTACTATAGAATATAGAGATAAGTCAGTAGCTATATTTTATTTGGGATATAGTTTTAGTAGTGTTTTTATAACTAATAATGGTGTAATGAATTTAGAGAGAAACATTCCTTTTGGATTTCAAAATATTATAAGAGAATATAGAAAAAATAAATCTTTAGATGATACAGTTCCATATAAAAGCTATTCTAATAAAAATAAATTTAGAAAAGTAGAAATAAAATCTTTTGATTTAATGGATATATTTAATAAATATCCCAAAATAAAGGATTCAATAGATAATTTATTAGCTATAGTAGATAAAACTATTAAATTTTATAATTCGGGTAAAATTTATAATAAAGTTAGTAAAATTATTATATTATCAAGTTTAGAATTAAATAATACAGCTGTAAAATATGTGGAAAATTATTTTTCAATAAAAAGTAAATTAATAAGAAACACAGAAGATTTAGGTCTTGAAGTTAAAAATACAGATAAAGAGTTTGGAAGATACTTACCTCTTTATGGATTATTTTTAAGGAGAAATTAAAATGAAGAAACAATTAAATCTTAACCCCAAAAGTATAGAAAAATATAATAAGAAAGATATAGGAAAATTATTAATAGCGGTTTATTTAATACTTATGATTTTATTATTTATAAATGCAGGAGTTATATATTATAATAATAAATCTTTAGAAAAAAATAATGAACTTGTAAAATCGGAAATTAAAAATTATAAAGAAGCTGGTAGTAACTATAATAATATTTCTAATGATATAAAAAATAAAGAAGTGTTTATAAATAAAATGAAAAAAATAGATAAAGATGTATCTGCATGGGAGTATTTAGAGAATTTGAAAAAGTATTTTCCAAGCAATGTATTCTTAGAAGATATAACATTTAAAAAAGATGGCATTACTATGATAGGTACCGCAAATAGTGAAGATGAAGTAACTGTATTTTTGGCAAATCTTCAAATGAGCAAGCTATATAAAGATTCAAGAGTTATATCAATTGAGGATGTTGAAATTGCAGATAATAATAGTGGAATTATTGATGAAAGCAATAAAAATAATTCTAAAGATAAAGATAAAAAAGAAGAGGTTAAAAAGCCGAAGGTAGAGAAAAAGGTTAAGTTTACTATTTCAACAGAAGGAGTAAAAACATATGAAGAAAAGTAAAGGAGATAATAAGTTTATAAAATATTTAAAAGATTTAAAAAGAAAAGAGAAACTACTTCTATTTACTAGTATTTTAATATTTAGTTTTTTAATAGTAGAAGAATTAGTAATAAAACCTTTAAATAATAAAAATGAAAATTTGCAGTCTGAAATGGCAAAGCTTAATAATGAGAAAACAGAAGCATTATATGGAATAACAAAACAAGATGAGCTTAAGTTTAAGTTAGAGGATGTTACATATAATTATAATAAAATATTAAATAAGTTTCCAAAGACAGAAAGGCAAGCAGATATATTAAAAGATCTAACTATGATAGCAGGAGTAACTAATATAGAACTTATTGATATTAAGTTTGAAAAGAAGTATACAGTATTAAATTATAAGAACGATAATAATAATTCAAATAATAATATTAATATCAACAATGAAAGTGACTTAATAAATGGAAATAATAATTTAAATAATAATATTGATACTTCTAAGTTGAAAAAAGATGATGTTTTAATACATAGTGCTATATTAACGGTAAATGGAAAGTTTGGGGATATAGTTAATTTTATAAATAGAATAGAAAAAAATAAGAGAAAAATAAATATAAATAATCTTCATATAGAAGATATTAAATCAAATTATGATAAAAAATCAGATAACATACTTCAAGGAACGATTCAAATAGAATATTACAATTTAAACTATAAGGAGAATGAGAAGTATGATTTTAATAAGGGAACATACGGCAAGCAAAATTATTTTAAATAAAAAAAGGGGAATAAGTCTTGTTGAGATAGTTGCAGCATTGGCTATATTTACAGTGCTTTTTATTGGTGTTAGTGGACTTATAATAAGTGGAATTAAAAGTGAAAATTCAACAAATGATTCACTAAAAGCAACTAGCGTAGTTCAAGGAGTAAGGGATACTTTATATAATGAAAGTGGAGAATTTTTTAAAAAATATTTAGAAAATAAGAATGTTAGATTTGAAATAAATAATGTTTATTCAATTCAAGGTATGCTTACTGGAGATATTAAAGAAGGGATTATAAAGGCAACTGATAATACTTATATTTCGAAAAGTAGTAAAAATAATCCTATTAAATATATAGTTTACATTGATACAAATTCATTAGAAGAAGATAAAGGTTTATACTTTATAACATTATCAGTAATTACACTTAATAAATCACAATATTATTATGAAAATAATAGAAAAATACCAAATATTGGAGAGGTAAATTTAGAAACAAAAGGTGTACAAGTTGTAAGTGAACAATTGATAGTAAGACCTATAAATGAAGGGGATAGTACTAATAAATAAATTTTAGAAAAGAGGTTCTCTAAATGAAGAAAAAAGGAGTTACTTTAGTTGAATTAATAGCAGTTATGTCTATAATGACTGTAATTTTAGTTGCTATTTTTGGAATTTATTTAACGGGAATAAAGAGAGCTGAAAGTACCAAAACAAATGCAGATATTGAAAAAGAATATAGAAATTTTTATCAAATAATGAAGGAATCAATAAATGAAAATAGAAGTGATATTAAATTATTTTATAATAATGATACTTCACAGTGGTGGAATTTTTATGATGTAGGTAATAAAAATAATAAATTTATTAATGAATGTAAAAGTAATGGGTATGATGTACAAAAAGCATATTTAGCAATGAAAGATAAAGATGGTGTCAGTGATAATATTTTAATTTCCTTTGGGAATGGTAAAATAAGAACATTTTATATGATTAAAGTAAAAAAAGGAGATATAGAATATAAAGCTGCATCTAGTGATGATTCAAAAGGTGCTGTAAATATTAATGGAAATATATTAGCATATAGGAAAATATGTGATGATGTAACTAAATTTAAGGTTAAGGAAAATAATAGCGTTTATTATTTTTATTTACAATATACTAAAAATGGAATATCGAGAGACTATGATTTTTCTGTAAATAAAACTGATGAAAGAGTTGTAAGTGTTGGTAATGGTGAAGAACAAGAGGATAATAATAGTGAAGGTGATAATTCAGATGAGAATTTAGAAAACTTTTATAATGAAATTGGAAGTTTGACATTACTTAATAGAAATGGAAATATTATGCTGGATAGTTCGACACTTGAATTTTATTATAATTCATCTTATTACTTTAATGGAGTATTAAGTGGTGAGGAGTATAAGTTTCCTAGTAGATTTATTGGTTATAATAATGTATTTGGTAAATATAATTTAAAAAACTTAAATGAAAATAATAATGTAAAGCCAATAAAACTTGGATTTGCTAATGGAAGTTATACAAATAATAATAAAACAGTAGCAAGTATAATACAAGAAATGAAATCTAAAAATATTGATACTGTACTTATAAAGAAAAATGATAGTAAATATATTTATTATGATTATAGATATTGCAATGAACCAATAAGTAATTTTATTGGAGCGATAATGAAAGATAATAATGGATATATAGTTTTAATAAATGGAGATGTATATTTACAAGGAAATGTTGCTAATGATCTTTTAGTTTATTCAACAGGTAATATAATAATAAATAACTATAATCAATACTACAAAGATGTAACATTAAAAAGATGTAGTTTAGTTAGTTGTAAAAATATACAGTTACTAATGTGTTACGTAACAATGGAAGGTCAATATAAAGTTACTGATAATACAAAAAATTTAATTGAACAGTTTTTAAAAAAATAAATTAACTTTTACTAAAGAGAAGGGTGAACTTTATGAAAAAGCGTGGTTCAGCGTTGGTTGTAGTATTATTTACGTTAACAGCATTGCTTGTAGTAGGGTTAGCTGTATATTCGTATATAGTTAGTACAAGCAAAGCTAATAATGCTGAAAAAGAAAAAGAGTCTTTAGAAACGGCAGCTATGTCTGCACTAAATATTGGAGAATATTATTTAATAAATAAAGAAAAATATAAAAATATAGCATCTGGTGATAGTATAAATATAAATAAAAGTGATATAGAGAATTTATTAAATGATAATAATTTTAAGAATATAAAATACATAAAAGAAGATTATAGATTAAGTAGTAATTTATATAACTATAGCATAACATTAAAAAATAACGGTGATGGAAATTATAATGTAGAATCGAAAGTAAGTAACAATAATAGTGAAATAACTAAAGATAGTATTGTTAAAATAAAAATAAATAATGGTATTAGTATATTCAATGCATTGGACAATAATATGATTGGTATGTTTAATATATTAAATGGCTGTGATTTTTCAATATATGATAGTGATACTAAAATAAAAAATGCATCTTATAATTTTTATAATATGAAAGATTTAAATTCATTACCAAGCGAATTGGAAAATGCAGATAATTTAAATCCAAATAATAAAAAAATAAATAAATTAAAACTTAAACTTAAAAAAGGCGATATAAATATATATATGAAAACTATTAATAATTTTGATGGAGAAAGTATTTTAAGGTGCGATGAATACAATATACCTACAGATGAAAATATATTAAAGAATTATTCAGCAGTTTTAGTAAGTTTAAGTGATAATAAATATATGCTTATTTGTAATGGAAATGTAAATATAGAAGGAATAATGAGTTCTAGTTATAATGATAATTTATTTATTTATGCAGATGGAACGGTATCTCTAGATAATTGTTTTATTGGATATAAAGAAAATGGTTGGGGTGGAATTTTAGACTGGATTAGTAGTTGGGCAAATTCTTCAATAATTAAAGTTTTAGAATCTATTTTTGAAAAACATTATACTTATTATCCTAATAATATTACAATAGTTTCTGGAGATGGCATAAGTATATCAAATTCTTATTTAAATATTAAAGGAACTTTCTCAGATAGTAACGAACAAATTAAAAATATTTTAAAAAAATTAATAAAATAGGCTGATTTTTTTAATTAGCCTATTTTATTTTTATAAAATAAGACAAAATATAACAAATAAGAAGAAAAAATGTTGCTAAATTGTTAATAATATGATAATATTTTAAATAACAAAAGAGGAGGAATGGGATTGAGAAAGATTGCTTTAATAACAGATAGTAGTTCAGATTTAAATTTAGGTACTTTAAAAGAGTATGATATAAAAATGGTACCATTAAGAATTATATATAAGGAAAATGAATATTTAGATAAGATCACAATGACTCCAAAGGAGCTTTATAAAAGATTAAGGGAAGATGACGAAATACCAACAACATCTCTTCCAGATTTAAAAAATATAGAAGAAGTAATAGATGATTTAAAAAAATTAGGGGTTACAGATATAATAGTTGTAACTGTTTCAAGCAAATTATCAGGAACTTATAATAGCATAAGATTAGTAAGTGAAGAATATAGTGATATACAATTTCACTTTTTTGATACAAGAACATTAGGATATCCTCAAGGAGTTATAGCACTAGAAATTGCTAAAATGATAAAAGAAGACAAGCCTCTTGAAGAAATATTAGATTCTTTTGAGAGTATAAGAAAAAGAACACACGGTTTTATAACATTTCAAACATTAGAGTTTTTAACTAAGGGTGGAAGAATCGGAAAAGTTGCTGGAACCATAGGAGAAATGCTTCATTTAAAACCTATAGTATCTTCAAATGATGAGGGTGAATTATATAATTATTCAAAAGCAAGAGGAAGGAAAAAAGCTTTATCTAAAATGAAAGATATTTTAAATGAATATTTAGAAAAAGGAAAATGTAAAGTATGGGTATTATCAGCAGATGTAGATGAAGAAGCAATGAAATTTTTAGAGGATGTAAAAGATCATAAAAACATAACAAATATATCATTAGAAGAAATAGGAGCTGCAATGGGAATACATACAGGTCCTGGGGCATTAGGATTAGCTATATTAGAAGAAGTGTAAATTAGAGAGGCTGTTTGGCCTCTTTTTATTTTATAAAAACTTAATATTCATAAGTTATTAATAAATAAAGAAATATTTATATTTCTTATGATATTTTTAATAATTCATTTAAATGGATTTAATTAGTTTGAATTATAATAATAAAAAGTGTATATTTATAATAGATTGTTTAGATAAAATTTACATAGTTATTTTAAATATAACATATAGGAGGAGATTAGCTAAAGGTATGGTACATTTAATTTTATATTTTACTGTTTATAGTATATTAGGATGGATATGTGAATGTGTATATTGTGCTGCTATAGACAGGGTTTGGGTAAATAGGGGTTTTCTAAATGGGCCTGTCTGTCCTGTATATGGATTTGGAGCATTATTAGTTATTGGATTATTGAATAGATTTAGTTACAATATATTATTGTTATTTGTAATGGCTGTTATAATAACTACAGCTATTGAATATATAACAGCGGTTATTTTAGAAAATGCATTTGACTTGAAATGGTGGGATTACTCAAACTACAAGTTTAATTATAAAGGACGTATATGCGTTTTAAATTCAGTATTATTTGGTGTTTTGTCAGTATTTTTAGTAAAAGTATTGCATCCATTTATAATTTCAAAAATAAGTTTAATACCTGCAAAGTTTGCATTAATAGCAGCAGTTGTAATAATTATAATATTCATAATAGATATAATAGCAACAGTAACTTCATTAGTTGATATGAATGAAATGCTTAAAAAGATAACTCAAATGAATGTTGAACTTAAAGGGCTTGGAATTTCAATGGATAAATTAAATGATTTTGAATTTGATAAGGTTGTCAATTTACTTAAAAAGACTAGTGATATAAAAGGATTTAAAAGTAAGTTTGAAGACACTTATAATAACTTTAAAAAAATGCAATTAAGGTCAAGTACTCAAAATAGATTAATAAAAGCTTTTCCTAACATGAAATCAAAGCTTTATGGAGAGCAATTTAAAAAATTAAAAGATAGCATTATAGATTATTGGAATAAAAACCAAAATTAACAAATTATTAAATTAAAGTCATCTCTAAAAATTATATAATTATATATAGTTGGAGGTGACTTTTTTGAGAGAACTAATTCTTTATTTTACAATATATAGTTTTTTAGGCTGGTTAAGTGAAACTATATATTGTTTTATAATTGATAAAAAATTTACGTACAGGGGATTTCTTTATGGACCAGTATGTCCTATATATGGATTTGGAGCTATTATAGTATTAGCAGCACTTGATGGACTTAAGGATAATATCTTATTTGTATTTTTAGGTGGAATGATATTAGCATCTATATTAGAGTATATAACATCGTATGTATTAGAGAAGTTATTTCATATGAAATGGTGGGATTATTCAGAACATAAATTTAATATAAATGGTAGGGTATGTCTTTTAAATTCTACTTTGTTTGGGCTTCTTTCAGTATTTATTATAGAAATTTTACAACCATCTATAAAGGATATTCTTACATCACTTTCCTCAAGTTTAGTTTATTCATTATCAGGAATTATCACTATAATATTTATTGTTGACTTAACATTTACAGTAGCACATTTACTACATTTAAAAGAACATTTAGCACAAGTTAAGGATATTAAGCTTGAGTTAAATAAATTAGGGGTTAAATTTGAGCAATTTAGCGAATCAGAAATAAATAAATTAAAATCTGAAATTGAAAAGAGAAGAGCTAATAATGAATACAATAAATTATTAGAATTAAATAATAGAATAAAAGTGCTTAAGAGAGAGGCTAAGGTTAATAGAAGATTATTAAATGCATTTCCAAATAGTAAGCATTTAGATAGACACAAAGAATTAAATAATATTAAAAATCTTATCCAAAAATAAAATTAATAAAAATTAATTAGGGTGGACATATTGTTCTATCCTAATTTTTTGTTGTTAATAGCATTTAAACTATGTATAATAGGAATGAAACTTTATAAAGATGGAGTGAACATATATGAGAATGAGAAGAAAACCTTGGGCAAGACCTGAGCTTGAAGCATGCGATTTTTTTATAGTAGATACAAAAGAATTTAAAGGAAAATGGAATAAATCATTTAAAAAGGAGCAACCTTTATATTTAGAATTAGGATGTGGAAAAGGGACATTTATGGCTGTTCATGCATCAGAAAATCCTAATATAAATTATTTAGCTATAGATATAAAAGATGAAGTTTTAGTACTTGCTAAAAGAAATATAGAAGAAGCTTTTAAAGAAAAAGATAGAGAAATAGATAATGTCAAGCTTATGGCACAAGAAATAGCATTAATAAATGATATGCTTGGAGAAAATGATGAAGTTAATAGAATATATATAAATTTCTGTAATCCTTGGCCAAAAGAAAGACATAAGAAAAGAAGACTTACTCATACTAGACAGTTGGATAATTATAAAAAATTCCTTTCAGAGGATGGAGAGATTTGGTTTAAAACAGATGATGATGAATTATTTGAGGAATCTTTAGAGTACTTTAATGAAAGTGGATTTGAAATAAAGTATATAACTTATGATTTACATAATAGTGGATTTAAAGGAAATGTAGTGACTGAACATGAAGAAATGTTTACAAAAGAAGGAATAAAAACAAAGTTTTTAATAGCTACAAGAAATTAATAATAACTCCCGTTTTAGGGAGTTATTTTTATAAATTTATTCATGAAAAATATGTTAAAAAAGTAAAATATTTAATGCAAATTTGTATTATAATTAAATAAATAATATTTTTAATAAATTTATAGAAAGATAAATGGAGGAAATTTCGTGGATTCTACTGAGTTGTTTATAGAAAGTATGCCCTTTGCAGTTTGGAAAACTAATGAATATGGCATAATTGATATGGTTAATACTGAATTTTGTAAATTATTTAAAATAGAAAAAACTAATATTATAAATAAAGAAGAAAAAATAATGAAAGAATTTCTTAAAGAAAAAAGTATGGAAAACTTAAATATACAAAAATATTGTATTGATAAGAGAAATGTAATTGAATATATAGTTGAAGATAAAATTGTTGAAGTCTATAGGAGAGAAATAAAAAGAGATGGAGTAAAATCAACATTAGGAGTTGCAATTGATATTACAAGAAGAGTAGTTTGGGAAAGAGAAGTTTTAAGGCAAAAAAATATGTTGAATTCAATAATAAATGCAATTCCTGATAGTATTTTTTTTAAAGATAAAAATAGTAAATTTTTAGGCTGCAATAAAGTTTTTGAAAAAATTATTGGTAAAAAGGTAGAAGATATAATTGGTAAAGGAGAAGAGGGGTTACTTTATAGTAAAGAAGAGATTGAAGCGTTTTATAAAAAAGATAGAGAAGTTATGGAAAGTGGAAAAATTGATATAACAGAAACTAAATTTAATAAAAATAATAGAGTAACTATTTTGGAAGATATAAAAGCTCCTATATGGGATGAAAATGGAGAGGTTATGGGAGTTGTTGGGATATCAAGAGATATAACACATAGAAAGCTTTTAGAAGACAAGTTAACTATTTTAAGTTATAAGGATCAATTAACAGGACTTTATAATAGAACTTTTTTTGATAAGATAAAGGTTGAAAATAGTTTTAATGAGTTAAGTATAATTATGGGAGATCTTAATGGACTTAAGATAGTAAATGATTTATTAGGTCACTTTGAAGGAGATAAATTTTTAATTAGTATAGCAAATATTATTAATGATGTTATTTTAAATAAAGGTATTGCAATAAGATGGGGAGGAGATGAAATCATTATTATACTTCCTAATACCTCAGGTAAAGATGCTTTACATATAGCAGATGAAATAAATTTAAGATGTAAAGAAAAGAAAAATAGACCAGTTCCTCTTAGCATATCTTTAGGCGTAGCTAGCTTACAAAAGAATAATCAATCATTAGATGATTTAATTAAAGAAGCTGAGGATAAAGTATATAAGAAAAAATTGTTTTCTAATTTAACTATTAAAGGAGAAATATTAAAATCAATAAAAGAAAATTTAGATTGTAAGAAATACATAGATATTGAAGAAAATAAAAGAAAAATTATGATTACTAGAGAACTAGCAAGGCAATTAAATTTATCAGACGAAAAAATAAGAGATACAATGCTAGTTATGGAATTTCAAAACATTGGTATGGTTGGAATACCAGATGAGATTATATTAAAAAAAGAAAATAGAAAAGAAGAAATAGAGCTTTTAAATACACATTCTGAAAAAGGATATAGAATTGCGATGTTAGATAATAAAATAGCTCATATATCAGTTGGAATACTTACTCATCATGAAAGATGGGATGGAAATGGTTATCCTTTAGGATTAAAAGAGGAAGAGATTCCAATAGAATCTAGAATAGTACATTTAATAAACTATTATGAAAATTTGAGAAAGGAATACATTAATAAAGGATTAGAAAGTGATATTTTGGGAAAATTAAAAAATGAGTCTGGAAAAATGTTTGATCCATATATAGTTAAAGAATTTATTAAGTTGCTTAACAAAGGTTTAATAATGTAAATAAAATAATAACAAATAGAGATACTTATTGAAATGATAAAAAATATGATGCATAATAATCCATAATTAAACGTATAAAATTAAATTTTGAGGTAGAGGAGCAAATTTTAATAGTAATATTAATGAGGTAAGCACTATGACTTAATATGAAAGGAAAATTTGCCGAAGTGTATAATTTATGCTTTAAGATTATATGCTGGTTTTATGCAAAATATGTATAAGACTGTCACAAAAATATTTTGTGGAGGGCTATCATTCAAAGGCATAATTAGTTTAGTATAATTAATATTACAATGAACTTATTTACCCTGAGTGAAGTTTTCCTCAGGGTTTTTATTTTTATACTAAACTAAGGAGGAAATTGACATGAGTGAGACAGAAAATAATGAGCTAAAGAGAGGATTAAAAGCAAGGCATCTTAATATGATAGCATTAGGCGGTTCTATAGGAACAGGTATATTTCTTGCAATGGGTGACAGTATCCATGTAGCAGGTATTGGTGGATCTGTAGTAGCTTATGGTGTGATTGGAATAATGGTATATTTTCTAATAACTAGTTTAGGAGAAATGGCTACATATATGCCTGTTTCAGGTTCTTTTGGAGTATATGCTACAAGATTTGTAGATCCAGCATTAGGATTTGCTTTAGGTTGGAATTATTGGTATAACTGGGCAATAACTATAGCAACAGAAATGGTTGCTGGATCTCTTGTAATGAAATATTGGTTTCCAAATGTTCCCGGAGTAGTTTGGAGTATAATTTTCTTAGTATTGATTGTTGGATTAAATTTATTATCAGCAAAGGCCTATGGTGAATCAGAGTTTTGGTTTGCTAGTATAAAAGTTGTTACTGTAATTGTATTTATAGTAATTGGTGTGCTTATGATATTTGGAATAATGAAAGGTGATAGTGCTGGATTTAAAAATATATTTGCAAATGGTGGTCCTTTTGTAGGAGGATTCAAATCAATATTTTCAATATTTTTAATAGCTGGATTTTCATTTCAAGGAACTGAACTTATAGGTATTGCTGCTGGAGAATCAGAAAATCCAGAAAAAACAATACCGAAAGCAGTGCATACAATATTTTGGAGAATACTAATATTTTATATTGGAACTATACTTGTTATAGGATTAATAATTCCAGCAGCACAAGCTGGTGTAAGTACAAGTCCATTTACTATGGTTTTTGAAAAAGTTGGAATAGCAGGGGCTGCATCTTTAATGAATGCAGTAATATTAACATCTGTTTTATCAGCTGGTAATTCAGGAATGTATGCATCAAGTAGAATGCTATATTCAATGGCTAAAGATAAAATGGCACCAAAGATATTTTCAAAACTTAATAAAAGAGGTGTTCCGGTTAATGCTATTATTTTAACTACTATAGTAGCATCAGCATGTTTCTTAACAGGATTTTATGCAGAAAGTACAGTTTATGTTTGGCTTGTAGCAGCATCAGGTCTTGCTGGATTTATAGCATGGCTTGGGATAGCATTATGTCATTATAGATTTAGAAGAGCATATGTGAAACAAGGAAAAGATATAAATAAATTACCTTATAAAGCAAGTATGTTTCCAATTGGGCCTATAATAGCTTTAATTCTTTGTGCAGTTGTTGTTTTTGGTCAAGGATTTGCTTATATAAAACCTAATGGAATAGAATGGATGGGATTAATATCATCATATATAGGAATACCATTATTTTTAATTTTATGGATTACATATAAAGTTAAATATAAGACAAAGATAGTTAAATTAGAAGAGGTAGATTTAGAAAGTGATACAAAAAATTCTACTGAAATTATAGAAGAGAATGTTGATTTAGTTCTCGAAGAAAATTAAAAGTGTATTAATATTTTTTTAAATACTTTTTATCAAATAAAAAAATATGAAAAAAATAAGGAAAAGGTTTTCAAAAAATGCTATTATGTGTTATAATCTTTCTGTAAGCAAAAGGAGGAATGGATTATGACACAAAAAGTACCAACACCACATAATGGAGCAAGATTAGGAGATATAGCAGAAACAGTGCTTTTACCAGGGGATCCACTAAGAGCTAAATATATAGCAGAAACTTTCTTAGAAAACCCTGTTCAATATAATACAGTAAGAGGAATGCTTGGATATACAGGAACATATAAAGGTAAAAGAATATCAGTTCAAGGAACTGGAATGGGAATTCCTTCAATAGGAATTTATAGCTATGAATTAATACATTTTTATGGAGTTAAAAATCTTATAAGAATAGGTTCAGCTGGAGCTATAAATGAAGATTTAAAAACTCGTGATATAGTAGTTGGAATGGGATCATGTACTGATTCAAATTATGCAAGTCAATATAACTTACCAGGAACATTTGCACCAACTGCAAGTTATGAATTAGTTGAAAAAGCAGTAAATACTGCAAGAAACTTAAATATTGATGTTAAAGTAGGAAATATATTATCAAGTGATGTTTTCTATGGTGATGAAGGATTAGAAGGATTAAGAAGATGGCAAAAGATGGGCGTTCTAGCAGTAGAAATGGAATCAGCTGGTCTTTATATGAATGCAGCAAGAGCTGGAGTTAATGCATTATGTATATTAACTATATCAGATTGTCCATTTACTGGAGAAGTAACAACAGCAGAGGAAAGACAAACTTCATTCACAGAAATGATGAAAATAGCATTAGAATTAGCATAATTTAAATTATTTAATTAAAAGCTTATACCATTTGGTATAAGCTTTTTTGTATCACTTTTATATATAAAAAATATAATGTAATGAGAACTAATATTAGAAAGGCGAATTTTATATGAATCCATTATTAAATATGTTGTTTGGAATGGGAAATCCAATGGGTGGCATGGGAGGACCAATGGGCCCTATGGGTGGTTTTGGTGGTAATCCTTTTTTGAATATGCTATTTGGTGGAATGGGAGGTAATCCAATGGGTGGCGGACCTATGGGAATGAATCCTATGATGAATCAATTCGGAAATGGAATGCAACAAATGAGAAATGGAATGAATATGCAAGGTCAAAATCCATTAATGAGCATGTTAATGAATGGCATGGGTAATATGAATAATATGCCTAATATGAATAATATGGGAAATATGAGGAATATGAATAATCCAAATATGAGAAATAATATGAATAATAGAGGGAATTCAGGAAGAAATAACATGACAAATATGAATAATATGCCTAATATGAATTTTAATAATATAAGTGAAGATGATATTAGAAATATGATGGAAATGTTTATGAACAACATGAATAATTCTTCAAATAACACTAATATGAATAATAGGAATTCTAATAGAAGAAATGGAAGGTAATTTCATATAAAATTAGCTCTTTTAGCTTTAAAAGTAATGAGGGCTAATTTTAATATTTATATAAATTTATTTTTAAAATACACAAATATTTAAATAAAGAGATATTTGTTTATATTTTACCATTTAATGTTACATAATTTAAGTAACATTAAATAAAAATGTGATTCAAATCACATTTTTATATTTTAATAAGAGTAAAATATATAGTAAATTGAGGTAAACACTAAGGATTTAAAGTTAAATTAAGTAAATCTTTAGTACTTATCTTAGTATAGATAAGGGAGGTCGGTATCATGGTAGAATTTACAGATGTCGAAATTGAAAAAGTATTATCAGGAGAAGAAAACTTAAAAGACTTTCAAAGATTTTTAAAAGAATTTGGTATAGAAGATACATTTGAGGATGTAACTATTAAACATACTAAAGATAAATTAGAAATGTTATTAGCTATTGCAGAAGATGGAACAGATAAGGAGTTATCTAGCAAAAAGAAAGAATTAAAGAAGCTTTTAGATAATTTAAAGGGTGAAAAAGATAAAAAAGCTGCAATGAAGGCTTTAAGAGAAATTTATTCAGCTTATAGAGATTATGACTTAGATGAAAAAGAATTAGATAAAAAGTTAAAACATTCATTAAAAGAAGTTAAAAAGTATGAACGCTTTAAAAAACATGAAGAAAACATTGCAGAAAAGTGGATTAGAAACTTAAATAAAAAAGGTAATAAAATAGAAGAATAGATTTTAAAGGAGCATTTTTAAAAATGCTCCTTTTTTATGGAGATAGAGATGTCAGAGTAAAAATAGTGTGGTAATTTTATTTTGAAAATAAAAAATCATAACTATTTAAAATTATAACTTCATTTGTATAATCTATTAAGGTATTTATTTCTTTGTTTTTAAATTCAATATTTCTAATAAATAATTTATTTAAAGTTAGTGATGAAAGCAATACTATGTCTATAGTTATATTTATATTTTTATCTATAAAGGATTTTGATAAAAGATAATTATAATTTAAAAGCTTAGCCAATAGTTGTTTTATACCATCTTCGAGTTTGTAAGGGAATAAAAATTTATTTGCAAATAGAACGATTAAAATACCAGATAAAATAAAGATAATTCTATTTGTTGCTATTATATTAATATTTGTATTTAATGATGAAACACATATAGATGCAATAGCAGTAAAGGTAGATAATTTGTAGTATTCTTTAAAACCATATGTTAAATATAGTGAAATTATTAAAGTAATCAAAGTGACAATATTATTATTAAAAATAGTTAAAAAAATTATTATAAATGACATTCCTAAAAAATTTCCAATAAGTCTTTCTTTACCTTTAGATATTGTTTCTTCATAATAAGGTTGCATTACTGACATTATAGTAATAGATACCCATATAAACTTATAAATAGAGTAAATATTTCCAAGATATAAAGTGAAGGTTAAGCAAATTGATATTCTAATAGCAAAGTTAAAGCGTATTGATCCAAATTTGAAATTAGATTTTAAGTAAGATTTAAATTTATCTAGTTCAGATCTTTGTAATTCTTTATAAAGATAATTTTTTTCTTTTATATTTAACTCAAAAAGGCATTTTAAAGTTTTGGTCAATGAAATTAATAAAGCAAATAATTCAGAATAATAATTTTTATAAGAATATTTTAATATAAATTTATTTGTATTTATAATACAATCATTAAAAGATTGGTTGTTATCTATAGATTCTAAAAAACAGTTTAATAATAGTTTTAATTCTTTAAAAAAAAGCCTATCTTCTAAATTAATATTTTTATTATAATAATTTTTTAGTAATATATTAAATTTTCCAAGTATCAAATATATATCAAAAGAAAGCTTTCCAATATTAGTTGTTAAAAATTTTTTGTATCTTGTTTTGTAAATATTGTAGCTTAAATCTCTCATTTCCTTATTGAAGTTTGAATAAATATTATAGTCAAACTTATTTTTACTTAAATTATTTAATTGTTCGCTTAAAAGTGTAAAAGGTTGATAAATTAAATCTTTTATAATATTTTTTTTGAATATAAGTGAAGTAATTAATGAAAATGAAATAACTATAAATATACCTAAAAAAATAGTTAGAATTCTTATTAAATATTCATAGAATGAATTAATTGAAGAGGCTTGAGTAAAAACATATAACATCATAAATGGTTTATATATTTTGGGGTTATATCTAACAGTTAAAAAATATGCAATAAAAAATATTGAAGTGAAATTTATTATTATACCTATGTTTGGAAAAATAGAAGCTATTGTTGATATGGTTACTATTAAACTTAAGAAAAAGATTAGCTTTAAAAGTTTAACAATAGGTTTTATATTTAAATTTTCAAATGATAAGGCAATTGCAGTTAAAGTTATTGGAAATATTAACATAATATTATTTGTGCCAAGAATAATTGAGATAGAGAATAAGGTTAAGTTTGCAATAGAACCATACTTAAACATGGATTTTGTATTTAAATTTATTTTTGCAAATAAAGATTTAATCATAATAATTACCTCCATATTGATATAAAAATAGTATTTACAAGAGAAAAAATTATATTATGAAATTTTATTAACATAAGTAGAATATAGTTCATATAATAATATAAATTTAATAGGAGTAGAGGGGTATGATTAAAAAAAAGCAGGGATTAATAACATTCATAACTATAATATTAGTTTTAGTATTTAATGGATTTATTTATTTTTTCTATGGCTCCATAAATGATAAAATAAATGAAAATAATAATATAAAAAATGATATAAAGGTATTAAATGAATTAAAGGATGAAGTTGTAAGAATGGCTCATGCAGAAAAGTTATGGATAGCTACAGGGAAAAGTGATTACAAAAATAAGTTTGAGGAAGAATTAGAAAATGTAAATAATAAATTAGATACTTTATATGATACTGGAAAAATAGATGAGAATTCAAAAAATGAATTGAAAAATTCTGTAGAAAAATATAAAAAATTATCTTATGAATTAAGTCTAAATGAAAATAACTTTAAAATATCAAATGAACAAGAAAATGCTTTTTTAGAACTTAATAATCTTCAACTTGATATATTAAAAAATTCAACTAATTCAATAGCTGGAGTAGATGAAGCTTTAAAACAAAGTAATGACTTAATATTAAATAGTTCTGAAAGTCAAAAAAGTTTTTTGCAAATAATAAGTTGGGGAATAGGGATTATAGTATCTTCTATATCATATTTTTTTAATAAGAAAACACCAAAAGAACAAATTGACAGTACTGTAAAAGTTTTAGATTGCATTTTTGATAAAGAAGATGGTGAAAATAATGAAGAAACAAAGGATAAAGAAGTAAGTTTTAATAATCAAGTTATTAGTTTAGATAATTATAAAGATATAAATAATATTAAAACATTAGAGAAATGTACGGAAATTATTAATGAGTTAGATATAATATATAAACTTGCAATTAAGTATGAGAATGATTTAGAAGAAAGCAAAGTTACATTAGGTAAGATTGAGATAATAATTAAATATTTAAAAGATAAAATAGAAAATGAAGAATGTAAAAAAGAAGATGAAAAAAATTATATTAAAGATTTAGAATATGGTTTTAATAGATTAAATATATTATTTACTTCATTAGAATCCTACAATCTAATAATAAGAGAAAAAATAAATTTGATTAAAAAGGACTAAAACAAAGTCCTTTTTCGTATAATAACGAATTAAATTAAAATATTTAAAATCATAGTTCTACATGAAAACGTATTTTTAAACAATTTATAAAATTTTTTTAAATAAAAATTCATAAATGTATTGAGATTAGCATATAAACTAGTATATAATTGTGGTGTGAAATATATTTGAAAAAATATGTAAGTTTTAGGAGGGGAATTAATGAAAAGAAAATTTTTAGCACTTGCGCTTTCATTAGTTATGGCGACGGGATTAGTAGCATGTGGAAATAGTGGGGACTCAGGAAAATCAGGTGAAACATCTGATAAAAAAGCAGAGTTAAAAGTAGGTATGGTTACAGATTCAGGTACAATTGATGATAAGTCATTTAACCAAGGAACTTGGGAAGGTATTGTACAAGCTGAAGAAGAGCTTGGTGTTTCTAAAAAGTATTTACAACCAGGTGGGGAAAAGCCAGCTGATTACTTAAAGGAAATAAGCAATCATTATGAAGCTGGAAATAAATTTATAGTTACTCCAGGATTCAAATTTGAATCAGCTATTTTTGAAGCACAAAACAAATATGAGGATGCTAAATTTGTAATACTAGATGGAGAACCACGTAATGAAAAAGGTGATGGAGTTATGGCAAAAAATACAGTTGCTATATACTTTGCTGAGCAAGAGTCTGGTTTCTTAGCTGGAGTTGCATCAGCAGTTCAAATGAAAGAAGCAAACTTTGGATTTATAGGTGGAATGAAAATACCAGCAGTTCAAAAATTTAATTGGGGTTTTCAACAAGGGGTTAAATACGCTAACGAAAATTTAGGAACAAAAATTAAAATAGATAAAAGTAATGTAATTTATGAAGGAACATTTAATACTTCATCAGCTGGACAACAAATTGCAGCAAAAATGTATGATAATGGTGTTAATGTAATATTTACAGCAGCAGGTGGTACTGGAGTAGGAGCTATAACAGAAGCTAAAGCTAGAGCTCAAAAAGGAGAAGAAGCTTGGATTATAGGTGTTGATGTTGATCAATATGCAGAAGGTTTATATAAAGATAAAGATGGAAAAGAAAAATCAGTTATTTTAACTTCAGCTACAAAAAATATTAAAAAATCAACTTTTGATATGATTAAATCAGAATTAGATGGAAAATTCCCAGGTGGAGAAATTTTAACATATGATGCTAAAAATGATGGTGTAGGATTACCAGAAAAAAATCCAAACTTAAGTGAAGAAGCAGTTAAAGCTTCAAATGATGCAAAGGGAAAAATAAAATCTGGAGAAATAAAAGTTTCAGCAGAACAAGGTAGTTTAATAGAGTAATAATTTATGGCTTAATAAATGGGGCGGGAAACTGCCCCTTTTTTAAACTATATAAATTTGTGGGGAGGATATAAATGGAGTATGCAGTAGAAATGCTTAATATTCGAAAAGAATTTCCTGGAATTGTTGCAAATGATAATGTGACATTGAAATTAAAAAAAGGGGAAGTTCATGCTCTATTAGGGGAGAATGGAGCTGGTAAATCAACGCTTATGGGAATGCTTTTTGGGATGTATCAGCCAGATAGAGGAACTATTAAGATAAATGGAAAAGAAGAAAAAATAACAAATCCAAATAAGGCTAATGATTTGGGAATAGGAATGGTTCATCAACATTTTAAGCTGGTTGAGAACTTTACAGTAACAGAAAATATTATTTTAGGTTGTGAACCTAAAAAAGGATTAGTAGTAGATATAAAAACAGCAGCAAAAAGAATAGAAGAACTTTCAAAAAGTTATGGATTAAATGTTGATCCATATGCAAAAATTGAGGATATATCCGTTGGTATGCAACAAAGAGTTGAAATATTAAAAATGCTTTATAAGAATGCTGATATATTAATATTTGACGAACCAACTGCGGTTTTAACGCCACAAGAAATAGATGAGTTAATGAAGATAATTAAAAATCTTATAAAAGAAGGAAAATCTATAATTTTAATAACACATAAATTAAAAGAAATAAAAGCTGTATCAGATAAATGTACAGTAATAAGAAGGGGAAAATATATAGGAACAGTAGATACTAAAAGTACATCAGAAGCAGAAATGGCTAAAATGATGGTTGGTAGAGAAGTTTCATTCAAAGTTAATAAGAAAAAAAGCGAGCCTAAAGAAGAGGTATTAAAAATAGATAATATATCAGTAAAAAATAATAAAAAAGTATTTGGCCTTAAAGATTTTTCACTATCAATTAGAAGTGGAGAAATAGTTGGTGTTGCTGGCGTTGAAGGTAACGGACAGAATGAGTTAGTGGAAGCTATAACAGGACTTAGAAAAGTAGAAAGCGGTAAAGTTATATATAAAAATAAAGATATAACAAATGAAAAAACAAGAAAGAGAATAGATAAAGGAATAGCGCATATTCCAGAGGATAGACATAAGAGAGGTTTAATACTTGATTATACATTAGAAGAAAATATGATTATTGAAGTGTATAATAAAAAACCATTTTCAAAGAGAGGGATACTTAATAAAGCTGCAATTAGAAAATATGCAGAAAAAATAATTGGTGAATTTGATGTAAGGTCAGGAGAAGGACCTATATCAAAATCTAGGACCTTATCAGGCGGTAACCAACAGAAGGCTATTATAGGACGTGAAGTTGAACTTAATCCAGATCTTTTAATAGCAGTTCAACCAACTAGGGGACTTGATGTTGGATCAATTGAATATATTCATAGAAGATTAGTAGAACAAAGAGATAAAGGAAAAGCAGTACTCCTTATATCATTAGAGCTTGATGAAGTGCTTAATGTTTCAGATAGAATAGCTGTTGTAAATAGTGGAGAACTTGTAGGAATAGTAAATTCTGATGAAACTAATGAAAATGAAGTTGGATTAATGATGGCTGGAATTAAAGGAGGAAAGCAAAATGAAAACTAATAGAGGCATAATATCTGTATTAGCAATTATATTAGGACTTATAACAGGTTCGCTTTTAATGCTAGCTCTTAATCATAATCCTATAGAGGGGTTTTCATATCTTTTCCAAGGTGGACTTAAGAGTGTAGAAAGAATAGGTAATACTATAGCAACAGCGACTCCATTAATACTTACAGGTCTTTCAGTTGCATTTGCTTTTAGAACAGGACTTTTTAATATAGGTGCTGCTGGACAAATGTTATTTGGAGGTTTTTGTGCTACGTTTGTAGGACTTACAGTAGATGCTCCAAGAATTATACTTTTACCTTTAATGATACTAGCAGGTATAGTTGGAGGAATGGCAGTTGCATTTATCCCAGGGGTATTGAAGTCAAAGTTTAATGTTCATGAAGTTGTTTCAACTATAATGATGAACTGGACAGTATATTGGTTTGTTTATTATATGGTTCCAAGCTTAATGAAGGGCCAATATGAAACAGAATCAAGACCACTTTCAGAAAATGCTACACTTAAATTAAATTGGCTTTCAAATATGTTTGATGGTTCATATATAAACTTAGGTATAATTTTAGCAATTATATCTATATTTATTATTTGGTTTACTTTAAATAAAACAACATTAGGATATGAACTTAAAGCTGTAGGATTTAATAGATTTGGCGCAGAATATGCAGGTATTCCGGTTAATAAAAATATAATTCTTTCAATGATGATAGCAGGAGGTCTTTCAGGGCTTGCGGGAGTAGTTGAATATGCAGGAAATTCAAATATTGTTCAGGTTGGTGTTCTTCCAACACAAGGATTTGATGGAATTGCAGTATCACTTCTTGGAGCTAATACACCTATAGGGGTACTTTTTGCAGCGTTATTCTTTGGAATTTTATATACAGGTAGTGGATTTATGAGTGCCATGACAGAAATTCCACCAGAAATTGCTGATACTATAATGGCAACAATAATATATTTTGCGGCAACTAGTATAGTAATTGAAAGATTTATAAATAGATTTAGGATGAAAAGAAAAGATAAAGGAAAAATTTTAAGTGATAGTGCAAAAGAAGGAGAGGTGAAATAGTATGCTAGATATGTTAGAACAAGTATTTCCTTATGCAATTGCATTTACTATACCACTTTTGATAACAGCACTTGGAGCCCTTTATAGTGAAAGAAGTGGTGTTACTAATATAGGGCTTGATGGACTTATGATAATGGGAGCATTTGTTAGTGCATTTACTATAGTTACACTTCAAGACAAATTAAATGGAGATTTGCCACTTTGGATAGGTATTATAGCAGCAGTTATAGCTGGTGTTATATTTTCACTTTTACATGCTTTTGCAAGTATTCATTTAAATGCAGAACAAATAATAAGTGGTACAGCTATAAATATGATTGCAGGAGCACTTACAATATTTTTAGCTAGAAACATAACAGGAAGTGGAAATATAAGAATAAGACAAGGGTTTATACCAAATGACATTCCATTTTTAAGTGATATTCCAGTTATTGGAATGATATTTACAAAAACTTATGCATCAACTTGGCTTGTATTGATTATTTTAGTATTGGCAACATTTATACTTTATAAAACTCCATTTGGAATGAGACTTAGAGCATGTGGAGAGCATCCACAAGCTGCTGATGCTGCAGGTATAAATGTTTATAAGATGAGATATATAGGAGTTATGGTATCAGGTGCATTTTCAGCATTAGGGGGAGCTATAATAATAGTTACTTATGCTGGTGAGTTTACAGGAAATGTTGGTGGACTTGGATTTTTAGCTCTTGCAGCTTTAATATTTGGACAGTGGAAGCCACTTGGCATATTAGGAGCAACACTTTTCTTTGGTTTTGCAAGTACTGTGGCAAATGTTTCTCAAGTTATACCAGAACTTGCATCAATACCACCGGTTGTATTAAAAACATTTCCATATATAATGACATTAATTGCATTAGTTATTTTTTCAAAAAGTTCAAGAGCGCCAAAAGCTGTTGGAGAACCTTTTGATAAGGGAAAAAGATAGATTTTAAAAGGTTTATAGGAAGGTACATTCCTATAAATCTTTTTTGTTTTTATAAGTTTATATTATTTTGATATAATTTAGATTAAAAGGACTTTTATTAAGGAGACTATAGTAATGAAAAAGACAATAGGAATATTTGCTCATGTTGATGGAGGAAAAACTACATTTTCAGAGCAAATTTTATATCATACAAATAGTATTAGAAATAGAGGAAGAGTTGATCATAAAAACTCTTATTTAGATAGCCATGAAATTGAAAAAAGTAGAGGGATAACAGTATTTTCAGATGTAGGGAAATTTAATTATAAGGATTCAGAATATTATTTAATAGATACTCCAGGACATATTGATTTTGCTCAAGAAGTGGAAAGATGTATAGGTGTGTTAGACTATGCAATTTTAATAATAAGTGCTGTAGAAGGAATACAAGGACATACAGATACAATATGGAATTTATTAAAGCATAATAATATTCCTACATTTATATTTATAAATAAAGTGGATCGTGTTGGAGCTAATTTAAATAAAATAGTTGATGAAATAAAATTAAAATTTAATGAAAATATTATTTATATGGAAAGTTATTTAAATAATGAATTAAGTTTAGATTTTATAGAAAAAATAGCTGAAAGTGATGAAATGCTTTTAGAAATATACTTAGATGGGGATTTTAATAAGGAATTATGGATAGATAAAGCTAAAAAACTTATAAAGGAAAGAGAATTATTTGTATGTTACAGTGGTTCTGCACTTTTGGATAACGGAATAGTAGAATTTTTAGAAGATTTTAATAAGCTAACATATACTTCTTATAATAAGGAAGGAGAATTTAGGGGAAGAGTATTTAAGGTAAAATATGATGATAAGGGAAATAAAATGGCATTTATAAAATGCTTAAATGGAACTATTAAAACAAAAGATGAAATAAGTTTTAAATATTTTTTAGAAGACTATAAAGAAAAAATAAATGAAATAAGAAGTTATAATGGAAACAAATTTAATGTAATAAATGAAATAGTAGCAGGAGATATAGCTTGTATATTGGGTGTGAATCATTTAAAAAGTGGAATGGCTTTAGGGTTTAGTGAAGATTTAAATTACGAATTAATTCCTACTTTAAAAGTTAAAGTAATATATGATGAAAAAATTAATAGCAATGAAGTATTTAATATATTTAAAATATTAGAAAGTGAAGATAACACTTTAAATGTTAAATTTGATGAAAGTCTTAAGGAGTTGCATATAGATATAATGGGATTAGTTCAAATTGAAGTGTTAAAAGAAGTATTAAAAAATAGATTTAATCTTAATGTAGATTTTGATAGGCCTGAAATACTTTACAAAGAAACTATAATTGGAGAAACTTTAGGTTATGGTCACTTTGAACCTTTAGGACATTATAGTGAAGTTAATTTAAAAATAGAAGAGGGAGAGAGAGGTAGCGGTATAAATTTTATAAATAAATGTCATGCTGATGATTTAACTGTTGGAAATCAAAATTTAATAAAAACACATATATTTGAGAGAGAACATAAAGGTATATTAACAGGAAGTCCAATTACTGATTTAAAAATAACATTAATAACTGGTAGGGCACATAATAAACATACTAGTGGTGGAGATTTTAGAGAAGCAACTAAACGAGCATTAAGACAAGGACTTGAAAAGGCAACTAATAAAGTTTTAGAACCATATTATAAATTTAAAATTGATATTAATATAGATTTAATAGGAAGAGTATTATCAGATATTCAAAAATTGAAAGGTGAATTTAATGATCCTATAAACAATGGTGATAGAGTACTAATAACAGGCAGAGGACCAGTAAAAACTTTTATGGACTATAGTTTAGAATTTTTAAGCTTTACAAAAGGTAAAGGGATTTTAAGTTTAGTTTTTGATGGATATGATTATTGTCATAATGAAGATGAAGTTATAGAAGATAAAGGATATGATAAAGATTGTGATATAGAATATACAAGTTCATCAATATTTTGTTCTAAAGGGCAAGCTTATGTAGTTGAAGGAATTGATGCAACTAAATATATGCATTGTTTAAAATAAGACAATGAAAAAATGATAGCATTATAATATGCTATCATTTTTATTATATAATTTAAATTTATTTATTAGAAAATCAAAGCCAATACTTGCACTCATTAATAATATTGGTAAAATACATACTAAATATCTAGAACGAGTTTCCCAAATTATTAAAAATGAAAATACTCCAAATATACAAATATTAAATAAATATCCGAATTTATTACTTCTTTTAAATAATGATATACTTCCTAAAAATATAAAAATAAGCATTGTAGAAAAACTTATTTGAGATACATATAGAAATGGAACAGTATATTGACTATTTATATTATCTTTTGATTTAAATATATATTTTTGAAAATCAAATTTAAAAATAGGATATCTAGATAGTTTTACTGGAGCAAACATTGTACCATCTGCCCAAGTATATGTTAGTTTTTTATATAAGAATTTTATGTATCCATTAAAACCATAGTTTTTGAGCCTTTGTTTTATTATTTTTATATTTAAATCTTTTTGTAAATCTTTTGTTTTTTTAGTAAGTGTAAGTTTAACATCATCACCATTAAATCCACCTTTATCTTTTAAACCCATCATAATCCAATGAGTTGCTGGTATGCCTGCATTTTCTATTGGCATTTTAAGCCATTTGGAAATGTTAGTGTTTATTAATGATATACATATAAAAAATATTAATAAAATCATAAACAATTCTTTTAGTATATTTTTAAAAGAGTTGTTTATAAAAATTATAAAAATTAAAAGTGCAATAAATGAAATTATTATATTAGTTTTTAAAGATGTTCCAAAGGCTAGTAGTAAACCAATAAAGATTAAATAAAAATATTTAAAATAACCTTTATTTTGAATTTTATATAAGTAATAAAATAAAAATGAAAGTACAGGAAATATCATTGTTAAAGTATCAGTATAAAATATTGGAGCATATGTAAACAATGGGGTTATAAGGATTGAAAGTAATGAAATTATATAAGCTACTTTAATATTAAAAAGTTTAGCTGAAAAAAACCAAGTAATTATTAAAGATAAGTTAATTACACAAACATTTAAAAATATTGCAAAACAATATGGAGATATATTAAATGGTTTTATAAATTTAAATATATTACCAAGAATTATAGCCATTTCAGAGTTGTTTGGATATTTTTCATAAAAATAAGGACCTAATTTAGTACTTCCATTACTTATTTTTATTGATTCACTATAAATAGTACCAAAATCCCAAGAAGGCTTAACTCTAAAGTATTTTACAAAAAAGAATTGTAATAAGATTATAAAAATCAAATTAATTATAAAAAGTATAATAAATTGAGTTTTATTTAAATTTTTAAATAAAAGCAATATTAATATAAATAGTGAAATTAAACAAACAATTCCTAATAATATTACAACTGGATTAAGTTTCCTAAAAATACTAGAATTAAAAATTGATATATTAATTATTAAAGCAAATATAATTAAAAATAATATATTAAAAAGAATTAATAAATTAGATTTTAATTTTAACATTAATTGGCACTCCCATCTTTAAATATAATAAACAAAGATATTAATAGTATGTGCATATATTAAAATTAAAAAACTTAAAATTTAATAATATATTGGATATTTAAATATAAAAGTTGTATAAAATGTATAACATATAAATAATATGAGAATAAAAATAGAAAAGCATACTATAACAATTTAAATGTTAATAAAATTTAAATAATATTAGGAAATATATTATATAAGGTAATAATATAAGCATAATTATTACCTTATATAATAATTTAATGTATAATTATAGTAAATTAAATTATGAGGGGAGATTAGATTATGAAAAAAGTTGAAGAAAGATTTTTAGAGTATGTAAAAATAAACACTAAATCAGATGAGGAATCTATAACAATTCCAAGTACAAGCTGCCAATTAAATTTAGCAAAACTATTAGAAAAAGAGTTAAAAGAAATAGGATTATCTGATGTTAAACTTGATGAGTTTGGATATGTATATGCAACACTTAAAGCTAACACAGATAAAAAAGTTCCAAGCATTGGATTTATATCACATATGGATACAGCACCAGATATGAGTGGAGAAAATGTGAAACCTAACTTTGTTAAAAATTATAATGGAGATATTATAGTTTTAAATGAAGAATTAGGAATAAAATTAGATCCAAAAGAATTCCCAGAACTTAAAAATTACATAGGAAAAACTTTAATTACAACAGATGGAACAACTCTTTTAGGAGCTGATGATAAAGCAGGAATATCAGAAATAATAACAGCCATAGAATATTTAATAAATCATCCAGAAATTAAGCATGGAGATATTAAAATAGGATTTACTCCAGATGAAGAAGTTGGTAGAGGTGCTGATAAGTTTGATGTAAAAGGATTTGGAGCAGATTTTGCATATACTGTAGATGGAGGAGCAATTGGGGAATTAGAATACGAAAACTTCAATGCAGCAGGTGCAAAGGTTGTTATAAAAGGTAAAAATGTACATCCAGGAAGTGCTAAAAATAAAATGATTAACTCATCATTAGTAGCATATGAATTTTTAGGTATGCTTCCACTTAATGAAGTTCCAGAAAAAACAGAAGGATATGAAGGTTTCTCATTCCTTATAAGTATAAACGGAACAGTAGAAAATACTGAAATGTCATTTATAATAAGAGATTTCTTTGAAGACAGTTTTAATAGAAGAATAGAAGAATTTAAAAATGCTGAAGAAAAATTAAATGAAATTTACGGTGAAGGAACTGTTACTGTATCAATAAAAGAACAATACAGAAATATGAAAGAAAAGATAGAACCTGTGATGCATATAGTTGAAACTGCTAAAAAAGCAATGGAAATGGCAGATATAGTTCCTGATGTTGTACCAATAAGAGGAGGTACAGATGGTGCTAGATTATCATTTATGGGACTTCCAACTCCTAATATGTTTACAGGTGGAGAAAACTTCCATGGAAGATATGAATATATAGCAATAGAATCAATGGAAAAAGCAGTAGAAACTATTGTAAATATAATAAAACTTTACGGAGAAAAATAATTTAAAATAAAAAGGTTAGGATATTTTTCCTAACCTTTTTATTTGGTATATAAATTTATTATTTCCTAAATTTTGATGAAATTATATATTATATTTATAAAGTAAATTTTGTGTATAATTAATATAGAAATTATTATATATAAAATAAGTTAATAATATTTAGTGATATAATATAAATAAGACAGTTTAATTTAGGAGAAGTATTTATGGAAAACAAATTTAAAATAGAACAATTTTTAAATAAATATAGTCACTGTAAAATAATAATAGAAGAAAATAATATAAATATTAAAAACCTAGAAGAAATATACGAAGACTACATAGAATATATAGAGTCTTATGAAAATCAAGCTAATTTTATAGCAAATATATTAAGAGCAAATGAATATATTCATTCAGTAAAATCTAGAATAAAAGCAAGTGATAGACTTATTGAAAAGGTTATAAGAAAAACAAAAGATAGAAAAGATAAATATGGAAATGACTTTGAGTTTACAGTAAAAAACTATAAAGATGAAATAAATGATTTAATAGGAATTAGAGTAATACATATTTTTAAAGAACAATGGAAAGAAATACATGATTTTATAATAAATACATGGAAAGTCATAGAAATAACAGCTAATGTAAGAGAAGGGGATAATACTAAAATATTTAATGATCTTGGTATAGAAGTAAGATCAAGGCAGTCAGGATATAGATCAGTACATTATTTAGTTGAATTTTATCCAACTAATAAGAGAGTTATAGCAGAAATACAAGTTAGAACTATATTTGAAGAAGGTTATGGAGAAATAGATCATAGACTTAGATATTCACATAATGAAATACCAGAAATATTAAAATCAAATCTTTTGTTATTTAATAGAATAGTAGGAAGTGCTGATGAAATGGCATCACTTATAAATACTCTTAGTAAAGAATGGGACCAAAATGAATGGAATATAAAAGAAAATATATATAAAACTTTGCTAAAAGAAAAAGATGAAGAAATTCAAAGATTAAAAAAAGAAAATAATATTACATAATATTATTATAAATATAAAACAATGGATGGAGGGGTATTGTGAAGATTAATAAAAAAATTTACTTTATAATGTTTATGGCTTTTATAGTAATGGCATCATTTATTGGATGTTCTAGCAAAAGTAAAGCTGTTGATGCTTTTAATCAGTATAAAGATAAATGGCAAAGCTTAGATTATAAAGGAATGTATGAAATGCTTAGTTCAGATTCAAAAAATACTATTGATGAAACTACATTTGTGCAAAGACTTGGAAATATATATGGAGCTATGAATGCTAGTAATATTGCAATTACTTTAGGGGATGCAACTAAAGAAAATAATGATGTCGTCATTCCATTTACCGTATCTATGGATACTGTAGCAGGAAATTTAAAATTAGATAATTTTAAGGCTACAATAGTAAAAGAGGATGATGGTTATAAAGTAAATTGGAATGATAATTTAATATTCCCGAATATGCAAGAAGGGGATAAATTAAAAGTAAATACTAAAAATGCAGTAAGAGGAAAAATATTAGATAAAGATGGAAAAGTATTGGCTGAAGATGGTGAAGTTAGTATTATTGGAATTCATCCAGCAATATTTAATAAGAAAAATAAAGATGCAAAAATAAAAGAAATGGCAAAAGCATTAGACATAAGTGAAGATACAATAACTAAAAAATTAGATGCAAATATTAATCCAAGTCACTTTGTTGAAATTGTTAAAGCATTACCTAATGATCCAAAGATTAATGGATTAAAAAATCGTGAAGATGATGGGATATTAATTAAAAAATCTACATCAAGAATTTATAATGGTGGGGAAGCTTTTGGTAGATTAGTAGGATATGTAGGTCCTATTACTAAAGAAGAATTAGAAAAAAATAAAAATAAAGGCTATAATACACATAGTTTAATTGGAAAAAGTGGATTAGAACAAGTATATGAAGATACATTAAAATGTGAAAATGGAGGAGAAATATATATTGAAAGAGGAGATAAAAAGATAGAAGTTGCAAGTAAAAATCCAAAGGATGGAAAAGATGTAAAAATTTCTATAGATTCAAATCTTCAAAAGAAAATATATAGTGAAATGAATGGTGAAAAAGGAGCTTCTACTGCTGTAAATCCTAAAAGTGGTGAAGTACTAGCTATGGTAAGTTCACCTTCATATGATTCAAATATGTTTACAACATATATGACAAAAACAGAAAAGAAACAATTAGAAGAAACAAAAAATGCAGCTTATGAAAATAGATTTACAAAACTTTATTCACCAGGTTCTACATTTAAGCTTATAACTGCAACAACAGGTCTTGAAGATGGAGTTATAAAACCTAATGATAAAAAGGATATAAAAGGATTAAATTGGCAAAAGGATACTTCATGGGGAGATTATAAAGTCACTAGAGTTGATGATCCAGGTAAACCAGTAGATTTAAATGATGCAGTTAAGTATTCAGATAATATATATTTTGCTCAAGTTGCGTTAGATCTTGGAGCTGATAAATTTATTGAAGGAGCTAAGAAGTTTGGAATAGGAGAAAAAATAGAGTTTGGATATCCAATGGAAACTTCTCAAGTTGCAAATGGTGGAAAAATAGATGGGGAAATTGGATTAGCAGACAGTGGTTATGGACAAGGTCAAGTTTTAGTAACTCCTTTAAATATGACCCTTGCATATAGTGCATTATCAAATAATGGTGATATTATGAAACCAAGACTTGTTACAAGTATAAATAATAAGGAAGAAGTATTTAAAAAAGGAGCAATAGATAAAAAATATTTGCCTAATGTAATAACTGCATTTGAAACACCTATAAATAGTCCAGGTGGTACAGCTACAGATGCAAAAATACAAGGACAAGAATTAGCAGGTAAAACAGGTACAGCTGAAATAAAACAAGCTCAAAATGATGCAAAAGGAACAGAAAACGGATGGTTTATTGCAACTGATATTAAGAAATCAAAAATTACAATTGCAATGATTTTAGAGGATGTTAAGGATAAAGGTGGATCTCATGCTGTTGTTCCTAAAGTAAGAAATGTAGTAGAAAATTATTTAAAATAATTTATTAAAAAATTGGCACTAATATTATAGTGCCAATTTTTTGTTTAAACTACACCTTTAGTTAAAATTATATTAGCATAAAGGGCCTTTTCTGATGTTGCAATAACCGCATATGCTTTTTTTGATTCTTCATAAAATTTAAATCTTTCTACAAAATCAAAAGAATCAAAAGGTTTAAAATCTTTTTTTATGATTGTTTCATAAGTATTCCAAATAGTAGGATTAACAGTATCACCAGGAACAATACTCATTAGTTTTACAGGTTTTTCTGAATAAGTATCTAATGGAAATAATTCTAATATAGCTTCTAAAATTTCAGGAACATTATGACCGTCTAATCTAACTAACCTTTTAGCACAAGAAGATGATGGGAAATTTCCATCTGCAATAACTATTGTATCGCCATGGCCCATTTCCATAAGTATTTTTAAAAGATCAGGTGAAATAATTGAAGGAATTTTTTTTAACATAAAAACACTCTCCTTTGAATATAAAATAACAGAATACAAAAATATTATATACAAAATATGGTAAAAATTCAAATAAATTAAAAATTATGTTGTGTTAATTGGAAAAAAAAGGTATAATTTAAACATAGTAAATTTAATTAGAATAAAATCAACATAAAACAAAAAAAGGGGTGCGGGGAGTGATCAAATGGCAAAGCAAGTATTGCTAAAGATGGAAGGAATAGATAAAGCCTTTCCAGGAGTACAAGCTTTAAAAAATGCAAAGCTTGAAGTTCAGGAGGGAGAAGTACATGTTCTTATTGGTGAAAATGGTGCCGGAAAATCAACACTTATGAAAATACTAACAGGAGTTTATAAAAAAGACTCTGGGAAAATATTATTTAAAGGAAAAGATTTTTATGTAAAAAATCCTAAAGAAGCAGCAGAGCGTGGAGTATCTATAATACATCAAGAGTTTAATTTATTGCCCCACCTTACTGTTGCGCAAAATATATATATAGGAAGAGAACCAAAGAAAAATAAATTTATAATTGACGAGAAAAAAATGATTAAAGATACAGAAAGTGTATTAAAGTCGTTAAATCTAAGTATTAATCCTAATGAAAGAGTTGATAAATTAAGTGTTGCAGAACAACAAATGGTTGAGATTGCAAAAGCCTTAGCTTTCAAATCAGAAGTTTTATTATTGGATGAACCAACATCAGCGCTTACAGAGTCAGAAATAGAAGATTTATTTAAAATAATAAAGAAATTAAAAGCAGAAGGTGTTGGAATAGTTTATATTTCTCATAGAATGGAGGAATTTAAACATATTGCTGATAGAATAACAGTACTTAGGGACGGAAGTTATATAGGAACTAGAAATTGGAAAGATATAGATATAAATGAAATTATAAAAATGATGGTAGGAAGAGATATAAAAGATCAATATCCAAAAAGAAATCCTAAAATAGGAGAAGTTGTTTTTGAAGCTAAGAATATTTCAAGAAAAGGTAAACTACATGATGTAAGCTTTAATGTAAAAAAAGGGGAAATATTAGGTTTTGCAGGACTTATGGGAGCAGGAAGGACAGAAGTGGCAAGAGCTATATTTGGAGCTGATGCAATTGATTCAGGAGAATTTTACTTAGAAGGAAATAAAATTAAAATAAAATCACCTGTAGATGCTATAAAAAATCAAATAGCATATTTATCAGAAGATAGAAAAAGAGATGGACTTTTATTAGATTTAGATGTTGAGTTTAATACTGTTATTGCAAATATAAAAGAATATAGTAAATTATCTGTTGTAAACGATAAGATATGTAAAAAAGTATCAACTGAAAAGGTTAATGATTTAAAAACTAAAACACCATCTCTTGGACAAAAAACAAAGTTCTTAAGTGGTGGAAATCAGCAAAAAGTTTTAATAGGTAGATGGCTTTGTAGAGATACGAAAGTTCTTATATTTGATGAACCTACAAGAGGTATAGATGTTGGGGCTAAATATGAAGTATATACTTTAATGAAAGAATTAGCAGAAAAAGGGGTTGCTATTATTATGATTTCTTCAGAATTGCCTGAAATATTAGGGATGAGTGATAGAATCATTGTAATGCATGAAGGTAAAAAAACTGGTGAACTTGATATAACTGACGCAACACAAGAAAAAATAATGAGTTTAGCGTCTAATAGTTAATAGAAATTAGGGGGAGATTTTAGGTATGGAAGCTGTTAAAAATAAAAAAATATTAAATGGTGATAAAAAAGATAATAAAGCACTATTACAGAAAATGGCAGCGGGGATAAGCTTACTTTTAATGTGTATATTCTTTTCAGTTGCAACACCTCACTTTTTAAATGTTGATAATATAATAACGATAGCATTACAAACTGCTGTAATAGGAATAATGGCTATAGGTGTTACATTTGTAATTATAACTTCAGGAATAGATTTATCATTAGGTGCAATTATTGCATTAAGTGGTGTTTCAGCAGGACTTTTTATAAGTAAAGGAATGGGTGTTTTAGTAGCTGTAGTACTTGCTATATTAGTTGGTATGTTATTTGGCAGTGTAAACGGTTTGTTGATTGGTAAGTTTAATTTACCTCCATTTATAGCAACGCTTGGATCAATGATGATGGCTAGAGGATTAACATTAGTTCTTACTAATGCAAAGCCAGTATATTTTGATTTAGCACCAAATTTTGCGACTATTTCTCAAGGTAAGTTATTTGGAGTAATTCCTTATCCAGTAATATATTTAATTATTTTAGCAATTATATCAGGATTTATATTAAAAAAGACTTTAATTGGAAGATATACTTACGCAATAGGAAGTAATGAAGAGGCAGCAAGACTTTCAGGAATAAATGTATTAAAAACAAAAATGTTTGTTTATATGTATTGTGGACTTATGTGTGCTATTGCAGGTATTGTAATGGCTGCAAGAATAAATTCAGGTCAACCAACTGCAGGAGAGGGATATGAGTTAGATGCAATAGCAGCAGTTGTTATTGGAGGAACATCTTTAAGTGGAGGGGAAGGTTCAATAACAGGAACTATTCTTGGTGCCTTTATAATGGGAGTATTAAAAAATGGTCTTAATTTAATGAATGTATCACAAAACTGGCAAATGCTTGCTATGGGTGCAGTTGTTATAGGTGCTGTTTATTTAGATATGCTTAGAAAGAAAAAGAGATAGTTGTTAATTTTTTTATTAGTTATTAAAATAAATAATTAATTTAAATTAAAACATAAAATTTGTGGGAGGGTATGATTTATGAAATTAAAAAAACTTGTAGCTATGGTTGCTACAGCAACAGTACTTGCAGTTGGGGTTGTTGGTTGTAGTTCGGGAGGACAAGGAACAGGTGATTCATCAGGAGGAACAGAAAGTAAAAAGGATGATACTTATATTGCAGTTATTTCAAAAGGATATCAACATGAGTTTTGGAAGACTGTAGAACAAGGAACACAGAAGGCAGCAGAAGAACTTGGTATAAAAGTAACTTTTGAAGGTCCTGATAGTGAGACAGAAGTTGATAGACAAATAGAAATGGTTGAAAATGCTATAACAAAGAAAGCGAATGCTATAATGCTTGCACCACTTGATAATAAAGCATTATTGCCAGTTGTTCAAAAGGCTGAAGAAAAAGGAATTCCAGTAGTAACTTTTGATTCAGATTTAGATTCTAATATTCAAAAGAGTTTTGTAGCAACTGATAATAAAGCTGCAGGTGCAATAGCTGCAAAAGAAATGTCAAAGCAAATTGGTGGAAAAGGAAAGGTTGCTATAGTTGCTCATAATGAGGGAACATCAACAGCTCAAGAAAGAAGAGATGGATTTAAAGAAGAAATAGAAAAAAATCATAAAGATATAGAAATAGTTTCAATACAATATTCAGATGGAGATCATGCAAAGGCACTTGCTAAAGCTACTGATATAATGACAGCTAATCCAGATTTAAAAGGATTATATGCAACAAATGAAGGTGCAGTTATAGGTGTTGCTACAGCTGTTAAAGAAAAAGGAAAAGCTGATGATATAACTTTAATAGGATTTGATTCATCAGATCAAGAAATAGCTTTCTTAAAAGAAAAAATAATAGATGGTTTTGTTGTACAAAATCCATATAATATGGGATATTTAGGAGTTAAAGCTGCTAATGATGTATTAGAAGGTAAAACTATTGAAAAGAGAATAGATACTGGTGCAACTTATGTAAGTTTAGAAAACTTTGAAAATGATGATATCCAAAAATTATTATATCCATTAGGAAAGAAATAATATAAAGTTATATTTTTAGGGGGAGATAAAGTCTCCCTCTTTTTGCATTATAAATATTAATATGGTAAAAGATTTACACAAAAATAAATGTAATTAATCTATATATAGTAATGAAAAACTATGATATATATAATATAAAAGTATATCTATCATAGTTTATGTGGATCTTGTAAGAATTACTTTTATAGAAAATACATTGAATTATAAACGAAATATTATAAAGAGTTGTATTAAAAATTTATTTTTGTTAAATTACTAGTAATATTTATTTATGATAGTATCCATATAAATAATGAAACTTAAAGTAATAATTTTTAATTATTTAATAGTTTATTTTAATCAAAATAATTTGATTTAGTTGAAAGAAATACTATAAATTATATTATATGTTTTTAAATGGTTAATTTTATGTTATTTCAAACAGTAAAGTTTTAGTTCATATATTGATTATAATAAATATAAAAAGCATAGGTATTTATAACCTATGCTTTTTATTAATTTATATTAATTTATTTATATAGAGGTCCAAAGTTTTGACATGCTCTAAAATCAGCACCTTCAAGATCCTTTAATCCATGTAATCCCCAAGCGCTTGGTCTAAATATTTTTTCTTCTGGAACATTATGCATTGAAACAGGAATTCTAAGAATTGATGCTAAAGTTATTAAGTCAGCTCCTATATGTCCATAAGAAATAGCACCATGATTTGCTCCCCAATTGTTCATTACTGAATATACATCTTTAAATGCACCTTCACCAGTAAGATTTGGAGCAAACCAAGTTGTAGGCCAAGTGTTATCAGTTCTATTATCTATAGTCTTAGTTATTTCTTCATCTAATTCAACGGAATATCCTTCAGCAATTTGCAGAACAGGTCCTAATCCATCAACTAAGCAAATTCTTGACATTGTTAATGGCATATTTCCTTTAGATAAAAATTTAGAAGAGAATCCACCACCTCTAAAATATTCATTTACTGCAGGGTGCCAAGTTGTTGCAGATAAACAGTCTTTAACTTCATTTTGTGTAATTTCCCAGAATGGTTTCATTGTAGGATTTCCATCTGCATCAGTTTGTCTACCTGAAGCATCTAATGTTGCAGCTCCTGAATTAATTAAATGGATAAATCCATTTTTAGCTTCGTTAGGAAGAGTTTTTCCTGTAACTCTTTTAACTGCTTCTGGAGACCAATATGTTCTAACATCAGCAAATATTTGAGCTGTATTAGTAAGCAAATGACCAAATAACATAGGTACAGCATTTAGTGAGTCATTTTCAGTTGCAAAAACAAAAGCTTCTCTTAATCCGTTCCAGTCAAATGAAGAATTTAATATAGCTTCCATAAAGTCACCATTTGGTGAATGATCTGTCCAGTGTCTTTGACCTTGGAATCCACCGGCAATTGCATTATGACCTTCTGATTCTTCTTTAAATCCAAGTGTTTCTAATCTTGGGTTACCAACCATTAAGTCTCTAACAATTAAAGTCATTTTAACAACAGTTTCCCAGATTTTATCTTTTTCTTCTCTAGTTTTTTGGTTGTTTTCAGAATTTTTATCAAATCCTTCTATGCAGTTTTCTTTAACCCAAGATAAAGCTTTATTAAATTCATCTTTATCATAAATTTCTCTATCAATTCTTCTAGTTATTTCACTCATGTCAACATATTCATTTCTCATGCCAAGATATTTTTGAAAGAATTTTTGATCAACCATAGATCCGGCAATTCCCATAGATACAGATCCAACTGAAAGATAAGATTTCCCTCTCATAATAGCTACAGATAAACCTGCTTTTGCGAATCTTAAAAGTTTTTCTTTTACATCATCAGGTATTTCAGTACAATCTGCATCTTGAACATCTCTACCATAAATTCCAAATGCAGGCAATCCTACTTGATTGTGACCAGAAAGAGCAGCTGCTAAATAAACTGCACCAGGTCTTTCAGTACCATTAAATCCCCAAATTGCTTTTGGCATATGTGGATCCATATCAATTGTTTCTGTACCATAACACCAACAAGGAGTTACAGTTATAGTTAAACCAACCCCTTCTCTTTTAAACTTCTCATAACATTTACTTGCTTCATTAACTCCACCTATAGTAGTGTCTGAAACAACACATTCAACTTGTTCACCATTAGGATAATGTAAGTTTTCTTTTAAAAGTAAAGCAACAGAATGTGCCATATTCATAGTTTGTTCTTCTAAAGATTCTCTTACACCATTTCTTCTACCATCAATAGTAGGTCTTATACCTATTTTTGGATATTTATTATTTATTTTATACATAAAGCACCCCCAAAAAGTTTTATTCCCAATATTTTACAATATAATTTTATAATGAAACAAAAGACAAGTCAATGGAATAATGTAAAAGTTTTCCAAAAAATCTTTTGAATATGTTGTTTGTATTTGATTTATGTTGTATTATATAATTACCAAAAAATGTAAAATGAATAGAGGAGGGAGATTTTTGAGTAATTTTTTAGCTTTTGATTTTGGAGCATCATCAGGAAGAGCTATAATAGCAGAATTTATTAATGGAAATTTAAAATTAGAAGAAATATATAGATTTCCAAATGAACCGGTGTTTTTAGGCGGTAAATATGTTTGGGATTTTCCAAGATTGTTTAATGAATTAAAAAACGCTTTAAAGAAAGTTTCTGTAATGAATAAAAAAATTGATGGTATAGGTATAGATACTTGGGGGGTGGATTTTGGACTAATTGATAAAAATGGAAATCTAATTGGAATGCCTATGCATTATAGAGACAAAAGAAATTATTATGGAATGAAAGAAACAGAAAAATTTATAAGCTTAGATAATTTATATTTAAGAAATGGAATATCAAATAATGTATTTAATACTTGTTTTCAGCTTGTAGCAGATAAGAAGTATAGAAAAGAAATTTTAGAAAGTAGTTATTCACTATTATTTATGCCAGATTTATTTGCATATTATTTAACTGGCGAAATGAAAAATGAATTTACAATAGCATCTACATCAGCATTATTAAATATTAACAATAAAGAGTGGGATTATGAGCTTATTGATAAACTTGATATTCCAAAAAAAATATTCAATAAAATAATAAATCCAGGAGAAATATATGGTTACTTAACTGAAGAAGTGTTAGAGGAAACAGGACTTTCTTACAATATACCAGTAATAGCAGTAGGGGGACATGATACAGCATCAGCTGTAATGGGAGCTCCATTGAAAGATGAAAAAACTGCATATTTAAGTTCTGGTACATGGTCTTTATTGGGAGTTGAAAGTAATATTCAATTTAAGACGAGAGATGCTTTAAATTGGAATTTTACTAATGAAGGCGGAGCATTTAATAAAGTTAGAGTTTTAAAAAATATTAATGGATTATGGTTACTTCAACAGCTTAAGAAAAATTGGTGTGAATTTCATGAAAATATAGATTTTCCAGATATAATAAGAGAAGCTAAAAAACATGAAAATAAAAAGTTTATAGTGAATACTAATGATTCAGAGTTTATGAATACTAAAAATATGATTAAATCAATACAAAAATATTGTGAAAAAAATGGACAAGGAATTCCAGGAGAATTAGGTGAGCTTTCAATAGCTGTTTATAATGGGTTAACTAAAGAGTATAAGGATACTATACGTGATTTAGAAAGTTTATTAGGTTATGAAATAGAAAGGATTAATATTGTGGGTGGTGGAATTAAAGATAAATATTTAAGTGAACTTACAGCAAAAAAAACTGGCAAAAAAGTTATAGCTGGGCCAATTGAAGCTGCTGTAATTGGTAATATTATAATGCAATGTATAGCTTGTGGAGAGATTTCATCAATACAAGAAGGAAGAAAGATTATTGAGAGGTCATTTAATGAAGAAATGTATTCTATTTAAATAGAATATATGAGCATAGCGGAGGTGAAAAATTTGTTAGCCGTTGAAAGAAGGCATAAAATTGTAATGCAAATTCAAGAAGAAAAAAAAGTTTTAGTTCAGGAATTATCTAATAAATTTTCTGTAACTGAAGAAACTATAAGAAGAGATCTTGAAAAATTAGAAGAGCAAGGAATATTAAAAAGAACTTATGGTGGAGCTATAGTTAATGAAGGAACAAATGTTGATATGCCTTTAGATATGAGAGAGGTAATAAATAAAGATGGAAAAATGAATATAGCAGAGAGAGTTGAAGAAGAAATTAAAGATGGTGATACAATAATGCTTGATTCATCATCAACAGCCTATTATGTAGCAAAGTGTTTAAGAAAGAGTAATAAAAGAGTCACATTAATAACTAATTCATTAAAGGTTATAACAGATTTTCAAGATTATAAAAATGTAAAACTTATATTAGCTGGGGGAGTATTTAGAGAATCATCTAAATCCTTTAATGGAAAATGGGCGGAAGCTATAATAAAAAATTATTACGTAAACAAGGCAATTATATGTTGTAAAGGAATAGATATTGAAAGAGGGGTTATGGATTCTAATGAAGAAGAGGCTGAAGTGAAAAAAACAATGGTTAATTCAGCAAGTAAAGTAATATTAGTAGTGGATTCCATAAAATTTGATAGAAGTTCTTTTGTTAATATAGTTGGATTTGAAGATATAGATTATATATATACAGACAAAGATGTAAATGATAAATGGAAAAAAGTTTTAAAAAATAACAAAATAGAGTTAATAGTATGTTAATTAAAAAGAGTTTGCTATATAGCAAACTCTTTTTATAGTTTATATAAAATTTATCTTTTTAAAATAAAAGATAAAACAAAAAAATAACAAATAAATAAATACCATATATTGACAATAAAGAAATTAAATGGTAAAATTAGGAAAGAAAAAAGAAAAATAAAGATAAGTAAAAATGAAATGGGTAGGGGGATTATTTATGATATCAGAATATGAAATAAAAAAACAAATTTGTGAAATTGGAAAGAGAATTTATAATAATGGTTTCGTTGCAGCAAATGATGGAAATGTATCAGTTAGAATAAATGAAAAAGAAGTACTTTGCACACCAACTGGTGTTTCAAAAGGGTATATGACTACAGATATGATTTGTAAGGTTGATATGGATGGAAATGTACTTAGTTCAAATGGAAAATTTAAACCTTCTTCAGAAGTTAAAATGCATTTAAGAGTATATAAAGAAAGACCAGATGTTAAATCAGTAGTTCATGCTCATCCACCATATGGGACTAGCTATGCAATTGCTGGAATTCCGTTAGATAAGGCAATAATGCCAGAGGCTGTAATTGCTCTTGGAAATGTACCAATAGCTGAATATGGAACACCATCTACAGAAGAAATACCAGATGCAGTTGCTAAATATCTTCAATGTTATGATGCTGTTTTATTAGAAAATCATGGAGCATTAACTTATGGACCAGATCTTATGTCAGCTTATTTTAAAATGGAATCATTAGAATTTTATGCAAAACTTATGTTTATATCAAGTCAGATTGGTGAACCTCAAGTTTTAAATAATAATCAAATTGATAAATTATTAGATATAAGAAAGGGAATGAATTTAATAGGAAAACATCCTGGATTATGTTGTAACGAAGATGGAAATTGTAAATATAATTCAAATAATTTATCAGAAAAAGAAGCTACTTTAAATAATGATATCGTAGAAAAAATAGTTAAAGAAGTTACAAGTAAAATATTAGGATCAATTAAATAAGTATGAAATCCAAAAGATTTGAAACTTTAAGAAATAGGCCTATTAATAATGATGTTTTTATGAAGGAATGGCCAGAAAAGGGCTTTACAGCAATGAAAAGCCCTTTTGATCCAAAGCCTTCTATAAAGATTAAGGATAATAAAGTTATAGAATTAGATGGTAAAGTTAGAGAAGAATTTGACTTTATAGATTATTTTATCGCGGATTATTGTATAGATAAAAATATGGCAAAGGAAGTTATAAATGTAGATTCTTTAGAATTTGCAAGAATTATGGTTGATATAAAAACACCCAGAGAAGCAATAGTAAAAATAGCGAAAGGATTTACTCCAGCAAAAATTATTGAAATAATAAATAATTTAAATGTTGTTGAAATGATGATGAGTATGCAAAAGTTGAGAGCAAGGAGAACTCCTGCAAATCAAACTCATATAACAAATTTAAAGGATAATCCTATTTTAATTGCAGCAGATGCAGCAGAATGTGCTCTTAGAGGGTTTAGAGAGGAAGAAACAACAGTTGGAATTGTAAGGTATGCTCCTTTTAATGCTATTTCACTTTTAATTGGTTCTCAAATAGGTAAGAGAGGTGTTTTAACTCAATGTGCTGTGGAAGAGGCTACAGAACTTGAACTTGGACTTAGAGGTTTTACAACATATGCAGAAACAATGTCTGTATATGGAACTGAAAGTGTATTTTTAGATGGTGATGATACTCCATATTCTAAAGCATTTTTAAATTCTGCATATGCATCAAGAGGTTTAAAAACAAGGTTTACATCAGGTACAGGATCGGAAATTCTTATGGGAGAAGCTGAGAAGAAATCAATGCTTTATTTAGAGACTAGGTGCTTAATGGTTACAAAAGGAGCTGGATCACAAGGAATTCAAAATGGAGCAGTAAGTTGTATTGGGATTACATCATCTGTACCATCTGGAATAAGAGCAGTATTAGCAGAAAATTTGATTGCGGCAATGCTTGATTTAGAAGTTGCATCATCAAATGATCAAACATTTTCACATTCAGATATAAGAAGAACTGCAAGACTTTTAATGCAGTTTTTACCTGGAACAGATTTTATATTTTCAGGTTATAGCGGAACTCCAAATTACGATAATATGTTTGCAGGTTCTAATTTTGATGCGGAAGATTTTGATGATTATAATGTCCTTCAAAGGGATTTGAAAGTGGATGGTGGTCTTAGACCTGTAAAAGAAGATGAGGTTATAAAGGTTAGGTATAAGGCTGCAAAAGCAATACAAGGGGTTTTTAGAGAACTTAATTTATCAAACATAACTGATGAAGAAGTTTTAAAGGTAACTTATGCACATGGAAGCAAGGACGTTTTAGATAGAGATGTAATAAAAGATTTTGAAGCTATAGAAGATTTAATGAAAAGAGGAATAACTGGTATTGACATAGTAAAGGCACTCATAAATGCAGGTCATAAGGATGTGGGAGAAGATATTTTAGAAATGTTAAAGCAGAGAGTTTCAGGCGATTATCTTCAAACATCAGCTATATTAGATGATGAATTTAATGTTATATCTGCAATAAATAATAAAAATGATTATTTAGGTCCTGGAACAGGATATAGGTTAGAGGGGAAAGAGTGGGAAAAGGTTAAAAATATAAATAATTTAATAGATAAATACTCCTATTAAGGATTAGGAGGTAAAAGTTATGAATGAAGATTTATTAATAAAAGAAATAACAAAAAGGGTATTAAAAAAGATAGAAAATTTAAATGAAGAGATTAAAGATGAGGTTATTATTGGAATAAGCCCAACATTTAATGAAGAAGTTAAATTCACATTAAATGGATTATCTCACAGAGATGTAATAAAAGAAATTGTTTTAGGTATTGAAGAAGAAGGTCTAAAATCAAGGATTATAAGAGTTTTTAAAACTGCTGATGTAGCTTTTATAGGGAAAGAAGCTGCATTAGAAAGTGGTTCAGGAATAGGAATAGGAATACAAGCTAAAGGAACTATATTAATACATCAGAAAGACTTATATCCATTAAGCAATTTAGAATTATTTCCTCAAGCTCCACTTATAGATTTAAAGACTTATAGAAGTATAGGGAAAAATGCAGCTAAATATGCAAAAAATCAAAATCCAATACCTATAAAAGTAAAAAGTGATTGTATGATAAGACCTAAATATCAAGTAAAGGCAGCCCTTCTTCATATTAAAGATACTGAAAAGGTTTTAAGGGATAAAAGTTCTATTTATGTAAATTTGGAGGAGTTTATATGATATATCCATTAAGTCAAAGTGACTTAGAAATAAAGAGTAAAAGTGGAAAAAGGCTAGAAGAGATAACTATAGATGAAGTAATAAATGGAAATGTAACAGGTGAAGATATAAAAATATCAAAAGAAATATTATTACTTCAAGGAAAAATTGCAGAACAATCTGGAAGAGAACAATTAGGGGAAAATCTAAAAAGAGCATCAGAACTTGTTAGTATTCCAGATGATGAATTACTCAAAATATATAATATGTTAAGGCCTTATAGAAGTACAGAGTTAGAACTTTTAAAGAAAGCAAATGAATTAAAAGAAAAGTATAATGCAATGAAGTGTAGTGAACTTATAATGGATGCTTTAAAGGTTTATAAAAGGAGAGGGATACTTAAAAAATGAAAATATTTGGATTTTATGTAGGTAGATACATAAAAGGCCTTTTGTTAAAGGGTGATTTTTATGGATAAAATAAACTTTTTAAATTTAGAATTATCAAAAAAGGTTATTGAAGAAGTTGAGAATTTAGCCAAAAATGAAGGGATTCCAGTAGTTATTGCTATATGTAATGAATGGGGAAGTATTATAGCAGTACACTTTATGGATGGAGCACTTCCAGCTAGCTTGGATATTGCTATAAATAAAGCTTTTACTTCAGCTACTATTAGAATAGCTACTGAGGATTTAAAAGCTTTATCTATAGATGATGGTGAACTTTTTGGAATAAATAATACAAATAATAATAAAATAGTGGCATTTCCTGGAGGATTTCCTATAAATCAAAGTGGAAAAATAGTTGGAGCTATAGGAGTAAGTGGGGGAAGTGCGGAGTATGATAACAAGCTAGCTTTATTTGGGAAAAATATTTGCGAGGGGGTAATTCAGTGGAAGATAATGAAATAATTTTAGAAGAGATAGTAAAAAGAGTAATAAGAGAAATAACTACTAAAGATATTATAGAAAATGGAGAAAAGCATAATTGCAAAGGAAATTGCAAAAAATCTGGTAGTTGCAAATGCAAGAATAAAGAATCACATGAAAAATATTTATTCGATAATGCTAATGATGCGGTAAATGCAGCTAAAAATGCTTATGAGAAATTAAAAAATTTAACTATAAAAGATAGAGAAAAAATAATAGAAAATATTAGAAAGAAGTGCCTTGATTATTCAGAAAAAATATCTAAAATGGCTGTTGAAGAAACTGGAATGGGAAGATATGAACATAAAGTTCTAAAACATGTATTAGTTGCAGAAAAAACTCCAGGAACAGAAGACATAGTTACAACTGCTTGGAGTGGGGATTCAGGTCTTACATTAATAGAAAATGGAGCTTTTGGCGTTATTGCAGCTATTACACCATCAACTAATCCAACAGCGACAGTGTTTTGTAATTCGATTGGAATGATTGCTGGAGGAAATACTGTTGTATTTGCACCACATCCTGGAGCCAAAAATTGCTCAAGTTTTGCAGTAAAACTTATTAATGAAGCATCTGTTGAAGCTGGAGGACCTGAAAATATAGTTGTATCTTTTAAAGAACCAAGTATAGAAAATACAACTGATTTAATGAAACATAAGGACATTACATTAATTTCAGCAACAGGAGGTCCTGGAGTTGTACATCAGGCATTATCAAGTGGAAAAAGAGCAATAGGTGCAGGGGCTGGAAATCCACCAGTTTTAGTTGATGAAACAGCAGATATTAAGAAAGCTGCCAAAGATATATTAGATGGGGCAACTTTTGATAATAATTTACCATGTATAGCTGAAAAAGAAGTAGTTGTAGTTAATGAGGTATGTGATGAACTAATAGAAAATATGGCTTTATTTGGAGCATATGTTATAAAAGATAAGTCAATTATAAAAAAATTAGAAGAACTAGTTCTTATAAATAAAAATGGAAAGAGAATATTAAATAGAGATTTTGTGGGAAAGGATGCAAAAGTAATTTTAGATAATTTATCAATAGATGTTGATGATTCAATAAGGTGCATTGTATTTGAAGGAAGTTATGATGATTTACTTATACAAGAAGAACTTATGATGCCAATACTTGGAGTTTTACGAGTTAAAGATTTAGATGAAGGTATAGAAATTGCAGTTAAACTTGAACATGGAAATAGGCATTCAGCTCATATGCATTCAAGAAATGTAGATAATTTAACTAGATTTGCAAAAGCTGTTGATACTGCTATTTTTGTAAAAAATGCACCTTCATATTCAGCAATAGGATTTGAAGCAGAAGGTTTTACAACATTTACTATTGCAAGTAAAACTGGTGAAGGATTAAGTTCAGCAAGAACATTTACTAAAAGTAGAAGATGTGTATTAAAAGATGGCTTATGTATTAGATAGTGAATGGGAGGTATGTTATGGAAGCAAATAATTTAAATATAGAAGAAATTATAAAAAGTGTAGTTAAAGAGATGATGAAGGATGACGTAAAAGAAATTATTACTACTAATGAAAATTTAACTACTGGAAAAGTTGGTATGTTAGTATCTAAAGAAAAGATTGAGATTAAAGAATTTAAAATACCGGAAATAAATGATGATGAAATATTAATAAAGATTGAAGGCTGCGGAATATGTGGAACAGATGCTCATGAATTTAAAAATGATCCATTTGGTTTAATTCCCTTGGTACTTGGACATGAAGGTACTGGAGAAATTATAAAAATTGGTAAAAATATAAAGAAGGATTCAAGAGGAAAAGAACTTAAAATTGGAGATAAAATTGTTACTTGTATAATTCCATGTGGTGAATGTGATGTTTGTTTAAATCATCCAGAGAGAACTAATTTATGTGAAAATCAAGGAATATATGGGCTTATAAGTGATGATGATATTCATCATAATGGGTGGTTTGCAGAGTACCTAGTTATAAGAAAAGGATCAACTATATTTAATGTTTCAGATATGGATTTACATTCAAGAATATTGATAGAACCGGCAGCGGTTGTTGTACATGCAGTTGAAAGAGCGAAATCTACTGGTCTTTTAAAATTTAATTCAAAAATTTTAGTTCAAGGTTGTGGACCAATTGGATTATTATTACTTTCAGTTTTAAGAACTATGGGAATAGAAAATATTATTGCGGTAGATGGCAATTCAAATAGATTAGAAATTGCAAAAAGCCTTGGGGCAAATAGTGTAATAAATATAACTGAAAGTAAGGATTTTAATGAAACTATTAAAAAAGTTTATGATTTAACTGATAACTTAGGAGCAGATTTTGCATTCCAATGTACTGGTGTTCCAAAGGCTGCATCTGGTATATGGAAATTTATAAAACGAGGTGGTGGACTTTGCGAAGTAGGATTTTTTGTAGATAATGGTGATTCAACAATTAATCCTCATTATGATATTTGTAAGAAGGAAGTTACTGTAGTTGGTTCATGGGTTTATACACCACAAGATTATTTAATAACATTTGATTTCTTAAAGAGAGCAAATGGAATTGGACTTCCAATTAAAAAATTAATAACACATGAGTTTAATTTAGAAAATTTACAGGAAGCAATGTTAACTAATATAAGACAAGATGGAATAAAGATAGCTATAGTTAATAAATAATGAGGTAATAAAATGAAAGCTATTGGATTAATTGAAGTATTTGGTCTTACAGCCGCATTAGTTGCAGTAGACGCAGCGTGTAAAGCTGCAAATGTAAAGATTGAAGCTTTAGATAAAAATAAACCTAAAAATGCGGATGAACTTAATGTTCCATTGTTAATAGTAGTTAAATTTAGTGGAACTATAAGTGATGTAAATATGGCTATGGAAGCAGCGATAAATGCTTCAAATAAAATATCTGGAGTTCATTCAAAGTATGTAATGGCTCATCCGGATGAAGGTATTAAGGAATTTATAAAAATAAGTTGTATAAAGTAAATTTAAGGGGGATTTTATTATGAAACAAGAAGCTTTAGGAATGATAGAAACAAGAGGATTGGTTGCAGCTATAGAGGCAGCAGATGCAATGGTAAAGGCAGCAGATGTAACTTTAATTGGAACAGAAAAAATAGGATCAGGACTTGTAACTGTAATGGTAAGAGGAGATGTTGGAGCTGTAAAAGCAGCTACAGAAGCTGCATCAGAAGTTTCAGGAAGACTTGGAGAAGTTGTTGCGGTACATGTAATACCAAGACCTAATGGGGATGTAGAAAAAATATTACCAAAATTAGATTAATTAAAGGTTTGATATGGGATCACTAGGGATAGTGGAAGTAGTTGGAGTGGTATCTGCAATGTTAACTGTGGATACCATGACAAAAGCTTCTAATGTAAAATTAGAAACTTTAGAAAAAAAACTTGGTGGAAGGCTTGTTACTATAATAGTTTCGGGAAATATTTCAGATGTTAAAACAGCAGTTGAAGTTGGTAATGAAACTGCAAATAAAATAACTAAATGTGTAGCAAAAGCAGTTATTAGTAGACCTCATGAAGAAGTAATAAATATTATAAAAAAGAGTAAGCAAAAATACAAGGGGCTATAGTTTATGAAAGATAATAAGGAAATCACTTCAATAGATATATCAAATGAAGATAAGACTAAGAAAAAAAGGGGAAGAAAAAAGAAAGAAGTAGTGAAAAGTAATGATATTAATAAAAAAGAAATTATGGAGGGTTTTAAAATGGGACAACAAGCATTAGGTATGTTAGAAACAAGAGGTTTAGTTGCAGCCATAGAAGGTGCAGATGCAATGGTAAAGGCTGCAAATGTTGAAATGGTAGGAACAGAAAAAATAGGGTCAGGACTTGTAACTGTAATGGTAAGGGGAGATGTTGGAGCTGTAAAAGCAGCTACAGAAGCAGGAGCAGAAGTAGCTGGAAGGCTTGGAGAAGTTGTTGCGGTGCATGTAATACCAAGACCACATTCATCAGTTGAGCTAATATTACCAAAAAATATTTAATATAGAGGCCTTTTATTATGTATGAAAAATTAGTTGATAAAATAACTGAAGAGGTATTAGAAATACTTAATAATAGTGAAATCAATATTAAGCCTATAGAATGTAAAAATGTTAAAGTTGGAATATCAGCAAGACATGTCCATTTATCTAAGGAGCATTTAGAAATTCTTTTTGGTAAAGGGTATGAATTAACAAAAAGTAAAATTCTAATGGGAGAACAATATGCAGCTTCAGAAACAGTAACTTTGGTTGGTAAAAAGTTAAGATCTATAGAAAAAGTTAGAATACTTGGGCCAATAAGAGATAAAACACAAGTAGAACTTTCAAAAACAGATTCTATATTTCTTGGGGCAAATGCACCAGTTAGATTATCTGGAGATATAAAGGATTCTGGGGAAATAGTAATAGTTGGACCAAGAGGAACTATAAAAATTGAAGAAGGCTGTATAATTTCCAAAAGACATATTCATATGAATCCAATAGATGCTGAAAAATATAATATGAAAGAAGGTACCGTTTCTATAAAAGTTAAAGGTGAAAGAGCTGGAATATTAGAAAATGTTGATGTAAGAATTAGAAATGATTTTCACTTAGAAATGCATATAGACACAGACGAAGGGAATGCACTTGGCATTAAAAATGGAGATTATGTTGAAATAATATAAGCGTTTTATTCCAAATTTAGACTTTATATAAGTCTTATTTGGAATAAAGCTTATAAATAAGGATGTGAACAGAGTGATAGTTGGAAAAGTTATAGATAATGTTGTAAGCACTAGAAAAGAAGATGGATTGATGGGATATAAGCTTTTAGTAGTTGAACCTTTAGAAGGATATAATAATGGAAAAAATATAGTGGCTATAGATAGGGTTGGAGCAGGAAGACAAAGTATTGTTTTGGTAACTATAGGTGAAAATGCTAACTTAGGCCTTTATAAAAAAGATGTTCCAATAGATGCAGCAATAGTTGGAATAGTTGATGAATAAAAAAGAAAGGGGGAATTCTTTATGGTACTAGATGAACTTAAAGCTTTATTAAAAGAATATGGAGTTGTTGGAGCTGGAGGAGCTGGGTTTCCTACATATGCAAAATTATCATATGATGCAAATATAATTATATTAAATGGGGCAGAATGTGAGCCTTTATTTAGAGTTGATAGAAACCTTTTAAAAGAAGAAACTTATAAAATATTAAAAGGGTTGGACATAATAGTAGAAACTTTAGGAGCTAAAGAAGGGATAGTTGCATTTAAAGAACATTATAAAAAGGCAAATGATGCTGTTGATAATGAAATATATAAATTTGATAGACTTAAAAAGTTTTTACTAAAAGATGGTTATCCAGCTGGAGACGAAGTAGTTTTAGTTTATGAAGTGACTAATAAGATAGTACCACAAGGAGGAATTCCTTTAAATGTTGGAGTTATGGTTATAAATGTAGAGACAGCACTTAATGTATATAATGCTGTAGAATTAAATATTCCCGTAACACATAAATATTTAACTGTTGGAGGTGCTGTTAATGAACCTAAAACTATATATGCACCTATAGGAATTAAATTTAAAGATTTAATAAAAGAGGCTTCAGGATCTACAATTGAAAATTTTAAAGTTTTAGTTGGGGGACCAATGACAGGAAGAATTGGAAGCTTAAATGATACAGTAAATAAAACTACAAAAGGGATATTTATAATTCCAAAGGATAGTTCTATAGTATCAAATAGAGAAATTAAATTATCTATAGAACTAAAAAGAGCAATGGGAGTTTGTTCTCAATGTAGAATGTGTACAGATTTATGTCCAAGATATAATTTAGGTCATAAGATAGAGCCACATAAAATAATGAATTCATTAGCTTTTGGATTAAATTATAATACAGAAGTATTTATCAATGCCTTTGGATGTTCAGGATGTAATCTTTGCTCTTCTTATTCTTGTCATCAAGGGTTAAATCCTAAAGCAGTAATTGATGAATTAAAAAATAGATTTAGAAAAAATGGTATAAAACCAATTAAGATAGATGACATAAAAGAAAAAAAGGATAGGGATTATAAAAGAGTACCAGTAAAACGAGTTTTATCTAGGTTAGGTTTAACTAAGTTTGATAAAGAAGCTGAAATATGCAATTTTTCAGGAGAAATAAAAGAATTAAAAATAAATTTAAAACAATCAATAGGAAAAGAGTCAAGCCCTATAGTTAAAATTGGAGAAAGCATAAAAAAGGGACAAGTTATTGCAGAAGTAGATAATTGCTTAGGTGTGTATTTACATTCACCTATTAATGGGAAAATTAAAAATATTTCTAATGAGTTTATTGAAATAATTAAGGGGGTGTAGTTTATTTTGAATGGTGCATTAGGGTTAGTTGAATTTTTGAAAGTGCCAACAGGAATGTTAATTTCAGATAAAATGGCAAAAACATCTAATATAGAGATAATTCATGCAGCAACAGTTTGTCCAGGTAAATATATAGTATTATTTAAAGGAACTATATCTGAAGTTAAAGAAGCATTAGATGTTGCAAAGTTTGAAAGTGAAGAAAATATTATAGATAGTTTTCTTTTAGGAAATCCTGTAGAAGATATATATAAGGCTATTACTGGATGTAATGAGATAATTGAAAGTTCGGCTGTAGGTATAGTTGAGAGTTATTCAGTTGCATCAATAATAGAAGCTGCTGATATAGCTGCAAAAAGTGCTAAGTTAAATTTAGTAGAAGTTAGACTTGCAAGAGGGATGTGTGGTAAAAGTTTTTTTATAGTAAGTGGAGATATTTCAGCAGTTGAAATGGGGATAAGTACAAGTAAAAAAATGTTAAAAGAAAAAGGCATGTTATTAGATGATGCTATTATAAATAACCCAGATAAAGGATTTATAGAAAACTTATATTAGGAGGTCATATATTATGAACATATTTGATGACAAAGAAGTAATGAGAGTAGTTCAAGAATATGTACCAGGAAAGCAAGTTACTCTTGCACATTTAATAGCAAATCCAGTAGATGAATTATATAAAAAGCTAGGGCTTGTAATTGATAAAAAGGGAGCACTTGGAATAATGACTATAACCCCTAGTGAAGCATCTATAATAGCAGCTGATGTAGCTACAAAATCATCAGATATTTCTATAGGATTTATAGATAGATTTAGCGGATCTTTAGTTATAGTTGGAAGTGTTTCGGCAGTTGAAGAAGCACTTAAAGAAGTAATTAAAGTTTTAAGTGAAACTTTAAAATTTACAAGTACGATTATAACTAAATCATAAAAGTAAATAGGGTAACTTAAATAAAAAATCTAGTAGATATTTTCTACTAGATTTTTATATATATAAGTGTATAAATTATACATATGAAATAAATAATATTTATAATATGAGAACTAATTTATACAAATTTATTAAAACTATACTATATTGTAACGATACATTTGACCTAAGTGTTATATAGGAATACTATTAGTAGCATAAAGAGTGTTAGTTAAAAGATTTGTTTAAAATAAATTAGGAGGAAGTAATAATGAATAATATAAAAGTTAAAGAAGATGAGAAAATAAAAATACTCATAATGACAAGCTTAATGATAGCAGTTGTATTTGTTTCAGGAAGTATAATAAAAATACCAACTCTTAATGGGTTTATGCAACCAGGTGATTGTATGGTATTATTATCAGGAGTTTTACTTGGAAGGAAGTATGGAACTGTAGCAGGTGCTGTTGGAATGGCTTTGGTAGATATATTTGGAGGATATTTAATATGGGCTCCATTTACATTTGTAATAAAAGGATTAATGGCATTTGTTGTTGCGGTTTTTATAGAAAAGTTTAAAGATAAAACAATAAAAGTTTATATTTTAGCATTTATTATTGGAGGAATTATAGATTTAGTAGGATATTTTATAGCTAATGCTATAATGGGAGGTTTAATTTTAGGTGCATCAAATGGTTTTGTAGGAAGTATAATATATGCAGCCATGCATTTACCAGGAGATACAGCCCAAGTTATATTAGGAATTGCAATTGCAATTCCATTAGCTAAATTTATATATAGTATGAGAAGAAACATATTTTAATAAATAAAGGAGATCATCTTAATATTAGATGATCTCTTTTTTATATGAAATTTTATGAAACTAATACCATAAAATTGATGTAAAGGTTTAATATAAAAAGAAAATAAATCGTTTAAATTATAAAAATACTTATATATTACTATATATAATATTAATTTTATAAAAAATATAATAAAATATTTATAAATACAAATTATATTAAATTGACAAGAAAATGTGGAATTGATACCATATAGTCAAGAAGTAAATAAAAAAATATGATGAGTTTTATATGGGAGGATTAAATATGAGCAAAGAACAAGTAGTTGCAAGAGATATATTAAAATATATCGGTGGAAGAGAAAATATAAAGTCAATGGAGCATTGTGCTACTAGATTACGTCTTATAGTAAAAAATAAAGATCTTATTGATGAAAAAGAAATTGAAAATATTGATGGTGTAAGAGGACAATTTTTTGCAGCAGCTCAATATCAGATTATTTTAGGAACAGGTTTTGTAAATAAAGTTTATAAAGCTATGCAAGAAGAGGGGATAGACTCAGGAAATGTAAAAGAAGATGCATATAGTAATATGACAATACCTCAAAAAATATCACGTACACTTGGAGATATTTTTGTTCCTATAATACCTGTACTTGTTGCAACTGGATTATTTATGGGTCTTAGGGGACTTCTTGTAAATTTAGGGATAGACTTTAACCCTACATTTATGAAACTTTCAGAAGTTTTAACAGATACTGCATTTATATTTTTACCAGCATTAGTTGCATGGTCAACATTTAAAAAGTTTGGGGGAACACCTGTTGTAGGTATTGTTCTTGGATTAATGCTTGTTGCACCACAACTTCCAAATGCATGGGAAGTTGTAGGAGGCGCAAAACCTATTTATATATCATTACTTGGATTAAGTATTCCTATAGTAGGATATCAAGGATCAGTTCTTCCGGCTTTAGTTCTTGGTATTATTGGTTCTAAAATTGAAAAAACTATAAGAAAATTCATGCCAGATGTTTTAGATTTAATTTTAACACCTTTTATAACTTTATTAATATCAATGATACTTGGACTTTTAGTTGTTGGACCAATAATGCATACAACTGAAATATATATATTAGATTTATTTAAGATGTTTTTAGCACTTCCATTTGGAATTGGTGGAGCAGTGATAGGTGGTATTCATCAAGTTATAGTTGTAACAGGAGTTCATCATATATTTAATGCTTTAGAGGTTGAACTAATTTCTACAACAGGCTTAAATCCATTTAATGCAGTTATAACTGGAGCTATAGTTGCACAAGGAGCGGCAGCACTTGCAGTTGGACTTAAGACAAGAGATAAGAAAAAACGTTCATTATATATTTCATCAGCTATACCGGCATTTTTAGGTATTACTGAAGCTGCGATATTTGGTGTTAATTTAAGATTTATAAAACCGTTTATATTTGCATGTGTTGGAGGAGCTGTATCAGGGATGGTAGCATCAATAATACATTTAGCTGGATCTGGAATGGGAATAACAGCGGTACCAGGTGCTCTATTATACTTAAATACAAATATAGTTGGTTATTTATTAGTAAATGCAATAGGAATAGTGGTAGCATTTATATTAACATATATGTTCTTCAAACCAGAAGAATAATAGCATAAGCCCTAAAAGTAGTGGTATAATTGAAAAAGAAAATTCGGTTATACCATTATTTTAGGAGGTAAAATGAAAGTTACAATACAAGATATAGCCAACATGGTAGGAGTATCAAAAAGCACTGTATCAAGATATTTAAATGGTGGTTATGTAAGTAAAGAAAATACTAAAAAGATTAAAGAAGCTATAGAAAAAACAGGCTTTGAAACAAATTTTTTTGCTAAAAGATTAAAATCAAAAAAAAGTAAACTTATAGGGATAATAATTCCTAGAATAGACTCATATACAGCAGGTAAAACATTAAATGGAATAAATAAAAAGCTTCAAGAGTATGGGTATCAAGGAATAATATTAACAAGCGAATTAGATAGAAATACAGAATTAAATCATATAAAAAATTTATATAATCAAGGTGTAGATGGAATTATTATAATGTCTTTTGAAATATCAAAAGATCATATAAATTTAGCAAATAAACTTCCTATACCTATTATGTTTTCAGGACAGAGATCAGAATATATAAACCATATTGAATTAAATGATAGGGCTATAGGTAAAATGCTTGGAGAGTATATAAAAGATCAAGGGCATAAAAATATTGTATTTTTAGGAGTAAGTGAAAAAGATAAAGCAGTTGGGTTAGATAGAAAGAATGGATTTTTTGATGCTTTTTATGAAGAAAAGTGTAATTTAAATTTTGTTTTAACAGATTTCTCTTTTGAAAGAGCATATGAATCAGGAAAAAAAGTTCTAAATTATAATCCTACAGCAGTTGTTTGTGCTACAGATAATATTGCGCTTGGGCTTATGAGATATTTCTTTGAAAAAGGTATAAATATGCCAAAAGATATATCAATTGCTGGGTTTGGAGGTTATGATGTTGGAGAAATAACATATCCTTCACTTACTACTGTAAAGATTGACTATAGATTATTTGGTGAAAAAACAGCAGAAAGAATTTTAAAGTTAATAAATGAAGAAGAATTAGAAAATAATTATGAAATACCTGCAAAATTAATAATAAGAGAAAGTGTAGGTAAAGTTTAATATATTTTTTTATTTAATATACTTTAAATTTATTATATTTCACCAAATAGTTTAAATAGAAAGGTGAAATTATAATGAAATTTATGAGTAGTAATGAAATAAAAGAGAAGTGTATAGAGCAATATGGGAAACAAAAGAATAGATGGAAAAATAATTTTCACTTTGATGCTCCATTTGGACTTATAAATGATCCAAATGGGTTAAGTTATTATAATGGTGAGTATTATATATTTTTTCAGTGGAATCCATATGGATGTGAGCATAAATATAAGCATTGGGGAGTTACAAAAACTAAAGATTTTAAAAGTTTTAAAGTTCCAAATGTTGCTCTAATTCCGAATAATATTTATGACAAAGATGGGTGTTATTCTGGAAGTGGTATTGTTAAAAATGGGAATTTAGAGTTGTTTTACACTGGAAATGTTAAAGATGAAAATAATAACAGAGAATCTTATCAATGTAAGGCTGTAATGAAAAGTGATGGAAGTATAGAAAAATTAGGACCTGTGATACATAAAATTCCAAATGGATATACGGCACATTTTAGAGATCCATATGTTTTTAAAAAAAATGGTAAATATTATATGATATTAGGAATTCAAACAAAGGATTTAAAAGGAAAGATTGTGATATATACTTCCGATGATACGCAAAATTGGAATTTTGAAGGTGAAGTTAAAACAAAATTTAATGACTTTGGATTTATGTGGGAATGTCCAGCATTGTTTGAATTAAATGATAAGGATGTACTTGTAATTTCGCCCCAAGGATTAAAGGAAGAAGAATTTAAATATCAGAATATATATCAATCAGGTTATATAATTGGAAAGTTTAATTATGATAATTTAAGCTTTTTAGGTGATGACTTTTATGAGTTAGATAAAGGATTTGACTTTTATGCACCTCAGGTATTTAAAGATGATAGGGGAAGAACTATATTAATTGGATGGATGGGGTTGCCTGAAAAAGAAAAATTCCATAGTTCTTGTGATGATGGTTGGGTTTTTTCATTAACAATGCCAAGAGAAATTACTATTAAAAATAATATGCTATATCAAAAGCCATTAAGTGAAATTAGAGAATTAAGATTAGATAATATTCTAAGTTTAAAAAATAAAAGGTTAGATAATTTTATGTTTAGTGACATAAAAGAAAATAGCTATGAACTTTATTTAGAAATAGAAAAATTAAAATCTAATAATATAGAATTAAATATTACTTTAGGGGTAAATGAATATTTTACTATAAAGTATGATTTTAAAAATAATGAGTGTATTTTAGATAGAAATAATATGATTTTAGGTGAAAAAGGTTTAAGAAAATTTAAATTGGATAATAATTGCATTTTAAAATTAAATATATTTGTTGATAAATCGGCGATTGAAATATTTTTTGATGATGGAAAATTTGTAGCATCAACAAAGATATATCCTAAAGAGAGTGAAAGTAAAATAGAAATTAAATCAGAAAAGGATAATATAAATATTAAGGAATTAAAAATATGGAATATGAGAGGGGTTGAGTACTTTGAATAAAGTATTTTGTATTGGAGAATTATTGATAGATTTTATAGGTAAAGATATTGGTCTTGGAATAAAAAATGGTATAACTTTTGAGAAAAAGGCAGGTGGTGCACCTGCAAATGTTTCAGCTGCTGTTTGTAAACTTGGAGGGACTAGTAGTTTTTTAGGACAAGTTGGGAATGATTCATTTGGAAAGTTTTTAGTTCATATGCTTAAATCATTAAATATAAATACTAATATGACTAAAATGGATGGATATACAACTTTAGCATTTGTTGCAATAGATAAAGATGGGGAAAGAGATTTCGAATTTCATAGGGGTAGTGATGGAGATTATAGCTTTGATAATATAAATTTGGATGAAATAAATAAAAAAGATATAATACATTTTGGTTCAGCTACTGGATTTTTAGATGGAGAACTTAAAAATACATATTTTAAATTGTTAAAGTATGCTAAAGAGAATGGAATATTTATTTCATTTGATCCTAATTATAGAGATATGCTAATAACTGAAGATATAAAAGAAAGATTTATAGAAGATTGTAAGGCATTTATAAAATTATCAGATTTTATAAAATTAAGTGATGAAGAAATTATACTTATAACTGGAGAAAAGGATTTAAAAGAGGGTGTTAAAAAATTACATGAATTAGGAGCTAAAATAGTTTCAGTTACTTTAGGTAAAGATGGAACTTTAATAAGTAATGGCAAATTATTAGAAATAATTCCTTCAATAAATATAGTTCAAGTTGATTCTACAGGTGCGGGAGATGCATTTGTTGGAGCAGTTCTTAAAAAAGTTTCTGAAATATATGATAAAGAAAATATAACTTTTGAAAAGTGGAAAGAAATAATAGGTTTTGGAAATAAAGTTGGTGCGATAACTTGTACAAGTTATGGAGCGATAGACTCAATACCAACAAAAGAAGAATTATAAAAAGGGCTATTTGGCCCTTTTAATTTTTATATTTTTTTAAAACTTCTTTAATTTTATAGTTAATAGAATTTATATCTACAAAATCAATTTTATTACTATTTATATTAAATTTTTCTTTAATTAATAATATTCTATAAACACTTTCATTAATTCGATTTTCAGATATTATATTTTTAGATATAGAAAATTTTATTGAATTTATTACAGTATTTATATTATTTATATCATGACAAACTAATATTATATCACTTCCAGCATTAATTGATTTTACAGCAGCATCACCTATATTATAATTTTCGGTTATTGCACCCATAGTCATATCATCAGTTATTATTAAGCCATTAAATCCTAATTTAGTTCTTAATATATCTGTTATTATAGTTTTTGAAAGAGTTGATGGATTATTTTTATCTAATTTAGGAATTAATATATGTGCAATCATTATGGCATCTACGCCATTTTTTATTGCTTCTTTAAATGGAACTAGTTCAAAATTATTAAGTCTATTAAAGTCGTAGTTTACAACAGGAAGATTTAAGTGAGAATCTACTGAAGTATCTCCATGTCCTGGGAAATGTTTAGCAACTGGAACAATATTTTCTTCTTTAATTCCTTCTATAGTTTTAATTCCTAATTTAGAAACTAAATTTTTATCATTTCCAAAAGATCTTTCACCTATAACTGGGTTATTAGGATTACTATTTATATCTAGTACAGGAGCAAAATTTAAATTAAAACCAAAAGAAGATAATTGAAGCCCTAAAAGTTTTCCTATTTCATAACTAAAATCTTCATTATTTATTTTACCAATGTATTTATTAGAAGGAATATTATAGATTTCATTAGGCATTCTAGATACTGGACCTCCTTCTTCATCTACTGATATAAAAAGAGGAACTTTATTTAAATTGTTAGTTTCTTTTAAGTTATTTATAAGATTAAGAAGACTTTTGGAATCTTTTATGTTTTTACTAAATAAAATTACACCACCTAAATGTTTTTCTTTAATTAGTTTATTGAAATCATTAGAAAGAGTATATCCATCAAAGCCACCTATTATAAGTTGTCCTATTTTTTCATCTAAAGTCATATTTTTAATTTTATCTTCTATTTCTTTATTAATATTTATATTATTTGATACTTTTGTAGTCCTTAGCTGAGTTACATTACTATTTATATATAATAATGAAATTAATATTGTAAATAAAAGGTTTGAAAATAAAAATAATTTTTTCATATAAATCTCCTATAAAATAAAAATAATTATTAATAATATAGTTTACTATGATAATATAATAATATGTTAATAAACATAAACTTTTTTAGGAGAACAATTTATGAAAAAAATAATAATTAAGTCAGATTATAATATTGAAAAATTTTTATTTCAATATGAGAAGGATTTAAAAGAAATATATAGATCTTTAATAAATGAAAATTTAATAGATTTGATAGATATAGTTGATATTGAAAGTTTAACTATAATAGAAAAGAGAAATAAGGATATTATAGAATGCCTTAAATCAGAAAAGATTGGAATTGCACTAATGGCTGGAGGAGTATGTGATGATAATGTTACATTTTTTAGAGCTATAGATGGAGTGCAATATAGAATAGCAAAGGGTGAATGTTATGAAGAAACATCTGAAAACTTTCATGATTATAAAATTATAGAAAATTTAATTAAAGTTGGTAGTATGGAGTTTGTTATAGAATCTTCATATTGCATATTGTTATATTTAAAAAATGGAGAGTTAAATATTGAACTTGTAGAGATTGAATTAAAAGGGGATATATACAAATGCAAAAAAATAAAAGATAGTGGTGACATTGGAAATATAATAAATAAATATATAATCAATAATATAAAATAATAAAAGGTACTACAAAAAGTGTAGTACCTTTTATTAAAGTTTCTGTACATTTATAGCCATTGGGCCTTTTTGTCCATCAGTTATATCAAAAGAAACACTTTCTCCTTCATGAAGATCTTTATTATTTTCACTATGTTTAACTTGTGAAAAATGAACAAAGACATCATTTCCATCATCACAAGATATGAATCCATATCCTTTTTCTTGATTGAACCATTTAACAACTCCAGTTGTACTTGACATAAAAATCTCTCCTTAGTTTTTAATTTCATAGATAGTATTAACTTAAATTCAAAAAAATATTTATAAAATGTTTAAAAATTATAGGTTTTAAGTGTATAATATGTTATATAATAAACAAAAATTCAATAAAATGGTTAAACAAAAGGGAAAAAGGAGAGTATGTATGGGGAGCGTATGGAAGAGGATATTGGATAGTATTTCTGTTAATTATTTTTATTGCAAAATACTAAGAGATAAAGAGGACGTAGGAAATGATTTATTAATTGAGGAAACTAATTTTAATGATAGAACTGTTGTAAATAAAAAATTTAGTGAACTTTTATCTGTTGGACAAACTGTTAAGTGGGTAAGTAATATGAATTTTTTAACAAGTGCAATATCTATTTGTAATGAATATGGAGAATTTAATACTGATAATGTTTCTTTAAAGAGAGTTGATGACAACTATGTTGTTTTATGGTGTAATTCAGATGATAAGAGCAAAAGTTCAATATTTGAGGATGATTTTATAAATCAAAAAAAGCTTTTAGAATTATTTATAGATGCTATGCCAGATTATGTATTTTATAAAGATATTAATGGAAATTATCTAATTTGCAATAGAAAATTTTCAGAACATTTAGGAATGAGTAAGAATGAAATAATAGGTAAGACAGATTACGAATTATTTAGTGAAGATACAGCAAGAAGCTTTAGACAACATGATATAGAGGTAATAAGGGATAAGAGACAAAAAATATATGTAGAAGAAAAAGTTTTAAATAATAATAAGAAATTTATAGAAGAAACAGTAAAAGTTCCTTATTTTGATATGAATAATAATATATTAGGTGTTATTGGAGTATCTAAAGATATATCATATAAAGTTGCAGTAGAAGAAAGTATATTAAATAATGAACTTATTTTATTTAATATGTTAAATAATTTAGAAGATGCAATAATAATAAAAGATAGTGATAAAGTTGTTTTTGTAAATCAGGCATTTGAAAAAATATTTGGAATAAGTAGAGGAGAGTTATATAAAAAAGATAGTATAGAAATAACTAGAGAAATGCTTCATGATGATGATAAAAAATTACTTGATAAAATAGATTATAATGAACCATTGGATGTAGTAGCAAGGCTTATAAGAAGAGATAATGAAATGAGATGGGTTTGGATTAGAAGTAATCCTTTAAAAGATGAAAATAAAAATACTATAAGAAGAATAATAGTTATAAATGATATAACAAATCAAAAGCAAGAAGAAAAAGAGTTGGATAAATTAAGAAGAGAATTTTTTGCAAATATATCTCATGAATTTAAAACACCAATAAATTTAATATATACATCTATACAATTACTTGACTGTAAGCTTGATAGAATGAGTTTAGAGGATAAAGAAAAGTTTGATATGTATATAAGTACTTGTAATAAAAATATATTTAGAATGATAAAACTTATAAACAATATGATAGATAGTATAAAAATATCAGAGGGTGTATTTAAGCATAGACCTAAGAAGATAGAAATAGTAAGTTTAGTTGAGGATATAGTAATTAAAGCAAATAAATTTTTAGAAAATAGTCATATAAATATAGTTTTTGATACTGAATTTGAAGAAAAGTTGGCATTGTTTGATAAAGATCATTTAGAAAGGATAATACTTAATATATTATCTAATGCAATAAAATTTAATGATAAAAATGAACCTATAAATGTTGATTTATTATTAAATGATGGAATGATAGAAATAAGGATAAGAGATAGAGGAATAGGAATTTCTATAGATAAATTAAATAGCTTATTTAGTAGATTAAAGAATGTAAATAATAGAATGACTAAGGTGAATGAAGGTTGTGGAATAGGTTTATATATAGCAAAAGAGTTAGTGGAACTTCATGGAGGAGAGATTAAAATAAAAAGTGTTTTAGGTGCAGGTACTGAAGTTTTAATAAGGATACCTGATGTTTTAAATGATTTAGAAAATTTAAGTTCATATATTGAAGAACAAGAGTATATTGAGCATATACAACTTAACAAAATAGAAATAGAATTTTCGGATATATATTTAAATTAAAAATAAATTCTTTAATAACACCATAATTATAGGTTAAAATATTGTTATAATACTTATAAAAAGAGGTTGATATAGATGAAGATGAAAAAATATAAAAAATTAGGTGGTAAAGAACTTAAAAAGAGACTTTCAGATTTACAGTATAAAATAACGCAAGAAGATGTAACGGAACCACCTTTTGCAAATGAGTACTGGGATAATTTTGAGGAAGGTATATATGTGGATATAACAAGTGGTGAACCTTTATTCATATCAACTGATAAGTTTGATTCAGGATGTGGTTGGCCAGCATTTAGCAAACCTATAGATAGAAATTTAATAAAAGAAAAAAGAGATAATAGTTTTAATATGGAAAGAACAGAAGTAAGAACAAAAAATTCTGACTCTCATTTAGGGCATGTATTTTGTGATGGGCCTGAAGAATTAGGAGGTCTTAGATATTGTATAAATTCTGGGTCTTTAAGATTTATTAGAAAAGAAGATATGGAAAGTGAAGGATATGCTGAATATTTAAAACTTTTAGATAAATAAAAAAGGGCTACATTTGTAGCTCTTTTTTATTTTAAAAGTGATTTTATTTCATCTATTCTTTCAAGTGCCATATTATAGCCATCTTTATATCCTTTTTTTAATTTTTCTATATCTTTTTCAAAGCTTTCAATAGCTTGGTCTTCTCTAGGTCTTATAATTATAGCTTTACCTTGCTTTTCTAATTCCTCACAAAATTTAACTGTTTCATTATATAATTTATGACGAGTTAAAAATGAGTCTTTTAACTTTGGGTATTTCCTAGAAACTATTTTAGCCGCAATTATATTTCTTTTACCTAATTTTTTTCTATAGCTTTTTGGTCTTGTAAGTATTATTAAGTGTTTATCATTTCCATCCTCTATAGCTTTTTTTATTGGGATAGGATCTAATAATCCTCCGTCGTAATAATATCCTTCATTAATTTTTATTGCAGGAAAAAATAATGGAATAGCACATGTTGCCCTAAGCATAGTATTTTTATTATCAATTTTTTTTCCATCTAAGTATTCAGTTTTTCCAGTGATTGCATTAGTTACTCCAACTAATACTCTTCCCTTATAATTTGTAAGTGCATCAATATTATAAGGGGAAAGTTTATTTGGAATTTCATCAAAAACAAAGTCTAAACCAAAAAGACTTTTACATTTAAAGAAATTTCTAAAGCCTAAATATCTTTTATCATTCCTATATTTTTCTAAAATTTCTAAGTTTCTACCTTTTTGAGAGGAAAAATATGAAAATCCATTAGTAATTCCAGCTGAAACACCAATACAATAAGGGAAAAAAATATTATTTTCTAAAAGAGCATCCATAACACCAGCACTAAAAATAGGTCTAAAGGTACCTCCCTCTAATATTAAACTAGCCATAAAACCTCCTAAAAATAAAATATTATAATAAAAAGTATATAACTAACACAAATAAATCGCAAATATAAATGGTTTATCAAGTAATAAAAATAAATTTATATAAATATATTAATAGTGTTATTAATTTACATGTAGAGGGAGTATGGAATTTATAAAAAGTATTTTAGATTTATATATGAATAGAAAAAATTTTTTTCTAGAATTAATAGGAGAACATTTATTTTTATCTTTAGTATCTGTATGTATAGCAACAATAATAGGAGTGAGTTTGGGTATTTTAATATCTGAAAAGAAAAGATTAGCAACACCAGTTAAGGGAATAACAAGCTTTTTATATACTATACCATCAATTGCTATACTTGGGTTTTTAGTTTCAATATCAGGTGTTGGTAACATTACGGCAATAATTACTTTATCTTTATATGGATTATTACCTATGATAACTAATACTTATATTGGTATTTTAAATCTTGATAAGGATATAATAGAAGCTGGAAAAGGAATGGGTACAACTAATTTTCAACTTTTATATAAAATAAAAATACCACTTGCAGCACCAGTAATATTTGCAGGTTTTAGAAATATGGTAGTTATGACAATAGCACTTTGCGGTATAGCATCATTTATAGGTGCAGGAGGTCTTGGGGTTGCTATATGGAGAGGAATAACAACTAATAGTAAAGAGATGACAGTAGCTGGAAGTTTACTTATAGCATCAATAGCATTAATAATAGATTTTATATTATCACATTTTGAAAAGAAAGTAAGTAATATGGCAAATGGATATAGAAGAGAAGTTTATAAAAATGGAAGTAAAAAGTATAATTTTAAAACTAAAGTAGTAATTTCAATTACTATTATACTTATAATATTTGTTATATTAGTTAGTTCTTTTAGTAAGGAAAAGAAACTTATAATTGCATCAAAACCTATGACTGAACAATATATATTAACAGAGATAATATCTCAATTAATAGAAGATAAAACAGATATAGATGTTGAGATAAAAAAAGGTATAGGAGGAGGAACCGCTAATATACATCCAGCATTAGTTTCAGGGGAGTTTGACTTATATCCAGAATACACAGGAACATCGTGGGAATACGTTCTTAAAAACGGAAGTGTAGAATCGAATGATGAATTAATAAAACAATTAAAAAAAGAGTATATGGATAAGTTTAATTTAAATTGGTTAAATCTTTATGGATATAATAGTACTTATGCTATTGTTGTAGATAAAGATATATCTGAAAAATATGGAATAGAAACTTATTCAGATTTAGCAAAGGCATCAAAAAACTTAGTGTTTGGTGCGGAATATGATTTTTATGAAAGAGAAGATGGATATGATGCTATTTCAAAATTATATGGATTTAATTTTAAAAATACTCTTGATTTAGATATGGGATTAAAATATAAGGCTATAGAAGATAAAAAAGTTGATGTAATAACAGCATCAACAACAGATGGAAGATTAGTAGATGAAAGATTCAAAGTTATTAAAGATGATAAAGGATTTTTCCCAGATTATTTTGCTGGAACTGTAATAAGACAAGAAACTTTAGATAAGTATCCAGAGTTAGAAGAAATACTTAGTTTATTAGAAGAAAACATAACAGAAAAAGAAATTGTTAGTATGAATTATTCTGTTGAAGTTAATAAAGAAGATGATTTTAATGTAGCTAAGGAATTTTTAATAAAAAAAGGTTTAATTGAATAGGAGTTTTTTATGAAAGATAATGAGCCTATAATTAGTTTTAAAAAAGTAAATAAAAGTTATGGAACAAAAAAAGTTCTTAAAGATTTTAATTTGGACCTTTTAAAAGGAGAATTTGTAACAGTAATTGGGAGTTCAGGAAGTGGAAAAACAACTACTTTAAAACTGATAAATGGATTATTAAAGCCAGATTCAGGTAAAATAATAATAGATGGAGAAGATATAAATAATAAAAACATTACAGAAATTAGAAAGAACATAGGGTATGTAATACAAGGGGTAGGACTATTTCCACATATGACAGTTGAAAAAAATATATCTTTTGTATTGGATTTAGATAAAAATGATAAAGATAAAACAAAGATAAAGGTTAAAGAGTTAATGAAAGTTGTTGATTTAGAAGAAGAATTAATAAATAGATATCCTAGAGAATTAAGTGGTGGACAAAAACAAAGGGTAGGTATTGCTAGAGCATTAGCTAAAGAGCCTAATATATTGCTTATGGATGAGCCATTTGGGTCTGTAGATGAAATAACTAGAAAATCTTTGCAAGATGAAATAATAAAAATTCAAAGAAAGCTTAATATGACTATATTTTTTATTACTCATGATATAAAGGAAGCATTAAAACTTGGGAGTTTAGTTATGATTATGAATAATGGAAAAATAGAACAAATGGGAAAACCTAATGAAATAATAGAAAATCCTAAAACTGATTATGTTAAAAGACTTATATGTGATTAGTTGCATAAAGAGTTATAAATAATTAAAATGTAAACTAAGGAATTTATATTAGTTAGGAGCACTAGATAGATGATAAGAAGAGGAAATTTAGAAGATTTTGATATTTTATTTAAATGGATAAATGATGAGGATACAATAAAGTTTTCGAAATATGGAAAATGTATGGACTTAGATGAGTTTAATGAGTGGTTTGAAAATCGCATAAATAATATGTTAGTAATGGAAGAAGATTTAGTTCCGTTAGGTCAAATTTCTTATGAAATATTAGATGAAAATAATGAGGCCATAATAAACTATTGTGTAGATAAAGATGAACGTTCTAAAGGTTATGGAAAAGAACTTGTTAAGCATTTAATTAATTTATTAAAAAATAATGATTATAATATAAGGAAACTAAGTGCATATGTTCATAAAGACAATATACAATCTATAAAAATTTTTGAAAGTCTTAATTTTAATAAAGAAGATAAAAAAGAATGTTTTAAATTTTATATTAATTTATAAAAATGAGATAAATACTTACAATTAAGTATTTATCTCATTCTTTTTACAATACATTGAAGTATAATAGTTCTATATCCTTAGATAAAAAGCTTTCTTTAATAGGTTCATCTTTAGTAAGAGCTGTACTTAAATATTTTTTATTGTCATCAGAAAAAACAGTTACTACAGTATTATTTAAACCTTCTTTTAAAAGAACTTTTAAAGCACCTAAAAAGTTAGCACCAGATGATATGCCAACTCCAAGTCCTAAAGAATTTGAAAGTTTTTTTGCCATAACTATTGAATCACCATCATCTACATCAATGACTTTGTTAAGTTCATAAAGTTTTAAAATAGGCGGAACAAATTCATCAGATATTCCCTCTATTCTATGAGAGCAATTACTAAATTTACAGGATAATATTTTTGAATTTGATGGTTCAAGTGGAAAAGATTTTAGTTTTGGATTAATAGTTTTTAAATATCTAGATATTCCCATAATAGTACCACCAGTTCCAACGCCAGCAATAAAACAATTAGGAGGTAAATTGTGCTTTGATAAAGTTTTTGCAATTTCAGGTCCGGTAGTTAAATAATGAGCCATTATATTGTCATTGTTTTCAAATTGAGATGGGAGAAAAATATTTTTATTAATTTTTGCATCTTCTTTGCAGAGTCTTATACATTCAAGAAATCCTCCAGATGATTTTGAAATTAGCTTTATTTCAGCACCAAAGTTAATTAGAAGTTGTTTTCTTTCCTCACTCATCCAATTTGGCATATAAATTTTAACAGGATTATTTAAAAAGCTTCCAATTGCAGAAAATGATATTCCAGTATTACCGCTTGTAGCTTCTATTATTGTGTCATTAGCTTTAATTTTATTTTCATTATAGGCTTTTTTTAATATATAAAGTGCAACTCTATCTTTTATACTTCCAGTATAATTATAATATTCAAGTTTAGAATATATTTTCATTTCTTTACCTTTGTAAGAAAATATAATTTCAATAAGAGGAGTATTACCTATTAAATTATCAAGTGAATTAAATTTATAATTTAAATCATTCATAAAAATCTCCTAAAAAGTCTTTTTATATTAGTATATTTATTAAAGGCATTAGATGATTTAAAATTTATAAATATTTTAAGTTTTTATATTTTACAATAATTTATAAAGTGGAAATGTAAGTTGTATTTAGTTAAAAATTGAAATAGTTAAAATTAATAATAACTTTATTTAAAAAATTAAATTTACCATTTAATCAAAAAATATAGAAAGTGAAAATGAAATATAGTATAATTGAAAAGAAGAATATTTTGGAATAAGAAGAAGAATTTCCGTTAAAAATAGGGGAGAAATTTGTATGCTAGAAACTATTATAATTGCTTTGATTTTTTGTAAAATTAAAGGGTATAAAGTAAAGCCTTTATTTAAAAGCTATGCTATATATCCAGTTATATTTATGGAATGTATAAATCTATTTGTACAATTTAATATATTTAATGGCAATTATAGTTTTATAAAGTATGCAGGAATACTTAAAATGTTTTATTTATGTTCTTATTTACCTCTTATTTTTAAGTATGAACAATATGTTAGTGCAATAATTGGAGCAGGATTTATTTTTGTTGGAGGCATATTAAATGATATTGCTATAAAATTAAACGGTGGGTTTATGCCTGTTTTTCCAAGTTTATCATATTTAACGGGATATGCTAAAGTGGATGCTTTTAGCAAAGTAAACGATATACATATTTTAGGTGGAGCAAATACTAATGCAAAGTTTTTAACTGATATATTTGATTTAGGATATAGCGTATTAAGTATAGGAGATATTTTTATAAGAGCTTTTGTATTTATAGTAATATATAGCTCAGTTAAAAAAATAAATAAATGTTTAAGCTACAATGACATATAAGGGAGAGACATAATTATGCTACACATATCATTTTTTGAATTAATAGTAAGAGCTATTCCAGAAAGTTTTTTGTTTGTGTTTGCAATTTATGTATTTGCAAATAAAAAACTAGATATAAAAAAATATATTATATCTAGTTTAGGACTAGCTATTAGTATGTTTATAGTAAGAAATTTTCCAATAGGATATGGAACACATACTATACTTAATATAATTTTATTAGTTTGTATTACTAATTTTTTTAATAAAATAAATACTGTAGAATGTATAAAAGGTGGAATAATAACAGCTATACTTTTGTTTTTTTCAGAAGGTATAAATTTATTTTTAATACAGCTTAAAGTTGGTGAAAATGTTACATCAGTATTTAGTGATCCTGTTTTAAAAACAATTTATGGATTACCATCTTTAATTATATTTTTAGTAATTATATTATTAATAAATTTTTTGAAGAAAAGGAAAAAAATTAATAATGATTAATTTAGATATTATATCAAAAAATATTGCAAGTAAAATTTCCTCTGAAAATAATGAAATAGATAAAGATAAAGAAGAAGTAATAGCATATGGAATATATGGTATACTTCAAATAGGAATGTCAATATTACTTGTAATTATATTTGGAATTATATTTAATGTGCTTATAGAAGCATTAATAATGTCTTTTGGAATTAGTATACTTAGAAAGTATTCTGGGGGAGTTCATTCAAATAGCGCCTTAGGATGTTTAATTATTGGAACTTTAGTATGTATTTTAATTCCAATTTTAATTAATAATTTAAATATTAGTTTAAATTTTACTATGTTAATATCAATTTGCATCTTTTTATTTTCTTATATTGTTATTTATAAATTAGCACCTGTAGATAGTGTTAATAAACCTATAAAGAAAATAGAAAAAAGAAAAAAGCTAAAAAAAATATCTATACAAATATTAACAATTTATTTGCTAATATTAATAGCATTTATAGTAGGTTATTATGTAAATAATAATTATACTTTATTATTATATGCTAATGCTTTAGGATTTGCTGTTTTATGGCAATCATTTTCACTTACTAAGTTAGGACATAAATTGTTAGGTGCTTTAGATACTTTTTTATAAAAAATTTTCATTTATAAATTAAGGGGGAATAAATTATGAAAAAACTAAACAATAAGGTATTAATGGCTCTTGCAACAGTAGCAACAGTTGTTGCTGGAACAGTAGCTACATCAGCTTGTTTCTGGTGTTTTCATCAACCAGAAGAACCAAAATCTTTAAGAGAAGAGTAGAAGTATAAAGGGCCAGAGAAATTCTGGTCCTTTAGATTATGAGGAAGTAATTATGAATGAAATAGATAAACAAAAATATAAACAGTTAAATGATATAGTTGCAGTAGTTAAAATTTCTACACTTTTATTTACAGGAATGATAATTATACAATATTTTTTTAATGGAGGAATATTAAAAGATAATATATTATATAGTCAATATGGAATATTATTAGTTGGATTTATAACATGTTTATTGTTATTTATTTATGTTATATGGAAATTTTATACGCCAAATAAAGTTAAAAATAAACATCCACTATTATTTCAAATTATAGAAAATATAACTTTTGTTATTATATTTTCTGTAGTTATAATAATTTCAGGGGCTAATACTAGTGAATATAAAATATTATTTTTATTTATAATAATAACTACAACAATACAGTCAGGTATGAAGCAAGGAATGATATTTGCTACAATTTCATCAGTTATAGTATTAGCAATAGATATGATTTGCATGCCTAATGTTCAGATAAATAAATATTTTGAAAATGATTTAATATTAGTTGGTGTCTTTTTCTTGACTGCATGGCCATTAGGTTTTTATGTAAAAATAGAAGGTGAGCATATAGAAAGGTTAAGAGATTTAGCCAATGAGGATGGGCTTACTGGAGTTTATAACCATAGATATTTTTTTGATGCATTAGAAAAAGCATTAGAAGTTTCGAAAACAAAGAAAGAAAAGTTATCTGTTATTTTTATAGACATAGATTATTTTAAAAATTATAATGATTTATATGGTCATCAAGAGGGAGATAAAGTTTTAAAAAAAGTAGGAGAAATATTAAAAGAAAGTATAAGACATAGAGATATTGTTGCAAGGTATGGTGGTGAAGAATTTGCCATAATTTTACCAAATACAAATGAAATTATTGCAAATGAAATTGCTGAAAGTATAAGAAAGAATATTGAAACAGAATATTTTTATGGTCAACAAAATCAACCTAATGGAAACTTAACAGTATCAATTGGAATTTCGATTTACCCAGATAAAGCAAAGGATGAATTGGAACTTATAAAAAGTGCTGATGATGCGCTTTATAGAGCAAAATTCTTTAACAAGAATAGAGTTGAAACGTATGCATCTATACTGGAGGAAATAAAAAGAGATATTAGTGAAGATGAAGTTAAATTAGTTACATCTATAAAGACTTTAATAAGTGTAATAAATGCTAAAGATAGATATACATATGGACACTGTGAGAGAGTAGTTCTTTATAGTAGATTACTTGCAAATAAGTTAAATCTTAATGAAGAAGATAAAAATAGTTTAATATATGGTGCCTATATGCATGATGTTGGTAAAATTAATATAGCAAAGGAAATATTAATAAAGAGAATGCCGCTTAATAATGATGAATGGAATACGCTTAAAGAACATCCACAAAATGGAGTGGATATTATAAAGCCAGTAACTTCTTTAAAAAGAATTGAACCTATAGTACTTCATCATCATGAAAAATATGATGGTACTGGATATCCAAAAGGGTTAAAAGGAGAAGATATACCTTATTTGGCTAGAGTTTTAACTGTTGTAGATAGTTTTGATGCCATGACATCAAATAGACCTTACAATAAAAGAAAAACTTATGAAGAAGGAATAGAGGAGTTAAGAAAATGGAGTGGAAGGCAGTTTGATCCGGAAATTGCTGATAAATTCATTGAAGTAATAAAAGAAAATAAAGATAAATTAGGTGAATTACCAGATCATTAAGATGGTTGTTATAAGCAATCATCTTATTTTTTTATATAAAATGGAAGGAAATGTATGATGACAGTAGAAATATATTATTAATAGTATATTTAGAATTTTGGGGGAAGAAGCATGGCTATATTTCATGGTAATTTAAAAGGGATATTACCAAATTTAAATGATTCTTCTTTAAATTTAATAAAAAAATTTAAAGAAGAGCTAGATAATAGTTTTAATATATTTTTAAAGCATAATGTAAATGGAGATGATTTTAATATATTAATAATTAGAGAAGGGGCAGGAATATTAATTTTAGATGTATTAAATTGGAATCTAGAAAATTATATATATGTAACTGGTGGAAATGCTGGAAAGTATGGAATTATAATAAATAAAAACAATAGAAATAATAAAATACCATTTATAACACCTTTTGAAAAAATTACAAGACTTAAAGAAAATATTTATAAATATCATATAGAAGAATTTATGAAAAGAAGTATATTAAATTTAAATTATATAAATTTAATTCATACTTCAATATATTTTTCAGGATGTAAAAGTTATGATATAACAGATAAATTTAGCAATAATACAAGAGAGATGAAAAAGATAAAATTATGGGGAGATAATTCAAAAATTTTAAATGATATAAAGTTTATATTAAAACCAAATAAATTATTTGATCAGGAACTTTATAATATAGCTTTAAGAAATATTAAATATAAAAGTTATAACAATAGTAATAGCAAGTATTTAAATTTAGATAAAAAGAAGATAGAACTTATGAAAAGTAAAGAAGGAGTAAATGCAAAAATAAAAGGAATTGCTGGAAGCGGAAAGACAACTTTGTTATGCAATAGAGCAATATCTGCATATAAAAGAATACATGGAAATGGAAGAATTCTTATATTAACATATAATATTACTTTAAGAAATTATATAAAGGAAAAAATGAGTAGTTTTAAAATTAAATTTAATTGGAGTGCATTTTATATAAATAGTTATTATATGTTTTTAAATCAGAGAGCATTAGAATTAGGGGTAGATATAAAAAATATTAATAATGAAGGTATATATAAGTTATTTAGTATATTAGTAAAAGAAGAAAATAAATATGATGCTATTTTTATAGATGAAGTTCAGGATTTTGAAAGAGAATGGCTTGATTTACTTAAAGATGTATTTTTAAAAGAAAATGGTGAATATATATTATTTGGAGATGAAAAACAAAATATTTATAATAGGGAGTTAGATACTAAAAAAAGAGTAAAAACTAATGTTAGAGGACGATGGAACGAACTTACAACATCATATAGAATATCAAGTAATATTGCAATATTACTTAAAGAATTTCAAAAAGAGTTTTTTATAAAGAAATATGAATTAGATAATATTATAATTGAAGAACAAATAGGATTAAATATAAATGAAGATGAAATAACTTATATATATTGTGACAATTTATTTCCATTAGATATATTTGAAAAAGGAAAATTTTATTTAGATGAAAAGAAATTAAATTATAAAAATACATGTATTATATGTGCAAATTTAGAAGAATTAAGAGAAATGGAGTACTATGCAAGAAATGAATATAATATAAAGGTTGAAAGAATGTTTGAAACAAAAGAAGAATTTTTAGAAATATGTAAAAGAGAAAACAAAATAAAAATATTAGAAGATTTACGTGAATCAAGACAATTTAATTTTTTTGTTACATCTGAAGGTTTGAAAATGTGTAATATAGAAAAATTTACTGGACTTGAAATTGATAATTTGATTTTTGTTATAGATAAAAATGATAAAAATATGGAACTTATATATACTGCAATAAGTAGATGTAGAAAGAATTTATTTATAATAAATAGAGGTAATGTTAAGTTTGATAATTTTATAAATAGTTTAAACATAAAATAAGAAGGAGGATATAGGTATTATTTTTAGAAGGTTTATCTATAAGTCTTAGTTAATGCTTATAAAATATTTAAAGGAGATTAAATATATTAAAGTATATCCTCCGATTCTTAGTGATGCATTTAAATTATTGACAATATTTATAATAATATACAAAAAAAGTATTAAAAACATAATTATTGAAAATAATTTTATGGTACAATAATATAGGGGTGGGGATAATGAATTTAGATGAGCTTATAAATAGCAATTATAAAAGTTTAAATTTTAATGATATGCATATATGGAAGTGTATATCTAAAAATAAAAGGGATTATTCAAATTTAACAATAGAAGAATTAGCAATTAAATGCAATGTTTCTAAAACAACTATATTAAGATTTATACAAAAGTTATCCCTTAGAGGATATGAGGAATTAAAATTATATTTAAATTATGAAGATAATGAAATTGAATGTGATTTAGATGAAAACAATAAATTGATATGTAATGTTTTAGATTATAATATAGGCGGAATAAAAGAAAAAGATTTTAAAAGTGCATGTAAGATGATATATAAGGCTAAAAAAGTTTTTATATATGGAACAAGTCATATTCCTAAGTATGTTGTAAAAGAAATGAATAGAATATTTATTTTATATTATAAAAATGTAAGTATATTAGAGCCGTTTTATAAAAGTAATATAAGTTTAAATAATATATCAGATGATGATTTAGTAATATTAATATCGTTGAGTGGTGAATCTGAAGAAATATTAAAATTGGCTAAGGAGTTAAATAAAAATAAAATAAAAATATTATCAATAACTAAATATAGTAACAATAGACTAGCGAAGTTAAGTAATGAGCATTTATATACTACAGAGTGTATAAGTATTAATAAAAGTTTTGAATATGAAACTACATCAGAATTTTTTGTATTAGCAGAAGTTTTATTTGTAAAATATAGAAATTATAATAAAAATGTATTTAAAGAGCATAATTATAAAAAAGTGAAACTTGTCTAAATAGATAAGTTTCATTTCTTTTTGTACATAAATTTAGTATATAATATAAGAAAAAAGTTTGGAAAGTAGGGAGTTATTATGTATAGTATGCCACTTTATAGACCACCTAGTGAAGCAAATAGTTTAATAGTTCAAGCAACTATAGGATGTTCTCATAATAAATGTACTTTTTGTAGTATGTATAAATCAAAGAAATTTAGAATAAAAAGTTTAGAAGAAATAAAAAAGCATATAGATGAACTTAAAAATATATATGGAGATATAAGAAGAATTTTTTTAGCTGATGGAGATGCTTTAATTATAAAATTTGAAGATTTAAAGGAAATATTAAAATATATAAATTATAAATTTCCAAGTTGTGAAAGGGTAACAATGTATGCTTCACCAAAATCTATAGCATCTAAAACAGTAATTCAACTTAAAGAATTAAGAAATCTTAATTTGAAGATGGTTTATATTGGTATAGAAAGTGGAAATGATGAAGTATTAGAAATTATAAATAAAGGAGCATGTAGAGAAGAGTTAATAAAAGCATGCAATAAAATAAAGATGAGTAATATAGCAATATCTGCTACTATAATTGCTGGAATTGCACCAAGGGAACTTTCAATGAGGCATAGTATAGATACTGGAACATTAATAAGTGAAATATCACCAGAATATGCTAGTGTATTAAGTCTTATGTTAGAAGAAGGAACACCTTTATATAATCAAGTTAAATGTGGAAATTTTAATATGTTAAATAGTATTGAAATTTTAGAAGAAATAAAAAATATAATAAAAAATATAAATGCTAGTAAGAATATAATATTTAGAGGGAATCATGCATCAAATTATATAAGTTTAAAAGGTGAATTTATGAAAGATAAAGATAGATTAATAGAAGATATTAATTGGTGCATAAAAAATAATTATTTAAGTAATAAAGAATATAGAAGATTATAAAAGAAAAAGAAGTACAATTTGTACTTCTTTTTTTATAAATTAATTAGTTTGTTTCAACTACTTCTTGAGCAATTTGATTTTTTCTTGCTTCTAATTCATCACTAGTATATATGAACTTATGAACAATATTTTCTAATTTTGGCATAAAGAATTGTATTGATGGTCCTGTAAGTAAAGCTGCTATTATAGTTCCAACCCCAACAACTCCACCAAGGAAAAATCCAACTATTAAGAAAGTTGCATCTAAACACATACGAACAACACGGTATTCCTTTTTACTTTTATCTGATAATATAAATGGAATAACATCATTTGGAGAAACTCCAAGTTCTGTAGCCTTAAGTAATGAGAAACCAATAGCTATTATTATACAACTAACTGCTAATAAGATCATTTTTACTATAAGGTTATATTGTGAAAAATTAAATGGTTCAAAAAATCTTATCATTAAATCAATAAATGGACCTGCAGCAAACATGGCAAGAACAGTACCGATATTAATATAACGTCTTTCAACTATTAATATAATAACTAAGAATGTAAATGTAATTATCATATTACCAATACCAGGAGTTATTCCTATAACATCCGCTAAACCTTGAGTAAATACAGTGAATGGGTCAGACCCTATGTTAGTTCCTATAAATATTGCTACACCAGTTTGAATTATCCATAAACCAAGAAAGAAAAATACTAATTTCTTAGTTAATTGTTTACAGTTAAGTTTCTTCATCATTAGACCTCCGTAATTTTAAAATATAAAAAAGCTTCTAAACTTGTCCCAGAAGCATCGTGAATACAGAATATCATAAATGTGAATCTAAATAAAATATTTGAAATTTTAAATGTTCATGTTTACATAAGCGTTTACATAAAAAATTATTAATAGAAAAGAATAATACTTAACAAAAATACAAAGAAATGATAAATTCATTAGTAAAAATACAAAAATAATACTAATAATAAGTGTCAAAATAGTGGATAATTATAGTATAAGTGTAACTGAAAATATGACAATTTAAACATCTGTCATCATAATATTATAATATATGGTTTTATATGGAATTTCAAGTGCTTTTATGGTATATTTTATATATTATGTATAAAGAGGTGTTGGATGAGAAATAAATTAAAAGAAATTTTTATGACTTTTTACATGCTTATAGTTTCTTTATTATGTGCTATATTATTGGTTTTTAATTGCACTTATATATACAAACTATGTATAGAGATTTTTAATTTGGAAAGCAAAAGTAATATATCAAAAAATTTATTAATGGGAGATTATAAAAAAATAATATCATATGTTACAAACCCATTTATAAAAAAGCTTGAGTTTGATAATTTCAATATGAGTGCTCAAGGGGAATTTCATTTTTTTGAAGTTAAAAATATAGTCTTTGTAGTAGAAATTATATTTATATTTTTATTAATATTAGGAATTATATTATTTTTATTAAAAAGAAAAAGAAGATTTAAATTTCCAATTAGAAGTTTAAATTATTTTTTTTATTTTACTATTATAATTATAGGAATTTTATTAATATTAATTTACTTTGATTTCTCATATGTATTTGATAAATTTCATGAAATGCTTTTTAATAATGATTACTGGGTATTCAACCCGAATACAGATCCTATAATAAAAGTATTACCGGAAGAATTTTTTATGTTTTGCGGGGTTATAATCCTATCCATTACATTAATAGTATCTATAATTTCAAAAATTATTTATTTAAATTTAAAAAGATTAATGAAGAATAATAAGTAATATTATTTTTATTTATTTTAGTTGCTATGGTATTAGCAACTTTTTTTTATTTGTAGTTAACTATTATTTTATATAGAAATTTTAATATTATTATAAGTGAATTTGAAATTTAAAAGTATATATTTTAGGTAATTATAGAAATGTTAAAGGTTAACATAAAATATTGTTAATTTTTTGGACATAAAATAGTAAAAGTAAATAAAAAAAATTAAGTTATAATAAATTAGACAATTAATAAAAGACAACTAAAGTTAAGGAGAAAATATGGACTTTATAAAAATTTATAGTAATATTTTAAAGAATAATATGGAAAACCCAGATAAAGTAAAGAAATTACTTAAAGCAGGATATAATTTAGAGTACTTAAATTTAAATTTATTAGGGGATAGAAATTTACCTAAATCTCTTAGATATTTATCAAAACTTTGTATGAAATTCACATTGGAACCATTAAAAGATCCTGATAATACAGCTTTTGTAAATGTATTTACACCAACTGAATTTTTGCATGCATTTGATATGAATCCACAACTTATAGAAGCTTTTTCATCATATATATCAGGAACAAAGCTTGAAGATGTTTTAATTGATAAAGCTGAAACTTATGGTATATCAGATAGTCTTTGCTCATATCACAAGACTTTTTTAGGTGCTGCAATGACTAAAATTTTACCTAAGCCTAAATTTGCAATAACAACATCAACAGCTTGTGATGGAAACATTAATACATTTAGATATATATCAAATATTTATAATATAGAAAAGTTTATTATAGATGTACCTTATGAATACAATATTGATGCAGAAGAATATGTTAAGGAACAACTAAAGGAAATGGTGGTTTTCATTGAAGATAATACACATAAAAAATTAAAAGAAGAAAAATTAAAAGAGATTATTTTAAATGAAAATCAATCAGTAGAATATTATAATAAATATTTAGATAATTTAAAAAATAAGTATTTCCCAAATACAATAACTTCAGAAATGTTCAAAGTATTTGCAACTCATCCTGGAATGGGAAGAAAGGATACTTTGAAATTTTATAAATTATTAGCAGAGGATATAGAAAAATATCCTGATGAAAAGGCTAAAAAAAGGTTATTATGGGTACATTTATTGCCATTTTATAGTGATGGAATGAAAGAATTATTAGACTTAAATAAAGAATATCAATTACTTATTTCAGATATGAATGTAGATTATATGAAACCATTAGATATAAATAATCCATATTCATCTATAGCAAAAAAAATAATTTTAAATTCATATAATGGCTCATATGAAAGAAGAGCAAACAATATATTAAAATATTCAAAAGAGTTAAATGTAGATGGGGTTATTAATTTTTGCCATTTTGGATGTAAACAATCAAGTGGTGGTTCATTAATACTTAAAGATACATTAGAAAAAAATAATATTCCTATATTAAGTATTGATGGTGATGCTGTAGATAGAAGAAATAGTCAAGAAGGACAAAATAAAACAAGACTTGAAGCCTTCTTTGAAATGTTAGATAGTAAGGAGGGATTTATAGATGATAGCTTGTATGTGCAAATATAGTCCTTTTGCAGTATTTGATGCTTTTGACGAAAAAGGAATTATTATAGATGATGAAGTTGATCAATTTAATGAGTCAGATAAACTTTTGCATCCTAATATGTGTTCATATAGTAAAGGACTTTTAGATACAATAATTTTAAAAAAGATAGATAAGGTATTTTTAGTAAATTGTTGTGATTCTATAAGAAGACTTAAAGATACTTTAGATAAAATACCTTCAATTAAATTTGTTTATATTATGGATCTTCCAAGAAAAAATAATTGCTGCGCAAAAAATATGTTGAAAATAGAAATTTTAAAATTTATTAATGAGTATGAAAAATTTAGTGGAAAAAAATTTGATATAGAAAAGTTTAATAAAGGTCTTTATAAATATTTAGATAATAATAAAAATCCAAGTATTCCATATATAGCTGTAATTGGTGCGAAAATATCAAGAGAATTTATACATAAAGTAGAAGATTTATTAGAGTATCCTTTAGTAAATCATACTTGTTCTAGAGAACATTATTTAACGAATGTTAGAAGTTTTAATAATAAAGAAGAAGCTATTAAATGGTATTCAGATGAAATATTAGGTTATACACCTTGTATGAGGATGGAAGATACTACAAATAGAAGAGCACTTATAGAAGATCCTAATTTAAAGGGTATAATTTATCATACAGTTAAATTTTGTGATCATTATTCTTTTGAATATGTAGATTTACAAAGGGGAAAAACTCCTATTCTTAAAATAGAGACAGATCTTACAAGTCAAAGTGCAGGACAAATAAAAACACGTATTGAGGCTTTCAATGAACAGCTAAGTGGAGGAAAAATGCAAATGAAAGAAATAAAAAATAAAGATAAAATTTATGTTATGGGAATAGATAGTGGATCAACGTCTACAAATGCAGTTATTATGGATAAAGATAAAAATATGTTAAGTAGTATAATAGTTAAAACTGGTGCAAAGAGTATGGATTCAGCAAATTTAGCTTATAAATTAGCTCTTAAAGAAGCAAATCTTTCAAAGGAAGATATTACACTTATAATAGGAACTGGTTATGGTAGATATAATATACCTTTTGTAGATGAAAATATAACGGAAATAACATGTCATGGAATGGGAGCTCATTTTTTTAATCCAGAAGTAAGAACAATTATAGATATAGGTGGACAGGATAGTAAAGCTATAGCATTAGATGAAAAAGGAAATGTAAAAAGTTTTGTAATGAATGATAAATGTGCGGCTGGAACAGGAAGATTTTTAGAGATGATAGCTAAAACTTTAGAGATTGATTTAAAAACTATGTCAGAAGAGGGCTTATCTTATAATGAAGATCTTACAATAACAAGTGTTTGCTCTGTATTTGCAGAATCAGAAGTTATAACTCTAATTGCTGAAAATAAAGAGAGAAGAGACATAATACATGGAGTAAACAAATCAATAGCAACAAAAACAGTAGGTCTTGTAGAGAGAGTTGGAAAGTGTGAAAAATATATGATGACAGGTGGAGTTGCTAAAAATAAAGGAGTAATAAAAGCTATAGAAGAAAAGTTAAATAGTAAATTAGTTATAGCAGATGAACCACAAATATGTGGAGCTGTTGGAGCAGCTATATTAGGATTAAATAAAATTTTAGAAAATATTTAATGTTAATTTACTTTTTTTATTAAATATAATATCATACTAATATATTATATTATGGAGAGGTATTTATGTTTAATATAGATGATTGTATTGGTTTTATAACAAATAAGTGTGCCAAAAAGATAGCAGATGAATTTAATGGAAGATTACAAGAACACGGTGTTACAAGAGTTCAGTGGATAGCTCTTTTTTATATAGGAAAATCTGATAGTATGTCTCAAAAAGAACTTTCAGATCTTATGAATGTAAAAGAATCATCCATGGTGAGACTTATTGATAGAATGGAAAAAGAAAAATTGGTTGTTAGAAAAAAGAATATAAATGATAGAAGAATAACTAGTATAGTATTAACTGATAAAGGAATAAATCTTAGAAATGAATTATTACCTTTAGGAGAGCAATTTCAAAAAGATGCTACAAGAGGAATTAGTAATGAGGAACTAGATAATTTCAAAAAAGTTTTAGAAAAAATGGTAAATAATATAAGTTAACGTTGACAATACCACCTAATGGTGGTATTTTTATATTATAATACTTGCTATACTAAGTATTAGTATTACAAGTAAATTGAGGATTTATATTTAGGAGGATTATTATGAAAAAAGATGTAAGACAAATGTTAAACGATTTTATGAATGGATTAAATAGTTTAGGAGAAACAAATGGAGAAAATGTTAATGCATTTATGAATTTGTTAGGTACAAACTATGCAGAAGGAGCTATAAGCACAAAAACAAAAGAGTTAATAAGTGTTGGTATAGCAACTTACAATAGATGTGAGTATTGTATAGTATTCCACACATATAAAGCTTTAGAAGCAGGTGCTACTAGAGAAGAAATATTAGAAGCTGCTATGGTTTCAGTCGCATTTGGTGGTGGCCCAACTATGGCATATACAGTTACTTTATTAAAAGATTCAATTGATGAATTTGAAAAGGATTTTAATTAAAGTTATATATGAATTAGATGCCATGTAAATTAAGAGATTGCTATAAAAGTTATAATATATTAATTTTTTTAATATTTTAGGGGAAGTTGAAAAAATTAATAAGTCAAATAACTTTTAAAGCAATCTTTTTAATTAATATATTAATTGAAAATTTTTGGGAAGAAGAGGAATAAATATGGATATAATTTTAAAAAACATAAATGGAAATTCTGCAAAAATAGGTAAAATAAATGTTTCTGTAGGAGATGTAGTAAAGAATAATGAAATATTATTACAATTAGAGACAAATAAAGGAAATAGTCCATTTAAAGCAAATGGAAACTTTAAAATAAAAGAAATAAAAGTTAATGAAGGACAAGAAGTGAAAAAAGGTGATATTTTATTTTTAGTAGATGATTTAGAGGAAAATTCCGATAAAAATACCAAAAATGATAATCCAAAAGTAGATTACTTTGGAAATTTAATTAAAGGTAAGAAGGAAAATATAACTACAGATTTGTTGATTATAGGAGCTGGTCCTGGAGGATATGTTTCAGCTATATATGCAGCTAAAAATGGATTGAATACTGTATTAGTAGAAAAAGATAATCTTGGAGGAACTTGTTTAAATGTAGGGTGTATACCGACAAAAGCATTTGTTAAATCATCTGAAGTATATAATGAAGCTATATTAAGTGAAAAATTTGGATTTGAAATAAAAGAAATAAAACTTAATATGGAAAAGGTTGTTGAAAGAAAAAATAATATAAAGAATAATTTAAAGTCAGGAATTGAATATTTAATAAATAAAAATAATGTAAAATTAGTTAGGGGAAATGCTGAATTTATAGATAATAGAACTGTTATTGTAAAAAAAGGAAAAGATGAATATAAAATTAATGCAAAAAATATTATAATTGCAACAGGGTCTAACATTTCAAAAATAAATATAGAGGGAATAGATTTACCATTTGTACTAAATAGTACTTCTATTTTAGATAATAAAAAATTACCTAAATCAATTACTATAATTGGTGGAGGGGTTATTGGAATGGAATTTGCTTTCATATATTCAAATTTTGGAGTAAAGGTAAATGTTGTTGAATATATGGATAGACTTTTAACTATGGTTGATTATGATATATCAGATGGAATTATTAAAATAGCAAGAGAAAATGGAATCAATATCTATACAAGTTCAAAAGTTAATAAGATTGAAAAATCAGAAAATGGAGAAGCTATAGTATCTTTTGAAAATGAAGGTAAAAATAAATATTTAGTATCAGAAAATGTATTAGTTGCAATAGGAAGAGAACCTAATATTAAAAATTTAGGAATAGAAAAAACTGATATAAAATTAAATGAAAATGGTAGAGGGATAAGTGTAGATAATAAGTTAAGAACTAATTTAGAAAATATATATGCTATAGGAGATGTTACTAATAAAATACAACTTGCACATGTTGCATCACATCAAGGAATTGTTGCTGTAGATAATATACTTTGTAAAGATAAAGAGATTAGTTATGATTATGTTCCAAATGTAATATTTACTTCACCTGAAATTGCAAGTATTGGATTAACAGAAAAAGAATGTAATGAGAAAAATATAAATATAAAAATAAGTAAATTTCCATTTTCAGCAAATGGGAAAGCATTAACTATGGGAGAAACAGAGGGATTTATAAAATTAATTAAAAATATTGATAATAATAAAATAATTGGAGCTTCAGTAATAGGACCAGATGCCTCTACATTAATAAGTTCATTAACATTAATTATAAAAAATAATATTAGTGAAGAAGAAATAATTGATACAATATTTGCACATCCAACAACTTCAGAAGTTATTCATGAAGCAGCACTTGGATTTGGTATAGGAGCTATACATTATCATGAATAGAATAGTCATATCAGAAGAAACAGATCCATATTATAATTTAGCATTAGAAGAAGAACTTTTAAATAATGTTAAATATGATGAAAATATTTTATATCTTTGGCAAAATGATAATACAGTAGTTATTGGAAGAAATCAAAATCCATATTTAGAATGTGATATTGATTATATGGAAAAAAATAATATAAATTTAGTTAGACGTATATCTGGTGGAGGAGCAGTATTTCATGATTTAAATAATTTGAATTTTACATTTATAACTAAAAATAATAATGCAGACTTAGAAAAACAATTAAAAGTTATAAAGAGAGCAATTGAAGAGTTTGGATTAAGTGTAGAATTTTCTGGAAGAAATGATTTATTAGTAAAGGATAGAAAGTTTTCAGGAAATGCATTTTATGATGATGGAGAAAATTATTTTCATCATGGAACTATTATGATAAATGTAAATACAGATATTTTAGTGAAAGTTTTAAAACCTTCAAAGTTGAAATTGGAATCTAAAGGGATAAAATCTGTAAAAAGCAGAGTAGTTAATCTTAGTAGTTTAAATGAGGAAATAAATGTTAGTACTTTGAAATTTACTTTAGAAAATTCTTTTAAGATGGTATATGGAAATATAACGAAAAAAGATATATATAGTAAAGATGTAAAAATACCTTATTTATATGAAAAATATAAAAGTAAAGAATGGAATTTTGGAGAAAGTCCAAATTATAATGTTTTTTTAGAAGAAAAATTTAAATTTGGAAATATGCAAATTTTATTAACTATAAAAAACAATAAAATAGATAGCATAAAAATATATTCAGATACACTAGAAAAAGTAGATTTTGATAAAATTAAAAATGAACTATTAGGTAAAAGTTTTTCAAGAAGATATATTTTAAAATATATAAAAAATAATATAAATTAATAGAATTAAGAAAGAAGATTATGTAATTAATCTTCTTTTTTTACTTTTTTATACAGTCTAGTTAAAAATAATTTTTAAAAATTACTTTTTTTATTGAATAAAAGTATTATAATAAGAGAATATGCTTTATAATAGTAATCTAGATTAGAAAATAATATAATAGGTTAATAATTATAGATAGAAGGTGATAATATGACAGAAAATAGATTTTTACCAATAAGTAAAAAAGATATGGAAGAAAGAGGATGGGAGCAATGTGACTTTATTATAGTTACAGGAGATGCTTATGTAGACCATCATAGTTTTGGTACTGCCATAATTTCAAGAGTTTTAGAAAATGCAGGATATAAGGTTGGAATAATACCACAACCAGACTGGCATAGCACAGATGATTTTAAAAGACTTGGTAGACCTAGACTTGGTTTTTTAGTTAATGGAGGAAACATGGATTCCATGGTTAACCATTATACTGTAAGTAAAAGAAGAAGAGATAAAGATATGTATACTCCAGGCGGTAAAATGGGAGCAAGACCAGATAGAGCTACTATTGTTTATTGTAATAAAATTAGAGAGGCGTACAAGCACGTTAATGTTATAATAGGTGGAATAGAAGCTAGTCTTAGAAGATTTGCACATTATGATTATTGGGGAGATAATGTAAGAAACTCAATACTTATAGATAGTGGTGCAGATTTACTAGTATACGGTATGAGTGAAAAGCAAATAGTTGAAGTTGCAAATAGTTTAAATGATGGTTTTGATGCTAAGTACATAAGACATATAAATGGAACATGTTATACAATAGAATCATTAGATGAAGTATATGGAGATTATAAAATGTTACCTTCATTGGAGGAAGTAGCAAGTGATAAAGTAAAATATGCAAAAGCATTTAAAATTCAATATGAAGAACAAGATCCAATTAGAGGAAAGCAACTTATACAAAAGCATGGAAATAGATATGTTGTTATAAATAAACCAGAAATGCCATTAACAAGAGAAGAACTTGATGAGGTTTATGCACTTCCATATACAAAAAACTATCATCCTATATATGAAAAGGATGGGGGAATACCAGCAATAGAGGAAGTTAAATTTTCTATAGTAAGTTCAAGAGGTTGTTTTGGTAATTGTAACTTCTGTGCTATAACATTCCATCAAGGTAGAGCTGTTCAAAGTAGAAGTGAGAAATCAATACTTGAAGAAGCAAGAGAAATAACAACATTTAAAGATTTTAAAGGATATATTCATGATGTAGGCGGTCCTACAGCAAACTTTAGAAAACCAGCTTGTAAACATCAACTTACAATAGGAGCATGTAAAAATAAACAATGTTTAACACCAGGAGTATGCAAAAATATGGATGTTGATCATAGTGAATATTTACATCTTTTAAGAGAAATAAGGAAAATTCCAAAGGTTAAAAAAGCTTTTGTAAGATCTGGATTAAGATATGATTACATAATGGCTGATAAAGATGATACTTTCTTTAGAGAACTTGTAGAGCATCATGTAAGTGGTCAACTTAAAGTTGCACCAGAGCACGTTGCACCACAAGCTTTAAAATATATGAATAAGCCATCAGGAAAGACATATGATAGATTTAGAGAAAAATTCTTTAAAATAAATAGACAACTTAAAAAAGAGCAATATATAATTCCTTATTTAATGTCAAGCCATCCAGGTAGTGGATTAAAAGAAGCAATTCAACTTGCTGAATATTTAAGAGATATTAAATATCAACCGGAACAAGTTCAAGATTTTTATCCAACTCCAGGAACAATGTCAACAACAATGTTTTATACAGGACTTGATCCATTAACTATGGAAGAAGTATATATTCCTAAGACAAAAGAAGAAAAAGCTATGCAAAGAGCACTTCTTCAATTTAAAAATCCTAAAAACTATAATCTTGTTTATGATGCTTTAATGAAAGCAGGAAGAGAAGACTTAATAGGTAATGGACCTAAATGTTTAATTCAATCAAAAGAAACAAGATATATAGCAAGTATGCATGGAAAATCTAAGTCTAAAGGAAAAGGACATCAAAAAGATAATAAAAAATCAAGAGATAATAGAAGTTCAAGAGATAATAAAAGAGGTAGAAATTCTAGTAAACAATCAAAAGGCGAAGAAACTAGAATGTATAAAGGTAAGAAAAGCAGAGGTCCTGCAAAATTAAGACTTAAAAAGAAAAAGTAAAATAATAAAAGATATTTAAGAGAGTTATTTTTGAAATAACTCTCTTTTTTATATAAGAAAGTAGAAAGATATTTTATTTAAAAGGATAAAATGTAGTAATAAATCTAGTAAAAATAAAGTAAAAAAATCTAGTAAAAATAAAGTAAAAATATATTGAAAATGTTTTCTTGAGGTGTTAATATTATATTAACAAATAAATTTGTATAAAAGGGTGTGGATGTTTTGAAACAAGAAATGTTAAATATTTTTACTAAAGTTTATGGAGATAATGAAGGAACTAGAGTGTTTTTTTCACCTGGAAGAGTTAATTTAATTGGTGAACATACTGATTATAATGGAGGGAATGTTTTTCCTTGTGCAATAAGTTTTGGAACTTTTGGAGTAATAAGATTAAGAGATGATAAAAAAATAAGAATGTATTCAAAAAACTTTGAGGATTTAGGAATTATAGAATTTAACGTAGATAATATAAAATATGAAAAAGAACATGATTGGGCGAATTATTGTAAAGGGGTTATAGATGTATTACAAAAAGAGGGTCACAATATAGATAAAGGATTTGATGTTGTAATATATGGAAATATTCCAAATGGAGCAGGACTTTCATCATCAGCTTCTCTTGAATTATTAATTGGAGTTATGATGGACAAGCTATTTAATTTAAATATTAATAGAATAGATATTGTTAAATATTCTCAAAGGGCAGAAAATAAATTTATAGGTGTAAACTGTGGGATAATGGATCAATTTGCAATAGGAATGGGAAAAGAGAATAAAGCTATATTATTAGATTGTAATACTTTAAAGTATAGTTATTCAAATATAGATTTAAAAGATGAAGTTATAATTATAGCAAATACAAATAAAAGAAGAGGACTTGCAGATTCAAAATATAATGAAAGAAGAAGTGAGTGTGAAAATGCTTTATCTGAGTTAAAAGAAGGATTAAATATTAACTCTTTAGGAGAGCTTACAATTGAGGAATTTGAGAATAATAAGAATTTAATAAAAGATGATATTAGAAGAAAGAGAGCAAAACATGCTGTATATGAAAATGTTAGAACTCTTAAAGCAAAAGAAGCACTTGAAAATAATGATTTGAAATTATTTGGTGAGCTTATGAATCAATCACATATTTCATTAAGAGATGATTATGAAGTAACAGGAAAAGAGTTAGATACATTAGTTGAACTTGCATGGGAGTGTGAAGGAACTATAGGTTCAAGAATGACAGGTGCTGGATTTGGAGGTTGTACAGTATCTATAGTTAAAAGAGATTTTGCAGAAAGATTTATAAAATATGTTGGCGATAAATATAAAGAAATTATAGGCTATGATGCAGATTTTTATATAGCAAGTGTAGGAGATGAAACTAGAGAAATATAGGGGGTTACCATGGGAATTTATAGAGATATTGATAGATTAATAAAGTATTCTGTAATGAAAAACTTAATAGAGTGTGAAGATGAAGTATATATAAGAAATAGTTTACTTGAACTTTTTAAGTTAGATGATTATGAGGCAAGTGATATAGAAGATGAGGTATTAAATACTCCAACACCAATTTTAGAAAGTCTTTTAGACTATGCATATGAAAAAGGATTAATTGAATATAATACTCCAATTTATAGAGATCTTTTTGATACTAAAATAATGGGGATTTTAGTTAAAAGACCTTCTGAGATAATTAGAGATTTTAATTATAAATATAAAAAAAATCCTGAAGAAGCAACGACTTATTTCCATAATATAAGTAAAGCTTGTGATTATATAAGAACAGATAGAATAGCTAAAAATCTTGTATGGAAAACAAATTCAGAATATGGAAATATTGATATAACTATAAATTTATCAAAACCTGAAAAAGATCCAAAGGCTATAGAAGCTGCCAAAAGTCTTCAACAATCAGGATATCCAAAATGTTTACTTTGTAAAGAAAATGAAGGATATGCCGGAAGAGTAAATCATCCAGCAAGACAAAATTTAAGAGTTATACCTATAGAGCTTTTAGATGAAAGATGGTTTTTACAATATTCACCTTATGCATATTACAATGAACATTGTATAGTATTTTCTGGAAAACACATTCCTATGAAAATAACAAAGGATAGCTTTGATAGAATTTTAGAATTTGTAGAGAAATTTCCACATTATTTTATAGGATCAAATGCAGATTTACCAATAGTTGGTGGGTCTATACTTACTCATGATCATTATCAAGGTGGAAATTATAAATTTGCAATGAATGATGCAAAAGATGTATTTAAATTTAATATAGATAATTATAAAGATATAGAATTATCTATAATTAAATGGCCATTAACAGTTATTAGATTAAGGGGAAAGGATAGGGAAAAGTTAAGTGAACTTTCAGGTAAAATATTAGAACATTGGAGAAATTACTCTGATGAAGATGCAGGAGTATTTGCTTATACAAAAGATGTGCCTCATAATACAATAACACCAATTGGAAGATTTTTTAATGAAAAATATGAATTGGATCTTGTATTAAGAAATAATAGAAAAAATAATGAGCATCCAGATGGAATATTCCATCCACATAAAGAACTTCACCATATAAAGAAGGAAAATATAGGACTTATAGAGGTATTAGGACTTGCAGTATTACCAGCTAGATTAAAAGAAGAACTTAAAGTTATAGAAAAGAATTTAATTTTAAATGATGAAAATAGTATAAACAAAGAAGAAATAGGAATACACTTAGATTGGTTTTATGAAATAATAAGAAATAATAAAGATATAAATGAAAATAATGTGGAAAAGATAGTGAAAGATGAAGTAGGAAAAGTGTTTGTAAAAGTTCTTGAACATTGTGGTGTATTTAAATGGAATGAATCTGGAATAAAATCAATTAAAAAATATATAGATTCATTAAAGAGTAGTATTTAAAATATAAAAATAAATATGGACTTGAATTTTAAAGTTCAAGTCCATATTTTTTATTATTTTGATATTTAAAATACCTTAATATATAATAAATTATGAGAAAGAGGTGAAATATATTGGCAACTATAAAAGATATAGCAAATATTGCAGGAGTATCAATATCAACGGTATCAAGGGTTTTAAATTTAGATAAGACATTAAATGTTTCAGAGGAAACTAGAGAAAAGGTTTTAGAAATTGCTGATAAAATGAATTATATGACTGCAAAGCAAAAGAAACTTAAAGATAAAGGTCATACTATAGGGATTGTAAGTAGTTTTGTAGGTGGAGAATCAAATGACCCATATTTTTTATATATTAGAATGGCAATTGAAAAAAGATGCAATGAAAAAAATATAGAATTTAAGTCTGTATATATAGATAAATTAGTTGATGAGCCTGTATCAAAATATAAAGAGATAAATGGAATAATAGCTATAGGAGTATTTACTTCTGAAGAAATAGAAAAGTTAGAATCTATAACTAATGAAATTATATTTGTAGATTCATCACCAGATGAGTGGAAATATGATTCAATAGTTGTAAATTTTAAACAAGGTGTTTTAAGTGCCTTAAATTATCTTGTTGACTTAGGTCATATAGATATAGGATATATAGGTGGAAGAGTAATAGCTCATAATGATAAAGAAAAAAAAGAAATGTTTAATGAGAGAGAAAAAATTTATATAGAATATATGAAAGAAAAAGGCAACTATAAAAAAGAGTGGGTATATAAAGGTGATTTTACATTAGAAGATGGATATGATCTTATGAAAAAAATGCTTGAAAATAAAAATATACCGACAGCTGTCTTCGTAGCAAGTGATCCTATGGCTATAGGAGCTTATAAAGCAATTAATGAAAAAGGATATTTTGTCCCAAAAGATATAAGTATAATTGGCTTTGATGATATTGCAACAGCAAAATTTTTAACACCATCTCTTACAACAATTAAAGTATTTGTAGAGCTTATGGGAGAAACTGCATTAAATACAATTTTAGAAAGATTAGAAAATAGTAGAGAAATAAGTAAAAAAATAGTTTTACCAGTAAAACTTATAGAAAGAGAAAGTTGCAAGTCAATTAAATAGAAAAACGTGTCAAAAGATAGACACGTTTTTTATTAAAAGTTAGAAAATGCATTAGATGGACGTCCTTTATAAGGACAAATTTTCATTGATTTTTTTATTAAATGTTGTTTTTCTAAATAAGAACAAATTGAACTAATATGTTCTGATGGATCTATTGAATTTTCAGCATTTGTAAAAGACAAAGCTGATTTTAAATTACTATAAGGTATTGAGTGTATATTTTCACTAATTTCTGTTGGAGTAAAAAAATTATTAGGATTAGACATTAAAAAGGTCCTAATATCATCTGCTAATGAATGAAATTCTAAATTACTTTCAGTATTTGTATAAAGTTCCATTTAAATCACTCCTTAAAATTTAATTTATAATTTATAGTATATAAATAAATTCAAATACTATGTAAATGTTTACTTAAATATATTATAACAAATATAAACAAGGAAATAAATGGGTTTTGAAAAATAAAATTATTGTCATCTAAAATTAATGAAGAAAAGTTGACAATATAAAAATCTGAATATATTATATAAATATAAAATAGTTTGATAATCAAAGTATTTGGAGGAGAAATTATGAATTTAAAAACTAGAGATTTAATATTGATTGCAATGTTTGCAGCTCTTACAGCAGTAGGAGCATTTATAAGAATACCAATACCTATAGTACCATTTACATTACAATATTTTTTTTGTGCATTAGGTGCAATTTTACTCGGAAGTAAAAATGGAGCATTAGCACAGATTTTATATGTATTTGTAGGATTAATAGGAATTCCAGTTTTCACAAAAGGTGGAGGTCCACAATATATATTACAACCTACTTTTGGTTACTTAATAGGATTTATAGTAGCAGCATTTATTATAGGCAAATTGACAGAAAGTGTTAGAAATTTAACTTCAGCTAAAATATTTTTTTCATGTTTATTTGGATTAGCAATTATATATTTATTTGGGGTAATACATATGTATGTTATTTATAACTTTTATTTAGGTAGCACAATGAGTATTTTTACAGCAATTAAAATAGGAGTTATAGCATGTTTACCTAGTGATTTATTATTAAGTTTTATAATATCTTTAGTTGGCCTTAAAATTACTAAGGTATTAAGAAATATAGGATATCAAAATTAAATTTAAGAGGTAAGTAATATGAGTTTTTGTGAACAATTAAAATTAAAAGTTATTAATGGATATAATGTAAAAAAAGATGAGGCTCTAAGGTTGTTTTTAGAGCCTTCTTCTGAATTATTTAAATGCGCTAATGAAATAAGAAAAGTATTTTGTGGTGATGAAGTTCATTTATGTTCTATAATAAATGGTAAAAGTGGAAAGTGTAGTGAGAATTGCAAATATTGTGCTCAATCTGTCCATTTTAAAACTAATATAAAAGAATATGAGTTATTGGAATATAAAAATATATTAGATGTTGCAAAAGATAATGAGAAAAATGGAGTAAATAGATTTTCGATAGTTACAGCTGGAAGAGGGGCAAGCAATTATGAAATAGATAAATTATCAAATTATTATAGGTTATTAAGTGAACAATGTAATATTTCTTTATGTGCTTCTCATGGAATAATTGGAAAGGAAAGTTTAATTAAACTTAAAGAGGCTGGAGTCGAAAGATATCATCATAATATAGAAACTTCAAAAAATTATTATAATAAAATATGCACAACACATAGCTTTGAGGATAGAATAAAAACTATAAAATATGCAAAGGAAGTTGGATTAGAAGTTTGCTCAGGTGGAATAATAGGAATGGGAGAGACCATAGAAGATAGAATAGATATGGCAATTGAACTTAGAAATTTAAAAATAAAATCTATTCCTATAAATGTTCTTATTCCTATAGATGGAACACCGTTTGAAAGTTTAAATGTTTTAAGTGAAGAAGAAATATTAAAAACTATATCAATATTTAGATTTATAAATAAGGATGCGAATATAAGACTTGCAGCTGGAAGAAGCACTATGAAAAATAATGGAGAAAATGCTTTTAATGTTGGTGCTAATGCAACAATTACAGGTAATTTATTAACGACATGTGGAAATAAAATAACAGATGATTTAAATATGATATATAAAATTGGGTTAAAAGTATGTAAAAAAAATATGAAATTGGAAGAAATATTTAATAAAAAATGATAAACTATTATAGATAGATTTTTAGCTTATAGAGTATTAAAGTAGTAGAGTAAGAAGGTTAAGTTAAAGTTTATTATTTTAAATTTACAAAAATAAAAGAAATGTAGGATGGAAGGTGAATACATGAGCGTAGGAATATTTGTAACAGGAACAGATACTGATGTAGGAAAAACTTTTGTATCTTCATTATTAGTAAAAGGACTTAGGGAATATGGTATTCAAGCAGGTTATTTCAAAGGGGTTTCTAATAAAGCCGCTGAAGATGCTAAAAAAGTATGTGAAATGTCAGGACTTAGTGAAGATTATAAAGAGATGTCATCTTATAATTTAAAAAATAATTATTTTCCTCATTTAGCAGCACGTATTGAAGAAGTCAATATAGATATGCAAAAAATAATTTTTGATTATCAAAAAATGATGAAGAAGTATGAATTTTTAGTTGTTGAAGGTAGTGGAGGAGTTGTTTCTCCTATAAAGATGGAAGGTAATGAAATAATTTTATTAGAAGATATTATTAAAAATTTAGGGTTATCTACTATATTGGTTGCAAGATCAACTGAAGGAACTATTAATCATACAGTTTTAACTGTTGAACATTTAAAAAGAAAAGGGGTCTCTGTTAAGGGAATAATATTAAATGGATATGATAAAAATAATATTATACACTTGACGAATAAAGAGGTTATAGAGAAGTTAACAGGGATAAAAAATATATGTACTATACCAGCTATTGAAGATAATAAAATAAGTAATGAAATAATTATGGATTTAATAAAAATGATGAATGAAGTCAGATAAGAAAAGAATGAAAAGGTACCTAAAATAAAGGTATCTTTTTATTTTCTGTGTAAATATTTAAAATATAATGTATAAAATAATAAAAAAATAAGGTAAAGTGTGAATTTATTACAATAGATTTATATAGAATAAGTATAATATTTACACACATTTGTAACTAATATAAGAAATAATATATAAATACAAGTAAAATAGCTAATTTAAAATGTTGGCATATTATTTGCTATAAAATATAGTATAAAAATATTTTTATAGCAAAGGGGTATATTTATGGATAATTTAGAATTAGTATCATTTCAAATAATAAGTAGTGTAGGAGAAGCAAAATCAGCTTTATTTGAAGTTTTAGAACTATCAAGAAATGAAAACTTTGAAGAGGCTGAAAAGAAAATAGAAGTGGCAGAAGAAGCAATTTTAAAAGCACATGAGTCACATTTTTCATTAATCCAAGAAGAAGCTAATGGAAATAAAGTTGAACCATCTTTATTATTAATTCATGCAGAAGATCAATTAATGAATGTTGAAACATTAAAAGCATTTGCAAAAGAAATGATTTTATTACATAAAAAATATAGTAAATAAATTTATAATAAAAACTAGATACTAAAAATTTAATATATGAGCTTAAGTTAGTGCAAGAAAAAAGAGAGTTTAAAAAAAACTCTCTTTTAGCTATTTAAAATAGTATTTAAATCATCAATTAAAACTTTTAAGTCATAAGCATCTTTAGGTACTAATACTCTATATTTTCCTGAGCTTTCGTCTTCAAATTTAGTTTTTAAAGTTTTGAAATAATTTTTTATTTCACTAAATTTATGCTCACCTAATTTTTGTCTATTTTTAGAATCAATAGTGATTTTATGGCAATTGATAGAACATTTTTTATCATCATTTTGCTCTACATTTATGTAATCATGTATATTTTTCATATTTATCACCTCTATTATATTTTAACATTAAATAATGAATAATATTAAAAAAAATATATTATTTTACCATAATTTAATAATTAAAAAGATAGATAATAAAGTGTTTTATTATCTATCTTTTTATGAAGGTACAAATTCATAGTGAACTATTTGTTATGAGATAATTTTGAACGTTTAGTATATTTTTTACCATTTGCATGGCTACCAAGTTTCTTGCCATGTTCTATGCCTATTTCTGCACCTTGTTCAGAATACATCTTTCTAAGTTCAGCATTAGATTTTGGTCTATCTTTTAATCTGTTTTTATTATTATCCATAAAAGAAAACCTCCTAAAATAAAAATTTGCACAAAAATAGTTTGCGTAAATAATATTAAATTATTTACGCAAACTATAATTAATTAAATGTTAAACTATTTTAAAATAGGATTAATTGTATTAATCTTCATATAAATATTTTCTAGTTAAAGGTAATTCGTTATTTATACCTTTTGAATATAAAGTTTGATGAATATCTATAGTCCAGTAATGGAAAGCAGCAGCACATGAAGCAAGATATATATGCCACATTCTTAAAAATCTTTCATCAAACATTTCTCTTTCTTCTTCTAGATGTTCTTCGAAGTTTTTAAGCCATTCTTGTAAAGTCTTCATGTAATGAAGTCTTAAACTTTCAACATCAAGAACGTGGAAGTTTAATTCACTTGCAACTGAAATTTCTTCTCTTAATGTTGGTAAGTATCCACCTGGGAATATGTAAGTTGTTATCCATTTGTTACCTTCAGTTTCAACAAGATTAGTTATATTATGAAGTAGGAATAGACCGCCTTCTTTTAATACAGAATCTACATTTTTAAAGAAAAGTGGTATGTTAGCATGGCCTACATGTTCAACCATACCTACACTTACAACTCTATCAAACATAAGACCAGATTTTTCTAAATTTCTGTAATCCATAAGTTTAACAGTTACTAAGTCTTCTAAACCTTCTTCTTTGATTCTTTCATTAGCTTTAGCAAATTGTTCTTCGCTTAAAGTTATACCAGTAGCTTTAACTTTATAAAGTTTAGCTGCTTCAATTATTAAGAATCCCCAACCACATCCTATATCAAGTAGTGATTGTCCTTCTTTTAAGTTTAATTTTTTTAATATATGTTTGATTTTATTCATCTGAGCATCATAAAGCGTATCATCTTCGCTTTCAAAATATCCACATGAATAACTCATTGTTTTATCTAACCATAAGCTATAGAAATCATTTCCTATATCATAGTGATGGGCTATATCTTTTTTTGATTTTAAAAGTGAAGGAGCTTTAACTTTTCCTGCAAGTTTTAAAAGAGTAGAGTGATTTAAAAAACTATCTTTATTTCTCATCATACTTTCAAATATTTCTTGAGGGTCTCCTTCAAAATCTATATCTCCATCCATGTAAGCTTCGCCTAAAGCTATACTTGCATCAGATAATAAATCTTTTTTACTTGGGAATTTATTTATTATTATTGTGAATTTTGGTTCACCTTCGCCAACCTTAACAGTTTCTCCATCCCAAAGTTTTAAGTTAAATGTCTCATCAGATAAATGTTTAGTAAATGATTTTACTATAGTTTTATTCATTTCCATAATTAACACCTCATTTGTTTAATTCATATTAAATTATAGACTTTATAAAAAATAAAATTAACATGCATAAATTTTATTATATTAGTATTTTTTGACTACTCATTAAGAAAGTTTTTAAAATACTCCTAAATTCTTTTAAATACTTTACTTTGCTTTTGATTTTGAAAAGTTTGAATAATATTTGAATAAAGGAATACTGTTATTTAGATGTATCTGATATAATGTAAATAGAATATGTTACAAAATTTTATATATTATAATTTTTTTTAAATAAAATATAAAATACGTTAATTTAACTAAGAAAATTTAGTATAATGATGAAATATAGGATTAATTTTTTAAAATACATTTATTATAAGGTTAAATTATTAATTAATATAGATAAAATGTAAATAATGTTTATAAAATAAATAACTAAAATATTTATATTTAAGGGGGAAATATGAAAAAATTAATAAGTCTAATATTAGTATCCATGCTTTCATTTAGTTTAGTTGCTTGTGGTGGAGATAGTCCAAGTGCTGTTGTAGATAAATTTTATTCTGCTTTAAAAAAAGGCAACATAAATGAAATTAGTGAATTAGTTAATAAGGATATAAGTACTAAGGAAAAAACAGATAAAAAATTAACTGCTGAACAAGAAGAAGCTTTAAAGAAAGTTTTATCAGGTACAGAAATAAAGATTAGTAACACAGAAGAAAAAGATAATGAAGCTAAGGTAACAGCTACAGTAACAGCTGTAGATGCTGGTGACATAATGGGGAATTATATGGTTACTGCTATACAAAAATCATTAGCAGCATCAATGAGCGGGAAAAGTGATAAGGAATTACAACAAGATTTAGAAAAAGATTTAATTAATACAGTAAATAAAGGTGATTTAAAGAAAATAACTCAAGATATAAATATTGAGTTAATAAAACAAGATAAAAAATGGGTAATAAATGATCCAGAATCTGTTTTATTAAAAACTTTTAACTTAGAAAAATTCTCAAAATTTATAAAAGAATTTTCTGATAAAGAAAAATAAAATAAAAGGTAGCTAATATTTTAGCTACTTTTTATTTTATTTATAATATTAAATGTAGAGATTAATTTTTAATAAAAATATATAAAAAGTTTATGTTAAAAATTAGTATACTTAAAAGTGATATATAACCACTATGTATTAAAAATATAAATTTAGTGGTTCTTTCTATAAAGTTAAAAAGATTTATAATAGTATTATAGAGACAATAGTAATTTAGAGGTGAACTTATGGAAAAATTATTAAGACCTGTATGGGCTGAAATAGATTTAGATAAAATAGCATTAAATATGAGAAATATAAAAGAATTAGTTAATAACAAAGAAGTAATAGCAGTTATAAAAGCTGATGCTTATGGGCATGGAGCATTAGATATTGCACCGGTTTTAATAGAAAACGGTGCTTCAAGACTTGCAGTTGCTGTTATAACAGAAGCATTAGAACTTATTAATGGTGGTATAAAATGTTCTATAATGATATTAGGATATACTCCTTTAGAATTTGCAGAAGATTTAATAAACAATAATATAGAGCAAACTGTATATGATTTAAATTATGCGAAAAAATTATCTGAAATTGCAACTAAGATTGGAAAAACTGCAAAAATTCATATAGCTTTAGATACAGGTATGGGGAGAATAGGATTTATTCCAAATAGAAAAAGCTTAGAAGAAGTTATTGAAATATCAAAATTGAAAGGAATAGAAATAGTTGGCATATTTACACACTTTTCAACATCAGATGAAGAAGATAAAGAATATACAAATAAACAATTTAAGAAAATACAAGATTTTAATGAGGAACTTATAAAAAATGGATTAAATATAAAAATAAAACATGTATCAAATAGTGGAGCTATAATAGATCTTCCAGAAACATATCTTGATTCAGTAAGAGCTGGAATAATATTATATGGATATTATCCATCAGATGAAGTTAAAAAAGAAAAGCTTAATATAGAACCTGTATTAACATTAAAGACTAAAGTGGCTCATGTAAAAACATTAGATAAAGATATGTATGTAAGTTATGGAAGAACATTTAAAACAGATAGAAAAAGTGTAATTGCAACAATTCCAATAGGTTATGCAGATGGTTATTCTAGAGCTTTAAGTGGAAAAGCTAAAGTAATAATAAATGGAAAATTTGCAAATGTAGTAGGTAGAATATGTATGGATCAATGTATGGTAGATGTTACTGATATTGGTGAAGTAAAAGTTGGAGATGAAGTTATTTTACTTGGAGAAAAAAATGGGTTGAAATTTAATGCTGATGACATGGCAGAAATAATTGGAACAATAAATTATGAAGTTCTTTGTATGCTTAAGCATAGAGTTCCTAGAGTTTATAAAAGAAATGGAGAAGCAGTGCATATAAGAAATTATATTTAATTAATTTTCTGATATAATAAAGGAAGATTAAATTAGAATAGAAGGTGAGAATATTTGATTTTTTCGTCCTTTAAAATAAATGAAGAGGAAAAGATACACACTCAAATAGAAAGACACATAAAAGAAAATATAGAAAATGGAATGTTACAAAAGGGGTGTAAATTACCTTCAACAAGAGAGGTTAGTAAGATAATTTCAGTAAGTAGAAATTCTGTAATATTAGCTTATGATACTTTAGAAGAAGAAGGTATTATAGAAAGTATAAAAGGAAAAGGAACCTTTGTAAAAATAGAAAAAAAGTTAAATGATGGTGATTTAAATATAAATTGGGACAATATGATTAGTGGTTATTGTAAATGCTGCGAAGACCTTGATATAGTTAAAAATGAATTACCTTGGAAGAAGGGTATGATTTCTTTTAAAAGTATTGCACCGGATGAAAGTCTTTTTGATTTAGAAGAGTTTAAAAGATCATTTTTGACAGTTTTCTCACTTGAAGGAGATAAACTATTAAATTACGGTTATGCAAAAGGATATAAACCTTTAATAGAATATTTAATGAGTTATATGAAGCATAAAGGTGTTAATATAGAAGGAAAAGATATATTAGTAACAAATGGATTTACAGAAGGTTTTGATATATTGTTAAGTGGAATTATGAATGAAGGGGAGTCAATAGCTTGTGAAGAACCAACTCATAATACTGCTATAAAAATTATGAAAAGTCATAATCTTAATATTAAACCAATAAGTATGGATAAGGATGGAATAAACTTAAATGAATTAGAAGATACAATAAAAAGATGTAATCCAAAGCTTATATATTTAATACCATCTTATCATAATCCAACAGGAATTGTTATGAAAGGTGAAAAGAGAAAAGCTGTATATAATATATGTGAAAAATATAATTTACCAATAATAGAAGACGGATTTAATGAAGAACTTTTATATACAAGTTCGCATGTAGTACCACTAGCATCACTTTGTGACAAAGGAAATGGAATAGTTTATATAGGAAGTTTTTCAAAAATATTATTTCCAGGTATTAGAATTGGGTGGATATTTGGTGATAAAAATTTAATTTCTAAATTAGAAAGTATAAAAAGAACTAGAAATATACATTCATCTTTTTTAGATCAAGCAATATTTTGTAAATATATGGAAAGTGGATCTTTTCAAAAGTATATGAAAAAAATAAGAAAACATTATAAGGACAAGTATAACTTTACATTAAAGCAAGTTAAAAAGTATATTCCTCATGATTATATTTTAGGTGAAGGAGGACTTCATATATTTATAAAATTAAAAGGGGTAAATGGAAGAGATGTTTTAAAAGAATGTTATAAAAGAGGTGTAGTTTTTATGCCTGGTGATATATTTTATAATAATAAAGATGGTTTAGAAAAAATAAGAATAGGGTTTTCAAGAGTTAGTGAAGAGGATATAGAAAAAGGTATAAAAATAATTGGTGATGTTGTTAAAAGTTTAAGTAATAAAAAGGGCTAGTTATAGCCCTTTTTAAATTGCCTGTGATAAAACATATACTTTTTTAAATCCGCTATTAAGTAAAATTCTTGAAGCGATAGATGCTCTATTGCCATTTGAACAAGTAGTTATTATTAGCTTATCTCTATAATTTTCTAATTTATGCAATGACTTTGGTAAATCTTTAAGGGGTATATTTATATAATTATCAAAATTATTATTATTTTTAATTTCTCCAATTTCTTTAACATCTAAAATTACTATATTTTCATAGTTGGATTTTAATAGTTCACTAAAGTTTTTGTTATTTATATATATAGGACTAATTTTAGGAACTTTAATATACATACTTTGACAAATACCTTCTTCAGAAGGTATTTTTATTGAATTTATACTTGTATTACACATAGTATTTAATGAAACAACTTCAAACATCCAATTTGGTGGTTTTTCTGTATATGTTGTTAATTTAAGAAATTCTTTTCTATTTTTTATTTTAAAGTATTGATTTATTTTTTTTATATAGTGAAGTGTATATGGTGGAGAATCTGTATAGTTATGAGAAGGATACACAATTAAGTGAGAAGGAAGCTTAGATATATTAAATAAGCTATTATAATGATCTAAAGGGTTACCAGTTGGTAAATCATCTCTACCACCACAATTATCTAAAAAAATAGTATCTCCAGTTAATAGTTTATCTTCGAATATAATGCACATACTATCTATTGAATGGCCAGGAGTATGTATGCATTTTAATATAATTCCATCTATATTAAGTATTTCATGATTTTTAATTTTTTTTGTTATAAGACTAGATTTTGTATTTTCGTTCATTAAATAACTGCACCCAGTTTGCTCTTTTAGACTGTGGCAAGCACTTAAATGATCTGAATGTGTATGAGTATCTATAACTGCTTTAAGAGTTAAGTTATTTGTAGTTAGATGACTTAAGTAATAATCTTCATAATCAAGTTTTGGATCAATTAATACACAGGAGTTATTTTTAGTATTTACTATTAAATAAGTAGAGCAATAATCAGGGTTTAATCTATAAAATTTCATAAAATACTCCTAAAAATTAATATATTTTATTATATTATATGTAGTTACTTAAAAGAGTGTTTTATAAAGTATAAATAAAAAAGGAATTACTAAAAGTAATTCCTTTAAATTATTTATTTCTATACTTTTCAAGTTCTGCATCTAGATTATCAGTTTCAAGTGCTTTGAATTCGTCATCTAATAATGGTGTTCTAAGATCTTGTAATCCTTCAGCGTAACTTTCTTCTTTAGCGATTTTTCTTTCAATATCATCTAAGTTTATTGAATTTTTCTTAGTTTGAACATTTGCCATAATTTCATTAACTTGTTTAGTTGCATTTGCAGTATTAAGTCTTGCAGCAGCTTCATCTCTATAACTTCTAGTTTTTTCAATTTCTTCTTGAAGTTTAACTAAGTTTTCTTTAAGAGTTTTTGCTTTAACTTCTAATTCACTATGAGAATTAGTTAATGTTTGAAGCTTTTTATCAGCATCAAGTTTTAATTTAAGAGCTTTTTTAGCAAGTTCTTCATTATTTTTACTCATAGCAAGCTTTACTTTCTCGTCATATTCAACAGAAAGAGATTTAGTCTTGTCCATTTCTTTTTCAATTTCTTTTAGATTACCAAATATTTGAGCTGATGAAAGTTTTGCTTTATTTAAGCTTTCTTCCATATCTCTTATTTTTTGATCTAATAATTCTATTGGATTTTCCATACTATCTAAAGCTGAATTAGTTTTTGCTTTTAACATGTTTGAGATTCTATCAAATATACCCATAATTATGAGCCTCCTTTTAAGTTTACACAATATAGTATTGATTAACTTTTCTTATAATTATATAATTTTTTGAAAATTTGGCAAGGTTCAATTATAATATTAATAAAATTTTAATTAAGATTATTATTTTTTAAACTTAAAGAAAATAAAATAAATAATAAAGAAAATAATTGTAATTACACAAAGAATAACTATTGCTTTAAAAATAAATGACATTCCAAAAAATGAATGACCAAACGATGAAAAGAATGGGAATGCACTATAATTTCTGTTGTATCCTCTAGGTATTTCAGAATCATTGGTATCTTTTTTAGCGTTGTCATTATTAGTAGTATTATTTTCATCAGAAGTATTATTGTTTTTATTACTATTATTATATTTATCTGATGTATTGAATTTAGAATTAAATTTGTCATTAGTAGAATTTTTGTTTGAGCTATTTGGTTTACTATATTTATCTGATGTATTAAATCTTGTGTTCCAATTAGAACTCTTTGGGGTGGAAGTACTACTTTTAGTTGATGATGAAGATGATGGTTTACTGTAACTAGATGAACTTTTAAAACTAGTAGCATAAGCTGGAACTATAAAAGATAAAATATTAGATAAAAATATAGTTAGTATAATTATAAATTTAATTATTGACTTGTTCCGAAGTTTCATTAAATATAATCCCCTTTACAGCATATTTTGATATTCTATTATTTAAATAATATTATAAAGTAAAGTAGAAAAATTAACAAATTGTATTATTTTAATAAATTAATATTTAAGTTATTTAAAAAGTATGATAGTCATTTATAATAAATATTAGAGAGGTGATAAAATGAATATAGAAAAGGCAAAAGAAATTATAAAAAGTGAAAGAGATAATATAACAGAATATTATACAAATATAACTTTTTCTATTAATGATATTATTGAATTTTCAGAAGGCACTGATATAAAGACAAGATATTTTATGAAAAATATAAAAATTTTGGACAAGTATATAGAGCTTTTAGATAGTGCTGAGAGTAAATTAAATAAGAAAAAGAAAGTATTATTTTTTGAAGTTGATGCAGCAACAGCTAGTGAAATAAATGATTCTATAAATAGTATATTAGATTATAAAAATAAATATAATGATATATTTTTAAAATTGAAATGTTGTTCTAAATGTCAATGCTTAAGCTGTATGAGAGATTGTAAGTTTAAAGCATGTCTTTCATGTGGTAAAAGTGGTAAAGTTACAGAATGTGATAAGGAAAAATATAATATAACAATGTTTAATGGAGAATTTTCAAAGCTATACAATGGTGAAACCAATATGTATGATAGTGTAGAAATATTGGCTCAAGTTGATATATTAACAGAAAAAACTTCATTTAGAGTAGTAAAATCAAATAATGAATTTTTAATACTTACATATGAGCATAATCCTAAAGATGGGGATAGTTATGGAAGTGTAAGTGATAAAGATACATTTAATTTCATAGCAGATTTATATGAAAGAAATGTTGAAAATATTATATAGAAAAAATCTCTTATATTTTATAAGAGATTTTTTAATTACAAATAAAAAGTATATACTTTTTATTTACAAAGTATATTGTTTTGTTATAATAAAATTATAAAATAAATTTAGGAGATAATTATGCTTAAATATGAAGAAATAGCATCTTATTTAAAAGAAGAGATTTTAAATGAGAAGTATAAAGCAAATGAACAATTACCCTTTGAAAAAGATATATGTAAAAAATTTAATACTAGTAAAATGACTGTAAAAAAAGCTTTAGATATATTAGTTAATGAAGGACTTATAGTAAAAAGAAGAGGCTCTGGAACATTCGTAAAAGATATATCAAAAAAAGATATACTTTCTTTAAATGAAAAAAGACAGTTATTAGGACTTACAAATAATAAGACTGGGCATAAAATTACAAGTGAATTATTAGAATTTAAAATAATAAATGCTAATAAAAAGATTGCATATGCTTTAAAAATAGATGATGAAGATTTTGTATGTTTAATACATAGAGTTAGGTATATAGATAATGAAGCCTTTTCAATAGAAAAGACATATATGCCAATATCTGTAGTTGAAGGAATAAAAAAATCTGATGCATTAGGATCAGTATATAATTTTTTAGAAAATAAACTAAATTTTAAAATACAAAGTGCTCACTCAACAGTTAGGGCAAGTAAAAGTGAAATTTTAGATAGAAAGTATCTTTTATTAAAAGAAGATGAACCAGTTATTGAGGTTGAGCGAATTGGTTATTTAGAAAATGGAAGAGTATTTGAATATTCATTTTCAAGACATAGATATGACAAATTTGAATTTAAAGCTGTTACAGTAAGATAATATAATAAAAGGATAGGAGAGTTTGGGGAATATGGGCGAATTTTTAAAATTTAAAGATAATTTTTGGTGGGGATCTGCAACTTCTGGGCCACAATCAGAAGGTAGATTTAATAAAGTAAATAAAAATATATTTGATTATTGGTATGATAATAATCCAGAAGATTTTTTTGATAAAGTAGGACCAAATGTTGCTTCAAATTTTTATAATAGTTATAAAGAAGATATCAAATTAATTAAAGAAATTGGACTTAATTCACTTAGAACATCAATTCAGTGGACAAGACTTATTAAAGATTTTGAAACTGGTGAAATAGATGAAGATGGAGTAAGGTTTTATAATAATGTAATAGATGAATGTATAAAAAATAATATAATACCTGTAATGAATTTGCATCACTTCGATTTACCAATAGAACTTTATAAAAGATATGGCGGATGGGAATCTAAATATGTTATAGATTTATTTGTAAAGTTTTCTAGAAAAGCCTTTGAATTATTTGGGGATAGGGTTAAGTATTGGACAACTTTCAATGAACCTATGGTTATAGTAGAAGGGTTATATTTATATAAATTTTATTATCCTAAATTAGTAGATGGTAAAAAAGCAGTTCAAGTTATGTACAATTTAAATTTAGCATCAGCAAGAGTAATTGAAGCTTATAGAAGTTTAAAACAAGATGGGAAAATAGGAATAATACTTAATTTAACACCATCATATCCAAGATCAAATAGCTTAGAAGATTTAAAAGCTAGTCAGTTTTCAGATGACTTTTTCAATAATTCATTTTTAGATCCAGCTATAAAAGGTGAGTTTCCTAAAAATTTAGTTGAAATTCTAAAGAAAGATAATGTAATTTGGGAATCAACAAAGAAAGAACTTAATATTATAAAAAATAATACAATAGATTTTTTAGGAGTTAACTATTATAGTCCAAGAAGAGTTATGGCTAGAGAAAATGAATTTAATAATGACTGCTGGATGCCAGATAAATATTTTGAAAATTATGATATGCCTAAGAAAAGAATGAATCCTTATAGAGGTTGGGAGATTTACCCTAAGTGTATGTATGATATAGCTATTAATATTAGAGATAATTATAATAATATTCCATGGTATATTTCTGAAAATGGAATGGGTGTTGAAGGTGAAGAGAGATATGTAAATAATTATGGAGTAATAGAAGATGATTATAGAATAGAATTTTTTAAAGAACATTTAGAATATCTACATAAAGGAATAGAAGAAGGCTCTAATTGCTTTGGATTTCATTCATGGACTCCTATAGATTGTTGGTCATGGGCAAATGCATATAAAAATAGGTATGGTTTTATTTCTGTAGATTTAAAAACTCAAAAGAAGACTATTAAAAAATCAGGTAGATGGATAAAAGAAGTTTCTAAAAATAATGGGTTTGAAATAAAAAAAGCACTAAATAAATAGTGCTTTTTTTATGAGTCAATAGATGAAATTGCAGCATCTTCAACTAATTCTTTTGTTCCTAAAACTTCATCTGAAGAATTAGTATTTAAAGAATCATTCAAATTATTTAATTCAGTTTCTAAAGATTTATATTTTAAATATTTTTTATATAAAAGGAAAGCAACTATTCCAAATAATACAGGACCGCCTCCAACCCATATACTATTTTCAATATTTCCTTCAAGTGCTGGTTCTATTATTGAAAATATATTTGTAAAAGTAACAACAATAAAACATATTGTAGCTACAAATATTCCTGATTTTTTTGAGAAAAATTCATATTCTTTTTTTATTTCATCATTTTTTTTGAACTTTATATAAGAATATATAATAAATGATAGTGGTACAGTACCAGATACAAATGTCATAAGTGTCATTTTATTAAATATAGAAGATACACTTCCACCACCAAATCCAAGTAATAGAACAAAGAATACTATAATACAAGTTTGAAGAATTATTGCATTTTGAGGCATTCCATGTTTATTATCTTTTAATAGTTTTTCAGGTAATAATCCCTTTGGTAATCCTTCAAACATATGCTTTATAGGAGTGTATATTCTAAGAGGAACAGAAGTTAAACCTATTAAAGTTAAAATTTTCATAATTCTATTAATCCATTGACCTAAAATTACAGCTTTTGAAGGGTCAAAACCTAATAAAATACCAAGTCTATAAAATTCTTGTTGATATATATATACTGAAAAATTAGCCAAGTTTACTTTATCAGAACCAAAAGTGTCATTCCAATTACATACCATACCTAATATTAAAACTCCAACTACATAAAGTATAGTTATAACTATAGTTGAAAGAACAATAGCTTTTGGTACATTTTTTTTGGCATTATGAACTTTATCAACTAATCCACCGCTATTTTCCATTCCAGCAAATGTGAATATAGTAAATACTAAAAATCCAAGTGCAGGTAAAAATGTTGAATAATTTGGATTTGGGCCATAAAAATAAGAATTTATATTTGTAAAATCAAAACCTTGTTGAAACTTAAATCCTTGAAGGGCAAATATTACTAATCCTCCACCTAATATAAGAATATGTCCTAAAATAACAGTAACTATTGATATATTAGAAAGGATAGTTAATTTTTTTAAGCCTTTTGTTGCAACAAATGCAACTATTATCATATAAAATGCACCAACTAAAGCCAAAGTTTGTGGTGAATTAAATCCTAAGAAGTGCCAATTTGAAGTAGTATCAACACCAAATATTGCAACTGATAAAGAAATACATATAGTAGAAGCAGAGAACCATAATATTACAAATCCTCCGTACCATATAAATGTACCTATAAGTGAGAATTTCTCACTTACACTTTCACGCATCCATGAAAAAATACCACCAGATTTTTCTTTAAAAGCTGAACTCATTTCAGCAACTATAAATGAATATGGAATAAAGAAAAATACTGCTGCAATTAATAAATAAGTAATTGAAGCATATCCCATTTGATAATATACTTGTAGACTATTTCCAAGCCCATATACAGTTAAGAAAATCATTGAAACGAAACTCCAAAATGATATAGAGTATTTTTCATTACTTTCTTTTATTTTTACATTTTTTGATTTATTTTTACTCATAAAGTTGCTCTTAATAAAATAAGAGCTTACCCCCTTCCGCGTATTAAACAAGAAAATATTAATAACGTTGATTTATTGTGTGCTCATATGATAAACAAATGTTTATAAAACTTGTATTTGTCCTTAGTGTAAATACAGATGTATTTCTAAATTAATATAAGTTTATACCTAAAAAATTAACTTAAAATAAATAAAATAAATATAAAATGTAAATAAAATTGAATTAACTGTATAACGTAAATAAAAAAAAGGCTAGTTTTCCAGCCTTTTAAAATGAATATAAATGTTTGTATTTTTTAATAAAATAAATTGATATTAAAATTGTCAATATTTCTGCAAATGGTACTACAAGCCAAAGTCCATCTAATTTAAATAGTGGTGGCAATATTAAAGCTCCTATTATTACGAATACAAATGATCTTGCAAAAGATATTAAAGAAGATATTTTACCATTTGAAAATGCTGTAAATAATCCAGAGGCAAAAATATTAATACCAACAAATAAAAAGGCAATAGAAAATATTTTTAAGCCATTAAGTGCCAATAAATAAACAGGATTATCTGGTTTTACAAATACAGAAACAATATTTTTTGCAAAAATTATAGAAACTATAAAAATTAATACAGAAGATATAATTAAAAATAATTTTGAATAGTTAAAAGTCTCTTTAAGTTTTTCAGGATTATTAGCCCCATAATTATAACTTATAAGTGGTGAGATTCCTGATGTAAATCCTAAGTAAGTAGAAATTAATAAAAAGTGTGCATATAAAACTATAGTAAGAGCTGCAACACCATCTTCACCAGCATAATTTAGTGCTATAACATTAAAAATAAGAGTTGTTATACCAGTAGATAATTCTGTAACCATTTCAGATGATCCATTGATTAAAGTTTTAATTAAAGTTTTACTATGAAACTTAAATTTAATAAATTTTAAAGTTGAAGTATTTTTAAAAAAATATACTATACCAAATATAAGAGATATAAAGACTCCAAGAACTGTTGCGTAAGCTGCACCAGATATTCCAAGGTTGAAAATTTTTATAAATAAGTAATCAAATACTATATTTATAATACCACCCATAACTGATATATATAAACTAAATTTAAAATCTCCATCAGTTCTTATATAATATTCTGCTAATGATTTCAATATGAAAACTGGTGTAAATAAGGCAATTATTTTTCCGTAAGAAATACAATAAGGTAATAATTTAGAAGTTGCTCCAAGAATTATAGATATATTATCTATAAATATAAAAAGAATAATACCTATAATAGTACCTATTAATAATGCAGTGAAGCTTAAAAATGAAAATATTTCACTAGCTTTTTTTATATTTTTTTGTCCAAGCATCCTTGAAATTATTGCACTACCTCCAGTTCCAAACATAACAGCAATGGAAAAAATTATGCTTATTATAGGAAGTATTATATTTATACTAGCTAATGCATTAGATCCAACAAGAGTTGAAACAAAAATTCCGTCAATAATTGTATATAAAGATATAAAAATCATTGAAATTATAGCTGGTGAAATAAATTTTAAAAACTCAATAAAGCTTAACTTTTTGCTAAATTCTAATTCCATAAATGTCTCCTTTTATATATTTTTTTATATGTTCGTATTATAATGTGTATATTAACTATACAGTCAATATAATAATAAAAATTATTTTTGAAAGGACTTTTTATGGATTTTAAAAGAGAAAATTATTTAACAATAAGTGAGTTTGGTAAATTGTGTGGAGTAGAAAGAAAAACTTTAATATTTTATGATAAGGAAGGGGTATTTTCACCTATATATAGGGATGAAAAGGGATATAGATATTATAGTATAAAACAATATGATACTTTAAATATAATATTAGATTTAAGAAATGTTGGAGTAAGTTTATCTTTTATAAAAAAATATTTAAATAATAGAAGTCCAAAGCAGTGTATAAGCCTTTTGGAAGAAGAAAATATAAATATAAAAAAACAAATAAAAAGGTTAAATTATATATCAAAGGTTATTGAGAAAAAAATAGAGATAACAAGAGAGGGTATAAAAGAAATAGAAAATAATGATGTATATATAGAAGAGGTAGATGATGAATATTTAGCTTATAAGGAATTAAATGAGGCATTTGATGAGAAAAATTCAAATAAAATTTTTTTAGATTTTATAAATTATTGTTTAGAGAATGACATAAATTATGGATATTCAATAGGGGCTATTATAAATATAGAAAATATAAAAAATGAAAAATTTTCAAGTTTAAATAAATTATTTGTTAGAGTTAGTGAAAAAAAAGCTAAAAGTTTAGAAGATTATATTTTAAAGTCTAAAGGTATATATGCATCTATAAATCATAAAGGAAATTATAAAGATACATATAAATCATATAACATTCTCTTAAAATACTTAAATAAAAATGGATATGAAATTTTGGGCGATTCATATGAATATGGACTCCTAGATTATTTATCATCCAAAGATGAAGATGGATATTTAACTAGAATTTCAATAAAAGTAAAGAGAAAAGTATAAATATGTTTTTTTTTAGTACAAATTTTTATTAATAATTAGTTAATAAAGTTTACTAATTGACAATAAAAGCTTACTATGTGAAAATAAATGTATAATTGGATAAAATTTGTCGAATGATGGGGGATGAATGATATAAAGAGGGGTAAGTTTATAATAAAGATATTATGTGTATTTATAATGATAAATACTTTTTTTTCTATTGGGGCAAATGCAGTTGAAGAAAATAAATATTTAAAGTTTACTAATATAACAGTAAAAGATGGATTATCGCAAGGGTCAGTTTTTGCCATTTTAAGAGATAGTGACGGATATATGTGGTTTGGAACAAATGATGGGTTAAATAGGTTTAATGGATATGAGTATGAGGTTATAAAATCTGAAGATAAGGATAACAATACTATATTTCCAGGTATAATTGGTTCTATAGTTGAAGATAAGTATGGCTATCTTTGGATAGGAACAAGTTCTGGATTAAGTAAGTTAGATAGGAATACATTAAAAGCAGAAAGAATTGGAGCAGATAAAAATGATCCATATAAAACTTCAGGAAATCATATTTGGGACATTTATATTGATAGTTCTGGAACTATGTGGGTTGGAACTGAAAATGGTCTTAATGAATATAATCCTAAAGATAAGAAATTTAAGAAATATTTTAGTGAAAAGGATAATGAAAATACACTATCAGATAATTTTGTTACATCTATAATGGAAGGTTCAAATGGCGACATATGGATAGCTACTTCAAAAGGTTTAAATATATTAAATAAAAATACTGGTAAAATTACTAGGGTTTTAGATAATAAACTTCCAAGCAAAAATATATTAAAACTTTACAGAGATATGAATAATAACATGTGGATTACAACTCAGGATAAAGGTGTATACAAATATAATCTTAAGACTAAAGAATTTGATAACTTAGATGAAATAAATAAAAAATATGCATTTGAAAAATATGCTATAAACAGTATGTATGAAGACTTTAATAATAATATGTGGCTTGGTAGCAAAGGTGGTTTAATAAAATATAATATTAAAGATAAATGTGTTAATTTTTACATGAATAAACCATATGATCCAGAAAGCTTAGTAAATAATAGTGTTCAAAGTGTTTATAGAGATAGTGACGGACTTATGTGGATTGGAACATATAATGGAATTAGTATGTTAAATCCTAATCCAGAATTTACTCATTATAAAAGTCAACCAGGCGAAAAAAATACACTAAGTGGTAATAGTATAGGTGGAATTTATGAAGATGAAGATGGTATCTTATGGATAGGAACTAGTAATGATGGATTAAATAAATTTGATAGGAAAAATGATAAAATAACCCATTATAAATTTGATAGAAATAACCCTAATAGTATACCAAGTAATACAATATTTCAAGTTACAGGTGATAATAAGGGAAATATATGGATAGCAACTAAAGAAGGATTAAGTAAGCTTAATAAAAAAACAGGTGAAATAAAAACATATAGACATGAATCAGGAAAGAATTCTTTAGTTTATAATGATGTTAAAGAAGTTTATTTTGATAAAAATGGATTGCTTTGGATTGGAACTCGTCAAGGATTAGATGTTTTTGACCCTAAAACAGAAAAATTTACAAATTTAAATTATTTATTTGATAAAGCTGGAGTATGTGAAAATTATGTTAGAAGAATATTTCAAGATTCTAAGGGGAATTATTGGATAGCAACTGGATGGAATGGAGGAATATTAAAATTAGATGTAGAAAAAAAGAAAGCTATAAACTATACATCTATAGAGAATAATCCAAATTCTTTAAGTAATAATGCTATAAAAGGTATAAATGAAGATAAAGAAGGAAATATATGGTTTTCTACATCGGTTGGATTAAATAAATTTAATCCAGAAACAGGAGAATTTGTAGTATTTACAGAAAAAGATGGACTTGCAAATAATTATGTATATGGTGTACTTATAGATGATAATGATAATATTTGGGTAAGTACAAATGGTGGAATTTCAAAATATGATAAATTAAAAAAAAGATTTGAAAACTATAATGTACTTGATGGACTTCAAGGAAACGAATTTAATGGAACTGCAGAGTTTAAGAGCAAAGATGGTGAAATATTTTTTGGTGGAGTAAATGGTGTTACTGCATTTTATCCAAGGGACATATATACAAAGCCACTTTCAAACCCAAATATAAAAATAAGTAAATTTAAAGTGTATAATAATAAAGATATAAATCTTAAAGGAGATTCTATAGAATTAAAGCATAATGAAAATGCATTCTCTTTTGAATTTTTTCTACCAGATTATAAAAGCATGGGATCTGGAAATTTCGAATATAAACTTGAAGGTTTTGATAAAGATTGGATATATTTAGGCAAGAGAAATTACGTAAGTTATACTAATATACCACCAGGAAAGTATACATTTAAGGTAAGAGCTAGAGATAAAAATGGTGAAGTAACTGATGTTAAACAAGTTAAGATAAAAATAAATAAGCCTTGGTATAATTCAACATTTGCTTATTTAGTTTATTTGTTTTTAATACTACTTATAATATATTTCATAGTTAATTATGTAAAAATATTAAACAGTTTAGTTAAGCAAAGAACGGAAGAATTAAATAAAGAACTTTTAGAAAATGAAAAAATGTATAATAAATTATTAAAATATGAGAAGTTTAGAAATACGTATTTAGTAAATCTTTCTCATGAACTTAGAACCCCTCTTAATGTAATATTATCAAGTGAACAACTGATTAGTTCATTAAATAATACTGAGAATGGAATTAATAGAAAAGATTTATCTAAATATATGAAAATAATAAAGAAAAATTCCAATACTCTTTTAAAAGTTATAAATGATTTAATAGATAGTTCCAAAATAAGTTCAGGGGCATATAAGCTTAATATAGGAGAAGAAGATATTGTTTATTTAGTGGAAGAAGTTGCATTATCTATGAAAAGTTATATTGAAAGTAATGGCTTAGAACTTATAGTAGATCCAGAAATAGAAGAAAAAATTATAGAATGTGATAAAACTAATATAGAAAGATGTGTAATTAACTTAATTTCTAATGCTGTTAAATTCACAAATGCTGGAGGAACTATATTTGTTGGAATAGAAGATAATGGAGATACTATAAATATAATAGTGAAAGATACTGGAATTGGAATTCCAAAAGATCATCAAGATATTATATTTGATAGATTTGCACAAGTTGAAACACAAGTTTCAAGTAAGCATTGTAGTAGTGGAATAGGATTAACTTTAGTTAAAAATCTTGTTGAACTTCATAAAGGGAAAATAACATTAAAAAGTGAAGTTGGAAAAGGTAGCGAATTTATAATAACTCTTCCAGTAAAGCAAGATAAAAGTGAAGAATAAAACTTTTTAAAAGCCTGATGTATATTAGGCTTTTTATTTATACATTAAAAGATAGAAAAATAATTGAGTAGATTTTTTAATAGTTTGTTAATGTATAATTAAATAATGGATGATAAAATTAAAATAAATAAATTTAAATTACTATTTACTATATAACTATATTCCTATATAGTTATATAGTGAGGTGATAAGATGAAAAAAATAGACTTAACTGAGGGAGATATTACAAAATCACTTATAACATTATCACTACCAATAATAGCAACTAATTTTATACAAACTGCTTACGGTATGATAGATATGCTTTGGATTGGGAGAGTTGGAAGCGATGCAGTTGCAGCAATTGGTACAGCTAGTTTTTTTATAAATCTTGCAATGGCAATTTTTACAGTTGTATCTATAGGAACAGGGGTTAAAATATCTCATGCAATAGGGCGAGGAAGAGAAAAAGAAAGTAAGATATACATACAAAATGGTATAATACTTACAATAATTATAAGTTTGATATATACAATTTTTCTTTTAGTATTTAAAAAACAATTAATAGGTTTTTATAATTTAGGAAGCGATGTAGATATTATGGCTCAAAAATATCTTTTAATATCTGCAATAGGAATTATATTTATGTTTTTTAATACACTATTAACATCTATACTTAATAGTTATGGAGATAGTAAATTGCCATTTAAAGCAAATACAATTGGATTTGTTTTTAATATAATATTAGATCCAATTCTTATATTTGGTATTGGAATAATAAGTCCTTTAGGTGTAGTTGGAGCTGCACTTTCAACTCTTATTTCAAGAATAGCTGTATTTTTTATGTTTATTAAAATGGCGAAAGGAAAATTGAATATATATTCAAAAGAATTTAAATTTAATAGAGATAAATGTTTGGAAGTATTTAAGCTTGGGTTACCAATAACTATGCAAAGAGTTATATTTACATTAATATCTATGTCCATTGCAAAGTTGGTTGCAGATTATGGAGCTACTGCTATAGCAGTTCAAAAAGTTGGAGTTCAGATTGAATCTATATCGTATATGACGATTGGAGGTCTTCAAGGTGCGATTGCTGCCTTTGTAGGTCAGAATTATGGAGCAATGAAAAAGGAAAGAATAAAAGAAGGTTATTATAGAGCTTTAAGGTTAACTATAATATTTGGACTTACAATAACATTAATATTTATAGTATTTTCAAAACAGATATTTGGAATATTTTTATCTGATAGTGAAAGTTTAATTATGGGAAGTACTTATATGAAAATACTAGGTTTATCCCAAGTATTTATGTGTATAGAATTATTAACTGTTGGAGCCTTTAATGGTATAGGAAAAACTTATGCACCTCCAATTATTAGTGTTGTATTTACAGCACTTAGAATACCAATGGCAATAGCTTTATCTAGTATAACAATTTTGGGTATTAATGGTATATGGATGAGTATAAGTATTAGTAGTCTTTTTAAGGGTGCAATATTACTTAGTTGGTTTTTAATAGATATGAATAAATTAAAGTTTAATAATATTATTAAAAAGGAGATAAAGAGAAATGTATGATGAATTATTAGAAATAATTAAAAAAAATAATTTAAATAGAAAATTACTACAAAGTGGATTTGGACTTGAAAAAGAAAATTTAAGAGTAGAGAAAGATGGAAATCTTGCTTTAACTAAGCATACAAATATATTTAATGAAGATAATCCATATATAAAAAGAGATTTTTCAGAAAGCCAAGTTGAAATGATAACACCTGTATGTAAATCAATAGATGAAGTTTATGATTTTATGGAAAATCTTCATAATATAGTTTCAACTAGTTTAAAAGGAGAATATTTATGGCCACAAAGTAATCCACCTATAATACCTAAAGATAACAAGATACCAGTTGCAGATTTAAAAAATAAAGATGAAGTAAAATATAGAGAAGGACTTCTTAAAAAATATGGAGCTAAAAGACAGTTAGTAAGTGGAGTTCATTTTAATTTTTCATTTAATGAAGAGCTTTTAAAAGAACTTTATGATATTAAAAATATAAAGGAAAGTTATAAAGATTTTAAAAATAATATATATTTTAAAATTGGTAGAAATTTAATAAAATACAAGTGGTTTTTAATATATTTAACAGGAGCAAGTCCAGTTTTTCATAAAAGTTATAAAGGAACTTGTAAAAGAAGAAGCGAAACATTAGGAAAAGATGAGCATTATTTTAAAGGAGTTAACTCTCTTAGAAATAGCGAATGCGGATATAAAAATGTAGAAGATTATTATGTGTCTTATAATAATATTTATGAATATGTTGAAGATATAAAAAGACTTATAGAAGATAAATGTATACAAGGGGCAAGAGAATATTATAGTCCTATTAGATTTAAAACAAAAGAAACAGGAGATATGTTAGAAAATTTATTAGAACATGGTGTTAAATATATAGAAATAAGACTTCTTGATTTAGACCCATTAAGCCCAATTGGTGTAAGTAAAGATACATTAAATATAATTTTCTTATTTTTATTATTTACATTATTTACAGAAGATGAAAAGTATACAACTAGACTTCATGATGAATATGTAGCAAATGATAATAGAGGTATAGAGACAAAAGAATTTAATATGATAAAGATGGCTGGAAAAGAAGTTTCATTGAGACAAGAAGGCCTTAAAGTTTTAGATGAAATAGAAGAGATATGTAATGTTTTATTTAGCGACAATGAAGAGTTAAAGGAAGTAGTTAGAGTTGCAAGGAGCAGGTTTACACATTATAAAGAAACTATATCTGCAAGACTTATAAAAAACATAAAGAAAAACGGATATATAAATTATTTTATGGATTTAAGCAAGGAATATTTAAAATATAGTGAAAAAAATGTATTTAAGCTAAAAGGTTATGAAGATTTAGAACTTTCAACACAAATATTAATTATTGATGCAATAAAAAATGGTATACAATTTGATGTGTTAGATAGGTTAGATAATTTTATATCACTTAAAAAAGGCAATCATATAGAGTATGTAAAACAAGCAACTAAAACATCAAAAGATACTTATATAACAGCTTTAATTATGGAAAATAAATTAGTTACAAAAAAAGTTTTAGAAGAACATAAAATAAGAGTCCCAAAAGGTGGATATTACGATAATATAGAAGATGCATTAGATGACTTTTATAAGTATAAAAATAAACAAATAGTTGTAAAACCAAAATCAACAAATTTCGGAATAGGAATTACTATTTTTAAAGCTAATTTTACAGAAGATGAATATAAAAGAGCTTGTGAAATTGGATTTGAAAATGATAATGAAATATTAATAGAAGAGTTTATAAAAGGAAAAGAATATAGATTTTTAGTAATTGATGATGAAGTTGTAGGAATACTTCATAGAGTACCTGCAAATGTAATTGGAAATGGAATAAATACAATTAGAGAACTTGTAATAGAAAAAAATAAAGATCCACTTAGAGGAAAAGGATATAAAACTCCACTTGAAAAAATATCTTTAGGAGAGGCTGAAAAGATGTTTTTAAAAGATCAAAATAAGGATTTTAATTATATTCCTAAAAAAGATGAAATAGTATATTTAAGAGAAAATTCAAATATAAGTACTGGTGGAGATAGTATAGATTTTACAGATGATATAGATTCTAGTTATAAAGAAATTGCAATTTTGGCTGCAAAAAGTGTAAATGCTAAAATAACTGGTGTAGATATGATGATAAATAATATAAAGGAAAAAGCTTGTGAAGAAAATTACGGAATAATAGAAATAAACTTTAATCCAGCTATACATATTCACAGTTATCCTTATAAAGGAATAAATAGAAAAGTTGCTGGAAAAGTATTAAAGTTACTTTTTAAGGAGAGTAATTAAAATGGAAGAGAAAACAAGTGAAGTTTTAAAAGCTCTCTCTCATCCTGTTAGAATAAAAATAGTAAAACAATTATATGACGGACCTATTTGTGTCTGTCATATAAATAGTAATATTGAATATTCTCAAGCAAATGTATCGAAGCATTTAAAGATTCTTAAGTCAGCAAAAATAGTTGAATCAACAAAGGAAGGAATGTTTAGATATTATAAACTTACAAATGAAAAAATAAAAGATTTAATAAAATTAGCAGAAGATATAGTACTAGAAGGAGAAAATTAGGATGAAAATAACAAATCCTTATGGATATAAAGGTGAGTATTTAAAAGGAAACTTACATACTCATACTAAAAATAGCCCATGTGGACATTATGATGTAAAGAGGATAATAGAACTTTATAAATCATATAAGATGGAATATGATTTTTTAGCTATTACAGATCATTATTTTTTAACAGATTTAAATGAATTTAATAATGATGAGATAATTATGATACAAGGTGTTGAATATAAAAGAAAAGAGCATCAAACATTAGGTATAAATATTGAAGAATATGATGATGATTTAGATGACGATAATAATCATCAAGAGTTGTTTAATAAAGTAAATAATCAAGGTGGGATAAACATTATTTGCCATCCTCATGTTGTATCAGATGATTATTGGACTTTGGATAGACTGTTAAAATTAGATAATTATTTAGGTATAGAAGTTTTTAATAATAATGTAAGGATGGATTGCAAGGGTAGAGCAATTGCATCTGATTTATGGGATGAGTTATTGAGTAGAGAGAAGGTTATTTTTGGATTTGCAAATGATGATATGCATATTTTTTCAAGAATTGGAGGGGCTTATAATATGGTTCTTTCAGAAAAAAAAGATAAGAACAGCATAATAAATGCACTAAAAAGAGGTAGTTTTTATGCTAGTTTTGGAATGACATTAAAAGATATAAAGTTAGAAAATAACAGAATATCATTAAAAAATGGTGATAGTAGAGTTCCGTACATACATTTTAAATTTATAGGTAAATATGGTAAAATATTAAAAGAATCAAAAGGAAATGAGGCCTTTTATGATATTAAAGGTGATGAGGGTTATGTAAGAGTTGAAACTTATAGAGAAGATGGGGCAAAAGCATGGCTTCAGCCATTTATAATAAACAATTAAAATTTAGAATATTTTGAAAATTCACTTGAAATAATTAATAAGCGGTGATATACTAATTTTGTAAATTAAATCAAATAAAGGTCAAAGTAGTTAATTATTTTCTGTTTTTCTTGGTTACTCCAAAGTTCAGAAAGTTTAATTATTTGGATGCTTTATATATTTTGGAGGAATGAAAAATGGAAGATAAGACTATCGTATGTAAAGATTGTGGAAAAGAATTCGTTTTCACAGTTGGAGAACAAGAATTCTACAAAGAAAAAGGATTTGATAACGAACCAGTTAGATGTCCTGAATGTAGAAAAGCTAGAAAGCAAAGATTCAATAAAAGATAATATTGAACATTTATAGCCATAGAACAATTTTGTTCTATGGTTTTTTTAAATTCTTTTGCTATAATTATTTTAGACAATGATTAAAGAAAGGACAATAGATATGAATTATTTATTTGATAATCATATAAATGTAGCTAGAAATTTTAAGGAAGAAGGAAATAAATTAAAAGCACTTCAATTTTATAAAAAAGCATATAATTTATTAGATGAAAAAAATGATATTGAGCTACTTTTAGATATGGCACTTTTATATCATGAATTAGAACAATTAGATTTAGCAGAGGAAAAATATAGAGAAGTAATACATATAGATAGTGAAGAACCACGTGCATATTATGGACTTGGTACATTATATGATGAAGATGGATTTTTTGAAGATGCAAAGAAATATTATTACAAAGCTATAGAATTAAATAAGTCATATGATAAAGCATATTTTTTTCTTGCAAATATATATGATGAAGAAGGCAATAAAGAAGAAGCAATAAAATTATACAAAAAGGTTTTGGAAATAAATGAAAATGATTTGTGGGCCAATGCTAATTTAGCCTGTATAATGGAAGAATTAGATAGATTAGATGAAAGTGAAAATTATAATAAAAAAGCTTTATCAATAAATTCTAAGCAATATAGAATATTGTTTAATATGGGTGTAGTTCAAAAAAGGTTAGGAAATATTGAAGAGGCAGAAAAGTATTATAGAAAATCTATAGAAAATAATGAAAAGTATCCTTATAGTTATTTAAACTTAGGAGTGTTATATAGAGAAAAAGGTAACTATAAAAAAGCAATAGAAATAATAACAGAAGGTATAAAAAATAATGAATATGAAGGATTTCTTTATTATAATAGAGCTTGTTTTTATGCCTTAATTGGAGAAAAAGAAAAAGCTTTAGAAGGGGTTATTAAGTCAATAGAATTAAATGATTTTTTTATTGATTATATGAAAGAAGATAAAGAATTAGACTGTATAAGAAGTTTAAAAAAATATAAAGAACTTTTTAGAGAATAATTAGATAAAACATGTAAGTATATAAATATTTACATGTTTTAATTTTTAATAAAATGTAGTATATTAGAAAAAATATAATCTTGAATTAACATATTTTTAATAAGGTGTAAAATATAAATTATAATATATAAATATAAAAAAATTTGATGTAAACTTATAAAGAAGTTAAATAGTTTAAAGTAAGGTGACTTAAAATGGGAGAAGCAAAGAGAGCATTATATATTTTTTTAGGGATTATATGCATGATTCTAGCACTGATTGGTGGAATATTACCTATAATGCCAGGGGCTATATTTTTAGTTCTTGCAGGAGTATGTTTTGCCAGAGGTTCTAAAAAATTTAATAAGTGGCTTGTAAATAGAAAGTTTTATAAAAAATATTTACAAAAACATATGGGAAAATATATAGAAAAAGATTTAGAGAAAGATATGAAAAAATATAATAAATCTTTAAAAAAGAAAAAAAGGATAAGATCAAAAAAAGGTTTTGTTTAAAATAAAAATAAATTATATAAGAGAAGGAGCTTTATTTATAAAGTTCCTTTTTTATTTGTAGATAAAAATATAAAGTATTATATAAAAACAAAAAATAACTTTTTTATTATAAGATATTGATAATCGATATCAATTATGATAAAATATCATCGAAATAATTAGAAAGGGGATTTTTAATATGATGATTAATAAAAGATTAATTAATCTTTGTAGTGAATCAAAAAAGTACATAAAACTCACTGTGCTTTCAAGTCTAATAACGACTATATGTAATTTAATTATGGTACTTTTAATAGGTAAAATTATAAATAAAGCATTTTATACTGAAAATTTATTACATAATTTTAAAGCGTTCATAAAGGGAGATATAATAATTTATTTATTAGTTTTTGTGGGATTATTAATAATAAGGTTTTTAGCTAATATTATGTATGGATATTTTTCTAATAAATCTTCAGATATTGTAAAGATAAAACTTAGAGATGAAATATATAATAAACTCTTAAAATTAGGACTAAATTATAATAAAAAATTATCCACATCTTCAATAGTTCAAAGTGCAATAGAGGGAGTTGAGGCTTTAGAAATATATTTTGGTAAATATTTACCTCAGTTATTTTATTCACTTTTAGCGCCTATAACATTATTTTTTGTAATTTCATTTATTTCATTTAAATCTGCAATAATATTTATATTATGTGTTCCATTAATACCAATATCCATCATTGCAATAATGAAATTTGCAAAAAAACTTCTTAAAAATTATTGGAATAACTATTCTAATCTTGGTGAAACATTCTTAGAAAATCTTCAGGGATTAACAACGTTAAAAGTATTTAATATTGATGAAAAAAAACATAAAAAAATGAATGATGAGGCAGAAAACTTTAGAAAAATAACAATGAAAGTATTAAGTATGCAACTTAATTCAATAACAGTTATGGATCTTATAGCTTTTGGAGGAGCAGCTCTTGGGTCAATTGTTGCACTTTATTCCTTTAAAAATGGAAATATAAATTTAGGTGAAACTGTAGTTATAATTTTAATTTCATCAGAATTTTTTATTCCATTAAGGCTTTTAGGATCATTTTTCCATGTTGCTATGAATGGTGTAGCTGCATCAGATAAAATATTTGAATTATTAGATAGTGAAGAAAGAGTTAGAAATACAAATTGTAAATTAGATTTATTAGAAGAAGTTGATATTAATATTAATAATGTAACATTTTCTTATGATGGAAAGAGAGATGTTATTAAAAATGTATCAATGAAAATAAAAAATAATAGTTTTACAGCAATAGTTGGTAAAAGCGGAAGTGGAAAAAGTACAATTGCTAACCTTTTAATGAATGCTTATGTAGTAAATAAAGGTGAAATTCTTTTTAATAATAAAAATATAAATAATATATCATTAAATGATTTATATGACAAAATAATGCTTGTAAGTACTAACAGTTATATATTTAATGGAACTATTTTAGATAATTTAAAAATCGGAAAAGAAGATTTAAGTAATAATGATATTCAATATGCTTTGAAAATAGCTAATCTTAAATCTTTTATTGATACTTTAAAAGATGGATTAAATACTAAAGTTGGAGAAGGAGGATCACTTTTATCTGGTGGTCAAAAACAAAGATTAGCTTTAGCAAGAGCAGTAATTGCAAATAGAGATATTTATATATTTGATGAAGCAACATCAAATATTGACGTAGAATCAGAAGAAATAATATGGAAAGCTATAAATGAGTTAGCTAAAGAAAAAACAGTAATTGTAATTTCACATAGATTAGCAAATGTAAAAAATGCTGATAAAATATATCTTCTAGAAAATGGTGAAATATTAGAATACGGAACCCATATGGAACTTTTAAATAATAAAGAAAGATATTTTAAAATGATAAAAGAACAGGAATTATTAGAAAGGAAAATGGTAGTTTAAATGGAGAGAAAATCAGGATTTTTAATTATGAAAAGATTAATTTTAGAACTTAAACCATTAATTCCTTATATGTGTATAACAATAACTATGGGAGTTTTAGGTTTTTTAGCTGCTATATCAATAGCTTCTTTTAGTGCAGTAGCTATATTATTAGTAATTGATTCTGGATTTAAAATATCATTTATTACAGCAATTATGATAATAGCTTTATGTGCTATTTTAAGAGGACCTTTAAGATATATAGAGCAGCTTTCAGGACATTATATTGCATTTAAGATATTAGTTATATTAAGAGATAAAGTTTTTACTGTACTTAGAAAACTTGCACCAGCAAAGTTAGAAGGAAAAGAAAAAGGAAATTTAATATCATTAATTACATCAGATATTGAACTTTTAGAAGTATTTTATGCACATACAATTGCACCAATCTCAATAGCAATAATTACAAATTTAATTATAACAATAGTTCTTTATAGTATAAATCCATATTATGGAATATTATCATGTTCACTTTACATTATAATAGGACTTTTAATTCCTTATTTTACATCAAAAATTGGGAAAAAGGCAGGAATGGAATATAGAAATAAATTTGGAGAAACAAATTCTTATCTTTTAGATTCTTTAAGAGGGCTTAAAGAAGTTTTAATTTTTAAAAATGGAGAAAAAAGAAAAGAAACTATTCATAGACTTTCAGAAGAATTAAATAGTAAGCAAAATAAAATAAAGTTTCATGAAGGTGTAATAAGAGCGACAACAGATTTTACAATAATGATTGGAATGATAGGGTTTACAATATTAGGCTTATATCTTTATTCATATGGAAAAGTTAATTTTGGAGAAATGATTTTGGCAATAGTAATATTATCATCATCTTTTGGACCAGTAGTTGCTTTAAGTAATTTATCTAATAATTTACTTCAGACATTTGCATCAGCAGAAAGATTATTTAATCTTTTAGATGAAAAACCAGAAGTTATAGAGAATCCAGGGGATAGAATTTTAAATAATACAGATATAAAATACGATGATGTTACTTTCTCTTATAAAGATAGAGAAGATATATTAAAAAATATAAATATACATATTAAAAAGGGAGAAAGTCTAGCTATAGTTGGAGAAAGTGGTAGTGGGAAAAGTACTTTTGTAAAGTTACTTATGAGATTTTTTGATACAAGGTCTGGAAAAATAACATTTGGAGATGAGAATTTAAAATCATTAGAAACAAAGGCGCTTAGAGATAATCAAGTTTTAATGAGTCAAGAAACATATCTTTTCAATGAAACTATTTTAGATAATATAAAAATAGGAAATGAAAATGCAACTAAAGAAGAAGTTGAGGAAGCTTCAAGAAAGGCAGCTATACATGAATTTATAGTTAGTCTTCCAAAAGGGTATAAAACAAAGGTTGGTGAACTTGGAGGATATCTTTCATCTGGAGAAAAGCAAAGGATTGGACTTGCTAGAGCATTTTTAAGTAAAGGAAATACATTAATATTAGATGAGCCAACAAGTAATTTAGATACTTTAAATGAAGGGGAAATATTAAAATCAATTAAAGAAAATAAAAATAATAAAACTATAATACTTATAACTCATAGAAAATCAACTGCATCTATATGTAATAAAACATTTAGATTAAAAAACAAAAAGTTAGTAAAAGAAATAGTATAGGAGGAAGTTTGGAATGAATAAATTTAAAAGAGCAATTTATATTACTATTGGTTTTTTATCTTTTGGATTAGGAACAATAGGAGTAATTTTACCAATTTTACCAACGACACCATTTTTATTACTTGCATCTTTTTGTTTTGTAAGAGGCTCTGAAAAATTTGATAGATGGTTTAAAGGAACTAAAATTTATAAAAAATATTTAGAAAGCTTTGCCCAAAATAGATCCATGACAATGAAACAAAAAATTACTATATTATTATTTGCTGATTTAATGATGTTATTTCCACTAATAATATTAGATTCTCTTATAGCAAAGGCATTTATAGTATTAGTTATGATAAGTAAATATTGGTATTTTATGTTTAGAATTAAAACTATAAAAGAAGAAGATCTTCAAAGGGGTTAATATAAATGTCAAAGCAGGGAAGGGTTTATAAGGAAAAGAAAATAGTAAAGTTTATGATTGAAATTTATTGTAATAAAAAGCATGGTAAAAATAATAGTGAGTTATGTGAAGAATGTAAAGAACTTTTAGATTATGCTCATAAGAGACTTACTTATTGCAAATTTGGAGATAATAAAAAATCTTGTAGTAAGTGTCCTATTCATTGTTATAAAAAAGATATGAAAGAAAAGATAAAAGAGGTAATGAGATTTTCAGGACCAAGGCTTGTTATATACAAACCGTATGAATTTATAAGACATATATTTAAATAAGTGGGGGATTTTAAAAATGAATAATAAAGTTATATCATTAATTATTGCAGGTTGTTTAGTTTTTTCTATATCTGTACCTGCAAGTGCAAATAATTTAAATGAAATAATAAATGGTAGTGGGATTAATAAAGAAGATAAATTAAAAGATGGAGTTTATAAAATAGAAAATGACGCATTTCATATTAATGAAGACAAAGACTCTATGGCTAGAAAATTTTTAGAAAAAGATTCTTCTTTAAGAGTTTTAGGTGGAGAGATATTTGTAATAGCAACATTTACAAATAAGAGTATGATGAAAGATGTTAAGGTAAATGTTAATGATGAAAATGCAGAATTAAAAATACTAGATGAGACTAAAGATAAAATTACCTATGAGTTTAAAATTAATTCTATAAAAGATAAAATTATTATAAGTTCAACTCCTTTTACTGGAATGAATGTTAGTTTTAGATTTTTGCTTAAAGAAGACACTTTAAAGATTGAAGAAGATTATGAAAATAATTCAGATCAAGAAAAGCCGGGTGAAAGTGATAAACCAGGTGAAAGTGAAAAGCCAGATAATAATGGACAAGAAAATAATAAACCTAATACAGATAATAATAAACCAGAGAGTGGAGAAAATAATATAAATAAACCTAATAATAATGGTGGTAATTCATCAATTGAAAAAGATGAAACTATAAATAAAGAACTTTATAAAATGCAAAACCAAATAATTACTGATAGTGAAATAGGATATGCAGCAGCAAGAGGCGTTATAGCAAAAACAAATTATATGGAAGTTAAAAATGGAAATAAATATATAACTATGAGCATTTCAGGAACTAATTTAATGTCAAATATAAGAGTTTTACTAAATGGTAAGAATATTAATTATACTATTCTAAAAAATGATACTTCTAATAATCTAATGGATATACAATTTAAAATTGGTAGTTTAAATGATAGCGTAAAGTTTAAAATGCATATAGAGGCTTTAGGAGAAGACATAGAATTTGGAGTAAAATTTTTGCAAAGTACAATGACACAAATAGGATTTTTACCAGAATCAAAGCCAAATACAAATTTGAATATTCCAAATATAGATAATATTTTAGAAGGTTCTAAAGAGGAAAATAATACTTCTTCTAAAAATGAAAGTGAGAAGGATAAAAATAATAAAGAAAAAATGAAAACTTTAGCTAAAGAAAGTTATAAGGAATATACAATAAAAAATGAAATTATAAGTGATAGTTCTGTTGGAAAAAATATGGCTAGAAAATATTTAAATGAAACTTCTTTTATACAAGAAGTAGATGGAATAAAATATATAACATTAAGATTTTCAGGAATGGATCTTATGAATGATATAAAAATAAAGATTAATGGAAAAGATGTTGAGCTCGAACTTGTAGATGAAGATAAAGATAAAAATATAAAAGCTTATAGATTTAAAATAAGTAGCATTGAAGATGAAATAAAAGTTTATGCCCACATAATACCTATGAATATGGATATTGATTTCGGTGTAAAACTTTTAGAGGATACTATGAAGTTAGTAAATGAGTATAAACCAGAAGATATTACTATAAATGGAGATGATTTAAAGAGGACATTAGCTACAACATTTGGAGGCGGAATGTTTTTACTTGGAGTTTCAACAAGTGCAGTAGGAAGTAAATTAATAAAAATTAGAAGAAAAAAACAGAATGAAAAATAAGTAATTAAAAAATAAAAGCTTTATATATAAATAAAAAGAAACTATAGTAATTAGTTTCTTTTTATTTTATGAAAAATTTAATCAAACTAACAATAAATTATGAACATTTGTTTATTATTGCTATAAAGTGCAATATAAATAAAAAATATAAATAAATATTCATTATCAAAATAATAAAAAGTTATAATATAGTATAAATACAGCATAAATAGTAGTTTTGTAAATGTTATCAATATGATAAGTTTATTATCATATTGATAAATTTTTATATGTTCAATGAATAAAAATACAAAAATAATTAATAAATGCGTTTTTAAATGTATAATTATTCAAAAAAATAACAAAAATTAAAAGGAATAATGGCATATTATTTGCTTGAATAATTAATGAATAAAATATTTTTACAGAAATAAGGGGGAGAAATTAT
>NZ_AVSV01000001.1 GCF_000498355.1 Clostridium sp. Ade.TY | reverse complement strand
ATTTTGAATTGACTAAATAGGTCAAGCTACAAAGGGCGCATGGTGAATGCCTTGGCATCAGGAGCCGATGAAGGACGTGATAAGCTGCGATAAGCTTCGGGTAGGCGCACATAGCCAGAGATCCGGAGATTTCCGAATGAGGGAACTCACATGGGTGAACCCCATGTATCATATAGTGAATACATAGCTATATGAGGGTAACCTAGGGAACTGAAACATCTAAGTACCTAGAGGAAGAGAAAGAAAAATCGATTTTCTTAGTAGCGGCGAGCGAAAAGGAAAGAGCCCAAACCAAAGATTTATCTTTGGGGTTGCGGACAGAACATTAACTTAGGAGGCTATTGTAACAGAACACAACTGGAAAGTTGGACCGTAGAAGGTAATAGTCCTGTATGTGAAACGAGAAGACCTAAAGTTCTGATCCAGAGTACCACGAGACACGTGAAACCTTGTGGGAAGCAGGGAGGACCACCTCCCAAGGCTAAATACTACCTGATGACCGATAGTGAAGCAGTACCGTGAGGGAAAGGTGAAAAGAACCCCGGGAGGGGAGTGAAATAGAACCTGAAACCGTGTGCCTACAACCGGTCAAAGCCCCTTATGAGGGTGATGACGTGCTTTTTGTAGAACGAGCCAACGAGTTACGGTATGTAGCAAGGTTAAGTACTTAAGGTACGGAGCCGAAGGGAAACCAAGTCTTAATAGGGCGACTAGTTGCATGCTGTAGACCCGAAACCGGGTGACCTATCCATGGCCAGGTTGAAGCGAGGGTAAAACCTCGTGGAGGACCGAACCACGTTGCTGTTGAAAAAGCATGGGATGAGCTGTGGATAGCGGAGAAATTCCAATCGAACTCGGAGATAGCTGGTTCTCCTCGAAATAGCTTTAGGGCTAGCGTCGAATGTGAGTAGTGGAGGTAGAGCACTGAATGGGCTAGGGGGCATAGCGCTTACCGAACCTTATCAAACTCCGAATGCCACATACTTTTAGTTCGGCAGTCAGACTACGAATGATAAGATCCGTGGTCAAAAGGGAAACAGCCCAGATCGTCAGCTAAGGTCCCAAAGTGTAAGTTAAGTGGGAAAGGATGTGGGATTTCTAAGACAACTAGGATGTTGGCTTAGAAGCAGCCACTCATTGAAAGAGTGCGTAATAGCTCACTAGTCGAGAGATCCTGCGCCGAAAATGTAACGGGGCTAAACTTACCACCGAAGCTACGGGTTCACACTTAGTGTGAGCGGTAGAGGAGCGTTGTAATCGGGCTGAAGTCGTACCGTAAGGAGCGGTGGACTGATTACAAGTGAGAATGTTGGCATCAGTAGCGAGATGTAGGTGAGAATCCTACAGGCCGAATATCTAAGGTTTCCTCAGGAAGGTTCGTCCGCTGAGGGTTAGTCGGGACCTAAGCCGAGGCCGAAAGGCGTAGGTGATGGACAATCGGTTGATATTCCGATACCACTATAATCGTTATTATCGATGGTGTGACGGAGAAGGATAGGATGTGCTAACTATTGGATGTTAGTCTAAGCGTTTAGGGAGTTAAGGTAGGCAAATCCGCTTTAACAATCCTGAGGCGTGATGGGGAAGGTTCTACGGAACCGAAGTATCTGATTCCATGCTTCCAAGAAAAGCATCTAGAGAGAGAAGTAGTGCCCGTACCGCAAACCGACACAGGTAGATGAGGAGAGAATCCTAAGGCCGGCGGAAGAATTGCAGTTAAGGAACTAGGCAAATTGACCCCGTAACTTCGGGAGAAGGGGTGCCTGCGAGAGCAGGCCGCAGAGAATAGGCCCAAGCAACTGTTTAGCAAAAACACAGGTCTCTGCTAAAGCGAAAGCTGATGTATAGGGGCTGACGCCTGCCCGGTGCTGGAAGGTTAAGGGGAACACTTAGCGCAAGCGAAGGTGTGAACTTAAGCCCCAGTAAACGGCGGCCGTAACTATAACGGTCCTAAGGTAGCGAAATTCCTTGTCAGGTAAGTTCTGACCCGCACGAATGGCGTAATGACTTGGGCACTGTCTCAACTGCAAATCCGGCGAAGTTGTAGTGCGAGTGAAGATGCTCGCTACCCGCGATTGGACGGAAAGACCCCGTAGAGCTTTACTGTAGCTTAGCATTGAATTTCGGTATTATCTGTACAGGATAGGTGGGAGACTGGGAAGTTAGGACGTCAGTCCTAATGGAGTCATCCTTGGGATACCACCCTGATATTACTGGAATTCTAACAGGACGCCATGAAACTGGTGACTGGACATTGTTAGGTGGGCAGTTTGACTGGGGCGGTCGCCTCCTAAAAAGTAACGGAGGCGCCCAAAGGTTCCCTCAGAACGGTCGGAAATCGTTCGAAGAGTGCAAAGGCAGAAGGGAGCCTGACTGCGACACCCACAAGTGGAGCAGGGACGAAAGTCGGGCTTAGTGATCCGGTGGTACCTCGTGGGAGGGCCATCGCTCAACGGATAAAAGCTACCTCGGGGATAACAGGCTGATCTCCCCCAAGAGTTCACATCGACGGGGAGGTTTGGCACCTCGATGTCGGCTCGTCGCATCCTGGGGCTGAAGTAGGTCCCAAGGGTTGGGCTGTTCGCCCATTAAAGCGGCACGCGAGCTGGGTTCAGAACGTCGTGAGACAGTTCGGTCCCTATCCGTCGCGGGCGTAGGAAATTTGAGAGGAGCTGTCCTTAGTACGAGAGGACCGGGATGGACTGACCTCTGGTGTACCAGTTGTTCTGCCAAGAGCATAGCTGGGTAGCTAAGTCGGGAAGGGATAAACGCTGAAAGCATCTAAGCGTGAAGCCCACCTCAAGATGAGATTTCCCATAGCGTAAGCTAGTAAGACCCCTTGAAGAACA